>JAFZWQ010000028.1 GCA_017617235.1 Bacteroidaceae bacterium | reverse complement strand
GCGCGGCGACGTGGACGACGAGGTGCAGACGTTCCTGAACAGCGAACCCGACTTCGAGTACGTGATGACCCGCGAGGAGCAGGCCGTGGCGAAGAAGGCCGCCAAGGAGGCCCTGGTCACCGGCAGCGAGGGTGATGACGACGGTGGCGGCGGTGACGGTGGTGACGACAACGGCCAGACCGAGTGATGAAGCGAAGCGGGCAGCCCATCTGGGCTCGCCCGCACCGCTTCACTAATTAAAAGTGAAAAATTAAAAATGAAAAATTGAATGCCATGAAACCAGAAAGAAAGGCGGAACTCATGAAGTTCCTTTGGAAGCTGTTCACAGCTTTGGTAGCCGCCCTGACCAGCGCAACCGCAGTCAGTTCCTGCTACACCGTCACGCTCGGGTGACGCTATGCTCATAGGGCCCATGAGCCCCATAGGCCCTATAAGAACAAGAAAAAGGCGCTATTCCGATGAGAGTAGCGCTTTTTTTGTGCCTTAGCGGTGCGGAGTGTACAGCCTGATTTTTTCTTCAAATCTGCGTGAGGCAGATAAAACCGGGGCTTTCTTTTCCATAAATGAAAAAGAAGTTGTATATTTGCAACAGAATAGGTCTAATACCATGCTCAGGAAACTCGTTTTTTGTGCATTAATTCGTAAAAAAATAAAACCTAATACTATGAAAAAGAATCTGTTTGAAAGGAAATGGCTGCTCGTTGTGATGGCAACGCTGTTGCTGCTGTCGGGCTGGCCCGGTGAGGCTTCGGCTTGTAAGCTTGAAGACACCTACCGTTACAACGTGACACTGGAGGGTACTCACCAGCTGAGACTGAAGATGCCGCTCTACGACAAGGAGGACTATGACTGCTGGGTAGTGGACGGCACCGTTTACATCCAGCCGGAGGGTGGAAACAAGGAAACCCTCTTCTACTACGAGTCGCAGCAGGACATCAGTGGTAGCGATTACCTGCCCCGTATCTACAGCTACAGGGGTGTGGACGGCTCGATGATTCTCTATCGCGACCGTGGTTACAGCAATGTGAGCATTGGCACCAGCAAGGGCAATGAACTCTGTCCGTGTGTAGATAATCAGGACTATGCCATTGTGAACCTGCTGTGGGACATCCCCTATAAGTACCGCGGCAAGAAGGTGACCATCTCGTGGAGCATCCATCACAATGGTAACATGACCGAGTACAACAAATATATCAGTATCGATCCCACGACCATAAGCATTCCTGCCGCTCCCCAGCTGCAGCATCCCATGATTATGGACCCCATCATATCCTACGAGACGGGACATCCCAATCAGATTCTGGTGCCCTATATGATTGCGACCAACAAGTTGCAGAAGATGACAGCCCACTATACCGAGGTCTATCCGTCGGGAAGTGTCAACAAGACGGTCACTCTTCCTACCACAACGTCGGACTTCATGCGTCTGCCTGCCGACGTTTGCATCAAGGATTTCTATATCGAGTCAACTTATACGGACACGGAGGACAAGACCCAGACCACCCAATCCACCAAGTCCGACCTGCCGATTCTGCACCATCCGCAAGGTCTCTCTGCTTCCTTGCAGCCGAATGGCAAGGTGATGCTGCGATGGAAGGTCAACAATTTCAATTGGGATGACATCTCCAATACGGATACGTGGGAGATTCAGCGTAACGTGACGGGTGATGCCACCAACGGGCAGTGGACCAGTCTGGGTCAGATGAGTTATGACGACAAGGAGAGTGAATTCACTTACGAGGATGACAAATTGCTGGCCTTCTACCAGCAGGCTCCCGTCTATTATCGTGTTAGACGTGTCATCACGGCGGTATGGGGCTGGACACCCCAGAGCGGATATGCCACCACCGTGCTGCCAGCAACGCTTGCACTGCCTTCCATCACTGAGGCAACCGTGAGCCGCAATGGCACATGGAACGACAACGAACATAGTGTGTTGCTGAAATTCAAGGGACGTAATCTGACGGGGAATTCAACTACAGCCACTCCCGAATACGACAAGAACAACTACTTGGTGCTGCGCGACTCCACCGACTGGAAACTCTTCGTGCAGCTCGTGAAGGAGGCCAAAGGCTCGAAGGATATCAATGCCATCATGGCTGCCGACATATCTACAACCTATGCTGTAGGTACACTATCCGATGCTCCTTACCAGGGAACGTTTGACGGAAACGGACATACGCTGACGGTCAATATTAACAGCAAAGAAACCGCAGCAGCTTTCTATAAAGTCAAGACATGTACTATCAAGAACCTTCGCGTCACTGGTACCATATCGGGCGAAATGCATTCAGCCGGACTGATTGCAAATCTTACCGGCACTTCCACAATCAACATCGCGAATTGCCATATCTCAACACAGATAACCGCAACCGGCAACGCCAATAACGCTCCTCATGCCGGTGGTATAGTCGGTCATGGTGGCTCAGGCACAATACATATGAAGGACTGTCTGTTCGACGGAACGGTCATTGCCGACAATACCACAGGAAAGGATATGAACGACAGTTATGTAGGTGCGTTCGTGGGCTGGAAAGACGGTTCGGCATCATACGCAGACGTTAAAAACTGCCTCGAACGTGGTACATATATTAATTTCTCACACAACGGTGCCAACTACACATATTCAGGTTCGCCAACCAATTTTGGCGGTACGAACAACTATAACTCCAACAACTGGAGTGAGACGAACAAGACCACCGGGCTTGCACCCGACCAGTTGGCATCAGCCTTGGGCAGCCAGTGGAAGGTGGAAGGCGGAACCGTATTGCCGATTATGAGCACAGATGAGGACAACGCCCATAAAACCCTGATTTGGGACGACCGCGCCAAGGTGGTGCTGAATATTGATAAATATGTAGAAGAAGCAGCCGCTGATGACGTAACTTTCATCATCAAGACCGTAGATGACTGGAATGCCTTTGCGGCAGCGGTGAAAGCGTCAAAGGGGGACTATGCAGTTAACTGCAAACTGATGACTGACATCACTGTAACGAAACCGATAGTAAGGTTCTCAGGAACCTTCGATGGTTGCGGACATACCATCACACTCGACATCAATGATCCCCAAACACTACCCCGTGGTTTCTTTACGAGTGTTTGTAATAATGTCACCATCCGCAACCTGAACATTAATGGAAAATTAAATGGATATAATCTATGTTCAGGACTTGTAGCTGAGATAGTCAGTTCGTCAAATCTGACCATTGAAAACTGTCGCGTTTCGGCAAATATCGCAACGAATTCTCAGAATAGCACTTTGGCTGCTGGATTTGTGGCTATTGCCGGCTCGAGTAAGGTTACGCTCCGGAACTGTCTTTTTGACGGAAAGATAACTGCTCTATCCACTTTGGAAAACAACACAAGTGTAGCTACCAGTTTCGTTAATAAGATTACGAATCCGAAGAATGTTACGGTGGAAAACTGCTTGGATAATGGTACATACGTAAGGTTTAGAGAAGTTTTCGCCAATAGCATTGAAGACGGAAGTAATTATATTGCATGGGAGAACGGCACAAACATCTGGACCTACGCCACTACTGGTTTAGAGGAGGTTAACAAAGTAGGCAACAAGACTGTCGAACAGCTTGTTGCCACTTTGGGTAGCCAGTGGCAGGTAAAGGGTAGTAAGGCCGCTCCCATTCAGGATAACGGCGCTTGCTATATTGAACGTCGCGAACTGACAGACAATGAGCGACTTGAAGGACAGCTGACTATGGACTTGAAGACGGCGTGCGTTGACCATCTGTTCTCCTTGTCGGTTGAACGTGGTGAATCCACCATGCCGCTGTCCGTCGATGACGATTTTGCTGTTACCAAGACTGACGCTGACGACCTGAAAGTCTATAAGTTCGACAACAACGTGGTGCTGGGCAGTGCCAAGGCCGACACGTTGCAGAACGCCGTATCGCTGTCGTGGGAATGCACCCGCGGACAGGCCGACTTCTACCGCATCAAGCGCTACGACAAGCAGACGCCCGACAAGGTGGAGACGCTGGAGGACAACTACACGCAGACGGCCTACATGGACCGCACCGTGCGTCCGCAGCACACCTACGTCTATATCATAGAGGGAGTGACCCAGTGCGAGGGAGAGAATGTGAGCAAGGCCACGGTTGAAGGCTGCTGCACCCCAACGGGTATGGTTCGCGGCTACGTGCGTCTGACCAACGGCATCGGACTGCCGGGTTACACGGTTACGGCTACGCCCGTAGGCGAAATCGACGGTGCCGAGATACGGACCTGCGAGACGGACAGCACGGGTTACTTCGAGATTGGCGGACTGGTCTATCAGAAGTATGGCGAATACACGCTGACCGTTACCGACCCGACCCACGAAGCCACGTTCCGGGCACAGAACGTAACCTTCGACGAGGATGTGAATCTGCAGACGAACATCGTCTTCACCCAGACCAACTACTACATCTTCTCGGGCTACGTGCTCTACGAGGGCTCGAGCATTCCCGTTTCGGGAGTCCGCTTCCTGCGCGACGGTGTGGAGGTGGTGAACAGCAACGGCAAGCCCGTGACCACCAACAACCAAGGTGCCTTCGAGGTAAGCGTGCCCCAGGGCAGTCACCAGATACAGGTGGTGAAGGACGGACATGTTTTCTTGAACGATGGTTTCTTCATCACACCCGATGCCAAGCCCGACTCAACGTGGCACAACTGGCAGAAGAACGTGAGCGAGATATACCTGTGGGATCAGACGAAGGTGAACCTGCAGGGACGTGTCGTGGGTGGTAACGACCAGGGCCTGTTGCCGCTGGGACAGTCGCTCTCGAAGAACAACCTGGGCGAAGACATCACCATCGTGATGCAGCTGGAAGGCGACAATACCTCGTGGATTGTGCGCGACCAGATGAATGCCTCCGTGACCGAACGCCATTACGAAGTGGCTCATGGCAAGAACGACACCACGAAGGTGGATGCCTATCGCCACCGCATAGAGATTCATCCCGACCCGAATACGGGCGAGTACCTGCTGCCCATGTATCCTGTGAAGTTCAAGGTGACGGAGGTTTACGCACAGGGTTATCCCACTCTGTTCCAGACGGGAATGGTGAGCGAGACCCTGGACCTGAACAATTACATGGACGGCGACACCGCTACCTACTCTCGAATCTTCCACAGTCAGCCCACACTGGACATCTGGCAGTTCAACGGCACGCAGGACCGCTACTACGGTATCAAGCAATATACGGCAATGGACAATGCCGGCATACGCGACACGGTGGTGCTGTGGCGCAAGACCGACGGAGGCGGCAAATATACGCTTGGCTATCCCGTGTTCATGGCTGGTGCCTCGGTTCCGATGTTCCTGTCGGCACGAGAGGAATACCGATACAACAACGATGCTTTCGGTGAACTGGATGTCGTGCAGCTGGACGGCGGACGTGTGATTGCCGGTAACCAGCTGGTGGGCAACGACCAGACCGACGAGGTGGAACTGGACGACGATGGTCAGGGCACATACGTGTTCACTCCGGAGAACCTGACCTTCCTGCTCGAGAACCAGATGGCATTGCGAACGCTGAAGTTCACCCTCGAATACGACGGCAGCTTCTACGACATCGCCCCGATTCAAGCCTACGTGCTGGCTGCACAGCCAAAGCCGCAGGGCAGACGAATCATCGCAGGACAGAATACCCATCTTATCGACATCCTGCGCGACCCACCAGGTGCCAGCAGCTCGGCATACATAGAGAAGGGTTCCAAGATAAGCTACAGCTACAATGCCGACTATAATGTGCAGATGGGTATCAACATGAAGGTGGGAGTAGGTTCAGGTGCCGATTACTACACGGGTATCTGGGCTGGTGTCGGCAGTGGTACTGCTGCCGGAAGCACTTCGACCAGCGACAACTACGGCAGTCTGCCCTACGACCTCGCTACTTCCTACTATCAGGACTGGAGCTACGAATACGAGTTTGAGACCAAGGAGAAGATATCCACCAGCACCGAAGTGAAGGCCGTGGGTATGAGCGCCGATGTATATATAGGTATGACGGACAACGTCATCGTCGAGGATGCCATAGCGGTACGTGCCGTGAACAGTGCAGCCCTGGGGCGTCTGAAACCGGGTATCGGAGGCACGACCAACATCAACGGATATGATTTCGACGTGACGGGTACGGCTAAGGTGCTTGCCAGCGGATGGGACGACGTGAAGCAGGATTCCATCTACCTCATACGCGACGAGGTGATGCAGCTCTCTTCCAAGATAAGCAGTACCTTCGCGCATTCACAGAGTTATCTGATTGACGAACTTATACCGTCACTACTGCGCACACGAAATGCCTTGCTGATGGATTCAACCACCACAAGCGATTACGCTCAGGCGATGGCAGACAAGATGAAGCGACCCGTCTATGTGAGCAAGGTTTCCCCAAGCCATCCGAGCTTCTCGATGGAAAAATTCTACGACACCTATAAACCGACGGGCGTGAAAGACGAGTGGCCAGACTCCATAAAGGCACTGAACGCTCAGATAAACACCTGGGTGGGATTCATCGCTGCCAACGAGAAGGAAAAGCTGGAGGCTTACGATCTGGTCAAGATATATGATTTCGACGGACGCTCGGAAGTGGAGTACAGCGAGTCGTTCACGACCTCAGAGGGTCTGCACCGCTACTGGAAGATACCGAGTGCCGTGAACATAACGGGTGATGACGGCTTTAACCTGTCTTCCGATAACGGCTCCAAACTTACTCGTCAGTTAGACTATCCAGACCCTGACGAGGTTACTTCCGTTGATTTCAAAGCCGGTGGCGTTAAGTTCAGTCTCAACATCACTCCGCTCTTCGGTTTCGACTTCAACTACGAGAACGGAAAGAGCGAGGAATACAGCAAGGAGACGGGTTTCACCCTGTCGTGTGCTCGTAATTCAAGCCTTACGGTTGCGGTTTACAAGACGCGAGAAATCAGTTCCGACAATGTTGCCAAACTTAATGCACTGGGAGGCCTGAACACCTTCTATAAGCATGTGGAGGACAACCTGAAGAGCATCTACAACGGCCGTCCCGGCAGCAGCAACACCACAAGTTATATAACCAGCACTACCGATGTTCCGAGATACCGGAATTTCGTGTTCCGCACGTTGGCAGGTGCTACCGCTTCGCCTTGGGAGGAAGAGCGCAAGACCTTGCTCTATAATCCGGGTATGGTGCTCGACCAGCAGACCATGCAGATTGACAAACTGCGTATCTGGGCCAAGGAGCCAAGCGTGTCGAATGTGCCCTACGGCGACCCCGCCCGCTTCACCATCTACATGACGAACGAGAGCGAAATGCCTGCCCGTGTGACCAAGGAACTGAAGTACTACCTCGAGGACACCTCGAATCCCAATGGTGCCAAGGTGCTCTTCGACGGCTGTCCGCTGACGGGTTCAGGCATAGATTTATGGCTGGAGCCGAATACCATCGTAGAGAAGCAGATTGAAGTGTATGCCGGTGCCGAATACGACTACGAAGACCTGCAAATCTCGCTGATGGACGAGGACGATGTATTCCACATCGAGACGGTGAACATCTCGGCTCACTTTGTGCCGGCTGCCGGAGCGGTAAACATCTCGAAGCCTGGCGACAAGTGGGTGGTGAACACCGAATCGGCCTACGATAAGGATAAACTGGCCTATTACCTGCCTGTGCACATCGACGGTTTCGACATAAACTTCCGCAACTTCGACCACATCGAACTGCAGTACAAACTCTCTACCCAAGGCGACAAGGACTGGGTGAACGTCTGCTCGTACTATCCGAATACGGAAGAAGGCGAACAGTTGATGGCTCTTGCCTCGGGTGAGAAGAAGCTGATGGAGCACGACGGATACATCGATGCGTTCTTCTACGGCGAGAAAGA
The DNA here is from genome assembly GCA_017617235.1 of Bacteroidaceae bacterium. Classification (GTDB taxonomy): domain Bacteria; phylum Bacteroidota; class Bacteroidia; order Bacteroidales; family Bacteroidaceae; genus Physcousia. The sequence goes on along the minus strand of JAFZWQ010000028.1, from coordinate 4,272 downwards.
CCCGATAGAGCAGTATTACGACATTCGTGCCGTAACCTTCTGCCGTCATGGAAACGGCTACCTGACCCGCTCGTCGAACATCCTGTCGGGTATCAAGGATACACGCCGTCCGCAACTCTTCGGCACACCGCAGCCCGTGGATGGCATACTGGACATCGGCGACGACATCGTCCTCAGATTCTCGGAGCCCATTGCCGGAAACTACCTGTCGGCAGTGAATAACTTCGAGGTGGTGGGTCAGACCAACAGCAGCAACATATCCCTCTCTTCGTCGCTGCACTTCGACGGAAAGGGGCTTGGTATACCACAGGCTTCGCGCAACCTGGCAGAAAAGTCGTTCACCGTGGATGTGATGCTGAATCCTGCCGACAACGGCAAGGCTATGCCTGTTCTGGGTCATGGCGAAGACGAACATAAGATGGCTCTGGGACTGACAGAAGACCGCCGACTATCGGCCAGGATGAGATTCAGCGAAAACGAGCCCCCCATGGAGTTCATAGCCACTGAACCCTGTAAGTTCGACGGATTGCGCGAGGTATTCTACATTTTCGATGCCGATATTGAACAGGGAACAACCACCATTACCTTCTACGACGGAACAGCCAAAGTGGGTTCGTTCCTTTATCCCCATCTCTATGAAGGATATGGCAACTTCATTCTGGGTATGACAAGTGAAGATTTGCTAGGTGCCAACGGCTACGAAGGAGACATGCTGGAGTTCCGACTCTGGAACCACGCTCTCAGCGAAAGCGAGATAGCCAACTACGGGCAGAAGATTCTGACGGGTTATGAACTGGGCCTGCTGGACAACTTCCCACTCAACGAGGGCGAAGGCGAATTCAGCTACAACCGCACGACGGGCGGTAGCGACATGTGGTTGTATGGCACATTGTGGAAAATGCCCGATGGCATTGCCATGAAACTGGATGGCACGAAGGGCTTCCGAATGAATAACCGTCCGTTCGACCGATTCGACCACGAAGACTATACGCTGATGTTCTGGTTCAACACCAACGACCAGAACGGAACGCTGTTGTCCAATGGCCGGGCTACAACGGAACTGGGTGCCAAGTCGCACTTCAATTTCAACGTGAAGGATGGAATGCTTAATTTGAATGTCAGCGGAATGAAACTGGAGACATCGGCATACGCAAGCGAAGGCAGTTGGCACCATGTGGCCCTGACCGTGAATCGTCCGCGCAACGTCGGTTGTCTGTATTTCGACCACCGTCTCATAAATACCTTTGCGGTTGATACGCTGGGAGGCATCAGTGGTAATCTGCTGGCAGCCGGTGCTACATATCTCGATGCTTCAACCGTAGAGAATCCCATCACCGGTAATATCGACGAAATTGCGATGTTCGAAATGGCACTGCCTGAAAGCACTATCAAGAACTTCTCGTCCTATACGCCAATGGGAGAGCAGATGGGTTTGTTGGCATATCTGAACTTCTCGCAAAACGAACGTCAGCAGCAGAACGACATCCGACTGATGCCTTCGGGTGTGAGCCTGCGTCGTTACAAGGACAAGACAACGGGTGAATTGACCTCGCAACGCGACACCATCGTGGCGCAGGCTGATGTAGAACGGCTCTGCGACCGTGTGGTTTATGCTCCCATGCACGACCTGCAGACGCAGGAGAACATCAAGTTCTCGTATGTGGCAGATGGCAAGGACCTGCTCATCAACCTGGATGTGCCCGATGTCAGCATCGAGAAGACCAACGTCTACATTGTGGTGAAGGAAGTTGCCGACCTGCAAGGCAACCTGATGGCATCGCCTGCCGTAATGGATTTGTACGTCTATCGCAATCCGCTACGCTGGACCGACAAGCACCTGAAGCTGAATGCAAAATACGGTGAAGAGTTTACCTTCACGGCTACCATCAAGAATCTGAGTGGTAAGTCGAAGCATTTCAGCATCGAAGGTCTGCCCGTATGGATGACGGCTTCGGAAACCAGCTCTTCCATCGCTGCACTTGACGAGGAAACCATCACCTTCGCTGTTTCGCCCTATACGAATATCGGAAACTTCGAAGAGGTTGTCTATCTGGTGGGCGACGATGGTATGACCGAGCCCCTGCCCATCAGTCTGAAGGTGCGTGGTAATGTTCCCGACTGGGCTGTAGAGCAGGATCTGTTACACACGAACATCTCCATGAGCCTTATCGGACAAGTGAATATCGATGGTGAAATTGCCCGTGACAGCGAGGATATGCTGGCGGCCTTCAACGAAGACCATCGTCTGCTGGGTGTAGCACACCTGACTTCCAATAATACAGGCGGCACCAACGACGGACTGGCCTATCTGAATATCTATAATTCGAACTACGCTGCCACTCCGCTTTATTTCGAGTTCTTCGATGCCACTACAGGTATGATACATAAAGTGATGTCATTGTCTGATATACTGGTGTTCAAGAACGACACCGTGATTGGAACCACCACCGACCCCATATTATTTGGAAACAATAATGGTGTGGTACAGGCTATCCAACTGAAGAAGGGTTGGAACTGGGTATCGTTCAATGTGGAGCCAGATAAGTCAACTGTCAAGCAACTGCTGAACAATGCCACAAAGTGGCAAGTGGGTGACGCACTGGAGGCCGAACGTGCCGATGGCAGCTTCAGCCTGCTGAGTTATAAGGCTACGCCCAATCCTTATGATCCCAATACTTCCATCTATTCTTGGGACTGTGCCGACTCCATAGTTTCGATTGATGCACGAAAGATGTACCGTTTGTATTCCAACGACGACAAGGTGGGATACATAGCAGGCTTCAGTTCTTACGCCCCCATTACGGTAAAGAAAGGATGGAATCGCATTGGCTTCATTTCCAATTTGAATCTGCCACTGGGAACGGCAATAGCCGAATACACCGAACAGGCTTCGGCTGGTGACATCATCAAGAGTCAGAGCGAATTTGCCGTGCTCACCATGGATGCCTCGGGCAACAAACAGTGGAAGGGAACGCTCGAATACCTGCGTGTAGGCGAGGGCTACATGCTGAAGCGCAATCAGGACAGCGAGGCCAGCTTCTACTATCCCTATTACTTCTCTGGATCGCGCTATGGTGGCAACAAGGCTCCGCGCAAGCCTGCCTTCGAGAACGTGAGCGGCAGGAGCATGACCGTAGTGGCCGTTGCCGATGGGGTAGAGGTGCAGCCCGGCGACCGTCTGACCGCCTATCGTGGTGCTGAGGTCTGCGGTATAGCAGAGGCCGATGAACAGGGTGTGTTCTACCTCAGTATCGGTGCCGATGAGACCAATGAGGCACTGACCTTCACCATTGAGCGCGACGACGAGATGCTCGCAGTAACCACCCGTAGCCAGATAGGTTATGTGTCGGATGCTGCCCTGGGTACACCCGATGAACCTACGGCCATCAGCTTCCTGTCGACAGACCAGATGTACGGTGACGGCTGGTACAGCATCAGCGGTATCAAACTCAATAAACGTCCCACCAAACATGGCATATACATCCATAACAACGAGAAGATTGTAATCAAATAAAACGCTATGAACAAGAACATAATATCTGTATTGTTGCTTGCAGCCCTCACCATTATGGTGGGGAGCTGCGGCGACGAGGAAATCACACCTGCATCTTTGCAGAAAGGTAACAACGTAAGACCCACCACCTGGACGATTCCCGACTATTCGCTCTTCGGACTTACGATGTCGGTGCAGGTGGAACTGGGCGACACTCTTGCCAACTACCAGAGCAGTCAGGACCTGATGTGTGCCACCATCAATGGCGAGGTACGTGCAGCAACCAAACCCATGGTCAACGGAGTTTCAACATACTATCCGCTTTCCATCGCTGGCAACGGTGAAGAGCAAATGGTAAGTCTGCATTACTATTGCGACCGTCTGCACCGTATCTACACCATTAGCAACTGGGCTCTGTTCAATGCTTCTGCGGCTCCCACAGGCGATAGTGGTATTTACCGTCCGTGCTTCACAATGCAATAATTGACAATGCACAATATATGATAAAGTCAAAGAAACTATGGATGATAGCCGCCATCCTCGTTTGCGGCATGGTGATGGTGTCTTGCTCTACGAAGAGCACGGAGGTATGTCCAGAGGAAGATGCGAGCCAGTTTGTAACCATTACAGATGTAGTTCCCGACGTGATTCTGGAGATCCGCTACTTCGGTACATACAATTTTGTGGGTACGCGCATCGATGGCTACGAAGAACCGACGGCACTGCTTACCAAGCAGGCCGTAGACAGTCTGAAGGTCGTGAGCGATGACGTTATCAAG
>JAFZWQ010000027.1 GCA_017617235.1 Bacteroidaceae bacterium | reverse complement strand
GAAAACCGAGAATGCTTACGCACTCCAATGGCGGGCCGCGCCCCCAAAGGGTAGTCAGCGATGACCGGCGGATTACAAAGGATGCGGGCGCTCAAAACTTGTTTACTCGGAGTTTCATCACATCACCGAAGTGCGGCTTCCTATAGTAAGGACTACCCCATAAAGCGGATAGTCCTTATTTTTTATAATGCAAGGGGAATTGCTGCGATAAGTACTACGGCATAGGTTAGCACAAGGGTGAAGGCCAACAGGTGCATATCGGAACGAAGGAAGCCCGACGAGGTATATGCCGTAGAATAGTACTGATGTTCCCCAGACGCTCGACGGCAAATAAATTTGCAAAGAAGATAGACCAGCAAACCCACCAACAAGCCAACAACTGCACCGCATAGGATGTCACCAGGGAAATGAACACCCAGATAGATTCGCGAATAGGACGAGATGCAGGCCCATATGAACAGGCTGAAGGTCATCAGGCGACTTCGAAGCAACAGGGAAAGGAACATAAAGAGGGCGAACGTGTTGGCAGCATGACTGCTTACAAAGCCATAATGCCCACCTCGGTATCCAAACACGGTATCGATGGTGTGCAGGAAAGTGACATCGTGGGTGGGACGCCAACGCATAACCAAAGGCTTGATGACTCCGCTACTGAGGCGGTCTGCCAAAACAACAGTAAGAGCTATTGCAATCAGGGTGAAGAAGAAACGACGCGAATTGGTGTTTTTGAGCAAGACAAAGATAAACATCAACAACAGGGGAATCCATGTGACAGTCTTCGTCACAATCCACATAACTGCATCCCAGTACACCGAATCGCTACCGTTCAGTAGCAACAGGAGTTCATTGTCGAGTGCCTTCAGTTGTTCAATCATATTACTTCGATAAGTTTCTTTTCTATCCAACCCTGCTTACCGTCAGCGAGAGTAACTTCGGCCCAGTCGTTCAACGAATTGTCATGCAAGATAACATACGTTCCTTCGTGCAGCACGAACAGGTCGCTACCCGATGTCGAGGGGGTACTTTTAACAACAGCCGAGGGAGACATGACAATAGCACCATCGCGATTTGCCAGACGAGTACTCTGTGACCAGGCACAGAGGTCGGCAACAACGGTGAGCAGCAACAGAACGACTGCCAACGTGAATCCCGTCTTGCGTAACCACATCTGCTGACCATAAATATACAGGGCAAGCGACACAAGGCACAAGACGAAAAATAGCAAAGCAAGACGCGCCCAAGCATCAACACTCATCCAATTCGTAAGTGTATGATACCAAGTGAAAAAGAAGAACTCGTGCTTCGGAATGACACGGTCTATGGTTTTGGAACGAGCCATATCGAGGTTAAAACGAATATCCTCGTCGCCTGGGCTCAAAAGCGAAGCACGTTCGTACCAAAGGATAGCTCGAGCTATGTCGTCTTGCCGATAGTAGCAGTTACCCAGATTGTAGCAGATGGTTGCACTCTCCCCCACTTTGGCGATACGAAGATAGGTCTTTGCCGCCTTGTCGAAATCCTCCTTCGCATAGGCACTGTCAGCAACAACCTTCAAACTGTCGACGTTTGCCGAATAGAGCGTGAGGAGTTGGGAAAAAGATAGAATCAGGAATATAGCCAGTTTCTTCATAACCTTTTACATTTAGTTTTCAATCTGGTTAATGACTTCCGATGCTTCTGCAAAGAGACGGTCCATCGTTTCCGAGGGGTCGCCTGGAGCATACTGGGCGAACTCGCAATCGCTAAGGACTCGGAGGAAATGCTGGATATGCTCTTCGCTTACACCACGCTGAGCCAGTTGTTCACCCACATTATCCTTATTCAAATCCGTAACCGGAAGGTTCAATTTGTCTCCGACATAACCCCACAGGGCATGGGTAACTTCTTCGTAGAACGCACGTGCCTCGCCTTTCTTCAGGAGTTTGGCAGCATTCTTCAGACGTTTGGTTGCCACCTTTCCGGCCTTCTTACCTCTGCGACGCGCCACATTGGCGTTGGCCTTGGCCTGACGATAGAATACGGCAACAATGGCAAGGAACAACGCAAGGGCACCAGCATAGCCAAGCCAGTATTTCAAGCTACCGAAGAACGTAGAGCCAGCGGGCTTAACGTCAGCCGAAGAGGTCTTAATGTAACGAATATCGCTGTTCAGCACCATTAAATCTTCCTGGTTCACGGTGCGACGAACATTGCTACCTGCGGTTTTGGCAACTGCAACGTGAAAGGAATCGGTGCGTAAGGTTTTGTACGACTTCGTATTTGTATCGAAATAGCAGAACTCGACGGGAGGTATGCTATATTTCCCACCATGTCGCGGCACTGCCGTATAGTCGTAAACCACATTTCCCGAGGCTCCGTTTGTTCCCACATGTGTCTTGTCGCTCATCTTGGGGTCGTAACTTTCAAAATCCTTGGGCCAAGCCACTTTGGGAGCCTTCATCAATTTCATGTTTCCGACACCGCTTACAACGAGTCGAAGCGATACGGCATCGTTGGCATCCACCTGTTCTGGGGACAATGTGCCACTGATTGTGAACTGACTACCAACAGCACCTGAGAAATTAGCAGGACGTGTGGGCAACGGATCTACCGTCAGTTCTACAGCAGGTGCTACAATGGTCTTTTTAACCCGAACAAGCGAAGAACCACCACCAAAGAAGGCATCGAAGGGGTCGATACTGCGGTCTTGCTGCACCACATCTGCTTCGAAGTTAATAGCAGGCACCGTCAGTTTACCCGTCTTCTGCGGGAAGAGCACATACTGGCTCCACACCACAGTACCATAATTCTTGCCATTCACCCGTTCGTACTTCAGTGTCTTCTGCTGCGGCAATTCGATTTCCTGGGTATGGAATCCATCAAGGTCGGGCATCTTACCCATACATTGGTCTATGCTCACAAGGGTATATAATTTGTATGTGAGCAATACTGCCTCCTGTTCGTAAAGATGATGTTTCGAAGCCGTAACGGTAATATAGAGGTCGTCTTTTGTTATGCGGTCACCGGCATTCTGGGTGCGCATCCTGCTGGCCTGATTAGATTGACTGGACTGTCCTGACTGATTAGATTGATTAGAACCATCCCCTTGCAGGATTTGGATGCTGGACTGATTGCTTTTGTACGTCTGTCCCCCACTCTTTACCGTTGCTACAGGCAACTTATAAGTACCCGCCTTCTGAGCCAACAGCGTATAGGAAAACGTCTTCTGACTCGAATGTGTTGTCTTTCCGTTCACCATCGAGAAACTGCTCGACGAAGATACACTGGGACCAAACAGCAATTCGAAACCAGGGAATTCGCCTACCTGAATGTCGTCGATATCCTGAGTATTCACCACATAGCTGACACGGATGCGTTGTCCTTCCTCGACCTGCGAGGGAGCCTGCACCGTTACTCGCACCTGTGCTGATGCGAAGTTAAATATTAAGAGTGATATGTAAAAAACAAATACTTTTAGTCGTTTCATGTAATCCTTTCTATTACCATTGTTTCTGCAAGCGACGAGGTTGAGCCTGCTGCAATTGTTTCTTTACCTTATCTTGTGTCTGACGTTCGTCCTGCATGGCAGCATTCAACATCTGTTCAGCATTCTCCTTGCTCATCTGCTGTTCTTGCTGTTGCTGCTTCTGCTCCTGTTTGTCATCCTTCTTTTGTTGTTTCTGTTGCTGGTCCTGCTTCTGCTGGTCCTTATCGTTTTTATCTCCGTTCTTGTCATCCTGATCTCCGCCTTGCGGTTGCTGCTCGTTCTTGAGCTGACGCTGACATAGTACGAGATTATAACGCGATTCGTGGTCGGAAGGGTCGCAACGCAATGCTTCCTTATATGCCTCGATGGCAGGACCAAACTGTTTCTGACTCTGCAGGATGACTCCCATATTATGGAAAATCATATGTCGACGAGCCTTGTCGTGCTCAACCTTCGACACCTTCTCATACAGCCTCATGGCCTCTTTAGGCTGTCCTTGTCGCAGGAAGGAATTGCCGAGGTTGTAATTTATCTCCACACCACTGGAATCCTTCTCAAAGCCCTTCTGGTACTGAACCTGAGACTTGTCGTATATCGAATCGCGATACATGCGATTACCATGTCGAATATAGTCGCGCACGTTTTGGGCAGCGGCTGTATGTATGAAACATGGTGCGAATATTAATATAAGGTAAAATATACGTTTCATAGGTTACTTCTTAAAGAGATGAAAGTTCTGCAACAGATGGTTCTTACGCTCGAGCAAGCAAAGGTCGAGCAATAGGAACACAAGAGCCAAAATAAGGAACCCTTGATACTGCTCGTCGAATTCACTGTAAACCTGACTCTCGAGTTTGGCCTTTGCCAATTTATCCACATACTTCGATAGTTCGCGCTGGGCAGAACTGCTGTTATCGACATAAATGTAAGCGCCATTTCCCGCATGGGCTATCTGGCGGCACATCTCCTCGCTAAGGCGCGAAACGATGGGGTTACCCTGTTCGTCGATAAAATATTGCGTGGTGCCTGGAATGGGAACATGAGCACCATCTGGTGAACCCACACCCAACACATAAACACGGATGCCTAACTTGGCAGCTTCCTTTGCAGCCTCTACTGCTCCACCTTCGTTATCCTCACCGTCTGTGATGAGGAAGATGGCACGCGATACATCCTTTTTCTGCGTGAAAGACTTTGATGCCAGGTCGATGGCTGTAGCAATGTCCGTTCCCTGGGTGGCAATCATCGAAGGGTCAATACCATCGAGGAACATCTTGGCAGACACATAATCGTTGGTGATGGGGAGTTGCACGAAAGCCTGACCGGCATAAACGATGAGCCCCACCTTATCGTCCTTCATTTCGTCCACCATGTTCGATACCAACATCTTTGCCTTATCCAGTCGCGAAGGGCGCACATCGTTGGCCAGCATGGAATTCGATACATCCATCGCAATGATGGCCTCTATACCGTTACGTTCCGTAGTATCTATCTTGGTACCGAACTGCGGACGGGCTGCTGCAATGATAAGAGCTGCGAGGGCTAATATGAGGAGCCAGGCCTTCACTTGTGGGCGCCATACAGAGACATCTATCATCAACTCTCGCAACAACGTGGGGTCGCCATATTTCTTCAGGCGTTTTCCTCTACGATAGTTACTATAATAATATAGTAGAGCCAACAGTGGAATGATGGCTAAAGCATACAAGTATAATGGATTCTCGAATCTGAACATAATATTATGGTATGCGTTTCAAGATGGTGAAGCGAAGCAAAAGTTCAAGCAGGAGGGCCAACACGGCAGCTAAAGCAAAGGGAACGAATGCCTCGTAACGCTTGGTGAACTTCTTCACGTTAAGTTTCGTCTTCTCCAGTTTGTCAATTTCCTGATACACCTCGCGCAGTCCCTTAGTGTCCTTGGCACGATAGAACTCGCCATCCGTCTTCTGTGCAATGCTTTGCAGCGTCTTTGTGTCAATCTCGACAGGGACCTGTATGTATTGGATACCGCCAGCTACTGGCATGGGGTAACGGGCAAGTCCGTTGGTGCCCACACCAATGGTATAGACGCGGATGCCAAAACTTTTGGCAATCTCAGCTGCCGTCAGTGGCGAAATGTCGCCCCTATTGTTCGAACCGTCCGTCAAGAGGATGATGACCTTGCTCTTGGCCTTCGAATCCTTCAGACGGGCAACAGCCGAAGCCAGGCCCATTCCGATAGCAGTACCATCCTCGATGAGTCCCTTTGCAGTCATGTCACATTGCATACCCTGCAACATGTTGATGAGCACAGCGTGATCCACCGTCATGGGGCATTGGGTGTAAGCCTCGCCAGCAAACAGCGTAAGTCCGATATTGTCGTTGGGGCGTCCTGAGATAAACTCGATAGCAACCTCACGGGCTGCCTTCACACGGTTGGGACGCAGGTCTTCTGCCAACATCGAGGTAGAGACGTCCATACAGAGCATGATGTCTATGCCCTCTACGTCTGTCTGTTTCCAGTTGTTCGTGGTCTGGGGACGTGCCAATGCAATGATGGCCAGCACGATGCAGGCCAACCGCAACAGGAAGGGTGCATGAATGAGGTATTCCTTCCACGAACGGCGCACGCCCTCGAAGGCATAGGTGCTGCTGACCTGCAGGACAGGATGCGAGCGACGCCACCTGAGCACGTACCATATTATATAAGGTACGAGCAGGGCAAGCAGAATGAAATATATGGAATTGGCAAATGTCATCTTAGTAAGTCTATGGTTCTATATAATACCCAAACGAGGAGAACGAAAGCAGCAGTGGAGGCAATGCCAATGGTGATGCGCATAGCCCATATGCTGGCACGCTGACGCTTGGCTTCCGGCGTTACAATGATTTCCTCCTGTGGCTGGTTGGGGTCTTCTTCCTGCTTCGTTTGGTTGATGTACTCCAGCGCTGTCACAAGGTTGGCATCGTTCTCGTTGATGAGTGTCGTCCACTTGGCGAACTTAACAAGGTCTGCCGTCTGGAACAACTCGCGCAGTTCAGCCAATGCCTCTTCGTCGTTTTCCTGTGTCAGTCGTTCAATAATCTCAGTGCTGGTCATTTCCATCGCACTGAAATTATAGCGTTCCTGGATATAAGTGCGCAGGGTATCCGTAAGTTGGGTATAGTATTCCTTCGAATCTTCCTGTGCCCAGGTGCGTTCGGTCTTAATGCGCTCGATTTCGCTGAGGGCCACTTTGTGGGCAGGTTCCCTGCGTTTGCGACGAATGATGCGGATGAGTGGTTTTCCCGTTCGTAACACGTGGAAGAGATATCCAGCCAAAGCTGCCAACAGCAGAATCAGCAGAAAGCACCAGATTACGGGGCGCCAGTCGTCCCACGAGAAGGGAGCATTCATTACGTCCTTGGGGCCAAAGTATTGGTCGAAGTGCAAGGTATCTACGTCTATCGTATACACCTTCAGCGCAAGGTTCTTGGTTTCGTATTCCTTATTATTTACACGCACCTTCATAGGTGGAATGTAATAGAAGGATGAATCCCAAGCCGTTACAATGTATTTCCGACTCACCTGAATGCGCTTGCCGTCGTCCAGTTTCGAGGTGTCTGCTGCTGTCATTTCCACCAGTTCAACGCCTGGCGCCAGTTCCTGTCCTTTCAGCAGAACGGGCAGTTCCACTGTGGCCTTTGCATCGCAACTGACATCGATAGTGATGCCCGTCTGCTCGCCTACCAACATTTGCATGCTGTCGATGCGTGCTTCGACGGTTACCTGTGCCGATGCTGCAAGGAAATGAACAATAGAGAATATGAGTATGAATATCAGGCGTTTCATCTTAACTTCGTTTAGCAAAGAGGTTTTTAAGGGCTGCAACATAGTCTTGGTCGGTACGGACACTGACGCTGTCGATGTTGCTTCGCGAGAACGTGTCACGCAGATACTCCGAACGCCTGCGCCACCAACGGTGCTGGGCTTCACGCATTCTGCGGTCACCTGTATCGATGAATCTTTCGAAACCGGTCTCAGCATCGCGAACCTTCATCAGTCCCACGTTGGGCAGTTCCTCGATTCTGCGGTCATAGACCTGTATGGCCACCACATCGTGCTTGCGATTGGCAATGGTCAGTGGTTGGCGGAAATCCTGTTGGTCCATGAAATCGCTGATGAGGAAGGTCGTGCAGCGACGTTTCAGGGCTTGCGTCATGTATTGCACTGCCTGACTTATGTCTGTTCGAGGACTTTCGGCGTGGAAATCGAGGAGTTCGCGGATGATGTAGAGAATGTGCTTTCTTCCCTTTTTGGGCGGAATGAACTTCTCGACGTGGTCGCTGAAGAAGATGACACCAATCTTATCGTTGTTCTGTATGGCGGAAAAGGCCAGTGTGGCTGCAATTTCCGTAACCATATCGCGTTTCATCTGCCGTTCTGTGCCGAAATGCAGCGATCCGCTGACGTCGATGAGCAGCATCACCGTCAGTTCGCGTTCCTCTTCGAAGACCTTCACATAGGGTTTATTGAAACGGGCCGTCACATTCCACTCGATGTCGCGGATATCGTCGCCATACTGGTACTCGCGCACCTCGCTGAAGGCCATACCGCGCCCTTTGAAGGCACTATGGTACTCTCCGGCAAAAATATTGTTGGAGAGGCCGCGTGTCTTTATTTCGATCTGCCGAACCCGTTTAAGTATCTCGCTGGTTTCCATCAAGGAACTTCTACCTTATTGATGATTTGGCTGATGATTTCCTCGCTGACCACATTGTTGGCTTCTGCCTCGTAGGTCAGGCCAATGCGGTGACGCAGCACGTCGTGAGCAATGGCGCGAACATCTTCGGGAATCACATATCCGCGACGTTTGATGAAGGCATAGGCGCGACTGGCAAGGGCCAGATTGATGCTGGCACGGGGCGATGCTCCGAACTCGATGTAATCCTTCAGTTCCTTCAAGCCATACTTTTCCGGATAGCGTGTAGCGAACACAATATCAGTGATATACTGTTCTATCTTTTCGTCGATGTACACCTGACGGACAACGGCACGTGCCTCCTTGATATCCTCCGTTTTCAGGACGGGGGTTACCTTGGCTTCTTCGCCAGTAATGTTCATGCGGATAATCTTCTTCTCCTCCTCCAACTTGGGATAGTCGATGACTACCTTCAGCATGAAACGGTCGACCTGTGCCTCGGGCAGAGGGTATGTTCCCTCCTGTTCGATGGGGTTCTGGGTGGCCAGCACCAGGAAGGGTTCGGGCAGACGATAGGTCTGTTTGCCGATGGTGACCTGACGTTCCTGCATGGCCTCGAGCAATGCCGACTGCACCTTTGCCGGAGCACGGTTTATTTCGTCGGCAAGCACGAAGTTGGCAAATACAGGTCCCTGTTCAACTACGAACTTTTCGTCCTTCTGGCTGTATATCATGGTTCCGATGACGTCGGCGGGCAGCAGATCGGGTGTGAACTGTATGCGGCTGAACTTGCCGTCGACCAATCCTGCCAGAGTCTTAATGGCCTGTGTCTTTGCCAATCCGGGGACACCTTCCAAGAGGACGTGTCCATCGCTCAAAAGACCGATTAACAGGGATTCCACCAGATGTTTCTGTCCCACTATCACTTGCGCCATTCCCGTCTGCAGATTGGTGACGAAGGCGCTCTTCTGTTCAATCCGCTCGTTCAATTCGCGGATGTCAATTGCTTCTGCCATAATTATATTTTTCTGTTGTTTTACGTTTTCGGCTGCGAAGATACAGATTTTCGACGTCATAGCCAAACGATAAGGTTTAAATAATGTTATAAAACATCGTTTATAGGATTACTATCCTATCGAAGGGGGATTGCAATCCTGTCGATGGAGGAATACTAATCCTATTGATGGATGAATAGTAATCCTACGGCTGAAGGAATAGTAATCCTTCGCAGGTAGGATTAGTAATCCTCCCAACGGAGCGTTGCAACGCTAGGCGCCTAACGATGTGACGCTAGGCGGGTAACGATGTGACGCTTGACAGGAAACGAAATATTCCTATTAAAATAAGGAGGAGATGTCGGATTTTTTATTATCTTTGCACTCGAAATAAACAAATCGTTACAATATGCAGGAAAAGATTATCATCCTCGACTTCGGTTCGCAGACCACACAGCTGATTGCCAGACGGTTGCGCGAACTGGACACATTCTGCGAGATTCTGCCTTACAACAAGTTCCCCGTGGGAGACCCCGATGTCATCGGAGTCATCCTGGCAGGTTCGCCATATAGTGTGTACGACCCTGAGGCCTTCAAGGTAGACCTCAACCAGTTCATGGGCCGCATGCCCGTGCTGGGAATATGCTACGGAGCACAGTTCATCAGTCACACACTGGGGGGACGTGTAGAGCCGGCCGACAGCCGCGAATATGGCAGGGCCAACCTGACCACCATCGACACCCAGTGCCCGCTGTTCAAAGGCTTCGAACCGAACAGCCAGGTGTGGATGAGCCACGGCGACACCATCACGGCGCTGCCCGACGGATTCCGCTGTGTTGCCAGCACCGACAAAGTGCGCTTTGCAGCCTACGAGGCTGAGGGACAGCACGTTTACGGTGTGCAGTTCCATCCCGAAGTGTTCCACTCGCTGCAGGGAACGCAATTGCTCCGCAACTTTGTGGTGGACATCTGCGGTGGGCACCAGACCTGGAGTGCTGCCAACTTCGTGGAGGCAACAGTTCAGGAACTGAAGGAGCAAATTGGACAGGACCGCGTGATACTGGGCCTTTCCGGAGGTGTGGACAGTTCTGTGGCTGCCGTCTTACTGAACAGAGCCATCGGCAAACAGTTGACCTGCATCTTCGTGGACCACGGTATGCTGCGCAAGAACGAGTTCCGCAACGTCATGCGTGACTACGAGTGCCTGGGTCTGAACGTCATCGGCGTAGATGCCAGCGAGAAGTTCTTCAAGGACCTGGAGGGTGTAACCGAACCAGAAAAGAAACGTAAAATCATAGGCCGCGACTTCGTGGAAGTATTCGATGCCGAAGCCAAGAAGATAACAGACGCCAAATGGCTGGCACAGGGCACGATATACCCCGACCGCATCGAGAGTCTGAACATAACGGGAAAGGTAATCAAGAGCCACCACAATGTGGGCGGACTGCCCGAAGAAATGCACCTGAGCCTGTGCGAGCCGCTGAAGTGGCTGTTCAAGGACGAAGTGCGTCGCGTGGGTCGTCAGCTGGGTATGCCCGAACACCTCATCACTCGTCATCCCTTCCCAGGTCCAGGTCTGGCCGTCCGCATACTGGGCGCCATCACACCCGAAAAGGTACGCATCCTGCAAGATGCCGACGACATCTTCATCCAAGGACTGCGCGACTGGGGCCTCTATGACCAAGTGTGGCAGGCAGGAGCCATCCTGCTGTCCGATGTCAGGAGTGTTGGCGTGATGGGCGACGAACGCACCTACGAAAACCCTGTTGCTCTGCGTGCCGTAACCAGCACCGACGCCATGACTGCCGACTGGGCCCACCTGCCCTACGATTTCTTGGCTCAGGTTTCCAACAGCATTATTAATAAGGTAAGGGGTGTGAACCGCGTTTGCTACGATATCTCCTCAAAGCCACCTTCGACTATCGAATGGGAGTGATTCACTTGAAAGTTCAAAGTTCAAAGTTGAAACGTGGTAGAGAAGATAAAGCAATTATATAAGGAATACACAGGGCGGGAAGCCGCTTCGTGCAAGGCGATTACTGGAAGCGGCAGCAATCGCCAATACTTCCGGCTGAGCGACGAGACTGGCAACAGTCTGATAGGCGTCGTGGGAACATCCGTCGAGGAAAACCACGCCTTCATCTATCTGGCGCGCCACTTTGCCTCGAAGGGGATCCCCGTTCCGCAAGTCCTGCAGAAAAGCGAAGATGGACACGCCTACCTGCAAAACGACCTGGGCAGCACTACCCTATTCGATGCCATCCGCAAGGGACGCGAGGCTGGCGGCAACTACAGCGAAGACGAACGTCAACTTTTGCGTCGCACCATAAAGATGCTGCCCAAGATTCAAATAGAAGGCGCACAAGGGCTAGACTTCAGCCAA
The DNA here is from genome assembly GCA_017617235.1 of Bacteroidaceae bacterium. Classification (GTDB taxonomy): domain Bacteria; phylum Bacteroidota; class Bacteroidia; order Bacteroidales; family Bacteroidaceae; genus Physcousia. The sequence goes on along the minus strand of JAFZWQ010000027.1, from coordinate 74,627 downwards.
TGCTATCCGCAGCCCGCAATGGACGAAACCAACGTGATGTTCGACCTGAACTATTTCAAGTACTGTTACTTGAAGGCAACAGGTATCGACTTCCACGAAATCCGACTGGAACAAGACTTCCGAGAGATGGCACACGACCTGACGCAGGGCACAGAGACAGCCTTCTGCTATCGCGACTTCCAGGCCCGCAACGTGATGCTCGATGCTGAGGGCAACCCATACTTCATCGATTTCCAAGGTGGGCGCAGAGGTCCCCTGCAATACGACGTAGCCTCATTCCTCTGGCAGGCATCTGCCCGTTATCCCCAGGAGTTACGCGAGGAACTGATTCAAGTCTATATCCAGACCTTGCGCCAATATATCGAGGTGGACGAACTGAAGTTCCGCAAACAACTGCAACTCGTGGTGCTGTTCCGTTTGCTACAGGTGCTTGGAGCCTATGGGTTCCGCGGATATTTCGAACGGAAGAAACATTTCCTGGACAGCATACCCCCAGCACTCGACAACCTGCAGGCCATGCTCGAGGCCAATGCCTGCCCCTATCCCTACATGAAAGATGTGCTCAGCAAACTGATTGCCACCAAGCCGGAAAATACCTCCAACTCACCACTACCCAATGGTCCCTTGGCGGTTCGCATCTTCAGTTTCTCATACAAGAAAGGAATCCCCGAGGACGAAAGCGGCAATGGCGGCGGCTATGTCTTTGATTGCCGTTCTACCCACAATCCGGGTCGCTACGAACCTTACAAAAAGCTGACAGGTTTGGACGAACCAGTCATTCGTTTCCTGGAAGACGATGGGGAAATCCTGACCTTCCTGGACAGCGTGTACAAGCTGGCTGACGCCCATGTAGAAAGATACTTGCAACGGGGATTTACCGACCTGATGTTCTCGTTCGGATGTACGGGTGGTCAGCATCGCAGCGTATATTCGGCACAACACCTGGCCGAACACCTCAACGAGAAATATGGCATCGAGGTGAGACTATGCCATCGAGAGCAAAACATCAGTCAAACGTTTCCTAAAAAGATATAAGCCCATGAAAGCCATGATTTTCGCCGCAGGGTTGGGAACAAGGCTCAAGCCCCTGACCGACCACATGCCAAAGGCCTTGGTACCTGTTGACGGACGTCCCCTGCTCGAGATTGTATTGGAGAAACTGCAGCGAGCTGGCTTTGATGAATTTGTAATCAATATCCACCACTTTGCCGACATGATTGAGGAATGGTGTCAGGATAAACCATTCCGCATCGCCCTGAGCAACGAACGGCAGGAGTTATTGGAGACAGGAGGCGGAATTAAGCATGCACGCAAACTGTTGCAGGGATGCGAACGTTTCCTCATCCACAACGTGGACATCCTGAGCAACGTAGATTTAAGGTCCTTCATGAATGCAGGCTCACAGCACGATGCAACGCTATTGGTAAGTGAACGCATTACCCAACGCTACCTTCTCTTTGACGACAACATGCGCCTTGTAGGTTGGACAAACATAAAAACAGGCGAGGTAAAGAGTCCCTACCCAAACCTAGACGTCGAACATTGCCACAAGTATGCCTTTGCCGGCATTCACCAGATGAGCACCAACCTGTTCCCATTGATGGACGAGTGGCCCGACAAGTTTTCCATCATCGATTTCTACCTCTCCGTTTGTGCAACACACTCCATATACGGCTACATCCAACCAGACCTTCGCCTGATGGATGTAGGTAAAATGGATACGCTCGCCGAAGCAGAAGCGTTTCTTAGAAGCATTTAGAAACTTTTCGCCGAATAGCGATAACGTTTAGCACACTAACTAAAAGGAACAAAATCCCACCCAGCACATATGCTGGCCACATGGATGTTTCCTCGATACTGGGGAACATGGCCCACAGCATCTCCATATACTGGGAACGTAACCAATATAGAATGCCAAGCGCCATCAACAGGACAAAGGCATTCATGCCAATCGTCAGCAATTGGTAAGGCAGGCTCACACGGGCAGGACTGTATCCGATGAGCAACAGGTTCTGCAGCTTCACAGTATTCTTCTGGACGAGCAAATAGATGCTAAGCATCAGGATGAAGAACGAAAGAGCACTTATCAGCAGCCCCACACCCATCACAATAGCGCTCATCACCTTGAGGAAATACGTGGCTTTGCCTGCCTGTAACTTGTCTTCGTCTATGTCGTAGCCATGTTTCTGGATGAACTTAGCAATACGGTCATCCGTCGGATTGCCTACTTCGACAATCAGTCGGGTTGGCTCGATATCGGCGTTAGGTGCAAATTCCTGATTGCTCCACTGCATGAAGCTCTCAGGCACAAGAATCGTGTTCAATCGATTCGTAAAGCCAATTACCTTGCCTCGCATCCGTCTCTCTTTGGCATCGCCACGAAGGATTACCATCATATCAATCATAGAGATAACGCCTTCCGACAGTTTGGGCAATGAACGACTTTGGGCAAAACCGAAGTTATAGATGGTAAGGTAGCTGCGTGGGAGAATGATGGGAACGAAGTCGCTGTTCTCGTCATACTTCCACTGACTCTTATCCGTATCCACGAAGTTGTCGGGAACAGATTCGAAATACATCTGCGTCCCAAAGTTAGCAACTCCATCAATCCCCATCGAGCACGAAACCTTGTACTGACTGGCAGTAAAAGTTCCTATCCGCTTGGTGAACGGCTGTTTTTCTATCTCCTTTATTTCGCTGTCGGAGAAAGAGGTCGTTCCAAACCCTATGGCAGAAATCTTTTTGGAGAGTATCAAGTAATCGTTATTGATAACACCGTCATCCTGCGAGAAGACGGGACGGACGTCACGATAGAACTGTAATGCCAAGAGAACAATCAGCATACCCAGCAGATTCGCCAGGAAAAAACCCAAAAGCTGTAAGCCAGAGATGTGCTGGCGTAAAAGTTTCCAGACCAGTCTCATAGGCGTAAGGTTTTATCGTAATTCAAATCCACGTGCTTACCAATACTCGTCACCACGACTCCTGCCCCCTGACGGGTAGCCTCTTCCATCATGATGTCTGCCATGATACGTGCATTTGTATCGTCGAGATGACTCACAGGTTCGTCTACGAACAGAAAATCCATTGGCTGAACTAAGGCTCGCATCAAGGCAACACGCTGCTGTTGGCCGAAACTCATGATTCCAACCTTCGTATCCATCTTATCAGCAATACCTAATTCCTCGAACCATTGGCGGATTTGCTTCTTACCTTTGAAGCCCGTCAGACGATTCTTGATTTGAACATTCTCTATTGCAGTCAACTCAGGAAAGAGCCGCAACTCCTGCCACATCAGACTCAAGTGACGCTGGCGAAGATTGGTCCAATCCTTAGTCTTGAAATTGCGGATATTCGCACCATCAAAGGAAATCATGCCCTGATAGTCGCGACGATAGCCATAGATGAAACTGCAGAGCGACGATTTACCTGTGCCACTGCTTGCTTCTACCAAGTAAAGCTTGCCACGTTCCAAGGTTACATCCTGCTGCCACACCTCGCTATGCAAATCCGAACGCTTGGCAAAGACCTCAGGAAAGGTATGTTCTAAACGTATTGTATTCACGTTCTACTTCTAATTGTTTTTTGCAACCAACTCTGGGATCTTCACCTTAGCACCAGCCATCAGGCCGTTGGCCCTTGCCATTGAATAGTTATTGTGCCGCATGATGTAACTTACCAGCGTCTTGTCGTTATAATATTGTTCGGCAAGTATCGACAAATCCTCGCCTCGCTGTAATACGTGCTCAGTCTTCGTACCAACAATCCAGTACTTTCCGTACTTAACCTGCTGATAGTCTTTTGCAAGTTCTTCGGCATTCTGAACCGACTTAGGTGCAGCCTGAGCGGGCTGAGGCTTTGCTACAACGGGCTCTGCAGGCTGAAGAGTATCTGCCTTTTGCAAGGTATCTGCCTTCTGGATGGTATCAGGCACTGCAACCTGTTCCTCAACAGGTGCAGAAGGTACTTCCTGCTCTGTTTGAGGTATGATGTAATCCTTGCCATAGAACCAGCCAAAGCCACATACCAGCACAACCAACAGCAGTAACAACAACCAAATCCAAGCCTTGGAAGATTTCTTGGGTTCGGGCTCTGCGGGCTTCTCTTTCTCGATAACGGGCTCTGGAGCTACCACAGGAGCAGGTACGGGTTCAACAACAGGTTCAGGTTCTGGAGCAGGCTCAGGCTCAACAACCGGTTCTGGTTCCGGAGTTGGCTCAGGCTCAACAACCGGCTCTGGTTCTGCAACGGGTTCTTCCTCTTCGACAGGCTCCAAGACAGTCTCGGCTTCCACAACAGGTTCCTCCTCGACAACAGGTTCTGGAACTGGTTCTGGTTCTACAACGGGTTCTGGAACATCATCGATACGCTCCATATCCTCTGTCTTGGTTTCATCGTTCAGAACAACGGTATCGAAGTCGGCAAACGGCCTGTTCACCTGGTCACTCAACGTCTTGTCCGGTGTAAAGGAAACTTTTCCGTGGCTGCCAATCGTGAAACGTTCACCTGTACTTACATTGACACTTTCTCGACTGTCTACCGTAACAATCTTAAAGGTACCCAGTCCTTTGACCTTCACGGATTCACCAGCCAACAGCTGTCCCTGAATAGTATCGAACACAACGCGGATAAAGTTCTCGGCATCCTTCTTTGATATAGATTTCCGACGAGCCAATCCCTCGGCCAGGTCGGTAAGCAATACCTTGTTATCCATAGCTGTTATAGTTTATCTTTAAAGACAGTACTCGGCTTGAACCCCAGCACCAATTTTGGGGGAACCAACATTCGTTGTTTGGTAGAAGGGTTTATCACAACCCGTTCCAACTTCTTCTTCACCTCGAAGTTTCCAAATCCGCTGATGGAAATGTTCGAACCATCCTCGAGTTGACTGCTCAACTCGGCAGTGAAAGCAGACATGAGGGCTGTAGTATCCTTAATGGATGTGTCCAGTCTCTCTGCTACCAATGCAATAAATTCCTTGTTGTTCATATCATAAATCTTTATTCATTTACAACCTCAGCATACAAATCAAAATCGTCGGACGAAGTAATGCGGCATCGATAGAAACTGCCTATGGACAAATCCCGTTGGTTCGCAGGAATCAGCACCTCAGGATCAACCTCAGGAGAATCAAACTCCGTACGTCCCACATAATAGTCACCCTCGCGCCTATCGATAATAACTTTCATCAACTGTCCAACTTTCGTCTCCTGCACTTCTGACGAAATACGTTGCTGCAGACGCATGAGTTTGCTTAATCGTGCCTGCTTCACTTCGTCAGGAATATCATCTGCAAAGTTCTGAGCGCTATAAGTCCCCATTTCCTCGCTGTAGGCAAATGCACCCATACGTTCGAATCGGGCCCAGCGTACAAACTCAAGCAACTCCTGGAAACCTTCCTCCGTCTCACCCGGATGTCCCACCATCAAAGTGGTCCGTAAATGTACACCAAGCACCTCGCGTCGGAACTCCTCCACAAACTGGTAGGTTTCTTCCTTGGTAATGTGTCTGCGCATTGCCTTCAAAACTGGGTCAGAGATGTGCTGCAAAGCCACATCCATGTATTTGCAGACATTGTCGTGTTCACGCATCACACGGAACAAATCCTTGGGGAAGTCGCTGGGATAAGCATAGTGCAGACGTATCCATTCCACACCTGGCACATTGGCAATCTGCTCTATCAGTTCTGCAATGGCACGACGATGATACAAGTCTACACCGTAATACGTCAGTTCCTGAGCAATAACCTGAAACTCCTTAACACCCTGTTCAACCAACATACGAACTTCATCCAAGATATCCTCCATGGGACGGCTTACATGGTGCCCCGTGATGATGGGAATGGCACAATAGCTACAATGCCTGTCGCATCCCTCACTAATCTTTAGATAGGCATAGTGGGAAGGTGTCGTAAGATGTCGCTGAAGGTGCAGATCCTGACGATATGCCTTACCTAAATCCACGAGCAGTTCGTTCCAATTGAACTTTCCATAGTATTTGTCGACCTCAGGGATTTCCTGCTGCAGGTCTTTCATGAAGCGCTGCGACAGACATCCCATAACATATAGACGTTTCAGTTTCCCTTGCGATTTGCGCTGAGCCAACTCCAGTATGGTGTTGATGCTCTCTTCCTGGGCATCGGCGATGAAGCCACAGGTATTCACAACGGCAATCTCTCCCTCTGGTTGCTCGCTATCATGCGTCACTCGATAGCCGTTGGCTTCCAATTGGCTAAACAGGCGTTCGGAATCCACCAGATTCTTGCTACAGCCCAGAGTTATGATATCTACCGTGTTGCGTTTCATCCGTTATTTGAACAACGAGTTAACGAAATCTACTCTGTTAAAGGGCTGTAAATCTTCGATTCCCTCACCCAGTCCGATGTAACGTACAGGAATCTTGAACTGGTCGCTGATGCCTATAACGACTCCGCCCTTTGCTGTGCCGTCGAGCTTCGTAATGGCCATACTCGTAACATCTGTAGCTGCAGTAAACTGTTTGGCTTGCTCGAAAGCATTCTGCCCAGTACTGCCATCCAGCACCAACATAACATCGTGTGGGGCGTCTGGAACCAGTTTTTGCATCACGCGCTTTATCTTGGACAATTCATCCATCAATCCCTTCTTGTTATGCAGACGTCCAGCCGTATCTATCAGCACCACATCTGCTCCTTGAGCTATGGCACTCTGCAAAGTATCGAAAGCAACGGAGGCAGGATCACTACCCATCTGCTGTTTCACCACAGGCACACCTGCACGCTCTCCCCAGATGACAATCTGCTCTACGGCAGCTGCACGGAACGTGTCGGCAGCACCCAGTACAACATTCAAACCTGCCTGTTTGAACTGGAATGCCAACTTACCTATCGTAGTTGTCTTTCCCACACCATTCACACCTACAACCATTACCACGTACGGTTTTTTGTCTGTAGGAATCTGGAAGCCTTCGGTATCTGTCGTGTTATTCTCCGTCAGCAGAGCAGCTATTTCTTCACGCAGTATGCCATTCAACTCATCAGTTGTCACATACTTGTCTCGCTGCACGCGCTCTTCTATCCTGCGGATAATGTTGAGCGTAGTATCTACGCCAACATCGCTGGTTACCAACACTTCTTCCAAGTTGTCCAGCACGTCGTCGTCCACCTTCGACTTACCAGCAATGGCACGGGTCAGTTTGCCAAAGAAACTCTCCTTTGTCTTTTCCAGTCCCTTATCGAGGGTTTCGACCTGTTCTTCCTTGCTCTTCTTCGAGAATATATTAAAAAATCCCATAGTACACGAATTTGCTACAAAGGTACGATAAATAATTAACAAATAAAATAAATGTTCGATGAAATGGTAGAAAAAACAAAAAAAAATGCACCCACGCAAAACGTGGATGCATCGTATTCTGTAGTCGAAACTTTGGATTTATTTGAAGAAATCCTTAACAGCTTCGTTGGGAACCATCTGCTCGTCAAAGATGTAAGCACCAGTCTTGGGCGACTTAACCATCTTGATAACTTTCGTATAGCTTCGGCCATCAGTCTTGCCAGTCTGCAAGGTGGCCACGGTTTTCTTTGCCATAGTATCTTATGCTTACGGTTTAATTACTTAATTTCCTTGTGTACAGTCATGCGCTTCAGTATGGGGTTGTACTTCTTCAACTCCAAGCGCTCAGGGGTGTTCTTACGATTCTTGGTCGTGATGTAACGGCTTGTGCCGGGCATGCCACTGGCTTTGTGCTCGGTGCATTCAAGAATCACCTGAACTCTGTTACCTTTTGTTTTCTTTGCCATAATGTGATTCTCCTTTCTTTTAACCGATTACCTTAATGTCTTTCCAATCGCAGTAGCCATTGGCAACAGCCTGTGTGAGGGCTGCATCGAGACCAACTTTGTTAATCATGCGAAGGCCAGCAGCAGATACGCGGAGTGTAATCCAGCAATCCTGCTCAACATAGTAGAACTTCTTATAGAACAAGTTCACATCGAAAGTACGCTTTGTGCGACGCTTTGAGTGGGAAACGTTGTTTCCTACCATTGCCTTCTTTCCTGTAATTTGACAAATCTTAGACATTTCTAATTTCTTTCTTTTGCTATTCCAATAGCTTCTTCCAAACAGCGTGCAAAATTACATCATTTTTCTCGAACTGCCAAATATTTTAGCAATTATTTTATCGCAACCCTGCTATAGGCAGGTGCTTCCATCGGACAGAAGTCACGGTCCTGGAATTTGAAGTAGCCTGCTTGGGCTATCATGGCGGCATTATCCGTGGTGTATCCGAACTTGGGGATAAACACTTGCCAATGGTATTTCGCGGCATATTCGTGGAAGGCGTTGCGCAATCCTGTATTGGCGCTCACGCCACCTGCCATTGCCACTTGACGTATCTTCAGGTCGCGAGCCGCCAAACGTAATTTATTCATCAATGTATCCACGATTGCCTTTTCTATCGATGCTGCAAGGTCTTCCTTGTGATGTTCGATGAAATCGGGGTCTTCCTGTATCCAATCGCGCAGATTATATAGGAAGGAAGTCTTCAAACCAGAGAAGCTATAGTCGTAATCGGGGATATGCGGCTTCGAAAACTTGTAGGCTTCAGGATTCCCTTGTCTGGCCAGACGGTCGATGATGGGACCACCCGGATAACCCAGCCCCATAACCTTTGCCGCCTTGTCGATTGCCTCGCCTGCGGCATCGTCTATGGTCTGTCCGATAATCTGCATATCGTTGTAGGCATTTACCTTGATAATCTGCGAGTTACCGCCACTTACCAACAGGCACAGAAAGGGGAATGTGGGAGGATTGAATTCCTCACCTTCGGCATGAATGAAGTGTGCCAACACGTGTCCCTGCAGGTGGTTCACGTCTATCATGGGAATGCCAAGCGAAGCCGCTAAGCCTTTTGCAAACGACACTCCGACAAGGAGACTGCCCATGAGACCTGGGCCTCTGGTAAAGGCAATGGCTGAAAGCTGTTCGCGCTCTACCCCAGCCCGTTTCAGGGCTTGGTCCACCACAGGCACAATGTTCTGTTGATGGGCTCTGCTGGCCAGTTCTGGCACCACACCTCCATAGCTTTCGTGAACAGCTTGCGAGGCAGTCACGTTCGACAGCAAAATGCCGTTCTTGATGACAGCTGCGCTCGTATCGTCGCACGAACTCTCAATCCCCAATATTATGGTATCTTTTTCCATCAATGCGTCAAAATTTCTACTCCGTTTTCCGTCATTACGTAGGTGTGTTCCCATTGAGCAGAGGGTTCATAGTCTTCCGTAACCACAATCCACTCTGTGGGGTCGTCTTCGTCCAGACATACCTGCCAATGCCCCAGATTTATCATAGGTTCGATGGTGAAGGTCATACCGGGAACCAGCAACATACCCGTTCCACGATGCCCATAGTGCTCTACGTCAGGCTCTTCGTGAAACTGCAACCCTACTCCGTGTCCACACAAATCACGCACTACGGACATGTGGTTCTTGTGCGCATGTTTCTGTATGGCGTTGCCAATATCGCCTACAAAGACGTAGGGCTGACTGCACACCTGTTCGCCTATTTTCAAGCACTCCCAGGCCACATCCACCAACCGTTGCCAACGCGGCTCAGTCTTTCCGCCGATTACAAACATGCGGCTGGCATCGGCATAGTATCCGTCCAGGATGGTGGTGCAGTCGACGTTCACGATGTCGCCCTCCACCAGAATGTCGTCTTCGCTTGGAATCCCATGACACACGACATCGTTCACGCTGGTGCAGCACGAATTGGGGAATCCCTCGTAGTTCAGGGGTGCGGGTATTCCTCCATGCTGTGTGGTGTAGTCATAGACGATGCGGTCTATTTCCAGCGTCGACATTCCTGGGCGTATGCGTTCGGCCACCGTGTCCAGTACTGCAGTATTAAGGACACCCGCCCTGCGGATGCCCTCAATTTGTTCGGGGGTCTTGATGAGTTCACGTGTGGGAACCAGCTTACCCCTGTTTTGAAACTCCAGTATGCGGCGGTCCATATCGGTCAGGGGCTGACCCTCTGGCACTATCCACTTGTTCTGTTTCTTTGCGGCCATTCCTTATTTAATTACGCACGCACGCGAGAGATGATGTCCAGACACTCGCGACATTTATCCGTCACATACTGCCAGTCCTGGGCCTCGACACGATCCTTGGGGAACAGCTTCGAACCCATGCCTACGCAGAATACGCCTGCTTTGAACCACGATTTCAGGTTCTCCTCTTCTGGGGCAACGCCGCCTGTGACCATGATTTTCGACCAAGGCATGGGAGCTTTCAGGCCTTTCACCATGTTGGGGCCTACGACATCGCCAGGGAATACCTTCGTCAGGTCGCAACCCAACTCCTGTGCCTTGCCGATTTCGCTAACCGTCATGCAGCCAGGACAATAAGGTACAAGGCGACGATTGCAAACGGGGGCAATCTCAGGGTTGAACAGCGGACCAACCACGAAGCAGGCACCCAGCTGCAGGTACATAGCGGCTGTGGGAGCATCGACTACGGAGCCAATGCCCAGCGCCAGTTCAGGGCACTCTTTGGCTGCAAACTTCACGCACTCGGCAAACACCTCCTGCGCGAAATCGCCACGATTGGTGAACTCGAAGGCACGCACGCCTCCGTCGTAACAAGCCTTGATGACCTTCTTGGCCACCTCGGCATCTTTGTGGTAGAACACAGGCACCATGCCCGTTTCACCTATCTTTTGCAATACTGCAATCTTATCGAATTTTGCCATTGTTATCTATTTTTTAATGAGCCGTATAGGGCGTATGGGGCTTATAGGGCTTAGCGAATTAGCGCTGAACGCGACCGTTGGCGCTGCCTCCTGCAAGGGCCTCTACCTCTTCGGCTGATACCAGGTTGAAGTCGCCATTGATGGTGTGCTTCAGGGCGCTGGCGGCAACGGCGAATTCAAGTGCTTCGCCCTGTGTGGCCTTTGTCAGCAAACCATGAATCAGTCCGCCAGAGAACGAGTCGCCACCACCCACGCGGTCGATGATGGGATTCAGCTCGTAGCGCTTCGACTGGTAGAATTCCTTGCCGTCAAAGATGAGAGCCTTCCAACCGTTGTGTGTTGCCGAGAAGCTCTCGCGCAGGGTGCTGACCACGTATTCAAATCCGAATTCATCACGCATCTGACGGAAGATGCCCTCGTAGCCGGCGGCATCCGTCTGTCCACCCTCGACGTCAGCATCGGGCTTGAATCCCAGACACAGTTCTGCATCTTCCTCGTTGCCGATACATACGTCCACATACTTCATCAGGGGACGCATAATCGAGATAGCCTTTTCGCTGGTCCACAGTTTCTTACGGAAGTTCAAGTCAACACTTACTTTAACTCCGTGACGCTTCGCTGCTTCGCAAGCCAGACGGGTCAGTTCTGCAGCCTTGTCCGAGATGGCAGGCGTGATGCCCGACCAGTGGAACCACTGGGCACCCTCGAATATTGCATCGAAGTCGAAGTCGGCAGGCACAGCCTCTGCAATCGAACTGTGGGCACGGTCATATATCACCTTCGAAGGACGCATCGAGGCTCCCGTCTCGGCATAGTACAGACCCACACGGTCGCCGCCACGAGCCACGAAACGGGTGTCAACACCATAGCGGCGCAGGGCGTTTACGGCAATCTGACCAATCTCGTGCTTTGGCAACTTCGACACGAAATAGGCCTCGTGCCCGTAGTTTGCCAGCGAGATGGCCACATTGGCCTCGCCACCACCGGGGATGATGCGGAATGAATCACTCTGGATGAAACGGTCGTTTCCTTGGGGAGACAGGCGCAGCATAATCTCGCCCAGCGTTACAATCTTTGCCATATAAGTATGTATTTCTAATTTGTATGCATTCTATAAAACGCCGCAAAGATACAAAAAATTTTCCGCTTAGCGGAATATTCGTGCAAGGAATTTAAAGGTAAATTGCAAACCACGCTTCCCAAACTTCCGCCATCGCCGATGAACGCACAGCCACCGACGATGAACGCACATCCGTCGGCGATGAATGTACAGACGTCGCCGATGGCGGAAGAATGGAACGTGATGCTGTAAAGAATAGGACACAATGTTTTGCAAAATAGGATAAAATGTTTTAACTTTGTCGACGTAAAACGCGGCTTCGAATGCCAAAAAGCTAAACAGATGACGATAAAAAGCGCAGAATACAGCATCAGCAGTCCCGCTGTGGACCGTTGCCCCCAAACGCAGGAACCCGAGTATGCCTTCATAGGCCGCAGCAATGTGGGCAAGTCCAGCCTTATCAACATGCTGACAGGTCGCAACGGCTTGGCCAAGACGTCGGCAATGCCTGGTAAGACGATGCTCATCAACCATTTCTTCATCAACAACGAATGGTATCTGGTGGACCTTCCCGGCTATGGATACGCCAAGCGCAGCAAGAAGGAGCAGGACAAACTGGTGGAGATGATTAACCGTTACGTCCTGGAACGCCAGCAGATGGTAAACCTGTTCGTCCTCATCGACAGCCGTCACGAGCCCCAACGCATCGACCTCGAGTTCATCGAATGGTTGGGCGAGAACGGGATACCCTTCAGCATTGTGTTCACGAAAGCCGACAAGCAGAGTCGCGCCAAGACGCAGGCGAACGTGAAAACCTTCATGAAAAAATTAGAGGAGCAGTGGGAAGAACTGCCCCCCTATTTCGTAACCAGTTCCGAGACGGGCGAAGGTCGCGACGCGTTACTCGGCTACATCGAGGATATCAATCAGAACTTATAGCTCAGGCCCAACGACAGCCACTCCTTGAACATAAAGAAGTGGTGAGCCTTCTTGGGATTGTTCTTGTCGCGAGTGCTGTTGTCGAAACGCGGATAGGCAAAGAACTTGGCAGAGAGATACTTGTTGATGGTGAAGTCGAAGGTATTTTCCCATTCCACCAACACGTACATATCCTTCTTATTATCGAAGATGTTGCCGAAGGTGTACAGACGGCTCGACCAAGACACGTTCTTCATGATGCCCACCTTGTAGTTGATGGTGACGCTGGGACCATACTTGTGATACGTGGCGCGATAGTCCGTTGTGCTGCCCTTCTTCAGTTCCATACCGTATTTCTGGCGCAGGCCTCCGTATCTGCGATCCACCCAGCACATGTTGTAAGCCACAGGAGAGATGTAAACTGACAGGTTGTGCTTCTTCTTGTTCAGCTTATAGTCGATACCGACAGACACATTCAAGTACAAAGGCGAAGTGAAGTCTGCACTCACGTGATCCGAATTCTTGTCGTAGTTGGGATATATCTGCGTGTAGGACATCACCTGACCCGTATAGAACCAGTTCTTGGCAGCCTTGTAACCCAACTTCGAAGTCAGACGCAACAGGTTGCTCGTCACACGGAACGTATGCATAGTGTCGCTCATAGCCGTCTGGAATCCCAACTGAGCCTCCAATTTGTTGTCCCACTGCACTTTGCGCTTGTTGTCGTAGTTGGCCTCCAGGTTTACAACACCCAAACCGGCGTAGTTGTTCTCACCACCCTGATACCAGTTGTCCGAGAAATACGACTGGGTGAACTGCAACGAAACATTTCCCAGCAGCTTCCAGAACTTGGGCTTCTTGGCAACAAACGTTACAGCATCAGGAACATCGGCTTCCAACGCTACGTCAACAGCCTTGTCTGCCAACTTCTGAGTCACATTCTCAGGGGTATCCTTTACATCCTTGCGGATGGCAGTAGTCTCCTTCAGCACCGCCTCTGTACGCTTCACCAGCAGCGGGTTATCGACATACAGCTGGGAAAGCGCCCTATCCGAAGCCGCTGTGGCATTCAGGGCAGCATCATAATAACTGATGTATCTGGGAGTTTTGTTACTTTCCGAAGTCCAGTTAATGCCCAGCGTCTGGCGCAATGGGTCGTTGTAGTACGTTCCTGGCACCATCAGCCTGTAGAAATAGGGATTCAGCTTGGTACTGGCAGCCTTTGCCTCCAGATCCTTAGTAATCTGTTTGCGCACCTCTGCCAAACTGTCCAACGACTGCAGATATGCCGCAATGGCCCTCGTCATCTCACTATCCGTTTCCACCGTTGCAGTATCCACCGCTGTGGAATCGGTCTTTTCCTGAGCGAAAACTAAACTTGGCAAAAACGCCAAAGAAGCAACAATAAAGGATTTCAGTTTCATAATTTCGTTGGTTTATGATGCAAAGATAGTGATTTATTCATAAATAATTCGTATATTTGCAACTTAAATTAAATAAGTAAGGTATAAAATGGTCGCACAGACCCTATAAAACAACACATCGATGGATAAGAACACAGTTACAGGATTCGTTTTAATCGCACTGGTATTGATTGGTTTCTCGTGGTGGAGCCGCCCCTCCGAGGCACAGCTTCAGGAGATGGCACGCCAGGACAGCATACATCAGGTGGAACAGGCCAAGTTGCAAGCCGAACTGGACAAACAGGTACAGCAGAAGCAGCAGGAGCTGGCTCTGGCACCCATGGATTCTGCTTCCATTCTCTTCGCAGCCAAGCAGCCCAGAGTTGCCAGCACAATCACCCTCAAGAACCAGAACCTACGTGTTAGCGTCAACACCCTGGGAGGTGTGGTTGAAGAGGCTGTCCTCAATAAATACAACGACCAACAGGGCAAGTCCGTACAACTGCTCAGCAAGGAAGAAAGCCACTTCAGCTATGCACTGGCCACGAAGACAGAAAATATCCTGAGCGACGAGATTTACTTCGAACCCACGGAACAGACAGACAGTACCCTCACACTCACAGCCCCCATCGGCGAGGGAACGCTCAGCCTGAAATACCGTCTGCAGCCCGACTCATACATGCTCGACTGCATCATCGAAAGCCAAGGGTTGGGTAACCTCTTTGCCCCCTCGGCAAACACCATCGACCTATCGTGGGAGAACTTGGCACGCCAGCAGGAAAAAGGTGGCTCATTCGAAAACCGCTACGCAGCCCTCACGTATAAAATAAAGGATAAGGGAACCAAGAAGCTGAACGAAATGAAGGACGTTACGAAGGAAATCGACAAGACACTGGATTGGATTGACTTCAAGGACCAGTTCTTCTCAGCCATCATCATCGGACATCAGGACTTCCGTAACGTTACACTTACCAGTACTCCACAAGAGAAGGACTGCGGCTACCTGAAACAGTACAAGGCACAGATGCAGACCCAGTTCGACCCCACTGGCAAGCAACCCACACAACTCCAGTTCTATCTGGGTCCCAACGACTTCCACACACTGAAAGCCACAAACAAGCTCAGTCTCAGCGACAAAGACCTGGAACTGCAGAACCTAGTATATTTCGGATGGCCCATCGTCAAGTGGATTAACCGTTTCTTCATCCTCTACCTCTTCGACTGGCTTACGGGCTTTGGCCTGAACATGGGCATCGTGCTCCTGTTACTCACCCTTATCGTTAAGGCTCTCGTCTACCCTGCCACCAAGAAAAGTTACCTGGCCAGTGCCCGTATGCGAGTGCTGAAACCAGAGATGGACAAAATCAGCGCCAAATACCCCAACCAGGAGGATGCCATGAAGAAGCAACAGGAGATGATGGCGTTATACAGCCAATACGGCGTCAGTCCCATGGGTGGCTGTCTGCCCATGCTCATCCAGATGCCTATCTGGATTGCGCTGTTCAACTTCATCCCCAATGCCATCGAACTGCGTGGCCAAAGTTTCCTGTGGGCAAACGACCTCTCGGCTTACGACGATTTAATCCACTGGGGTAAGGACCTATGGCTCATTGGAAACCACATCAGCATCTTCTGCCTGCTGTTCTCCGTAACCAACATCATCAACACATGGATTTCCATGCGTCAACAACAGGCTAACGCCATGATGGGTGCCGAACAGCAACAACAGATGAAGATGATGCGCTGGATGATGTATCTCATGCCAGTAGCCTTCTTCTTCATGTTCAACGACTATTCGTCTGGCCTTTCCTATTACTACTTCCTATCCGGACTCACCACCATCCTCATCATGTGGGCCCTACGTCGCTTTACCGACGACCGCAAACTTCGCGAACAGTTGGAGGCCTACAAAGCCAAACACGCCAACGATCCCAAGAAGGGCGGCAGCCTGGTTGCACGTCTGGAAGCCATGCAGAAGATGGCAGAGGAGCAACAGCGCCAACGCCAACGTCGCTAATCATCGCATGCGAAATAAAAGGATGTAATGGATAGCCTGCCACAAGACCCCATGATGCTATATTCGGCCGTAAATATGATGTTACGAGACCGGTATAATTCATTGGAAGAACTTTGCGACGACCTAAACGTAGACAGAAACGAGTTGGAGCACAAACTAAGTGAAGTAGGATTCGAATACAGCGTGCGCGACAATAAATTCTGGTAAAAGGCGTGAAAATACATGTAGTAAGTTTCCAGGTACCCTACCCTGCCAACTACGGTGGAGTAATTGACGTGTACTACAAACTAAAGGCTATGAAGGAAGCGGGATTCGAAATCACGCTGCATACCTTTACCTACGATGGACGTGGACGAGAAACGAATCTGGAAACACTATGTAATCGCGTATTTTATTACCCCAGGCAGACAGGTTGGTTGCAGCAACTGAGTCTACTGCCATACATTGTGAAAACACGCGACAACAAAGCGCTATTGGAGAATCTGTGTCAGGACGATGCACCTATCCTGTTCGAAGGTTTACATACGTGTTATTTTTTGGATCACCCACGATTGGAGAATCGCAGGAAAATCGTACGCATGCACAACATCGAGCACCAGTACTACAGCCAACTTGCCAAACAGAGCCGATGGAATTGGAGAATTCTGTTCTACACCATAGAAAGTTGGCGACTGAAGCGATTCGAGCGCAAACTGGCACATGCTCAAATGATATGCGCCATTACAGAGGCAGACCAACAACAACTGGAGAAACAACTGAAAGGTGTGGAAATCATACATCTACCCTGCTTTTTCGATACCACTTGTTACCAACTGACGGGAGAAACAAAACCTTACGTATTGTACCACGGGAACCTGGCTGTTGAGGAAAACGAACGAGTGGCACACTACATTATTCACAAAATCGCCCCTCTTTGTCCAAAGGTGCAATTTGTACTGGCAGGACGCAACCCACGGTTGAGAACACAGCTGCCAGAGAACATAAAGCTGGTGCCGAATCCAACAGAAGAAGAGATGGATAAGCTGATACAGGAGGCACGCATACACCTGATGCTAACATTCCAACCAACAGGTATCAAATTGAAACTGATAAATGCATTGGTGAAGGGACAAGGGCACGTTATTGCTAATCGTGACATGCTCTACGGACACACATTAGGTATGCTGTGTATACAAGCCGAGAACCCACACGAAATAGCCCAGCAGATAACGCTATTGATAGACAATCCGATGGACAAGATACAACTGGAAAAAAGGAATGCAGAGCTATTAAAAATGAAAAAGGCCGGAATCTCACGACTCAGCCTTCTCAATAGGTATTAGTTTTTAAGGTAAAAAGATTGTTTTTTAGAATAACTGCTGCAAATTTAACCCTTTTTAAAACCTACACCAAATATTTTAACATGTTTAATAACATATTTTGTATTTCTACCTCACTTTTCACTATTTTTTCGGCAAAAATGCTTATCTTTGTCCCCTGAATAAGCACCATAATAATTAATAAGGTATAATATGACTATTGCAGCGCAAACAGAAAATACAGAGAAACGTTCGCTGAACTTTATCGAACAGAAAGTTGTGGCCGATTTAGCAGCCGGGAAAAACGGCGGCAGGATGCAAACACGTTTTCCGCCCGAACCTAATGGCTACCTGCACATAGGACACGCCAAAGCAATTGCTATAGACTTTGGACTGGCACAAAAATACGGTGGACAGTGCAATCTACGCTTCGACGATACCAACCCCCAGAAGGAAGATACCGAATACATCGAAAGCATTGAACAAGACATTAAGTGGTTAGGATTCCAATGGGCTAACGTTTATTATGCAAGTGACTATTTCCAACAACTATGGGACTTTGCCGTATGGCTCATTAAACAAGGACGAGCCTATGTAGACGAACAGACGGCAGAGGCCATTGCTGAGCAAAAAGGAACAACCACTAAGCCTGGCACAAACAGCCCCTATCGCGACAGAAGCGTAGAAGAGAACCTACGTCTGTTTGAATACATGAACAGCGGACAATGTGAACCAGGTACTCTCGTTTTACGTGCCAAGATAGATATGGCACACCCAAACATGCTATTCCGAGACCCACTAATCTACCGTGTCCTGAACATTCCGCATATACGCACAGGAAACAAATGGAACGCATACCCCATGTATGACTTCACACACGGACAAAGTGATTACCTGGAAGGCGTTACCCATTCATGGTGTACACTGGAATTCGTAGAACACCGTCCCCTATACGACCTATTTGTTACTTGGATGAAAGAATGGCGCGGAGAAACGGATAATATCGAGGACAACCGTCCCAGGCAAACGGAATTCAACAAGCTGAACCTATCGTACACTCTGATGTCGAAACGCAACCTGCTTGCTCTGGTAAACGAGGGAATGGTATCTGGTTGGGATGACCCCCGAATGCCGACCATCTGCGGTTTCCGACGCAGAGGATACAGTCCTGAATCGATTCAGAAATTCATCGATAAGATTGGTTATACAACTTACGACGCGCTGAACGAAATGGCCCTATTGGAAAGTGCTGTACGCGAAGACCTAAACCTCAGAGCCACACGCGTTTCGGCCGTACTAGATCCCGTCAAGGTGGTCATCACCAACTACCCCGAGGGCAAGACCGAACAGCTCACCGCCATAAATAATCCCGAAAATGAGGCTGAAGGCACACACTCTATAGAATTCAGTCGCGAACTATGGATTGAGCGAGAGGATTTCCAACAGGAAGCAGACAAAAAATTCATGCGATTGGCTCCTGGCAAGGAAGTGAGACTTAAGAACGCATACATCATACAGTGTTCCGAGGAACATCCCTGCGACATAGACAGCGAAGGGCGCGTAACAACCATTTACTGCACATACGATCCAGAAACACGTAGTGGAATGCCTGGTGCCGACCGTAAAATCAAAGGTAAGACGCTGCACTGGGTAAGCTGTCACAATGCTTTACAAGCCGAGGTGCGCTTGTACGACCGCCTATGGAAAGTAGAAAATCCACGCGATGAGATGGCATCTATTCGCGAACAGCAACAATGCGATGCAGTAACAGCTATGCGACAAATGATTAACCCCGACAGTCTGACCGTGCTGACAAATTGCTATGTAGAACCATTTGTGGCAACCATGCCACAACTAGCATATCTGCAATTCCAGCGCATTGGATACTTCAACGTGGACACTACCAGCACACCCGAACACCTAGTATTCAACAAAACTGTAGGGCTGAGGGATACTTGGAAAAAATAAATGAACGAAGACTATAACTATTTTCAGGATGCTGAGTTCCGCCAATCTCTGGCAGACTATGAACGAATGCTGGAAACAGGCGAATATATTGAATTCGAATCCGAAACACTTACCGACATTGCAGAATACTATGCTATGGAGCAACGGATGGACGAGGCAAACCGCTGTATACGGTATGCCCTGTCTTTCTATCCGGATAGTGTAGATCCCCAGATATTCCTTTCACGACAGCAGATGTTTGCCGGCAACGAGAAGGAAGCTTGGCAACTATGTCGCAAGATTGCAGATCAGGATGACCGCGAGGTAATTTTTTTAAAAGCAGAACTTAACTTATACTTCAACAAACCCGAAAAAGCATACCAGCTACTGATGGAAGCATATCGCAATAGCGAAGACCAGACGGAAGCTGCAAATATGCTGTCGGATGCAATATGCTTATGTCGCGACTATGACAAATTCCAAAAAGCTTTGGAATGGGTTAAAATTCTACATAATAAACACCCTGAATACGAGAATTCCGATGTTATGGAAGCTGAATTACGTACTTTACTGGGACAACCAGGTGAAGCTCTGATGATGATGACAAAGCATCTGGAAAAACACCCTTATAATATACAGGCCTGGATGCAACTGGCGGAAGCACACCTTGCGATGAGCCAATACGATGAAGCAGCCGAGGCCGTAGACTTCGTGCTAGCCATAGACAACGAACATGCCGAAGCATTAATAATGCGCGGCAATATACTATACGACACAGAAAAACCCAAAGAAGCACATGAATATTATAAGCGCTTCCTTGGGTATTTCCCAAACGACGAACGAGTTCGCTATCTGGATGCTGAATGCCTAATGGATATGGGGGAATACGAAGAGGCTATGCGCCGTTTAAGCGACGAGTGAAGTCAACCATCTTAATGGCTGTAACAGCACATTCGTCACCCTTGTTCCCCAACATGCCACCAGCACGCATCTCGGCCTGTTCCATATCGTTACACGTGAGCAGTCCGTAGATGACGGGGATGCGGGCTTTGCAATTAAGTTCGGCAAGGCCCTGGGTGGTACCCTGACAGATGTAATCAAAATGGGGAGTGTCGCCACGAATGACACAACCGATGGCAATAACAGCATCGAAACGACCCGTCTCCACCATACTCGCAGCGCCATACACCAATTCGAAACTGCCGGGAACCGTCATTAACTGGATGTCCTCGGTACGGGCTCCGTTCTTCAGCAAGGTCTCACGGGCACCCTCGGTCAGCGCACCCGTAATCTCGCTGTTCCACTCGCTGGTCACAATACCAAAACGCATGCCCTCGGCAGAAGGCATACGTTCGGAATCGTAATCAGATAAATTATGTAAAGCAGTTGCCATACAATACAATTACTTTGCAAGCTTGGCACGTTCGATATACTTTTCGATTACCTGGCCCTGCATGCTGCTGCGATAGTGGTTTTGGATTTCCTCATATAATTTCAGGGCTTCTGCAGTCTTACCTTCACCCTCCAAAATCTCACCAGCCTGAATCAGGAAAATGGGAGATAATACACTACTATCTGCTTTTTTTGCGGCTTTCTTCAATGTCTCAACAGCTTTGTCGTTCTGTCCCAACTCAGCATAAACATTACCCAAGGCACCAATTGCTGCGGGACTAATCATTTCATCATCCTTCGCATCGAAATCATCGAGATAATTTTCTGCATCCTCCATCTTACCAAGTTTGTAATATGCCAAACCCGTATACAACTTAGCCAAATTTCCTGATTTCGTGGAACTATACTTCTTGGCCACCTCAACCAAGCCAATAACATCCAAACCATCACCATTCAAAGCCTTCTCGTAGTTACCTTGAAGGAACTGCTGCTCACAGGGATACAAGGCCTCTGCAGCCTTTTTACTTTGCGATTCAAAATAATATTTACAACCAATAGCCGCAAATACTACTATCAATACGATGCCAATACAGGCACCAATTTTCTTTAGATTTTTCTGAACGAAAGTTTGTTCCAAAGCAGCCTCCATATTAGGGGCATTCTTCTTGTTTTCAGACATAATATTTATTATTTTATTTGTTTATTTGCGTAAATTCGTGCAAAGATACAAAATTTAATTATAATTTAAAAATTAAAAAATAAAAATATGGTTTGCCTGAATTATATTTTGTATCTTTGTCCTTGAAATGATACTAAAACGTCTATCCATCCTCAACTATAAGAATATTGCACAGGCCGATTTAGAATTGGCACCTGGCATTAATTGCTTCATTGGGAAAAATGGTGAAGGGAAAACGAATATACTGGATGCCATATACTTTCTGTCCATGTGCAAAAGTTCGACATCAAATTTGGATTCTAATTGCATACGGCATTCAGAAGACGTTATGATGTTACAGGGAAACTATGAACGCGAAGATGGTAACCCTGAGGAAATCTCTTGTGGGCTGAAACGTGGACAAAAAAAAATAATCCGCAGAGGCAAGAAGGCTTATAAACGATTAGCGGAACACATCGGGCTTATCCCCTTGGTAGTGGTAAGCCCTGCGGACAGCGGACTAATCAGCGGCGGCAGCGAAGAGAGACGAAGATTTCTGGATATTGTGATTTCGCAGTGTGAGCCACCATATATCGATGCTTTATTGAAATATAATAAAGCTCTTCAGCAGCGGAATGTACTATTGAAGATGGAAGACCATGAACCCGATCCTGAACTGCTGTCAATTTTGGAAGAGACAATGGCACGAGAAGGGGAATTCATATACCAACGGCGACAATATTACGTGGAACAATTAATACCAACGTTCCAACGGTTTTATACAATTATCTCATCGGGCAGTGAAAGAGTTGGACTGAAATATGTATCGCACTGTCAGCGAGGACCGTTGCTGGAGATAATACAACGCGACAGGCATCGCGATAGAGCGGTTGGGTATTCACTGCACGGCATTCACAAAGACGAACTAGAAATGACGTTAGACGGATATCCCATCAAACGCGAAGGAAGTCAGGGACAGAACAAATCGTACTTGATTGCCTTGAAGTTAAGTCAGTTCGAATTTCTACAGCGTACGGGCAGCCAAACGAAACCGATTCTAATACTCGACGATATTTTTGACAAGCTGGACGCGGTACGTGTTGAACAAATCGTAAAGATGGTGTCCGGAGAGAATTTTGGACAAATTTTCATTACAGATACGAACCGTGACCATTTGGATAGAATTTTGTCCTCTATGCCAGGTGAGAACCGTTTGTTTCACGTCCACCAAGGAAAATTCACCCTATGAAACGCAAGAATTCCGAAGCACTAAGGGATGTTTTGTTGCGTTATCTGCGAGAGCAGGGACTGGAAACACCCATTTACGAACACAGGGCTGTGTCCATGTGGACAGAAGTTGCAGGCCCAACTATTACACGTTATACAGGCGATGTAAAATTCCAACATGGAAAATTGTTCATCAAAATTACCAACCCGGCCTTGCGTCAGGACCTGAATATGGGACGATTCCAACTAGTTCATAGGATAAACGAACGCGTAGGAGCAAATATTGTAGATCAAATTGTTTTCTACTGAACATGATTATCATTTCAGGAACTTCTGGCCCTGTTGTATAATCACTCCCCCATTATTGCTATACACACGACGACCAGACAGGTCAAAGGTAAATTCATGACGTTTTGCATTCCCAGCTGTCTGTAGGTCTTTTATGCCATTTGCCGTATCAACAATCTCCTGAATTTCCTCAGGAGACAATACGTAGTTGTATATACGAAAATCGTCGATATAACCTTTGAAATATGGGTCAGAAGCAAACTGACTACGCCCAATGAAGTTAAGCACGGGAGAGATATCACTGGGTTTAATGTTCACAGCTGAATTTCGGGATTTTTCCACACCATTAATATAGAGAACCGCACCATCCGATCCAAGAGTTATAGCAACATGCATCCAACGGTTACGAGTAAGAGACGTTGAAACGCGAATTTGTTGTTCGTTGCCGCCATTCTTAATAGCAAAACGCATACCACCATCCGAGGAGGGTGCAAAGAACATATATTGATCGGTTCCATTACCAAAGTCCCAAATACGCTGCCCACTAGTACCGCCTTTCCAATATACCCAGCAGGCAGTAGTCAATTCGTCGTGATTAGCCACCGTATAAGGTAATTGTATAAAATTATCGGATTCAGTGGTTGTTTCCAAACTCAGGGCATTGTCAACTTTACCTGATACCCATGTTGTAGGACCATAGACAGCACAATGATTACCATTTTCAGTAAAATCATACAAGCTTTCATCGAAAGACAACTGCAAAACTAATCCTTTCTCACTATTAACAGATGCTTGAACAGTGTTACTACATTTGCTATAGTTGTAACATTTGTCGACTGCATAGACCTGATAGGAATACACCGTACCATCTTGAGCCTCATTGTCACAATACGAAGTGCCTATCACATCCTTGGCAATGGTATAGTAGTCATTGCCGTCCTCGCTTCTTAATACGGTATAACTAGCAACATCTGTAGCTACAGAAGCGTTCCATGTCAGCTGCACAGAAGCATTGTTTGCTCGAGCATTCAGTTCCGTAGGTGCATCTGGAGCGACAAGTTCGGGTTTGGTGTCCACCGCAATGAAACGCCACTTTTGATTAGGTTTTCCTGTAAAGTAGCCCATCTGTACATTTGCACCAATATCTGTTGAGGAATTCGCGACCTCCAAACATAATGTGCTAAAACGGCTACGGATATAAAACGAACCCTCACCGGCATATTCAAGATACCATTGTTCGATAACTCCCTTATCACCTGGAAAAACCCCAACATCAGCACCGGCATTCAAATTCCAATTCAGAATGTCAAGAGTCATGCCCTTACCTGTATTCTGAGTTATATAACAATAACTGAGGTCACCGGATTTGGAATCGTCAAACGGTTCAACAATCCATTGCAACGCTTTCGAAGAGGAAATGCCACGCTGGGTAACCGAATGCCAATCGCTGGAATATATGTTATCAGTTCCAAGCAAACGGCCACTATTTACATTCATAATACGGTAAGTACCGTCAATGTGGGGCATGATATCTCGTCCACTCTGCACATCCAGCACTTTTTCGGCATTGGTTTGTCCAACTTGGTATCCCGTTCCACCCTGCAGATACATGACATAATCTCTGCCACGTTCACCATTCACCCAGACAGGACGATCCAAGCTAGTGAAATTATATGTGGTTGTAACAGCCTGACGCTCGCTAGTTCCACCAAAAAGCTGCATCCGGCCATCTGGATGACGATACAGGGCTGCAGCCGTCCAGTTATCGCGATGTTCACCATATGCCAACCGTTTACCAGGATTGCGAGGATTGGTAGCTTTCATAAACTGACTGCGAGTATATTCACACGTACCCCACCAGATACCCGTCTGCATACCATATTCCACACCTACCATTGCCTCCATGGTATTATGTAATTCGTCAGCGGTAGCGTGATGTCCATATTCACGAACGGCAGTAAAGAATTTAGCATAGTTTTCGAACGAGCCTGCTAACTGATGCGTGTTTCCTTCGTCAAGCACCTCTTTTAAATAATCCCACCATTCATAGGCCTTATCGTCGTTCAGGGTATTTCCTCCACACATTCGCACGCCATCGTAACGTCCATCATAATCTTCCTTCAGACTCTTTATCGTAGCCATAAAATCTGCCTTTCGGGTATTATTAAGGCCCTGGCTCCATCCAAAGTCTGGCTCGTTATACGCACTGATGCTCACCAAATTTGTCAGACCAAGTTCCTTATACTTCTGGATGCTGAGATCAATAACCTGTGCCCATCGCTTTCCTCTCCCCTCAACACCTATACTTCCAGCATTGTACCAGTTAGCCACACTCTCGTGGTCATCATTGATATTGATAGCAACGCCTGACTTCAGATATTTCTTGATAATGTCAGCGCGTTTACGAATCATTGCAATCTGACTTGCAGATAATTCTCCTCCATCAACGCTATCAGAGGGACGATATGAAGTGCGGACAATATCAATCAAGTCCTTTCCGGCATACATTACGCCACAACGGACATTATCCTCACTAAGCCAGGCAAGGTCGAGTCCCCATTCGATGGGAGTCTCTTTTCCTTCGTCCAGAATACGATAGGGAACTGTAACATCAGCCTTCATACGAGCTTTCAAGAACGAAGAAGAACTAAAAACCTGAGCTTTAACATCTGTGATGCCATAAGTAACGGCTATCAGAACTATCAATAATTTTTTCATGATATATAGTTTTTCCTTTCAACAAACAAAGCACTCAGAACACGATGTTGCGTCCCGAGTGCTTAGTCTGTTAGAGGTGCCTAGCAGATTCGAACTGCTGTAGACGGTTTTGCAGACCGTTGACTAAGCCACTCATCCAAGGCACCATCTTTAAATTCGTGTGCAAAGATAATACTTTAATCTATTGTAGCCAAATTATTTCCAATATTTTCTATCCAAGTCAGTAAATTTTACCTGTCAACCTATCTTGTTTGTACTATTATACGACCTACAGACTCACCCAACGTCGTATCAGCCTCGCTTGGAAAATAAACTGGCATATCCTTTTGAAGCGGCAAAATGCGCAACTCAAGTGTCTTCACATCAGCAGGCAGTCTCCATAGTCCCATTAAGAACGGACGCCCATTGTAGAAATTGTCACCGACAAGTTTTCCATTGGCATATAGACGAGCTACATCACCACGATATTCAATTTGCATCATACCGTGTCGAAGTATACTGTCCGATGGAAGTTCAATTCGATAGACGGCAGCATCATCAAAGTCCGAGTCAACAGGCTCTTCTGATACACGCTGTACACCTATCGTAATCTTGCGAAATATACCAACCTCCTTTAGCTTGCTGTATTCTATTCTATTTATAGAAGATTTTACATTAGTCTTTTGGTCTATTTCAGAAAGAAATAAACGACCAGCATCCTCAGTCGTAATCAAATAGAGTTCAACTCCGTCTATCGCCATAAAGGGTTTTTCCAAACTGGTTCGTTTTATTGTATGCACTTTACCATCGATGCTAAACTCAGCAACAATACCAGTTTTCTGTTCAAACCATAGTTTTCCTTCGCGCCAAGCTACAGGTTGAGCCGTAGCATAATTAATAACATGCCCATTCGCAATTGACAGGTTCAGAGGGAATATAGCCATCGTACCTGAAGGAATCGTAAACGGTTTACGTGGGAATGTAATTCCCTCAACCGTAAATTGAACTCTTTTTTTTGCAGTAAGGTTAGCAAAGCGTTCATAGTTATTTACAAAAACAAAAGCTGTTCCTTCCTTGCTTCTATATGACCAGCGAAGGAATGAATCGTCATATTGTTTAGTTGCAGGATTTACAGGAAACGTCGCCTCCATGGGAGCCAACATCTCACCAAAGTCGTGCATAAACAGATGAAGGGGACGTAGGCTGTAATAATGAGGATTCATTTGTCCAAACTCACCAAGGGGTGCCTGAAAGTCGTAGGTCTTTACAGGTAAGTCATTATGATTGGTGACGGGTGTCTTTTGATTCTCGTTCAAATAGGTCAGCTTCCCTTCGGGGTTTGTGCCGCCATGATACATATAATAACCCAAAAGATTACTTCCAGAACCTAACTTCACAAGTGCCATTGAATAGGCATCCTCTGGATAGAGATAAACACGACGATGATAGCTAGTCATCATGCCGCCACCCAGTTCGCAGGTAAAATAGGGATATTGTTCATCGCCCAACGTCAACGATTCCTTCTGATTTTTTATTTGCTCAGAGGCGATAGCAGTACTGCTGCGGAACGCTTTAAAGTGAAACGCCTTCCAATAATTTCCAGCACCTTCCTTAGTGGAACGATCCCAGAATCCGTCAGCATAATCACCATAAAGGGGGAGCATCTCGCCAAAGGGTGTAGGCGTACGCAGTTCTGGCCACCCCGTACGAGTGTAAAAAGGCAAATCATAACCTATATTGCGAGCTATTCCTTTCAATGCCATTAGATACGAACCGTTACCACCGTACTCATTATCAAACTGACAAGCTATGATAGGTCCTCCATCCTTCCATTGCAACCCCTGTATCTGTGTGTAAATCTGTCGATACAGGATTTCGACATAAGACAGGAACATTGGATCTTCACTACGTAGTTTGCAACCCGTAGCAACCACCCAGTCTGGGATTCCGCCACAACGGACCTCACCATGACAATATGGACCTATTCGCAATACGACAGGCAAATGCTCAGCCTGGCATAGTTGGATAAAATGGCGTAGATTGCGCTGTCCACTCCAATCAAATACACCTTCCTGCTCTTCTATATGATTCCAAAAAATGTATGTGGCAATTATGGTCACGCCACCTACCTTCATCTTTCGGATTTCATCAGCCCACTCTGAGACGGGAATGCGCGAGTAATGAACCTCACCCATTACAGGAACCACACGTTTCCCATCTATTATTAGGCTGTGACGATCCCATCGCACTTCCGGATTCTGTGCAAGTATCGAAAGATTCAGAACGGAACATATAGCATAAAGCATGAAACTTATAGAAAGGATACGTTTACCCATAATACAAATTAGTTGTTAACCAGTGATAAAAAGCTTCGCAATGAGTGTGGTACAGGATGGTTTATATCGAGACACGAGACATCGGACAAATATTTAAGTCCACGTTTTGTGTGTCCAAGCCCAAGATGACCCAGAGCCATCATCAGGTTACAATGTATGGAATTCTTTTCTTGCAAATTACCGTCCCATATCAACAGGTCGGGCAACGATACGGCAAAGTAGTCCATACGAACTACGTCGAAGATATGCTTCTCTCCATAGTTCAACAGACGATGGAAGAGACTGCAGGCCTTTTCTTTATCGCCTAACTTACGATAAGCCATCGCTGTATAAAAGATTTTATCGGGCTTAGCATCGTTATAGTACATGGCAGCAGCAGGTTCTGTTGGTCCAACGGTAGCCTTCTTGTAGCATTCAAAAGCGTTTTCCGTATCACCTTTTTGCTCATAGGCGAGCCCCTTTAAATAGTAAAAGTCGTTTTCCTGGGTGCCATACAACTTACCCTCGCCAAGGTGATGCGGATATTCAAGACACTCGTCTAACAACTCAATTGCACGATCTGCGTCTTTCTTCACAATAGCCTGCTTTGCCAATTCAACACGACATATCTTATACTGGGCAGGCACTTTACCTTCTCCCCCTTCCCAAGGATGGAACTTGTGGGCGTCTAACTTCGACATTGCCTCTTCGTAACGTCCCACTTGGTTCAACAAAGTTATTTCCTCCAGCACGAGGTCGTCTCGTTGTGAGATGAGGTCTGGATACTGCTGCAGGAAAGACAGACGTTCGGCATGTGGATGCTGCATTACCTTGTACAACTGGTCTAGTTCCATCAGAATGCGACTATCCGTTTCATCAAGATGGAAGGCACGTTCCATCAATTCAACAGCCTTTAGTTTGTCATTCTGCTTATTATATGCAGCTAAAGCAAGGTTACGCCATACGGCAGGATAATTGGGATTGATGTCAGCCGAATAATTCCAGAAAGTGATAGCCTCGTCGTACTGACGTTTGTCGTAATACAAACAACCCAACAGATAAGGAGCCAATGCATCCTTTTTATCTATATTCATCACACGGTTCAAGGCCAGTATGTCTTCCAGTCTGTTAGGGAAACATATAGGCATTGGAATATTGGGCAACGGACAGACCTCAACATTTATCCATGTCTTATAATAATAGGTCATAGCATTAACAGCACCTTCCTTAATAGCAAGGTCAAGCACCTTATTGGCTCGCATATACAAACCTGCCTGAACATATTCGAGGGCCAATTCATGATAGTTAAGCGGATTCCCATGCATGAGCTGCACAATGCGTTCTTCTTCGCCAGCCTCGAACAGAATTCCATAATTGAAACGGTCCTGCTGCAGACTTTCTTCTATCAGTTCTTCAATACCCTCTTTAATCCCCAGATTTGCCATTGTGGCAACCTTCAGCACACGGGCCATCTGGTTATGATAACCTGCCACCAAAGCACACTCTACTTCATGGAGTGCATCTTCCCAACGCCCCTGTCTGGAAGAAATCTGTGCACAGGCAAAATAGGCTGCACCCTGCCAGCCACCATTCCATGTAGCCTTATAGAACCAGTCATAGGCCTCATCGAAACGATTTTGGTATTTCAGACAGAGTCCCAGATTATACATAGGTTCTCCCCAATAGGGATTAGGATTGCGTTTCATCAGTACTTTTACAGCACGACGCAGGAAGGGTTCTGCTTTCTCGAACCTGCCACGACGCAGATACCAAAGCCCCATTTGATTCAAGCAACGAACATCGTTCGGGTCACGACGCAAGGCTTCCTCGTAATAATCGAGTGGCGACCATGTAGCGTGACGATATTGTTCCAGATGAAGCCCAGTCAGGTAGAGTTGCTCCACCGTTTTGCATTCTTCGGCAGGAAGTGCCGCTTCGGCTGCATCTGGTATAGGTTTCACTTCATCCGAAGCCTGATGCCAAGATAATGGACGAACGGCACGTCCTACCTGATATACGGTCAATGCTAGTTCGTTAAACGGTATACCCTTCGTATCGACCAGCACCTCAAAGACAGACTCAGGTGACAGTTCCTCTTCCTTATTATATAATATAGTATAGTCGTCACTTTCCAGCTCGATACGAACATTCTGCTTTGAAGTGGCAAGAACCTGAATACGAGCTCCTCCCTCAGCTTCCGTCATGTTGAAGATAATATCCTTTGAGGCCTGTTTCACTATACCAAGCTCACGATAAGGCATGAAGTACTGGGTGAACTCCTTTTCCTCGTAAGGCATAATCCACGTAAAGTCGGGCTGATTCTCAGTATATACACCAGCCATCAACTCGATGTACGGACCGTCCTCATCCGTCAGATTCCTGTCCCAAGCACGTCCGAAGTCACCATTGCCCCATGTCCATTGTTTCTTGCCAGGCGACACGTGGTGATTAGCTACATGTAGCATACCACCTTTCGTATCGTTCTCATAGCCTCCCTCGAAGTCGTACTGTGAATTGACACCCATATACGAGGTCGGCACCTTTATATTCTTATAATTCGAGATATCCACACCAGCCGAGTAATCCATCTTATAATAAGTGCCTGTGGCTATGGGGAAGGTCGACACAGCACGCTTTCCGTGATCGAATACTGCATTAATGTCTGGTGGGAACACACTCTGATATTCGTCGTTTACAGCCACAGCGGGATTGGCCCACCAAAGGAATGTCTGCGGCAATTCGGAACGATTGAATAGGCGGACGTTTATCTCAAGATATGCACAACCTGGGCGTAAACGGAAGCATACTGTAGATTTCTGGTGAAACATACGTTCAATTTCTGAACACCAAACCACGACACTTCCGTCTTCCTCTTCCTCGATGTCACAATCTACAGGAAGGAAGGTTGAGGGACGATGATGCTGAGGCCAATTGAATTCTATACCGCCACTAATCCACGGACCAGCCAACCCCACAAGGGCTGGCTTCACCACATGGTTGTAATAGATAAAGTGACGCTGCTTTATCTTATCGTACGCCATCTGCACACGTCCGCCCAGTTCTGGTAGAATCATTACCTTGATGTATTCGTTCTCCATCCACAGGGCGTGATAGGTGTGGTCAGTCTTTGTGTCAGCTATCGATTCGATAACGGGATAGGGATACACTACCCCACTGGAACCCTGATAAACACGTTTCTCAAGGAATATGGGATTCTTCTCCTCAGGTCCAACCTCGTACGTCGGAATAACGATATCTTCTCTCCAAACTTTAGGCTTCATATACTAATTCTTTTTCCAATTCTTCTAAACTCTTTCCTTTCGTCTCAGGACATCTGTTCCAAAGGAAAACAAAAGCACACAGGCAGATAGCTGAATAGCACCAAAACGTTCCGCTACTACCTAAAGCGGCATTCATCGTAGGAAACGAAAAGGTCAGCGTACAACATCCCACCCATAGGGCAAATGTACACGTTGCCATTGCCACGCCCCTGATACGGTGAGGGAACACCTCTGCCAACAAAGTCCAGGTAACAGGCCCAAGTGTCATTGCATAGACCGATATGGCAGACACCACGAGTAACACCATAAAGACTCCTGTAACACCTTGCCAGTAGCAAATGCCCAGCACGAGGTAGATAAGTCCCAAACCTCCTGCCCCCAAGAGCATCAATGTACGACGTCCCCAACGTTCTATCGTATAAAGTGCAACGATGGTAAACAACACGTTGGCAATACCCGTGATGACGATGTTGATAAACATCCCATCGACATCAAAGCCGGCTCCCACAAATATCTCCTGTGCATAGTTAAAGATGACGTTTGTGCCACACCACTGCTGAAAGACAGCAATCACCAGTCCCAACAATAGCACCCTCCGATATTTTCTATCAAGTAGCAATGAGAAAGCCACATTTTCCTCATTTTTAACTTTTAATTTTTCATTTTTAATTCTTATATATACTGGACTCTCTGGGATAAAGAAGCTCATAAACAGGAAAAGTGCCGCAGGCAGCGTCTCAGCCCAAAACATCCATCGCCATCCCCATTCCACATTCCACGTTTGCAACGCCGCTACGGATGTATCCTTTGCCAGCAACATGTTAACCACTTGTGCCGCAAGAATTCCAAGCACGATAGTCATTTGGTTCAGGCTCACCATCCTGCCACGAATATCTGCAGGACTAACCTCTGCAATATACATTGGCGACAAAGCAGATGCTACGCCAATACCGATGCCACCAACGAAACGCGCAACATTAAACAAAGTAAAATCATTGAACAGGCCTGTAGCAATAGCGGATATGGTAAATAACACTGCCGCCAACATCAATAAGGGCTTACGTCCAAACCTATCGGCAGCCCATCCTGCAACCATCGCTCCCATCAGGCAACCAACAAGTGCCGTAGACATTGCCAACCCTTGCATTACGGGACTTTCGCTAATGCCAAAGTACAACTCGTAGAAAGGTTTGGCGCCACCTATCACTACCCAGTCGTATCCGAAGAGTAAGCCTCCCATAGCGGACACCAGGCAGATGAAGTATATAAATGCTTTGTTGTTGTGCATGTTTCAGGTATTATGTTCTAAAGGTAAAAGTCTTCTGTCAATTTACGATAGGCCTCGCTACGACTTCCGTCCCTTTCCTGAAGGACGAGTGTCTCATAGCTGTTATCCCCTTTTCCCATTCTGGAGAATGAAAGCATTACCCGTTTGGGCGGTTTACTTTTAACGGTACATATCCGACATTGCCTAACCAAATATAGACCATTCATAAAGCATTGGTCCACAAAATAGTTAGAAGATGTTGCCGGAAGTATTACATTAAACGTTCCCGATGGATCCATCAGACGAGAGGAAACCTTTATGAGGTCTGAGAAATCGAGCAGCGCCGTATGTCGCGCCATAGCTCTTTGCGAATTGTCAGGCAAGGTTTCCTCCACAAAGAACGGAGGATTACAAACGATGCAGTCAAATGCAACGGGGGAAGAAAAGTCCCGTACATCTGACTGCACGATTTGTATGCGATTATGGAATGGGCTCTTCGAGACGTTCTCTTGTGCCTGTTGGGCAGCTTCTGCGTCTATCTCCACTCCTACGACTTTGGCCTTTGGAGCTCTTTGAGCCATCATCAGGGCGATAAGACCGCTTCCAGTTCCTATGTCGAGAATGTTCTCACATCCGTCGACTTGCGTCCATGCACCCAGTAGGACACCGTCAGTTCCGACTTTCTGGGCACATCTGTCGTGCCACACTTCGAACTGCTTGAAGCGGAAACTCGGCAGGCCCATTGCAAGTTCGCCTTACTCTTCCGGCTTCATGTTGGTATAGACGGTCTGCACGTCGTCGAACTCCTCGAGGCGTTCTACCATCTTGTTAATGGTTTCGCGCTGTTCCGGAGTTACATCCTTCAGGTCGTTGGGGATGTAGGTAAACTCACCACCGACTTCCTCGAAACCATCTGCCTCCAACTTCTTCTGTATCTCGTTGTAGCTGGTGGGCTCACCATAGATGGTGATTGTCGTTTCGTCCTTGTCCTCGTCGTACTCTTCATCGAAGTCCTCGTCCACTCCGAAGTCAATCATCTCCAGGATGAAGTCGTCCATATCCATATCTGCCTTCTTCTTGAAGGTAAATACGCACTTATGGTCGAAAAGGAACGACAGCGAACCAGTTGTACCCATGTTTCCGCTGAACTTGTTGAAGACACTGCGGACGTCGGCTACCGTACGGGTCGTGTTGTCAGTAAGGGTGTCCACAAAGACTGCAACGCCATGAGGGCCGTATCCTTCGTAGGTTACACTTTTGTAATCACTCTGGTCCTTACCCATTGCATTCTTGATGGCACGCTCGATGTTGTCTTTCGGCATGTTCTCGCGTTTGCAGACGGCAATGACAGAGCGCAAGGAGGGGTTATTCTCGGGTTCCGGACCGCCAGCCTTCACGGCGATAGCAATCTGCTTGCCCAGACGGGTGAAAGTCTTGGCCATATGGCCCCAACGCTTCAGTTTAGTCGCTTTACGATATTCAAATGCTCTTCCCATTGTTTTAATTATTTCGTTATTACGTTATATCGATATTTCGTTATTTCGAAGATTTTTATCTCAGTTCGGCATTCAGCTGTTTCGTGAGGTTCTGAATCAGTTTCTGCATGATGGCATCAATCTGCTTGTCGCCCATCGTCTTGGTTTCGTCCTGCAGGATGAAATTGACGGCATACGACTTCTTGCCCTCCGGCAGGTTCTTGCCCTCGTAAACATCGAACAGACGCACCTCTTTCAGCAGCTTCTTCTCACTCTGGTAGGCGATGCTCTCGATTTGTCCAAACTCGACAGACTTATCGACGAGCAGGGCCAAGTCGCGGCTCACGGCAGGATACTTGGGCAAATCCGTAGCCACTACCCTCTGGTTGCGGATGGCCTTCATGAGCTGTTGCCAGTTCAGGTCGGCAAAGTAGACAGGCTGCTCCAATCCGAATTTCTTCTGCAGCTTCAAGCTTACCACACCCATCTGCACCAGCACCTTACCGCCACGATTACGTATCTCGAGGCTCTTGTCGAAGAGATCACTCTCGCCCTTGGCAAATACGAGAGCGCCAAAGGGAACGCCCAGTCGGGTGAGAATGTTCACTACATGGGCCTTCAGCTCATAGACGCTGGTGTCCTCGTCGGCATGTGCCCAGCTGCCTGTGACGCGTTTTCCCGTCTGCCACAAGCCAAGGTGATAGTCCTCGTTATAGGCATCCAGCACGTGCTTGATGACTTCCGGGTCGCGACTGCTGCTGACGCCAGGAATGATGTCGGCGCAACGGCGTTCTGCATGGAAGTAATAGCAGTTACCGAACTCGAAGAAACTGAGGTCGCTGTTACGGAATGATATGTTGCGGGCGATGCTTTCCAAACCGCCGAACAACAGGCTCTGGCGCAGGACGTTAAGGTCCTGACTGAGGGGATTCATCAGTCGCACGCAGTTCTCCGACTTGTAGCTCTGCAGGTCGTCGTAGTATGCACCACGCTGCAGCGAGTTATTCAGTATTTCGTGGAAACCGGCGCCAACGAGCTGTTCACCAATGATGTTCTGCAGTTTGTGACTCTTGTCCACGTCGCCCTTCACAGCGGTACAGCTCTTGACAGCTGTGGGAATCTCTACATTATTATATCCGTAGATGCGCAGGATGTCTTCCACAACGTCGCAGGGACGCTGCACATCGACACGATAGGCAGGAACCTGCAGGCGCAGGCCTTCCTTCGTTTCCTCCAGCACCTTCATTTCCAAGCTCTCGACGATGCTCTTCACCGTTTCCTGAGGAATGTCCTTACCAATGAGGCGGTTCACATAGTCGAACTTGAGGTCAACGATGGCATCCTGCATGGGATTGGGATAAACATCGACAATGTCCATGCTGATTTCGGCTCCGGCCAGTTCCTTTGCCATGAGGGCAGCCTGCTTCAGGGCGTAAATCGTGCCGTTGGGGTCGATGCCGCGTTCGAAGCGGAAGGAAGCATCGGTGCTAAGTCCGTGACGACGAGCCGATTTGCGAATCCAGGTGGGATTGAAGTAGGCACTCTCCAGAACCACATTTCTGGTGGTTTCGTACGTGCCGCTACCCTTTCCGCCAAATACGCCTGCGATGCACATGGGCTCTTCCTCGTTGCAGATGGCCAAGTCGCGATCCGAGAGTTTGTGCTCCTCGCCGTCGAGTGTGACGAACGGTGTGCCTTCGGGCATTGTCTTCACCACGATGTGATGACCCTTCACCATGTCTGCATCGAAGCAATGCAGGGGCTGGCCGTATGCCATCATGATGTAGTTCGTGATGTCCACTATGTTGTTGATGGGGCGCAGGCCGATGGTCGTAAGACGGGCCTTCAGCCATTCAGGGCTCTCCTTCACCTCGCAGTTGCGAAGCGATACGGCAGCATAGCGGGGACATGCCTCCTGGTTCTCCACCGTTACCTTTATGGGCAGTTCGTTATTGTCTACCTTGAATGCGTCGTTCGACGGACGATGCAAGGTTGTCTTCTTGCCGTTCTGCAAGAGCCATGCATACAGGTCGCGAGCCACACCGTAGTGGCTGGCAGCATCCGAACGGTTGGGGGTGATGTCCACTTCGATGAGGAAATCACTTTCGAGGTGATAGTATTCGGCAGCGGGTGTTCCGGGCACAGCGTCAGCAGGCAACACAATGATGCCATCGTGGCTGGTGCCGATGCCAATCTCGTCTTCGGCACAAATCATGCCATTCGACTCTATGCCGCGCAGTTTGCTGCGTTTGATGGTAAACTCCTGGTCGCCGTCGTAGAGCTTTGTCCCCAGCGTGGCCACCACAACCTTCTGGCCTGCGGCAACATTGGGTGCACCACAGACGATTTGTTCCGGCTCGCCCTGTCCCAGGTTCACGGTGCAGACGTGCATGTGGTCGCTGTTGGGATGAGGCTCACACGTGAGCACCTCACCAATGACGATTCCCTGCAGACCACCTTTAATGCTCTGCACTTCCTCAACACCTTCGACCTCGAGGCCCATGCTGGTGAGTGCAGCGGCAACCTCCTGAGCAGTCATATCGAAGTCGACATACTCGCGGAGCCATTTATAAGATACATTCATATTTAGTTACGTTTTTTAAATTTCGGGCGCAAATATACGAATTTTTTTTCAATTCTCAATCTACAATCTTCAATTTCTTAGAACGGAGGCTTGCTGTCGACAGGGTCGGAGGGACCAAACGGGGTCTCCGACGAGTTGCTTTCCGGCATTCTAAGGGCCATGCCTGCTATGCTGGCGGCTTCCTCTCCTGTCAGTTTCGACGACTTGGTGGCGGAACCTGGATGTTGTTCCGTAGGCAGGGGTGCCGGCCCGTTGTCCTCGTAGTCTTCGAAGCGCGCATACTGGTGCTTGAACTTAAATTTGATGATACCCGTTGCGCCGTTACGGTGCTTGGCAATGATGAACTCGGCCTTACCCGTCATATCCTCGCCGTCGATTTGATAAATCTTGTAGTACTCGGGACGGTGGATGAAGCACACCATATCGGCATCCTGCTCGATGGCTCCTGATTCGCGGAGGTCGCTAAGCTGCGGACGCTTGCCGTCGTTTCCTTCGCGGTTCTCGAGGCCACGATTCAACTGTGAGAGGGCAATGATGGGAATGTTCAGTTCCTTGGCCAGTCCCTTCAGGTTTCGGCTAATCGTCGATACCTCTTCCTGACGGCTTCCGAACTGCATGCCCGATGCGTTCATCAGCTGCAGATAGTCGATGAGAATCATCTTGACGCCATGTTCCCTGACCAGTCGGCGTGCTTTGGTTCTGAGTTCGAATATGTTCAGGGCGGCTGTGTCGTCGACATAGATGGGAGCGCCCATCAGTTGGTTGATGCGGGCATCGAGCTGTGCCAGTTCGGGGTCTGACAGTTGTCCGCTCTTCAGTTTCTCGCCGGGTATGTCGCAGACATTCACTATCAGACGGTTAACGAGCTGTATGTTAGCCATTTCCAACGAGAACATGGCAACGGGGATTCGCATATCTACGGCCATCTTCTTCATCATCGACAGGATGAAGGCCGTTTTTCCCATAGCGGGACGGGCTGCGATGATGACCAAGTCGGAGGGTTGCCAGCCGTTGGTCGCCTTGTCGAGTTTCTCGAAACCTGTCGCCAATCCGGACAGACCGTCGGTTCGCGCCATCGTCTCGTGCAGTTTGTCCATCGCCTGACCGATGATTGGGTCGATCTGGGTGTACGAGGTGCGTTGCGTCTGTTGGGAAATCGTGAACAGTTCAGCCTCGGTTTCCTGCATCAGGTCAGCCACATCCTTCGTGGGGTCGAAGGCGTCGCCCATGACCTTGCTGGCAAATGTAATCAGCTTTCGCGCCTGATACTTCTGGTGGATGATTTGTGCCTGGTACTCGATGTGGGCACTCGTGATGACGTTCTGCGTCAGCTGGGCGATGTACACGACGCCGCCCGCCTCCTCCAACTCGCCCTGCGACTCCAGATACTGGGGCACAGTGACTACGTCGACGGGACGCTGGTTTATCTGCAACGACTGAATTGCCTTGTAGATGACCTGATGGCGATGGTCGTAGAAGGATTCAGGCGTGAGCAGGTTCGAAACCTGTTCATACGACTCCTGCTCGATGAGCAAAGCACCCAGCACGGCCTGTTCGAAGTCGAGCTGCTGCGGCTGCTTGTTGCCAAAGGCATCCGTCTGCGGAACCTCGACAACTTTTCGCTGGGCACCCTTCTTCTGGCGCCCACTATTCTGACTAAATGTTGGCATATCGAATGAATTGTGTCTGCAAATTTAATGAAAAATATTGGTTCGGCGAAGACAATTTGCCCCCTTTTTGCAAACAAAGCAACAATAAATTTGCAGGATTGCAAACTATTCTTTACATTTGCACAATCCTAAGTTCCGCCATCGGCGATGAACGGACATTCACCGCCGACGGATGTACGGACACCGCCGATGAATGTGCAGCCGTCGGCGATGGCGGAAGTTTGGGACGCAATGCTTGCAATTTAGGGACGAGTCCCTTTCAATTTAGGAATGAAACATTTAAACGAATAGGATACTATGGCAAAGTACATTTATCAGGAAATCGGAGGCATAACCAAGAATGGCGAGCCCATAGTGAAGCCGCGCTTCGCCAACCTGCGTCAGGTGTCGAGCGACGAGTTTCTGGCAGAGGTGGCCCACCGCTGCCCCATGAGCAAGGGCACGCTGCAGGCTGCCGTAGCCAACATCGTAGAGGCGCTGCCCGAATATCTAGCGCAGGGCAAGTCGGTAAGAATAGAAGGACTGGGACTGCTGACCCCGACGCTGACGATGAAGGATGCCGCCGATGTGGTGGAGACGGACGAAAGCGGACACGACGTGCAGCACAATGCCAAGCACGTTACGTTGGACACCATCCGCATGACCCCCGATAAGCATCTGGTATCGACAACCAGGATGAAGTGCAAGCTGACGCACGACCGCTATCTGGGCAATCGCAAGGCTATGGACACACCCTACAGCCGCGAGGAACGATTGGAAAGGGCCATCGCCTACCTGCAGGAGCATTCGATGCTGACCGTCAGCGGATACATGGAACTGAGCGGCCTGCGCCACACGATGGCGGCAAAGGAACTGCGCGAACTGTCGAGCGGCGAAGAGGCCCGACTGAAGGCAGAGGGACGCGGCTCGCATCGTTTCTACACCCTTAAATAATAAGGAATCGCGCACGCGAGGCAAATGTGTTAATCTTCGTAAAATGCTTGCAAATTAAACCCTAAGACCCTAACTTTGTCGAAGAATTAAACCTAACGAGAAGAAAAACGAAACGATGAAGACGAACAGATTCCTTATCCTGTGCCTGATGACCCTCGCAATGTGCCTGGGCAATGCATCTGTGGCAATGGCTGGCAAGAAGTCCGACATGAAGGTCAACTACGTATTGCAGAACCTGGGTGTGAAGCGCGACGTGCAGGCCAAGCTCAAGCCCCTGCTCGTGAGCTATCTGGCCGATAAGAAGGTAGCGAACAAAGAATACGACACGCTGAAAGACAAGCTGAAGCCCAGCATAGACAACGGCACCCTGACGGACAAGCAAGCCGACCGCCTGCTCCAACTGAAATGGCAGGCTGCGGAAAAGGAACTGGCCGTGAAGCGTCAGTACGAGACGAAGCTAAAAACAGTACTCCCCTCCAAGAAGGTCTATTTGTGCTTCGACCTGCTGAACGACAAGAAGAGTAAGATGATGGGCGGCGGCAAAGGCAAAGACGATGAAGACTAACGGAACGAAAGCATGGATACTGGCCTCAAGGCCAAAGACACTGACGGGGGCAATGGCTCCCGTTCTTGTTGCCCTGTCGACGGCCTGGGCTGATGGATACTTCCTGTGGCAACCCGCATTGCTCTGTCTGCTGTTCGCCCTGCTGATGCAAATCGATGCGAATCTCGTCAACGACTACCTCGACTTCAAAAACGGAACCGACCGCGAAGACCGTCTGGGCCCTGAACGAGCCTGTGCCCAAGGCTGGATAACACCTCGCGCCATGCTCCTCGGCATCACCCTCGTGACCATACTCTCCTGTCTCGTAGGCCTGCCGTTGATACTTTGGGGCGGATGGGAAATGATACTCGTGGGCATAGCCTGCGTACTCTGCTGCTTCCTCTACACCACCTCCCTCTCCCGCATCGCATTGGGCGACCTGCTGGTACTCGTCTTCTTCGGACTCGTGCCCGTTTGCGCCACCTACTATCTGCAGACGGGAACCCTCACGCGAGGCATCATTCTGGCCGCTGTGGCAATGGGTTTGGTAACGGACTGCCTGTTGCTCGTCAACAACTACAGGGACCGCGACACGGACCGTAATGTAGGCAAACGCACATTGGTGGTACTCATCGGCAGCAAGAATACAGAGCGCCTGTATCTGGCACTTGGACTTATCGCCACAGCGTTGTGTATCTCCATCACCGTTGCCCCCATGCTCTACCTGCCGCTACACCTGTCGAACACCCTGCGCATGCGTCGAATCCACGAAGGGAAAGCACTCAACGCCATACTCGGCAGGACGGCTCTCGCCATACTTCTCTTCGCCCTGTTGTATTCCACAGGTGTTATTCTTCAAAAAATCGTGTCCCTCTGAGGCACGCTTTTTCACTTTTTTTTGTTACCTTTGCACTCCGAAACCAATTGACTCATAAATAGAACAGCGATATGAAGAAAAAAGTAAGGTTTAGTCTCGTGTACAGAGACATGTGGCAGAGCAGCGGTAAGTTCCAGCCGCGCAAAGACCAGTTGGCACGCATTGCACCCGTCATCATCGAGATGGGCTGCTTCGACCGCGTAGAAACGAATGGCGGCGCCTTCGAGCAAGTGAACCTGCTGGCAGGTGAAAACCCCAACGAAGCCGTACGCGCCTTCTGCAAACCTTTCAACGAAGTGGGCATCAAGACCCACATGCTGGACCGTGGCCTGAACGCCTTGCGTATGTACCCCGTGCCCGACGATGTGCGTCAGCTCATGTATAAGGTAAAGAAGAAGCAGGGAACCGACATTACCCGCATCTTCTGCGGACTCAACGACGTTCGCAACATTATCCCCAGCATCAAATATGCCAAGGAAGGCGGCATGATTCCACAAGCCACCCTCTGCATCACCAATTCGCCCATCCACACGGCAGAGTACTACAGCGCCATAGCAGACCAACTCATCGAGGCAGGCGCCCCTGAAATCTGTCTGAAGGATATGGCTGGTATCGGACAGCCCGCCATGCTCGGCAAGCTTACCGGCATGATAAAGAAGAACCATCCAGACGTCATCATCCAGTATCACGGACATAGCGGCCCAGGCCTCTCTATGGCCAGCATCCTGGAGGTTTGTAACAATGGCGCCGACATCATCGATAC
Source organism: Bacteroidaceae bacterium (assembly GCA_017617235.1). Classification (GTDB taxonomy): domain Bacteria; phylum Bacteroidota; class Bacteroidia; order Bacteroidales; family Bacteroidaceae; genus Physcousia. Next base: position 33,286 of record JAFZWQ010000027.1, on the reverse strand, counting down.
CGCCATCGAACCCCTCTCGTGGGGTAAGGTGCACCCAGACATCATCAGCGTGCAGTCGATGCTGAAGAACGAAGGCTTCGACGTGCCCGAAATCAACATGTCTGCCTACATGAAGGCCCGCTCGTTGACACAAGAGTTCATCGACGAATGGTTGGGTTACTTCATCAATCCTGCCAACAAGCACATGACGAGCCTGCTCCTGGGCAGCGGTCTGCCTGGCGGTATGATGGGATCTATGATGGCCGACCTGGGTGGCATACAAAGCGCCATCAACAACCTGCGCAAGCAGAAGGGCGAGCCCGAACTTAACACCGACGATATGCTCGTGGCCCTCTTCAACGAGGTAGAGCACGTTTGGCCCATGGTGGGCTATCCCCCACTCGTCACCCCCTTCAGCCAGTACGTCAAGAATATCGCCCTCATGAACCTGCTCACTATGGCGCAGGGCAAGGGACGTTTCGTGATGATGGACGACTCGATGTGGGGCATGATTCTGGGCAAGAGCGGAAAGGTGCCCGGCCCCATTGCTCCCGAACTCGTAGAGCTCGCAAAGGAGAAGGGCAAGGAATTCACCGATACCGACCCGCACACACTTTATCCCAATGCCCTCGACACATTCCGCAAGGAGATGGACGAGAACGGATGGGATTACGGACAGGACGACGAAGAGCTGTTCGAACTGGCCATGCACCCCGAACAGTACCGCAACTTCAAGAGCGGACAGGCAAAGAAGAACTTCCTCGCCGACCTGCAGAAGGCCAAGGATGCCAAGCTTGGCAGCTCGCTGAGCCCAGAAGAGCTCGCAGCCTTCAAGCACGCCAAGGCAGATGCAGTAGTCGCACCCGTCAACGGACAGGTATTCTACGAGTTCCAGGGCGGTAGCGAAGCAACTCCCTGTCTCGAGCCTTTCATCGGACAGCAGTACAAGGACGGCGACATCCTCTGCTACGTTCAGGCTCCGTGGGGCGAGTTTGTTCCCGTTCCCGCAGGAATCGGAGGTCGTCTCGTAGAGGTGGCAGCCAAGAAGGCTTCCTTCGTTCATCGTGGCGACACCCTTGCCTGGATCGAGCGCGACAAAGCTTGAACCATTGAACCATTAAACCCTAAAATCCCTGTCTCCCTTTGGGAGAGGTCGGAAAGGGGCATAACTTTGCAACCGAGTTGCGACAAAGATTCTGTACCTTTGCAGCAGAATTTAAAAATAAACGCTGCTATGGTACAGAATCTTTTTATGGATATTTGGGCATTGATGGCCGAAATGGCCCCTTACCTACTGTTGGGTTTCCTGTTGGCAGGCATCATGCACGAGTTCATTCCTCGTCAGGTTTACGCCAACTATCTGAGTCGTCCAAACTTCAGAAGTGTTTTTCTCGCCGCCCTGTTTGGTGTTCCCCTGCCCCTCTGTTCGTGTGGGGTGTTGCCCACAGCTATGGGTTTGCGCAGAGAAGGCGGAAGCCGAGGTTCCACCATCTCGTTCCTCATCGCCACACCACAGACGGGTGTCGATAGCATCATTGCCACCTATTCGCTGATGGGATTGCCCTTTGCCATCATCCGTCCAGTTGTCGCCTTCATTACGGCACTATTTGGTGGAACCCTCATCAATTGCTTCGATGCAGAGCGTAAAGAGGATGAAGTAAAGGAAACGTGCAGTTGTTGCTGCAAGCAAGAAAAATCCACCTCCCCTGTAAAGAAGACGGTAAAGGAAAGAATTCTTGGTTCCATCAGCTACGGCTTTGGGGAAATGATGGCGGATATCGGCAAATGGCTCATCGTGGGCCTCATCGTGGCAGGAATGATTACTACGCTGGTACCCGACCAATGGTTCGCTGCCTTCAAGGACAACTCCCTGCTCAGCATCCTGCTTGTGCTTGCCATCAGCGTGCCAATGTACGTTTGTGCCACAGGAAGCATTCCCATCGCAGTTGCACTTATGGCAAAGGGACTGACACCTGGTGCCGCACTCGTCCTGCTGATGGCAGGTCCAGCCTGTAACGTTGCCAGCCTGTTGGTAATCAATAAAGTGCTGGGACGCCGCACATTACTACTCTACCTCACAGCCATCGTAAGCGGAGCCGTGCTATTTGCCTTCGGCATCGACTACCTGTTGCCTCGCGAGTGGTTCCTCACAGACATCGTCAGTCGGGGTGCATGCGGTGTCGACGAGCACATGGGTTGGTTCTCTATCGCCTCAGCAATAGTTCTCATCGCTCTACTCGTCAATGCCCTCGTCCATCATCATCACGATGATTGCGAAACAGCGCATTGTTCTTCTTCTAAGAAAGAAATAACCCCATAAATACAAGGAAACAAAGAAATAAATTGAAAGATTTCTTGGTAGTTCCATAAAAAGTTATTACCTTTGTACTCAGAAAACGAACAAATTGTAATTAAGAGATGTTCCAAGAGACTCAGTCTTACGCCTACTTTTATTACTTTTACTTTAGCAATGAAGTGAAGCGGGAAGCCTGTGTGAAAGTGAAAATTAAAGATTGACGAAAAACAACCATAAAGGTCCCGCTTCCCGAAAGGAGGAGCGGGATTCTTTTTTATTAAATAGGTAAAGGATGGTACATAGAGTAGCGATACAAGGTATAGAAGGCAGTTTCCACGACATTGCCGCCCAACACTATTACAAAGGCGAGGAAGTGGAACTGGTATGTTGCGAGACGTTCGAACAGGTGTTTGACGAGATGGGTCGCGACCCACGATTGATGGGCCTCGTAGCCATCGAGAACACCATAGCCGGCAGTCTGCTGCACAATTACGAACTGTTGCGCGACAGCGGAGTTACCATCGTGGGCGAACACAAGTTACGTATCCAACATTCAATTATGTGCCTGCCCGAGGACGACTGGGCAGACCTGACGGAGGTAAACTCGCATCCCGTTGCCCTGATGCAATGCCGCGACTTTCTGAACCAACACAGGGAACTGAAGAAAGTAGAGGTATCCGATACAGCAGGGGCTGCTGCAGACATCAGTCGGGGAAAGTTACGTGGACATGCCGCCATCTGCCACAAGGACGCTGCAGAACGCTATGGCATGAAGGTATTACAGGAAGGCATCGAGACCAACAAACACAACTTCACACGTTTCCTTGTGCTTGCCAACCCACAGGAGGCTTTGACCCTGCGCAACCTGCAAGAGGTAAATAAATCGAGCTTGGTATTTACCCTGCCCCACGAGGAAGGGAGCCTATCGGCTATACTCAGCGTGCTGAGTTTCTACAAATTGAATCTTTCAAAGATACAGTCGCTGCCCATCATCGGCAAGGAATGGCAGTATATGTTCTACATAGACCTTTGCTTCACGGACTACACCCGTTACCGTCAGGCCATAAATGCCATCAGTCCTCTCACACAGAACCTGAAGCTATTGGGCGAATACAAGGCTGTGGAAGATTAACAACATATCCCTATTACACAAACCACATAATAAAATATGAATCACGAATTAAACATACGACCGGCAGATCGCCTGGCTAACGTTTCGGAATACTATTTCAGCCGCAAGCTGAAAGAGGTGGCACAGATGAATGCTGAAGGCAAAGACGTAATATCTTTAGCCATCGGCAGTCCAGACATGCCTCCCTCGGAAGCTACTATTGACGTGCTTTGTCGCGAAGCACGCAAAGCCGACACCCACGGCTATCAGCCAACAGTGGGCACACCCGAGTTGCGAAAGGCAATGGCAGGCTTTTACAAACGTTGGTACAACGTGGACCTGGACCCATCGTGTGAGATTCAGCCCCTCATTGGTTCAAAGGAAGGAATTCTGCACGTTACGCTGACCTTCGTGAATCCTGGAGACGAAGTGCTGGTGCCCAATCCCGGCTATCCCACCTACACCGCATTAAGTAAGTTGCTGGGGGCTAAGATAGTGAATTACGATTTGAAAGCAGACAATGGTTGGCAGCCCGACTTCGAGGCTCTGGAACAAATGAACCTGAGCCATGTAAAACTGATGTGGACGAACTATCCTAACATGCCCACAGGAGCCAATGCACAACGCAAGACCTACGAGCGTTTGGTGGAATTTGCCCGCAAACACAACATTATCATCGTAAACGACAATCCTTATTCCTTTATATTAAATAAGGAAGAAAGACTGAGTCTGCTGCAGGTTCCTGGCGCGAAGGATTGCTGCATCGAATTCAACTCGATGTCGAAGTCCCACAATATGCCAGGCTGGCGTGTAGGCATGCTAGCCACAAATGCCGAGTTCATAAAGTGGATATTGAAGGTAAAGTCGAATATCGACTCAGGCACATTCCGTCCCTTGCAACTCGCCGCAGCCCAGGCCTACCAGAATAGCGACGAATGGCATCAGCAGGCCAACATCGAAACCTATGCACGCCGTCGTCGTCTGGCAGAGGAAATCATGACAACCCTGGGATGTACCTTCGACTCCACACAGGTCGGAATGTTCCTATGGGGACGCATACCTGACCATTATGCAGATGTGGAAGAACTCACAGAACGGGTGCTGCACGAAGCCCGTGTGTTTATAACGCCTGGATTTATCTTTGGATCGAATGGCAAACGCTACATTCGTATATCTCTTTGCGCCAAAGAAGACAAATTTACTGAAGCATTAAATCGAATTAAAAAGATATGGAACTAGAACTTTGTCCACTGAATTTACCTAGCGACAAGAAACGCCCCATTGTGATTGCCGGCCCATGTGCGGCTGAAACAGAGGAGCAAGTAATGACCACCGCCCACCAGCTGGCCGATAAGGGCTGCCACATGTTCCGTGCCGGTGTATGGAAGCCACGCACCAAACCCGGAGGCTTCGAAGGACACGGCGAGCCTGCCCTCAAATGGTTACAACAGGTGAAACAGGAGACGGGCATGCTCGTTGCCACAGAGGTTGCAAAACCGGAGCATGTGGAACTGGCACTAAAATACGGTGTCGACATTCTGTGGATTGGAGCCCGTACAACGGTGAATCCGTTTGCTGTACAGGAACTGGCCGATAGCCTGAAGGGAGTGGATGTACCCGTATTAGTGAAGAATCCCGTCAGTCCCGACCTGGAACTGTGGGTTGGAGCGCTGCTGCGCATGAACCGTGCCGGCATCAAAAGACTAGGTGCCATTCATCGCGGCTTTACCAGCATAGACCAGCGCATATACCGCAACACGCCGATGTGGCACATTCCCATTGAACTGCATCGTCGTTACCCCGAACTGCCCATTGTTTGCGACCCCAGCCATATGGGTGGACGACGCGACCTGATAGCCCCTCTCTGTCAACAGGCAATGGACATGGGATTCAATGGTCTGATTGTCGAAAGCCACTGCAACCCAGATGCTGCATGGAGCGATGCATCGCAACAGGTGTTGCCAGATGTTCTTGACTTCATCATCGACCGTCTGGTCATCCGCGACAATGCAGAGATGACGGAATCGTTGGCAAGCCTTCGTAAGCAAATCGACGAAATGGACAATCAACTCATGGATTTGTTAACCAAACGAATGCGTGTTAGTCGTGAAATAGCCACCTATAAGAAGGAACATAACATGGCTGTCGTACAAGCCACGCGATACAACGAGATTCTGGACAAACGTGGTGCCCAAGGCGCTATGTGTGGTATGAGTCCCGACTTCGTACGTCGCGTTTACGAGTCAATACACGAAGAGAGCGTTCGACAGCAAATGGAAATAATCAATAAGTAAAGTAAGACTATGAAGATACTGATATTAGGCGCCGGTAAGATGGGTAGTTTCTTTACCGACGTACTTTCCTTCGATCACGAGACAGCCGTATACGAAGTTGATTCAAAACGTATGCGCTTTCTCTACAACACCTTGCGTTTTACAACGTTAGAGGAAATAAAAGAGTTCCACCCCGACCTGGTCATCAACTGCGTAACATTGAAGTACACGTTAGATGTATTTCGTCAGGTAATGGACTATCTTCCCAAGGATTGCATCATCAGCGACATAGCCAGCGTAAAGACAGGACTAAAGGATTTTTACGATGCTTCAGGCATGAGATACGTAAGCACCCATCCCATGTTTGGTCCCACATTTGCTAATCTGGGTGCACTTAGTAGCGAGAATGCTATAGTCATCAGCGAGGGAGACTATCTGGGACGAGTTTTCTTCCTCGACCTATATCGTCGTCTGGGATTGAACGTACACGAGTATTCCTTTGAGGAACACGACGAGGCTATGGCATATTCCCTGTCTGTGCCCTTTGTAAGTACGTTCGTTTTTTCGGCAGTAATGAAACATCAGGATGCACCTGGAACGACCTTCAAGCGCCATCTGAAGATTGCTCGCGGCGTACTATCAGAAGACGACACCCTGCTACGCGAAATCCTATTCAACCCTCGAACAAAGTCTCATGTGGAAGGAATTCGCGCTGAGTTGAAAGACCTCATTCAGATTATTGATAATAAAGATGAAGAGGCACTGGCTCAGTACCTCTCCAAAATTCGCAAGAATATAAAATAAGCTTAGTCGAAGTACACCGCATCGCGGAATGCAACGCCTGCGGTGTCCTTTGACGAAAGCAGCATCTGCTCTTTGGCAATAGGCCACTGGATGCCAAGAGTGGAATCATCGAAACGAATGGAGCACTCGCTTTGCGGAGCATAGGCATTATCTACCTTATATGTAAAGATAGCTTCATCACTTAGCACGAGGAAACCATGAGCGAATCCACGAGGAATAAAAAGCATCCTTTTATTATCCTCGTTCAATTCCACCATGATATGTCGACCAAACGATGGAGATGATTTCCGAAGATCGACAACAACATCCAAAACACGCCCCTTTATCACCCTTACCAACTTTGCCTGACTGTATTCACCTTGCTGATAATGCAAGCCACGAAGAACACCGTATGTTGACTTTGACTCGTTGTCCTGTATAAAATTTATCGTACCAATATGTCGTTCAAAATCAGACTGTTGCCACGTCTCCATGAAATAACCGCGTGAATCCCCGAACACACGAGGTTCCAAGATCCAAACGCCTTCTATTTCAGTCATGATATAATCCATACGCCCTAACCTTTGTTTATTTTATGCAAAGTTACTGATATTTATTGGATTAGCAAAGTGCTCTAAAAATTCTTTGAAAAATATCTTCCAGAATATTCGTTAGTTTGATTTTTTTGAAGTAACTTTGTAGCATGAATCAATTTCCCATATTGATCGAGTACTTGCTACTTAACCACGATTACGTGGTTATACCTGGTTTGGGTACATTCATCGTACAGCAGATGAATGCGAAGCGAAATGAGGCTGAAGAAGCATTTCTTCCACCAATTCGTTCCGTGCGATTTAATGTTGAATTGGTTCATTCCGACGACCTTATCCTCAATGCAATCCAAGAGATATACAAAATATCGCTTTTACAAGCAGAACAGTTGCTTGGAACGTGGATTGAGGATTTCCAGCAAGCATTGGAAGATAACGAATGCTTAGAATTTGGTGCACTTGGTGTATTCTCGAAGGAAGGCAGAAACACACTCCTCTTCACCCCACAGGAAGCGGGTGTCACCACGCCTGAATACTACGGACTTGATGCCTTCCATATGAATACAGTTCAGGCAGAGCCAAAGGCTGAAGTAATCCCATTAACGGCATCAATGGAGGCAAACGACGAAACCATCATCATCCGCATCAATCGTCGCATTGCTAACATGGTGGCTGCAGCCTGTGCCATCATCCTACTTTTCGTATTCGTAAACAATCCTATGCCTATCCTCGATACAGCCGACCAGCAAAGCAGTATCAAGGAGATGCTACTCCCTTCTAAAACTTCCTCGCAACCTGTAACCATAAAGGCTGAAACAGCAGAGGTCACTATCAACAAAGAGCCAAAAGTCGTTCAACAAGAAACAACGACTCCCAACGAGGAAGTAATCGTTGAGACCCCACCCGCTGTAGATGAGTACACTATTGTAATGGCCAGTGCCATATCCCAAAAGAATGCTGAAAACTTTGTGAACAAGCTTAATGCCGATGGATTTGAAAGTGCACGTGTCATTATCACAGGCAAAATGGTGCGTGTGGTTGTGGGACACTATGCCACAGAGCAAGAGGCTTATACAGCTGCACACGCCATACATCAGCGTTCTACGAAGTACCGTTCGGCCTGGGTTCATCGTCTTTCCCTTTAAATTCACGGATTAGTTATGAAGCGGGTTCGTTGTCCGAAATGCGATAATTACATTACCTTCGACGAAACCCAGTACGCACTTGGCCAGCAGTTAGTCTTTGTGTGTCCACAGTGCCAAAAACAGTTTGGTATTCGTATCGGAACCAGTAAACTCCGCGATAAACACGAGGAGCGGAACCTCAACGAGAAAGAAAATGAACAGGGTTGCGGAAGTATCGTAGTCGTTGAAAATGTCTTTCATTACAAACAAGTTATACCCCTACAGATGGGCGACAACGTGATAGGCCGCTATGTGCGTGGTACTGATATCAACACACCGATTGAGACTTCCGATCCCAGCATAGATACCAAGCATTGTATCATTCGCGTACAAAGGAACAAACGTGGCGAATTGCAATACATTCTGCGTGATGCTCCATCCAACACGGGAACATTTTACATGAACGACATTCTGCGCGACCAAGATCGCGTTCGGCTCGAAGATGGCAGCATCGTTACAATTGGTGCCACAACCCTTATTCTGCGAACTGCCGATTCAGAAGGAAACGACGAGAATTAAATGGGCAAAGATTCCGATATCAAGAAATGGACGCTACTCAATAGCGAATACCTGATTCGCCGTCCCTGGTTGACAGCCAGGCGCGACCATCTGCAGTTGCCCGACGGAACAGATATGCCCGAATACTATGTTTTGGAGTATCCCGACTGGATAAACATTATAGCCATTACCAAGGAGGGACGTTTTCTTCTAGAACGCCAATACCGTCATGGACGCGGAATCGTCGCATTCGAACTGCCAGCAGGAGTCATCGAGGATAATGAAACGCCTCTACAGGCAGCTCAGCGCGAACTGTTGGAAGAGACTGGATATACAGGTGGACAATGGGAACACTTCATGACGCTATGTCCCAATGCAGGTGCCTGTACCAACGTCAGCTACACATTCCTGGCTACAGGGGTTGAACAAACTACGACGCAACATCTGGAACAAACCGAAGACATAGCCGTATACGAAATGTCGCGAGACGAAGTGTTTGCTTTGTTGCGTGACGGACAGTTCCACCAAGCGTTAATGGCCGCTCCCCTGTGGAAATACTTCTTTACACATCCTGAATAAGAAAAACTCCCGGTCTCAAAACTTGAAACCGAGAGTAAGCTGTACCTGATGGCGGTTAAGCGGAACGTCGACAGGTTGTATCCCTGCATTCGTCAGTGTGGGATTGTCTGCAGCAAACGCAGTTCCCGGAGCTGTGAAACTCGTATCGAATGCATAGAACTTAGCATTCTGCATACGATACTTGTACGCCATGTCTGCATAGAATTTCTTGTACTTATATCCCAAGCCAAAGGTAATGATATTTGCAGCACCCAGTGTCATGAAGTCGGTACTGGTCTGGAAATTCATCGCATTGGAGTCGAGATTGTATTGATCGAAAGTGGGGTTATCCTTGTATCGGCCAGAAACAAAGTTATATCCTGCACGAATGGATAAATCATTTGTCGGTTTGCCTTCGATACCTACTTTTACTGTATGCTGACCACGCAAGGTTTGCGATGTAAGAGAGTTCATGACATGATCCGTTGTGTTGGCATAAGCACTGTGATACGGATCTTTCCAATCCCAAGAGGGATAGCCCATACTTGTCTTTGCATAGTTGGCAAATTCGTATTCCACGCCCCATGCCAAGAACTTGTCAACAGTAGAGCCTAAGCTCAATCGTCCACGCCAAGGCGTACGGATGGTGGTTTCCAAATAGCTCTCGAGTTGCTTGGTACGTACGTTATTCACATCATCAGTAAGGTCGAACAACGTACTCGCTTTAACGCGATACCACGTGGGAGTCTCCATTGTCAGGCCAAAGCGGAAAGGCTTGTCTGCTATGGGACGCACGATGATGCCCAATTTACCGTTAACACCCGTACCATCAATAGCCCGATCATTATAGAGGCTATAGTCGCCATAATTGCCTAAAGCATCTGTGTTCAACTCTCTGTATTCGCTCCATGATTTGTAGGAAAGGTTGTCGACACCGAAAGTGGCACCCAGATAAACGCGATCCGAAATGTTGGTAGAAAGGTTGAATTCGAATGCCTGCGACGAACCACGCTGATGCTTTGTGTACTGGCTGCGGTCTCCACGATAGGGATTGTAGTAACCCTGCGCGTCTTTCGACAGATAGTTGTTGTCCACAGCCAAACCTGCCAGATTATAGTCGGTATCGTATCCTGCATTTGCCAGTTCAGTAATCTGGTCCATTTGCGACAGTCCGCCCAGGTTGGCATTATCCGCATAGAATCCCAAATTGTAATTTGCCTTCTTCTGATAGTTCATGGCAAGGTTGAGATATTTTACCTTGTCGGCATCCATCTTCATGCTCCACACGAAGCCTATCTGGTCGAACGATGGACGTGCCAGACGTTCGTCGTAGGTTCGGGCATCGGATGATTTCCAGCCATTGGACTTATTGGGTGCTACAACACCAAAGGTGAGGGAAACGTCGCTTTTGCGATACAAGCCAATACCTGCAGGGTTGTTGCTGATGACGGAAATGTCAGCACCCAGGGCACCCATAGCACCGCCCATTCCGACGTAGCGTGATGTTCCATTGACGTCGTCAGTTGCTATCAGCTTATCGTTGAGGAACGTATCTTGAGCTGTAACGATGGTGGTTGCAGACAGCAACGCTGCCATCACAATATAAAGCTTTTTCATATCTTCTTATTCTATTATCCTTTGTCAATCAATCAAAGTCCGTTCATTTAGCGGCCACCTCGTCCGCCTCCGCCACGACTGCTGCCACCAGAGAAGCCACCTCCGCCGCGACTGCTGCCGCCACCCGAGAATCCGCCGCTGCTCCTGCTGCTGGTCGAGAATCCACGACTGCTTCCCATGGACGAAGAGGTAGATACAGAGCGATTTGTGGTAGTGGGACGAGACGTGTTGGTAACTGTCGTTCGAGAAGAACTGCCGTACGACTCGCGAGACGTTCTGGTGTTGACAGTGCGAGACGAAGAGTTGTATTCGCGTCCGCTAACTGAGCCGCGTGCTGCACCTCTGTCACCCCTCGAGCCATACGAAGTGCCGCGATTCGAGAGTGCATTGCCTGCCGTACGACTGGTGGTGTATCCTCGTGACGAACCCGATGTGCCACGCAGCGAACCTCCGTTCATTGCATATCCGCGTCCGCCATTCATGCCTCTGGTGGGAGTTCCGCCACCCGATGTCGGATGATGGGGATAGGTAGGATGGTAATACCAGGGATCGTAGTACCAAGGAGTGTACCAACTATAATACCCGTGCCAACCGCCATACCAGCCCCAATAGTTGCCATAGTACCAAGGATCGTAATAGAAGGAATAGTAGGGATCGTAGTACCAGGGGTCGTAAAGGGTGTAATAGGGATAACCATACCCATGGAAGCGCGACAGGCGTGCCGAGTATAGATAGTCGTCGTAGTAATCATCGTAATAACCATCGTTCTGGCGACCGGCTTTGCGTCCGTTTTCGGCAGCAAGTACATAGTTTCCTTCTTCATCCAGCACCAAACGACTCTCATCTACCGTAAAGGTATCTGTCTCCGTCATGATGGTAACATTGCGACCAGAGTTGCCTCGACGGTTGTATTCGTCGATGTCGCGTAACGGACCTGTGTAGTAAACCGCAGAGTCTTCCGAAGAATACTCCTTGATGTTGTTGCGTGACGCTGAAGTCGTATTTACGTTTTTCTCAGTCTTACTCTTCTTCTTCGGAACGAAGTACATATCGTCCTGTGCGAAACAGGTAAATGGCATTGCGGCCAGAACCAACCAAAACAGTCTCTTTGTTTTCATATCGCTTGTGCTTTTATAGTTTCTCTGATGCAAAATTACCACCTTTTTATCGACCTGCAAGAGGAATTTCCCCATTTTGTTGGGGAATATCCCTACGTTTTAAACTTTTTTGTGTAAATTCGCCCTCGATATGAAGTACTTTCAAGTAGAATTCAAGGTTAGCCCGTATAGCGAAGCCGCCTGTGACGTTCTTTCCTCGTTGCTGGCGAATGCGGGTTTCGAGACATTTGTGCCAACGGAAGAAGGCATTGTGGCATACGTACAGCAGTCACTTTACGACGAGAAGGAAATCCTGACGATTACACAGGATTTCATCATCCCCGACTGCAGAATCACATTCTCGTACGAGGAAGCTCCCGATGAGGACTGGAACGAAACGTGGGAGGAAGAAGGTTTCGAACCTATCGTGTTGGACAAGTTGGTTTGCGTACACGACACACGCCACCCTGCCCCAACGGCTTGCATGTACGACATCATCGTGAACCCACGCATGGCCTTTGGCACAGGAACGCATCCCACTACACAACAGATTCTGCGTCAGCTGTGCCATATGCCGCTGGAGGGGAAACGTGTTATCGATGCGGGTTGCGGAACGGGAGTCTTGGGGTTCCTCTGTTTGAAGCGTGGAGCCAGCGAGGTGTTTGCCTACGACATCGACGAATGGAGTGTCGAGAATACTCGAATCAATGCCGAACTGAACGGTATTACCTCTATTAATATAAAGGAAGGGGATTCTGGCGTGCTGCCACAAAACGATGATTACGACTTGTTAATTGCCAACATCAATCGCAACATTCTGCTTGCCGATATGCCTCGTTTCGCAAAGGCTTTATGCAAGGGAGGCCTGCTGCTGATGAGCGGATTCTACGAAAGCGATGTTCCGCAGCTTTTGGAAAAGGGAAAGGAACTGGGTTTCGAATTGGAGAAGCAATCCACACAAGACGGCTGGGCGATGCTGCTCCTGCGAGGCTAAGGGCGAACTTACTCTTCAGGTTCCGAAGGCGGTTGGATGGTAAAGGCCACCAAGTCCTTCGTTTCACCATTAAAGATATTCAGGTCGACGGTTCCTCGAATGCCGTCCACCTTTCCGCAATCCGTGTATTGCCACATTACCCATGCGCCTTTGTATCGCAGTTCTTTCTCGTAATAATGCGCAATCCACAGGGGATATTTGTCGAATTCGGGGGTGTTCAAGTAATCCACCTTAAACTTGTAACCCGTATAGATGATGGGCGTAACCCCATAGTATTCCTCGACGATTTTCAGCCACCTGAGGATGTCCTGCTGGAAGGTTTTCAGGGGTTTGTTTCCCCTTTCCTCTATGTCCAGTATGGGGGGAAGGTCACCTTCCTCCAACGGAGCCTGATGGTGGTAGTATTCTGCTTGTGCCTTCGCTTCGCGATTCGCTTTGTAATAATGGTAAGCGCCTCGTATTATGCCATTTAGCTTAGCTTGATGAAAGTTTTCGATAAAGTTATCATCCGTCAGCGTTGTGCCTTCTGTTGCTTTGGAAATAACGAACTGAACAGGCAGGTTTCCTATCCTGCCGTTACGCAGTTTGTCCCAGTCGATGCGGTTCTGATGGTGACTTACGTCGATGCCCATCACATTGTAGCCCGACGGGTAGTCGGGTTCTCCATAGATGGCTCTCCAGCGAAACGAGAGCGGACTGACGAAGAAGTGATAGAAGATGCCGATGTAAACGACAACCACAAGAATGCCTCCCAGCAGCAGGACCCACCAGGAGCGCAAGCGAGAGCCACCCGAGCGTTTTCGTCTCGGGCGGCTCTTTCGTTGTGGTTTGTGCGTTTTGCTCATCTACCGGCTTACTTAGCCTGTTCCAGAGCCAACGTCTTGGTGCACTGGTCGCATACCTCCGTGGGACCGAAGTACTGGATAGGACCTGGGTACACGTAACGTGTCTCGCGTGCCCAAACGTCGCGCTTCGAAGCGAAATACTTGAAGGGAGCACCGTCCAGTTCTACCAGAGCCTTGCGGATAACGGGCTTGTTGGCACCGTTGCGGCGTTCGATGTTCATCATCATGGTGATGGGCACACCACCGGCAATCCATTCGGCAGCAGGTGCTGTGGTATTCTTGATGACGCTCATGTAGCCGGTCTTTCCGTTGGAAATCAGGCGGCTGGCGTTGTAACCGAGACTGTAGCAGTAGTCGGCATCGTAGTTAGAGGGAGCTGCGCAGCGGCCTTCGTATCCGAAGAAGTGGTGCTGTGCGCTGAACTTACCGTTGTATTTGCCCTCCTTCTTCCATGCTGCCAACTTCTTGGCAACCATAGCACTCAGGAGTTTCTCCGTCTCGATGAGGCTAACCTGTACGTTTCCGTGGGGGTCGCGATCGAGGCAAAGCTGACGCTTAACGTCTGCGGGCAGGCTTTCGAGAACGGCCTTGTTCTCTGCTGTGATGTTGTTCAGCACGAATGCAATCTGCTCGTCGGCACTTGCAAATTCGCGAGGCTCGCCCGTTGCGGGATCAGTCAGCACCTCGTTCAGCTGAGCGATGAGCTTCTTGATGGCAGGAATGAACTCGATCAGACCCTCAGGAACCACTACGGTACCAAAGTTGTTGCCATCGGCAGCACGCAGGGCAACGGCCTTTGCGATGTACTCAACTACGTCGTCCAGCGACATTTGCTTGGCCTCTACTTCCTCGCTGACGAGGCAGATGTTGGGCTGACACTGGAGGGCGCACTCCAGGGCGATGTGGCTGGCGCTGCGGCCCATCACCTTGATGAAGTGCCAATATTTGCGGGCAGAGTTACAGTCGCGCTGGATGTTACCAATCAACTCGCTGTAGGTCTTGCAGGCAGTGTCGAAGCCGAACGACGTTTCGATTTGCTCGTTCTTCAGGTCGCCGTCGATGGTCTTGGGGCAACCAATCACCTGTACGCCGTACTTCTTGGCAGCATAGTATTCGGCCAGGACGCAGGCATTGGTGTTAGAGTCGTCGCCACCGATGATGACGAGGGCCTTGATGCCAAGCTGACGCAGAATCTGGATGCCGCTTTCGAACTGGGCCTCCTTCTCGAGCTTGGTACGACCAGAGCCGATGATATCGAAGCCACCCGTGTTACGATACTCGTCGATGAACTCGTCGGTAAACTCCACATACTTGTGATCCACCAGACCACCGGGGCCCATGAGGAAGCCGTAGAGCTTGGAATCCTTGTTCAGAGACTTCACACCGTCGTACAGACCGCTGATGACGTTGTGACCGCCAGGAGCCTGACCACCCGAAAGGATGATACCAACGTTGATGGCCTCCTTGTTCTCGCTATCGGCAGGAACAAACTCCACAACAGGCATTCCGTAGGTATTGGGGAACAGAGCCTTGATTTCTTCCTGGTTGCCGACACTCTGTGTGGCAGCACCTTCCTTTACCTTCACGGGACCCTGCAGGGCCTTGGGTAGCTTGGGCTGATAGGCAGCGCGAGCTATTTGCAATGCACTTTTTTCCATATTTCTTATAATGTTAATAGGTTATCGAAATTCCGTGCAAAGATACGAATAAGTGAGCGAAATACAAAGCGAAACAAGGTTTTTTATGAAATAAAACATAGGTAAAGTGAAAACATTGCAATCCATTTTTGCAAACGACGCGTTCCAAAGTTCCGCCACCGCCGACGTACGGCCGTTCATCGCCGACGGATGTACGTTCACCGCCGATGGATGTGCAGCCATCGCCGATGGCGGAAGTTTGCAACGCAATCCTGTCAGGAATGGGACGAAAAGTTTGCACGAATGGGAAATGTTCCTCGCACGTATGCGCAGAAATAAATTAAGGTAAAGAACGTTAAAAAACGACTCCAGACTTGCACAGTTAAGAGAAAATCGTTACATTTGTCCAGATTTGACAACCCTTTAAACCATTCGGATATGGCTAAGAGAAGAGATTTAAAGAAGGCTATCAACTTCATGTGCAGCGAGTTATTCGCTGAGTGTGTGGCAGTTATGCACTACCAGAAGCCTGCTCCCCAGGCCGACATCGACAATGTGATGACGAACATCCTGAACCTGCAGGACGACATGCTGAGCCGTGTCTGTCACGTAGAGCCCGGCATGAAGCCCGCATTGTATTTCAAGAAGCTACGCGAGGACATGCTTCATGGAACCGACGAGATTGTGGAACAAATCAAGGCCCTGCTCTAAATTCCATGCTTACTTCCTTTTGCCGGTGGGTCCTCTACCGCCGTCTCGGCTATCGTTTCGAGGAAACGGTAACCCGTCCGCGTAAGTACATCATTGCGCTGGCCCCACATACTTCGAACTGGGACTTCATCATGGCCCTGCTGTTCATGGGCGCAGAAAAGTTCCAATGCGGCTTTATGATGAAGAAGGAATGGTTCTTCTGGCCCCTGGGCCCCATATTCCGCAAGATGGGAGGCATCCCAGTTTATCGCGACAAGAATCGCAGCGTTACGGACATCCTGGGCCAAAAAGCTCGCGAGGCCGAAGACTTCCACCTGTGCATAACTCCCGAAGGCACACGCCGTTACCAGCCTGAGTGGAAGCGGGGCTTTTACTACATTGCCCTCAAGGGAGAACTTCCCATCCTGCTCTACGGGCTGGATTACAAGCGCCGTCTTATCCAGTGCACCAAGCAAATCATACCCACTGGCGACGTGGAGAAAGAGATGCGCGAAATCAAGGAGTACTTCGAAGGGTTCCAAGGCAAGTATCCCGACAAGTTCACCACAGGGCTGGACGAGAACCAGGAAAAAGAGAAATTGAAAGCATGAACGCATGAGAAAGACGTCGGACAGATATAGAAACAGGAATATGGGAAAGCGGATTCTACTGCTTTCTCATATTCTCGTTTTCACGCTGGCATCCAGCCTCTTTGCCCAGAACGCGACAACCATCCAGCGCCGTCTGGCCGACTATTTCGCCAACTACACCACCACCTCCTATTCGAGTGCCGACCCTATCCGCCTGACGAACGTAGAGGTGGACGCCAAGGAACGCACCGTTCGCCTCTATGCCAATGCCGGCTTTGCCGCACAGCCCTTTACCCCAGAGGCCGTTCGACGCATCCGTCGCGATGTGGAACGACTGATGCCACCACCCTACAACACGTATCGAATCACCATTCTGGCCAACGGAACACCCATCGAGGAACTCATCCCCCTGGCCCTCAGCGATACCACAGCCGACAAACGACGCTGGGGAGAGTTGGAATACAAGGGAAACGCCTGGGTGACGCCCCTGTCGCGACCCTTCGAGATTACCCACGGGCTGCAGGGTTCGCACCTTGCCGTATGGGCCAGCCACGGGCGATACTACGACACCAATAAGGGCCTTTGGCGATGGCAGCGCCCACAACTCTACTGCACCAGCGAGGACATCTTCACCCAGTCATTCGTCGTGCCCTTCCTCATGCCCATGCTCGAGAATGCAGGAGCCGTTGTCTTCAGCCCCAGGGAACGCGACTGGCAACGCGAGGAGGTGATAGTCGACAACGACAGCCCCGCAGACAGCTATACAGAAACGAACGGCGCATACGAATGGGAGACAGCAGGCACGGGTTTCCGCCACGTGCAGGACATATACTTCGATGGCGAGAACCCCTTCGAGGCAGGCACTTGCCGCAAGGCAGAGGCACAGCCACGCAAACGCCAGCTGAGCCAAATCGTCTGGCAACCCAACCTGCCCTGCAACGGGCAATATGCCGTCTATGTCAGCTACGCCACATTGCCCACCAGCGTCAGCGATGCGGAATACACCGTTCGCCATCGAGGCATCTCGACCCGCTTCCGCGTAAACCAAAAGATGGGCGGCGGCACGTGGGTCTATCTGGGAACTTTCGACTTCGCAGCAGGCAAGAGCAGCGAGAACTGTGTCATGCTGTCGAACCTGAGCAACTACAGAGGTGTGGTAACAGCCGATGCCGTTCGTTTCGGAGGCGGCATGGGCAACATCTCGCGAGGCGATTCCCTGCATGCCTTCGTACGAAGCGGACTGCCCCGCTATCTGGAAGGCAGCCGCTACTACGCCCAATGGGCCGGAATGCCCTACAGCCTCTATAAGAATAAGGAAGGGGTAAACGACTATGCCGAGGACATCAACATACGTTCCCTCATGACCAACCGCATGGCTCGCGGCTCCGTTTACCTGCCTGGCGACAGCGGATTGTGTGTTCCCATCGAACTCTCGCTGGCCGTTCACAGCGATGCTGGTTTCCGTACGGACAACAGCCTCATAGGCACCCTGGGCATCTACACGACGGGCATCCACACACAAGGCGACTACGAGGGGCTGTTGGCAGAAGGGCTGTACCCCAGCCTCAGGTCCCGAATGATGTCGCGCGACCTCTGTGATATGGTGATGAGCCAAGTCGACGAGGACCTCCGCACATCCTGCGGCCGCTGGAACCGTCGCCAAATCTACGACCGTAACTACAGCGAGACACGCGTCCCACAAGTGCCCGGCATGATTCTCGAGACCCTCTCGCACCAGAATTATGCCGACCTGTTGAGAGGGCACGACCCAACCTTCAAGATGCTGCTGTCGAGAGCCGTATATAAAGGTGTGCTCAGATACATCGCATCAGCCCACCAGCGCGACGGCTACATCACCCAACCCCTGCCCATAAAGGACTTTGCCGCCTGTCTGACGTCCAGCGGCGATTCCGTCCTGCTGTCCTGGAAGCCGACAGAAGACCCAGCCGACTATTCCGCACAGCCCCTGGGATACATCGTGTACACCAGCGAAGGCGAGATGGGATACGACAATGGCACCAAGACCTACTACACCCAGGTGAAACTGCCCATCAGGCGAGGCCGACTGACAAAGTACCAGGTGCGTGCCTTCAACGAAGGCGGCATCAGCATGCCCAGCGAGGAGCTCTGCGCCTTTGCCTCCATTTCCGAACGAAGCCGCATACTCATCGTCAACGGCTTTACGCGTCTGGCAGGCCCGCAACCCATAGATACGGATTCCACCAGAGGATTCGACTTCGACATAGACCCAGGTGTGGTCTATCAGCACAGCACCAGCTATTGCGGACGTCAACGGACGTTCAGCAAGGAAGGATACGGAAAGGCTGATACCGAGGAGATTGGATACAGCAGTAACGAACTGTCGGAAATGCTGCTGGCAGGCAACACCTTCGACTTCCCCACCCTGCATGCCCGCGATTTCATGCAGACGGATGCCACCCTGAGTTTCTCCTCCTGCTCGCTATCTGCCTTCGAACAGGAACGGACATCGGGCGGCTATCAACTCATCGACCTGATACTGGGCGCACAGCGGAACGACGGATACAGCATGAACGCACGACCCGCCTTCTCCAGCAAACTGTACACCCAGCTCGAGGCATTCAGCAAAGCTGGCGGCTCGTTGCTGGTCAGCGGTGCCTACATCAGCGAGGAAGTCGACCCGCAATTCGCCTCGAACGTGCTTCACCTGATACCCGACGGCACCTACGCCCTGAGCGAAAACTCATGCGGACTTACGGGCATGAACACCACATTCAACCTCTACTGCGTGCCCAACGAGGAACGCTACGCCATCCGACGGCTCAGCGTGATGGCACCAACGTCAGACGCCTTCACCAGCATCACATCTGCCACCCAACCCACATCGCTTGCCGTTGCCTATCTGGGCAGACAGAACCGCACCCTGACCTACGGCTTCCCCCTGGAATGCATACGTGAATCCGAAACCCGTCGCGCCATCCTGGGCGCCTCGCTAAACTTTTTGCTAAACAAATAAACTGAAGATATGTACACCATCAACACAAACATCAAGGGCTCGCGAACCCTCACCATTACCGACGAGCACCTGGAGACCCTGAAGCGCTATGCGTTACTTGCCGACCTGCTGGACAGCAACGGCATTGTCGACGAGAATGTCCTGGAGAAGTTGCGTCTCAACGTCCGTTCGCTGCTGGAACGCAACAGCGACGACACCGCCCTGCTGAATCTGTGTCAGGAAGTCCTCTTCCACGACAACATGAAAGCCTACGGACTCCACCAACTCATCCTCCTCTTCCTGAGCATAAACGATGAATGAGGTAACCCGTTGGCTACCTACCACACGCAAGGAAATGGAGTTGCGTGGCTGGGAACAGGCAGACGTCATCCTGTTCTCGGGCGACGCCTATGTCGACCACCCTTCGTTTGGGGCAGCCGTCATTGGTCGCATCCTCGAGGCTGAAGGCTTGCGCGTAGCCATCGTTCCACAACCCGACTGGCACGGCGACTATCGCGACTTCCGTCGTCTAGGGCGCCCCCGTCTGTGGTTCGGCATTGCCCCAGGCTGCATGGATTCTATGGTGAACAAGTATACTGCGGCTCGCCGACTGCGTAGCGAAGATGCCTATTCGCCAGACGGACGCCACGATATGCGACCCGAATACCCAACCATCGTCTACAGCCGCATCCTGCGCCAGTTGTATCCCGATGTGCCCATCGTACTGGGCGGCATCGAGGCCAGCCTTCGTCGACTCACGCACTACGACTATTGGCAGGACCGCTTCCTGCCCAGCATACTGCTGCCCTCCGGAGCCGACCTCATCGTCTATGGTATGGGAGAGAAGCCGACCATCGAAATGTCGCATCGTCTGACCTCCATGATTGAGGACTACGACCCATCGCTCAGTTACGACGAAAACGGAGAAGCGTGCATCGGACGCGAAGCTTTTGCAAAAGCCCTTTTGGGCGAAGAGCAGCTTCCGCAGACAGTAGCCGTTTACGACGCCCTGCCTACATTTGCCCAGCAGGACAGCATCGTGTTGCATCCCCACGAGGAATGTGTGGCAGAACCCAAGAAACAGGCCGAGAACTTCCGTCACATCGAGGAGGAAAGCAACAAGATACACGCCCAGACACTCGTACAGAAGGCCGAGGGCAAGCACATCGTCGTAACGCCGCCCTATCCCCCACTCACTACGGAGGAGCTGGACCATTCGTTCGACCTTCCCTACACACGCCTGCCACATCCCAAATACAAGGGCAAGCGCATTCCCGCCTACGAGATGATTCGCCACTCGGTATGCCTGCATCGCGGCTGTTTTGGCGGCTGTGCCTTCTGCACCATATCGGCCCATCAGGGCAAATTCATCGCCAGCCGTTCCAAAGAGAGCATATTAAAAGAGGTAAAGAAAGTAACGGAGATGCCCGATTATAAAGGCTATATCAGCGACCTGGGCGGTCCTTCGGCAAACATGTACCAAATGCACGGCAAGGACCAGTCGATATGTGCAAAGTGCAAGCGTCCGTCGTGTATCCATCCGCAAATATGCCCCAACCTCAATGGCGACCATCGTCCGCTGTTGGACATCTATCGGGCTGTCGATAAATTGCCTGGCGTGAAGAAGAGCTTCATAGGCAGCGGCGTGCGCTACGACCTGTTGCTGCACGATTGGAAAGACAGCCAGCTGAATCAGGCGGCTCGCGAATATACCCAGGAACTCATTACGCGACACGTCAGCGGACGACTGAAGGTGGCACCTGAACATACGGAGGACCACGTGCTGCAACTCATGCGCAAGCCGTCCTTCTCGCAATTCCACCAGTTCAAGGCCATATTCGACCGCACCTGCCAACGCGCTGGTTTGCGTCAGCAGATTATTCCCTACTTCATCAGCAGTCATCCGGGCTGTCGTGAACAGGACATGGCCCGACTGGCAGCAGAGCTTCGTCCGATGGGTTTCCACCTGGAACAGGTGCAGGACTTTACGCCCACTCCCATGACCGTTAGCACTGAAACATGGGCTACCGGCTATCACCCCTACACCATGCAACCCGTCTTCTCCGCCAAAACTCCGGAGGAGAAAAAACGACAAAAGCAATACTTTTTCGAGTAATTTTATGTATCTTTGCACCTCGAAATGAAAAGTTAACAAAAGAACAATGTATTATGGCAATTTGGTTTGAATGCAAAATCCGTTACGACAAAACAATGGAGGACGGAAAGATAAAGAAAGTTACAGAAACATACATGGTGGATGCCCTGACCTTTACCGAGGCCGAGCGCCGCTTCCTGGAGGAGGTGGAGCCGTATATGAGCGGCGAATACGAAGTAGCCGGCATCAAGAAGGCCCGTGTGGCAGAGCTGATGGAAAGTACGGACAATAACGACGACCGCTGGTACCGCACGAAGGTCACCTTCATCACGCTGGACGAGAAGACGGCAGCAGAGAAACGCACCTCGCAGACCATGCTGGTGCAAGCCCGCGACCTAAAGACCGCAGTTGCCAACCTGGAGAAAGGAATGGCAGGCACCATGGGCGACTGGCAACTGACGGCTGTATCCGAAACCGCCATCCTCGACGTATTCCACTACGAGAAGAAAGATTAGGGATTTAGAGATTTGGTGATTTAGAGGTTAGAGAGTATGATTGGTGAGGAAATTAGGAACATAACGGCAAGTTTGCCAGCGGGAGTCCGTCTGGTTGCTGTGTCGAAATACCACCCTGAGGAGGCCATCATGCAGGCCTACCAGGCGGGACAAAGGGCGTTTGGCGAAAGTCATGTCCAGGAACTGCAACGCAAATACGAATCGTTGCCAAAGGACATCGAGTGGCACTTCATCGGCCACCTGCAAACCAACAAAGTGAAATACCTTGCGCCCTACGTCAGTCTCATCCACGCTGTCGATACGCCCAAGCTGCTGGCAGAAATCAGCAAACAGGGCATCAAGTGCGGCAGACGCATACCCTGCCTGCTGCAACTGCATGTGGCACAGGAAGAAACAAAGTTCGGGTTCTCTGTCGAAGAGGCCGAAGCCTTCCTCCAGAGCGGTGAATGGCGCGAGATGCAGGGAGCCGAGATACACGGCATCATGTGCATGGCATCGCTCACCGACGACGAGCAGCAGATTGCCCACGAATTCGACACCGCCCACCAGTTCTTCCTTCGTGCCAAAGAGCTCTACTTCGCCCAGGAGGCAAGTTTCTGCGAGTGTTCGTGGGGCATGTCGGATGACTACCTCATCGCCCTCCGTCACGGCAGCACGATGATACGCGTGGGCAGCAAGATATTCGGACAGCGACAGTACTGATAATTCATAATTCACAATGTATAATTCATAATTAAAATATATGTTTGAGAACCTAAGTGAAAGACTTGAAAGGTCATTTAAGATACTGAAAGGTGAAGGCCGCATCACAGAAATCAATGTGGCAGAAACCCTGAAGGATGTTCGTCGCGCCTTGTTGGATGCCGACGTAAACTACAAGGTTGCCAAAACCTTTACCGATACGGTGAAGCAGAAGGCCCTGGGCCAGAACGTGCTCACAGCCGTACGTCCCAGCCAGTTGATGGTGAAGATTGTACACGACGAGCTGGCCCTGCTGATGGGTGGCGAGACAGCCGAGCTGAACCTGCCCGGCCGCATGGGCGACCCCAGCATCATCCTGATGGCAGGTTTGAATGGTTCGGGTAAGACCACCTTCAGCGGCAAACTGGCCAAGATGCTGAAGGAGAAACAGTTCAAGAAGCCCCTGCTGGCAGCCTGCGATACGTTCCGACCCGCTGCTATGGAGCAGTTGCGTGTGCTGGGCGAACAAATCGATGTTCCTGTCTATATGGAGCCCGGAGCCACAGATCCCGTCGAGGTTGCTCTGCACGCCATCAACGAGGCCCGTCAGCATGCCAACGATGTGGTTATTGTCGATACTGCCGGTCGTCTGGCCATCGACGAGGAACTGATGCAGCAAATCAGCGACATCAAGGATGCCATCCATCCCCACGAAATCCTGTTCGTAGTGGATGCAATGACTGGTCAGGATGCTGTAAACACAGCCAAAGAATTCAACGACCGCCTGGATTATACTGGTGTTGTACTCACCAAACTGGATGGCGACACCCGTGGCGGTGCAGCCCTCTCTATCCGT
The DNA here is from genome assembly GCA_017617235.1 of Bacteroidaceae bacterium. Classification (GTDB taxonomy): domain Bacteria; phylum Bacteroidota; class Bacteroidia; order Bacteroidales; family Bacteroidaceae; genus Physcousia. The sequence continues at coordinate 9,462 of JAFZWQ010000027.1, read as the reverse complement.
TCCGTTGTCGACAAGCCCATCAAGTTTGTGGGAACAGGCGAGAAGATGGAGGCTATCAGCCCCTTCCACCCTGCTCGTATGGCAGACCGCATTCTGGGCATGGGCGACATCGTCAGCCTGGTGGAGAAGGCACAGGAGCAGTACGACGAGAAGGAAGCACGCCGACTGGAGGCGCGCATCAAGAAGAACCAGTTCGACTTCAATGACTTCTACGCCCAGATTCAGCAAATCAAGAAGATGGGCAACCTCAAGGACCTGGCCAGCATGATTCCAGGTGTGGGTAAGGCGCTGAAGGACATCGACATCGACGACAATGCCTTCAAGAACATCGAGGCCATCATCCTCTCTATGACGCCCAAGGAGCGCGAGAATCCATCGCTGCTGAACACCAGCCGCCGCATGCGCATCGCCAAGGGTAGCGGTACGAACATTCAGGAGGTGAACCGACTCATCAAGCAGTTCGACCAGACGCGCAAGATGATGAAAATGGTCACCAGCAAGAACCTGCCCAACATGATGAAGAACATGCCCCCCATGCCTGGCGGCGGAATGCCGAAACTTTAACCCATAAGCCCATAAGCCATATAAGCCCCATAAGAAAATGAATTTAATCGACGGAAAGGCAACAGCCGCTGCCATAAAGGCTGAAATAAAGGAAGAAGTAGAAAAGATTGTTGCCCAGGGCGGCAAACGCCCCCACCTGGCAGCCGTACTGGTTGGTCACGATGGCGGTAGCGAGACGTATGTCAAGAATAAAGTCCTGGCCTGCGAGGCCTGCGGCTTCGAAAGCACCCTCATCCGCTACGAGGACGACATCACGGAGGAGGAACTGCTGGATTGCGTGTCGCGACTGAACAGCGACAGCAACATCGACGGCTTCATCGTCCAGCTTCCTCTGCCCCGTCACATCAACGAGCAGAAAGTAATCGAAGCCATCGACTATCGCAAGGACGTGGACGGTTTCCACCCCATCAACGTGGGTCGCATGGCCATCGGTCTGCCCTGCTTCATCTCTGCTACGCCCCTGGGCATACTGACCCTACTGAAGCGCTACGGCATCCCCACCAGCGGAAAGAAGTGTGTCGTTCTGGGCCGCTCGAACATTGTAGGCAAGCCCATGGCACAACTCATGATGCAGAAGCAGTATGGCGATTCCACCGTCACAGTGTGCCACAGCCGCAGCCTGAACCTGAAGGAAGAATGCCGCCAAGCAGACATCCTGATTGCCGCCATCGGGCGTCCCGACTTCGTTACTGCCGATATGGTGAAGGAGGGAGCCACCGTCATTGACGTGGGCACCACCCGTGTCCCCGATGCCACACGCAAGAGCGGTTTCCGACTGAATGGCGACGTCAAGTTCGACGAGGTGGCCCCCAAGTGTGCATACATCACTCCCGTTCCGGGTGGCGTTGGTCCCATGACCATCTGCATGCTCATGCTCAATACGCTGTCGGCAGGCAAACACGAATTCTACAACTAACGCTCCATGCTCCGTTCACTACAAACACTCAGTCGTTGGCTGGCACAGCATGCCTCGCTGTTTGTAACAGCCATCGCCATACTCACCTTCTTCGTACCTGATCTCTTCGTGTGGGTACGAGGCACCACGCAAACCGTCATCCTGGGCATCATCATGCTCACGATGGGACTCACGCTCACCACACAGGATTTCCGTATTCTGGCCAAGCGTCCACTGGATATCCTCATTGGCGCATGTGCCCAGTTCTTCATCATGCCCTGTGTGGCCTATCTCCTGGTACGTGTGTTCCATTTGGAGCCAGCGCTGGCATTGGGCATACTGCTGGTGGGCTGTTGTCCGGGTGGTGTGTCCAGCAACATCATGTCCTACCTCTGTCACGGCGATGTGGCCTACTCCGTGGGCATGACCTGCGCTTCTACCCTCCTCGCTCCTGTGATGACACCCCTGCTCATGCAACTGACGGCTGGCGAGATTATCGAAATCGACACCATCGGCATGTTCCTGAACATCCTGATTGTCACGATAATTCCTGTCGGCATCGGATGTTTCCTCAACTACACCTATTCCAAGCGCGAAAGTTTCACCACCATCCAGTCGCTGATGCCCGGCCTCAGTGTCACCTCGCTGGCCTGCATCGTGGGTGGAGTCATCTCTACCGTTCACGATATCCTTGTGGCACGTGGTCTCGTACTGTTCCTCTGGACCTTCGCCGTGGTACTCTGTCACAATACATTGGGTTACATCCTGGGCTACAGCGCTGGTCGTCTGGCCCGATTCAATATCGCCAAGAAGCGCACCATCAGCATCGAGGTGGGAATGCAGAACGCAGGTCTGGCCACCGTCCTGGCAGGCACGTTCTTTGCCGCCCAGCCGCTCTCCGTGCTACCCTGCGCCATCTCGTGTGCTTGGCACTCCATCAGCGGCACTATACTCGCTGGACTCTTCCTCCGACAGGATAAAAATAAGGAATCTAACACCAATCTATAAGGTATGAAACACACGAAATTCACTATCGTCCTGCTGCTTGCCATGCTTCCCCTGCTGGCTATGGCTAAAGGGAAAAAGGACACGCGTCTGGTCATCATCTCCATCGACGGTCTGCGATGGCAGGAAGTATTTTCCGGTGCCGAAGAGAATCTGCTGATGGACAGCAAACAGGTGCGCAACCCGAAAGGATATCGCGAGCTGTATTGGCGCAACACCCCCGAGGAACGTCGCCAGATCCTCATGCCCTTCGTATGGAGCACCGTTGCACAGAAAGGCATTCTCATTGGAAACCGTGACAAAAACAGCATGATGGATGTCGCCAACAAAACCAACATCTCCTATCCCGGATATTGCGAGATGATGACAGGCATGGTAGACGACGCCATAACTAGCAACAACCCCGTCGATAACCCCCATCGCAATGTGCTGGAGGCAGCCAACGAGGATGCACGCTACAAGGGCAAGGTGGTGATGTATGGCTCGTGGCAATCCACACGATATGCCATTCACAATGAAAAGGCAGGCATACCTGCCTGTGTTTCGTACGAACCAAACGTCTGCAAGAAACAGACCAAACGCCTGCAGATGGTGGATCGTCTCATGGCCGGAATGCCCCATTATTGGCGCTCGGAACACTTCGACGCCTTCACCTATGCCTACGCTTTAGAGACCCTGCTCAACGACCATCCAAAGGTGATGTGGATATCCTTTGGCGACTGCGACGAATGGGGACATTCACGCAAATACGACCTTTACCTCGACGGTGCCAACGCCACCGATGCCTTTATTCGCGACATTTACCAGACGCTGGAATCCAACCGTTTCTATCGCGGCAAAACAACCTATATCATCACCTGCGACCACGGACGCGGATTTGCCAACGAATGGGCCAACCACGGAAGCAGCACGAAGGGCTCGGATGCCACATGGTTCATGATGCTGGGCAAGGGCGTGGAGGCGAAGGGCGAAACCTCGGAATGCGGCCCCTTCTATACCAAGCAGATTGCTGCCACCATAGCCAATGTGCTGGGCATAACATTCACGCCCGACGACGGCGCCCAACTCTCCCCCATCGTCCAATAACGAAGTTATCAGCCTTGGCCACAGGCCATTAACTCCCTCGCTCGGAGAGCGATAACTCCAACTTTAACTCCGTAGCGAAGCCAAATAACTCCGAAAGTAATACAATATGAATTTCCTTGAAGAGAAAATATTGAGTGACGGTATCATCAAACAGGGCAATATCCTGAAGATTGATAACTTCCTGAACCATCAGATTGACATCAATATCATGCGTCAGATTGCGCAGGAGTTAAAGCGACGTTTCAGTGATGTGGAGGTAAACAAGGTGTTGACCATTGAGGCCAGCGGCATCGCCATCGCCACAATGCTGGGCAACTTGTATGATGTGCCCGTAGTTTTTGCCAAGAAGAGTGAGACGGCCAACAGCACGGACGACAAGTATGTGTCGCAGGCCTACTCTTTCACACATAAACACATGAACAGCGTGTTTGTTTCGAGGCCTTATCTCAGTTCTTCGGATCGTGTGTTGATTGTCGATGACTTCCTTGCCGACGGACAGGCGGCCCATGCACTCATCGATATTGTTCATCAGGCAGGTGGCAAGGTGTCTGGCATAGGTATTGCCGTTGAGAAAGGACAGCAGCAGGGAGGAAAACTACTTCGTGAGGAAGGTTACCGCCTGGAGTCAATCGCCATCATCGAGGAAATGGATTGGCAGTCTCAGACAATCCGCTTCCGCCAGCAATAAAATTCCCATCACATCTCACGGAATCGTCGAAACTCAGCATAGGAGCCATGCATAAAGTCCGGCTCCAATGAGGCATGGAATCAGACCTATGAGCATTCCCCAGCAAGATTGCACGAAGTGATACATCTTCTGATGGTAGGCCCTATCCATGTGTTCGGTACCTGGTAGGCGAACGGCTTTTATGTTTGCAAACAGCACCCAGTCGAGGACGAAGCAATCGTACCAGTCAATAAACAACCACATGCCGTAGCCAATTCCGAATGCCGACCAGAAATCATACGCTCCGGCCAACTTGACTACAACGAGCAACAGTACCAACGCAATAACTATCGCCATCCCTTTCTTCATAAGAACCACGGGGCTGAAAAACTTAGCCGGTATACGTTCGTGGGTTTTGAAATACTCTTCCTGAATATCCTCTGGGTAATCGGCAATCCACCATACGGGATTCTTCACCAGCGGTATCATTATCATTGCAGTAAAGGCAATGGTCAATACAAAGGCTTCTATGATAATAATCGTCCAGTTCATTAATTATGAAGACATTTGCACCATGCGCTTGGGCACGCTGCATGAAGATTGACATAGAATCCTACTCGACAGGGCGCACCAGTCGCACAGCGTCTCCACGGTAGCGATAGTAGCTGTGCATGTAGACGGTAGTGTTGTGGAAGAGCAAGGTGTAGACGTATCCGTCTCCCGAGGAGGTGTCTTCCGTTGACGACCAGTAGCGACCATTGTACTCGAGGTCGCCCGTTCCATTAACTTGTACTTGATTCCCATAGCGGCAGCCCGAGGCAGGTAGAAACGCACAACCCTTAGCGGCAAGGGCTGCCCACTGGGCACTGGTGCATTGCGTGCCCCATCCGTTGGTGCTGTTTACAGTGCCAGCAGTAGTGACCTCGGAAGTTCCAATGTTCACGCCGTCTGGAAAGAGGATGATACCGTGGACGCCACCGTCAACATCAGAACGGATGATGGCTTTGGCAAAACGGGCAATATTTTGAGGAGTGCCAAACACGGTGCTGTTACTGGTACGCGAGAAGAGTACGTAATTCCACTCGTCCTTACTAAGCGTGTGCCAGCCGGTACCGATGCCGGCCTGTACATTAGCATTGTCACCCCACTCATTCCAGCTATAATCTTGGTATGTTTGACTGATATTGTTAGGATTGGCTGCGGAGCCCCATCCGAACAGGTCGCGATGATTGTCGCTTTGAGACATACCAAAGAAATCCCATGCATTGTCGGCAAACTTCCAGATGTTCTCGCCCACCAGCTGCAGGTTGCCAGGAGCGAAGTACACCTGCTTGCCTGATGCGACGGTAAACGCACCAGCCAGACTCATCCTCCAGCTGACGTTATAACCGTTGCTGGCGGCGTAGGTCTTGCTGCTGAGCGACTTAACGTAATATTTAGTGCCGGCGATAGCGGTAACGAAGATACTTGCTGCCGATGTGGGGCGGATGGCTACGTAGATGGGGCCAGCCGCAGCCTCGCGGGTAACACCATAACTGTTGGTGCCATCGCTGATGGACACGAAGGTGGTACTGCCAGTAAGGTCATCCGAACCATCAACGTTCTTCAGCGTCAGCGCGAGAACGGCCAGTTGGTTGGTAAGCGTGGTGGATGCGGGCAGACCTGCACTTGCTGTCAGCGTGCCGTCATAGGTGGCCAGGTCAAGGCTGGAGGACAGCGTAGAGAGCGTGCCGTCTTGCGTAGCCAGCGCTTCGTAGTTCACGGAGCCGTCGTCCTTCGCCATCGCAGCGGGATAGATGTACTTCACGCTGCCATTGGCCTTGGGGTTAGTCAGCGTGACGGTGAATGAGGCTTTCTTGCCCGATTCCGTGATGTCGCCTGCGGTCAACTCCTCGCTCTCTGCCTTCACGGTAGCATCGCTTGTGTTCGTATATACTACAGCAATCTTGTCGCCTGCAGCGAAGGTCTTCGTACCGTCGGCAGCCAGCGCACGGGTTACGCCCTCACCCTCGTCGAAACCGACAGTAGTGGTCAGCGTCACTACATTGTCTGTGTTTGCAGGCTGCTGGGGAGTTGCGTCTGTGATGCTGTCGTCGCCAGAGCAACCGGTTATTATGGCTCCCACTACAGCGAGGACGGTCATGCTGAGAAATTTCAATATCTTTTTGTACTGCATTCTTTTCATTGTGTTCTTCGTTCCAGTGGGTTCGTTATTCTTCATCCTCATTATGCCAGGTGTAATTCTGAACACCAGCATCGCCTGGGCTACTTGTCAGCAACTGACTCTGATGTATCATTTTGACGACATTCGCCGTCGGTCTCTTATATTCTTTTCTTTTCATTAATTTTGTTCTTTTTCCGCTAGTCGCAGCCTTTGGCTGCAAAGGTACATAATTATTATCAATTAAAGCACCTTTTAAGCTAAAAAATTGCTTTTCATGCTTTATGTCGCATTAGATTTCTCATAAGGTGAAATATCTGCCTACTCGTTGCTTGCACAACAGAGAGCTATAACTGCTGCTCGATTGGCTTTTCCAATGCTGCTGGTTCTGCTGTAGGTTCGAAGCGTCCTACGACTACGCCCTTTCTGTTGATGAGGAATTTCGTGAAGTTCCACTTGATGTCAGGCTTCGAAGCGTATGCAGAATCAGCCTTCGATAGCATTTCATCCAATAACTTGGAGAGGGGATGTTCGGGAGAAAATCCGGCAAAGCCTGCCTGACTCTCCAGCCACTTGTAGATGGGGTGCGCATTCTCACCGTTGACTTCAATCTTTGACATCAAGGGGAAGGTGACGCCGTGATTCAGTCGGCAGAACTCCTCAATCTGTTCGTTCGTGCCGGGTTCCTGATGACCGAATTGGTCACAGGGGAAACCAATGATGACAAGTCCCTGGTCCTTGTATTTCTGGTAAAGGGCTTCCAGTCCGTCGTACTGTGGCGTGAAGCCGCACTTTGATGCTGTGTTGACAATGAGAAGAACCTTTCCCTTGTAATCTGAAAAGTTCACTTCCTTACCCTTGTTCGAAAGGGCTGTGTAATCATAAATCGTACTCATACTTTTTGTTTTACATGATAAGAGGGAGACAAGGACTGCCATAATTAAAAATAACTTCTTCATATTAATTCGCGATAGAATCTTGCTCAGCATGGTATCTGTCTTCTGCTCGTCAATCTTGCCACTGACATAGCTCATGCGGTATTTTCGTTTGCTCTCGGAGAGCCTTGTAAAATAAGAATATTCATAATCTGATTATATTGAATAAATATTACATACTCTCTTGAAGTATATCCGTGATGTCCTCTGGCTTCAGGTCCATGTAGCCGGCAGGATAACAGATAGTTCCTTCGGTAATGCCAGGAATCATGTCGGCAGTGGCGCCAAGTGCGCTGATGGTCAGTGGAAGACCTATTTCCAGCATCCAATTCTTCAGGGCTTCAAGTCCTGCTTCGGCAATCTGCTCGTCTGTCATACCGTACCCTTGAATATCCCACACGTTCTTAGCGAAACGTACGAATTTTGCAAGACCTGGCTTCATGGCACGACGGTAGTAGGCCATCGAGACAGCAGCGAGGCAGTAGCCGTGAGGGGCATGCGTCCAGGCCCCTACAGAGTGGCCTATCATGTGTACCATCCAATCCTGATTCTTACCCAAACCGATAAGGGTGTTGAGTGCCCAAGTAGCCGTCCACATGATGTTCGAGCGGGCCTCGTAATCCTGTGGATTCTTCACGGCAGCACGTGAGGCCACAATAAGACTGCGCATCAGTCCCTCTGAGAGATAGTCGCTGGTATTGTCGTCGAAGTCAGAGAAGTACTGCTCCATAATGTGGTTCATGATATCGTAGATGCCGGCCTTCATCTGGTTGTCGGGCACGGTCATCGTGAACTTCGGATTCAGTATCGAGAACTTCGGCATCAGGCGGTCGTCGAACACATGACCCACCTTGAAAGTATGCTCTGCATCGGTAATCACCGTACCTGCGTTCATCTCCGAGCCCGTGCCAGCCATCGTCAGGATGCAACCCACAGGCAGAATCTTCTGGCCTTCAGGCGGATTCTGCTGTTTCAGCCAGAACTGATCCCAGTAGTCGCCATCGTAGAACACCGATGCGGCCACACCCTTCGAGTAGTCGCAAACGCTACCGCCACCAAGGGCAAGAATCCAATCGACGTTATTCTCACGAGCCATCATAATACCCTCGTTCAGCTTCTCCAGCGTGGGGTTCGACATCACCCCTGGATTTTCCACGATGGTCTTGCCAGCCTCTTTCAGAATGGCTACTACCTGGTCGTAGATGCCGTTGCGTTTCACACTGCCGCTGCCGTAGTTCAACAACACGACGGGACCGTAATTCTTCAACTCGTCCTTGAGAAAGTTCAAAGACTCATCACCAAAATACAGCTTGGTGGGATTGTGGTAAGAAAAATTTCCTTGCATAGTTGTATTTATTGTTAGTTCTTCAATTGCTCCAATGCTCGGCATAGCTGATCAGGACATGATGTGGGTTTTGCTCCACATCGGATACCGTTCAGGCGTTTGATGACATCATCGATTTTCTGGCCTATCACCAGTCGGCTGATGCCTTGCAGATTACCGTTGCAGCCACCATAGAATGTCACACCCTGAATGATGTCATTCTCGTCTGCTGTCACATCAATGAGCTGTGAGCAAGTCCCTTGTGTTCTGTATTGTATGTGTTTCATATATTGTTAGCTATTCATTCTATTCCATAGATACCGCGAAGATACAAAAAAACGGCGACCCTCCCATCAAGAGCCCACGTTTTTTTAGTGATTTAGTGATTTAGTGAGATTCTTGTCTTGAATATCATCGAAATTTTGTAAATTTGCCTTTGATGGAACAACCAAAGTTTATCATAACAATGCCGTAGAGAAAGGTCAGCAGCAAGGAGGCAAGCTACTCCGTGAGGAAGGTTACCGCCTGGAGTCAATTGCCATCATCGAGGAGATGGATTGGCAGTCTCAGACAATCCGCTTCCGCCCCCAACCATAACGTCCTCGATTCCAAAAAGTTCTCACGCAATCATTAAAAAAGCGAAGCCCGATGGCCTCGCTTTCTTTTTCGCCAAATTTGAATTTGCTTATTCCACACTTTCAACATTGTAGTTGTTCAATTCCTGCTGGTATATCAAGCCTCGTTCCTTTGAGAAAAAATCTATCGTCAAAGCTGCAAAGGCGACAAGGATTAGAGCCAATGCAGAGGCTCGAAGCCAGGGTGTGG
>JAFZWQ010000026.1 GCA_017617235.1 Bacteroidaceae bacterium | reverse complement strand
TTTACTAAAAAGCTTCGGGCGAATTTGAGGGTGCAGGGAAGTTTCACCTTGAAGGGTTCGGATTTGTGCCAAGCCGCGCTACCTGCCTCCTCGGTGTTTTTTTCGTCACCGGCTTCATAGGTAATCACCTGGGCGGCGAAGCCATTTCCAAACGGTCCTCCTTTAGCAAAGAACCAGAAATCCATCTCTACATAAGCAGGGGCTACAGCGGGCTCTTTTCCACCGTTGTCTTTTCCACCGTTGTCTACAACTTCGTCATCGTCGTCACCGCAAGATGTCATTACAGCCACACCTGCAAACATGCACAGGCACAGGCTCATCAAATAAAAAAACTTTTTCATTTTGTTTTAATTATAAAAAAAGTTAGAAACGATTTATTTAATAAACCAACTGTCCGCCATTGCAATTAACTGTAATCGTCTTCACGGTCACATTCTTGTCGTTTTTAATATAGATTTCTACAGAGAAATTCTTGCCAAAAAAAGTCTCGCTGACTCCACGCTCCTGCGCTTTAATCGTAGCTTTTACATCCTCAGTAACTTCGTCAAGAGTAGCATCTTCCCACTCGCCATCACAGATGAGATTCTTCATCATATAATTCAGGGCATCCTTCTCACTGCTGTCCAGGTTGCCATAGCTGGTCACCTTATAATCCAAGGTGTAGGAACCCTTCACGTTTCCACCGTTGTCTTTTCCACCGTTGTTTACAACTTCGTCCTCGTCGTCACCGCAAGATGTCATTACAGCCACACCTGCAAACATGCACAGGCACAAGCTCATCAAATAGAAAAACTTTTTCATTGTTTGTTTGTTAATTGTTAATAAATATAATTAAGTATAAAATAAACTATCGCTTCAATCTCATTAATTGCGCGCAAAGGTAGTCCAAAATACCCAAACACACAAGGTCAAAAGCGCCGCGAGTAAAGATTTTGTATTAGCTGTGACTTTTTTGTATTAGCCGTGAGTTGTCGCGTCCCCAAATACAACTTTTTTCGAAAACTCGTCCGATTTCACCGAAAAAGTTGTAATTTTACGGCGTAAATAAAAGGATATGCCTGAACAGATAACTCCATTGTCGGTACTCTATCTCCAGCTTCACGGCGCAGGAACTGCCGTGGCCGTCGTACTATGTCTCTACCTGCTGCTGTGTCGGAGCAAGGCTATCGCGCCCGACATCACATCGCCCGCACGACTGCGCCGCTGGGCAGCGGCACTATTCGGAGTGATGGCCCTGGCCCACGTCTGGTGGATGCTATTCTACACGTTCTCGGACAACACCCGCTCGGTAATTTACGGGCTGCTCGTCGCCATCGACTGCATGGTGCTGCCCCCCGTCTTCGTCGGCACACTGCTGAACATGCTGCAGGACCGCCGCCGACCGCTGTGGCCCATTTTCGTCATCATGACGCCCTGCGCGGTGCTCGCAGTGCTACAGACAGCCCTGCCCGACATCGACCTCACGACCCCGAACATGGTCTATGGACTGGTACTCGCCGTGGCTTTCATTGCGTATATGGTGGTCGCCGTGAGACAATATGGGCGGTGGCTGCGCGACAACTACGCCGACCTGGAGCACAAGGAGGTGTGGCTCAGTCTTGCGCTGCTCATCGGCCTCATGATACTGCTCATGAGCTTTGAATATACCGACAACTACGTGATGTCCACCATCGCCCACCTCACCGGCTTCCCGCTGGCGGGCCTCCTGCTGTGGCGCGTGGAGACATTGCAAAGCCTCATCCCCTCCTCCTATCCAACTGACGAGGGACGTGATTACATGAAGGGGCAAGGGGCTGGGTATGCAAATATCGGCGAACTGCTGGCGAAGTACTGCGAGGACACGCAACTCTACCTGCAGCAAGACTTGACCCTGACGCAACTCGCAGCAGCCATCGGTACCAACCGCACCTATCTCAGCCAATATTTCGCCAGTCAGGGCACAAGCTACTATGCATACATCCACGACCTTCGCGTCCGTCACTTCGTAGCCCGCTACCGCGAGCATACCGCTGCACTTAAGCCCATCGTCGCCCAGAAGCTGGCCCAGGAGAGCGGCTACCACAGCTACAACACCTTCAGCACCGCCTTCAAACAGCGTATGCACAAAAGCGTCGCCGACTGGATGTCCGAAGAGTCCGAAAAATCCTCTCGATCTCTTTCGTAACGAAGCATCAAAACGTGCTCTTTTCACACCTTTATCCTCACAATTGCAGTTATTATCAAGAAAAATCGTAACTTTGTCTCGCAGAAGTAAGATAATAAGGAAGGAGACAATTATAAATTGCCCAAAACATTATATCATGAGACATAAGATTTGGACTGCACTGTTGCTGATGCCGCTTACTGCTTTGGCGGCACAGGAAATCGATGCATATAAGCCGACGAGCGTGGTGAACGAGTACGAGGGCTACACGCTGGTGTGGCAGGACGAGTTCGACGAGGACGGGCGGCCCGACGAGCGATGGAGCTACGAACGGGGCTTCGTGAGGAACAAGGAGCTGCAGTGGTACCAAGCGGACAATGCCAGCGTGAAGGACGGTGTGCTGATTATCGAGGGCAGAAAGGAGACCGTGCAGAACCCGTTCTACCAAGAGGGTTCGCGAGCTTGGCAACGAGCTAGGAAGCAGGCGGAATACACCTCGTCGAGCGTGACCACAAGAGAGAGTTTCCACTTCCGATACGGACGCGTGGAGGTGCGTGCCAAGATTCCCACAGCAAGCGGCTCGTGGCCTGCCATCTGGCTGCTGGGCACCCAATGGGGATGGCCCGCATGCGGCGAGATTGACATGATGGAATATTACATCGCCGATGGCGTGCCCTCCGTGCTGGCCAATGCCTGCTGGGCCAACAAACAGGGGTATAAGCCAATGTGGGACACCGTGATAGCCCCACTCTCCCACTTCACAAAAAAGGATGCCGACTGGGTACAGAAGTTCCACACGTGGCGAATGGATTGGGACGAGCTGTTCATACATCTGTACCTGGACGACGAACTGATGAACACCGTTGACCTGAGTCAGACCCAGAACCGCAGCATGAATGGGGAGAATCCGTTCTCGAACAACATCGAGGACTTCGGCATGTACATTCTGCTGAACCTGGCAATTGGCGAATTGGGTGGAACGCCCGACGACAGCCAGTTTCCTCTGCAGTACCTGGTGGACTATGTACGAGTATATCAAATGCATAATGCATAATTGAAAGTGAGATGATAAAGGAGATGCAACTGAGGGTGACGCCCAGAGACGGATATAACGAGCAGTCGATACGGCGATACGTGGCCCGCGAACAGGGATGGGACGAAAGGACCATCACCTGCGTACGGACGCTGAAACGCAGCATCGATGCCCGTCAGCGCGATGTGTATGTGAACCTGACGGTGCGCGTGTTCATCAACGAACAGCCGCCCGCAGAGGAGTTCGAGCCTGTGGCGTATCGCGATGTGAGCGAACAGCCGCAAGTCGTGGTGGTGGGTGCTGGTCCGGGTGGATTGTTTGCCGCTCTGCGACTGATAGAACTGGGACTGCGCCCCATCGTGGTGGAGCGAGGCAAGAATGTGCGAGACCGCAAGAAGGATCTGGCGCGCATACGTCCCGAACAGCGCGTTGACCCTGAAAGTAACTACGCCTTTGGCGAAGGTGGCGCTGGAGCCTACTCGGACGGTAAGCTGTTCACACGCAGCAAGAAGCGTGGCAACGGCGAGAAGATTCTACGCGTATTCTGTCAGCACGGTGCCAGTCCGTCGATTCTGTCCGACGCCCATCCCCACATCGGAACGGACAAGTTGCCGCGCGTCATCGAGAACATGCGCGAGACCATCCTGCGCTGTGGTGGCGAGGTACACTTTACAACGCAAATGAATGCGTTGTTAATTAAAAATGAAAAATTCTTCTGCCCTAACGAGCGAAGCGCCGCAAGCGTCGAGCGAAAAATTAAAAGTGAGGAGGCGCCTTGCGTGTGCGGCATAGCCTGTGCTGATGGAAGGGAGTTTCACGGGCCAGTGATATTGGCAACGGGACATTCGGCACGCGACGTCTATCAATGGCTATATAATAATAAGGTAGAGATAGAGGCCAAGGGACTGGCCGTGGGCGTGCGTCTGGAGCACCCCGCCCAACTGATTGACCAGATACAATACCACAGCAAACGGGGAAGGGGTGACTATCTGCCAGCAGCCGAATACAGCATGGTGCAACAGCTGGACGGACGCGGAGTGTACAGTTTCTGCATGTGTCCAGGCGGTTTTGTGGTACCTGCCGCCAGCGGTCCCGAGCAGATTGTGGTGAACGGCATGAGTCCATCGAACCGCAACGGACGTTGGAGCAACAGCGGTATGGTGGTGGAACTAAGGCCGGAAGATATTCCCTCCCCTCGGGGAGGCCAGGAGGGGGCGTTGAAGATGATGCGGTATCAGGAAGAGTTGGAGCGCACCTGTTGGCAACAGGGAAACATGCGACAGACAGCACCCTCGCAACGTATGGCGGATTTCGTGAACGGACGCCTCAGCTACGACCTGCCCGAATCCAGCTACGCCCCAGGCCTCATCAGCAGTCCCCTGCATTTCTGGATGCCCGAACCCATACGTCACCGTCTGCAAGAAGCCTTCAAGATTTGGGGGCGACAGAAGCACGGGTTCCTGACGAACGAAGCCACCGTGATTGGAGTGGAGACACGCACCAGCAGTCCCGTACGCATTCTGCGCGACGCAGAGACGCTACAGCACATCCGTCTCCGCGGCCTGTTCCCTTGTGGCGAAGGTGCCGGTTATGCAGGCGGTATCGTGAGTGCAGGCGTGGATGGCGAACGCTGTGCCGAAGCCGCTGCAGAATACCTTAAAGGAATTAAAAATTAAAAGTGAAAAATTAACAGATAAAAGATAAAATGAAAGACTTGACGATGGACTTGGCAGCATCGACCTACGGAATGGTGAAAGAAACGGAATACGACATCGCCATTCTGCCCTGGGGAGCAACTGAGCCCCACAATCAGCATCTGCCTTACCTGACGGACTGCATCCTGTCGCACAATGTGGCTGTGGATGCTGCACGGTTGGCGTGGGAGAAACATGGGGTACGGGCAATGGTGCTGCCGCCCGTGATGATGGGAGCACAGAACCCCGGGCAGCGCGACCTGCAGTTCTGCATCCACTATCGTCAGCGCACCCAAGAGCATATTCTGCGCGACATTGTGGAATCGTTGCACCATCAGGGGATGCGCCGTTTGCTCATTGTGAACGGACATGGGGGCAATTCGTTCAAGGGATTCATTCGCGACCTGATGGTCGATTACCCGGATATGTTCATCCTGAGCAGCGAATGGTTCACAGTGTGCCCTGTGCGCGAATATTTCGACCAACCAGGCGACCATGCGGATGAAGTGGAAACGTCCGTCATGCTGCACTACCACCCAGAGTTGGTGCGTATGGACCTTGCTGGCGATGGGAAATCCAACGCCTTCGCCCTACCCTCGCTACAACAGAAGACAGCCTGGCTGCCCCGCCATTGGAACCTGGTGACCGCAGACACGGGAATCGGCAATCCCTATCTTTCCACATCCGAGAAGGGGGCACGCTTTGCCCAAGCCGTTGCTGAGCGATATGCCCAAATGTTGGCAGAACTGAAGAATGTAAATAAAGCAGAAGACCTGTATGAACGATAACGAATGGGGACAGCGGACGAGGTTGCTGGTAGGCGACGAAGGGATGGCGCGACTGTCGGAGGCGCGTGTCATCCTGTTTGGCGTGGGCGGTGTTGGTTCGTGGTGCGCTGAAAGTCTGGTGCGCAGCGGCATCCAGCACCTAACCATTGTGGACAGCGACTGCGTGGCTGTGACGAACCTCAACCGTCAACTGATGGCAACCAACAAAACCATAGGACAGCCAAAAGTGGAAGCATTGAAGGAACGCCTGCTGACCATCAATCCCCAAGCAGAGATTGCGACCATCGAGGACATCTTTACGGAGGAAACTGCCGACCGTTTCCCCCTGGCGACATACGACTACATCATCGATGCCATCGACTCGCTGCGCGACAAGGCGCTGCTCATCCGACTGGCCACACAGACAAATGCACGCCTGTTTTCGTCGATGGGTGCTGCCCTGAAAATGGACCCAACCCGCATTCGTGTAGCAGAGTTCTGGAAGGTGACGGGCGACCCGCTGGCACGTGCCCTGCGCAACATCTTCAAGCGGTCGAAACAGTTCCCTGCCCACAAGTTCCAATGCGTTTACAGCGACGAACTGCTGCAGAATAAAGAAAAAATGGAACTGGAAGAAAACCAGTTCCATAAGGTTCACGCCAACGGCTCCATTTCACACATCACAGCCATCTTCGGGCTGACGTTGGCAGGGTTGGTGGTACAGGATATCTACACCTCCGTTTCGCCTTCTATATAGTTTTCGAGATATAATTGTTCACCATCGAACACGGCATAGGTGAACTGACTAATCCAGTCGCCCAGGATAATCATGCGACATTGACGACTGAGCATCAGGTCGAGTTCGATGTGACGATGTCCGAACAGGAAGAAGTTGACATCGGGGTGCGATTGCAGGTAATCCTTGGCATAGAGCACCAGCGGTTCCTTGTCCTCGCCCATATAGGGAGGCTCGCCCTGTTCCCTGTGTTTCAACTGGCTGTGCTTTGCCCACTTCAGACCAAGGGCAACACCAATATCGGGATGCAGCCAGCGGAACATGCGTTGCAACGGACGACAATGGAAAATGGAACGGATGATGCGGAAACCACGATCCGTCTTTCCCAACCCGTCGCCATGTCCCAGGTAGAATGTCTGGTCGGCAATGGAGATGGTGATGGGCTCGTAATGAAGAATCACGCCACATTCCTCCGTCAGGTATTCCCACGCCCAAATATCGTGATTCCCCGTAAAGAAATGCACCTCTACCCCACGGTCCGTCAGTTCGCTAACCTTGCCCAGAAAACGGGTAAAGCCCTTGGGAACTACGGTGCGGTATTCGAACCAGAAGTCGAACATATCGCCCAGCAGATACACGGCCTCGGCCTTGTCCTTGATTTCGTCGAGGAAACGCACCAGTCGGCGTTCCTGCTGACGGGTATGCTGCAGAGCCCTGCTGCCCAGATGGGCGTCGGAGAGGAAATAAATGGGTTTCATGATATTTGCCCTTGTAAATGTCCTTTTTGTGAATAAGCGATTTCGCCGCTGCCATAGCAGATGCGGTGGTCTTTGTCGTAGATGCAGCCGAACTGTCCAGGTGCAATGCCCTGTATGGGGTCGTCGCTGTGTATGCGGTAGCCTTCTTCGTCTTGCGTGATAGTTCCCTGCATGAAGTGGTCGACGTGCCGAATCTTAAACGAAATCTCACTTCCTCCTTCGGGGGGAACAGGGAAGGGAGCCGTAATGAAATGCAGGTCGGCCAAACGGAAGTCGTGCCCATATTGCAACTGAGTGTCCCAACCATTTGCCACGAAGATGATATTTTTCTTGATGTTCTTCTTCACCACAAACCAAGGGCCGCCACCCAAGCCGAGCCCCTTGCGCTGACCAATAGTGTGGAACCAGTAACCACGATGGGTACCCACCACTTTACCTGTCTCGATATCGATGACACGTCCCTCCTTTTCGCCCAGGAAGCGACGCAGGAAATCGTTGTAGTTTATCTTGCCCAGGAAACAGATGCCCTGACTGTCCTTGCGGCGTGCCGAGGGCAATCCTGCCCGTATGGCAATATCGCGTACCTCCTCCTTCATCAGGTGTCCGATGGGGAAGATGGTGTGTGCAAGCTGTTCGTACGAAAGTTGCGCCAAGAAGTCCGTCTGGTCCTTCACAGGGTCTTTGGCTGTCCCCAACCAAACCAGTCCACCCTCTTCGATACGCTGGGCATAGTGTCCTGTGGCAATAAGGTCGTAATCCTTGCCTATGCGCTGTTCGAAGGCTCCGAACTTGATAAGGCGGTTGCACATGACATCGGGATTGGGGGTCAGCCCCTGCTTCACTCGCTCTATGGCATAGCCCACCACCTGTTCCCAATATTCTTTTTGCAGGTCGGTGACCTCCAACTTCAAGCCGTATTTGCGAGCGGTGGCCTGCGACAGTTCAATGTCCTCCTCTGCCGAGCACGATGAATCCTCGCCCTCCATACCTATCTTTATATAGTGCAGATCGGGTTTGTAGCCCTGTTCGCACAACTGGTGCACGACCACAGCCGAGTCCACTCCTCCAGATATCAGTACTGCTATATTCTTCATTTCGCTTGCGAAGATACACAATTTATTTTATTTGGCCAAAAAAGCCTAAAGTTCCCACTCGCGGAGGCCCTTGAAGGTTTGGATGCGCAAAGTGATGCTGTCGGCAGCAAGGTCCTTGAGGTAGAGCGAAGCATACACGTCCGAGGAGTAGGCCGTAGGGTCGTCGCCCTGACGATGATGCAGTCGCAGATAAGCCCGTTTGCCAACTATGGAATCTACGGCATAGCCCCACATCTGGTCGCCACCCTGTGTCTTGGGCAACAGGTGCAGGTTCAAGTAATGTTTGGTGCGCCAGAGGCTGACGATGCCCGTGGGGTCGGTAACTGCCACAGCCGTGGAGTCACGCAACAGGCAGGCCGACTTCAGCTGGTACAATGTGGCCTTTCCGCCAGACAGCGTGTAACCCGTCAGACAACGGTAGATGACACTGGCTTTCAATCCTGACTGGGGATTGGTCAGCGGCAGGTGCGTATCGTCGTCCAACACGATTTCGTTCATCACGCCCTTTGCGTCCGTGGGACAATCCGCCAATTCCGTAATGATGCTGGGATACATCTCATCCTTATCATCGTGGCACGATGATAAGGAAATTAAAAATGAAAAATTAATAATTAAAAATGAAAGGCTAAAGCGTGGCTTCATAGTTAATTAATGGATTGGCATACATGGTGAGGAGACGTTCGCGCAGGAAGGCCTCATCCTTGTTGGGCAGATCGACGAGGGCGATACGTTCCTTCAGATACTTCTCGAACGCCACCTTCTCCTTGTGGGTATAAAGGCTGGCATGTGTGGGTGTTCCGCTAAGCAGGTCGGCAGCAACGTAATTGCCTGGGAATAGACGATAGTTGTGATGAATCTCGCGGTCGATGCGACGGGCCAGTTCGTTGAAGAACTCCACTTTGTCCAAGTCCTTCAGTTCATCTATCCACGTGTTCACGGGACGTGCCGTCTGGTAGTGTACATGTCCCTTTTGTCCGAAGATACCCGTCTTCATATTTATGAGGTCGTCCTGCTTCGATTTCTTCCACGCTGCATCATCGCGTTTCTGTTGGAACTCCTTCGCCTTCAGGTAGTCGCAGGGGTCGTACTCGTAGCTGATGCTGAGAGGCACGATATTCAGCGACTTGATGCGTTCCAGCGGATGTTCGGCATCGGACATCGCCAGCATCTTCAGCAGTGAAACCTGCGTCTGGTCGCTCGAATCCTTTGCCCTACCCTCGCGCTGTGCAATCCAGATGTTCTCGTGCTTCTCGTTGATGGCGTGATGCATGTAGCGGCTCATGAGCATGCTACTCTCGAAGAGTTCGCGACGCGAAATGTTGCGACGAACGATGAAGGCTTTGTTCAGGCGAACCAGCGTGCGAATCCATGGGTAGATGAGCAGGTTGTCGCCAATGGCAATCTCGCAGGTGGTGGGGAACTTGGCATCGTGGAGCATCACGTCGAGGATGGCGCTGTCCAGCACGATGTCGCGATGGTTACTGATGAACGTGTAACGCTCCTTGCCGGGTGCTATGCCCTGATGCTGGAACGTATGTCCCGTCGAGCACTTGCGGAGCACGTGATTCACCACGGGTTTCATGAAGCGAATCTGGAACCCGAGTGTAGATTTTATGCCCAACGTGGCCAACTTCAGCACCCCACGACTCATGCCCAGGGGCAGTATGGGCAGCACACTCTTCAGTATGCGTGAGAACTGTCTGTCGTGTAACAGACTTTCTATCGCTGGCCTCACCTCATCGTCGTTGAACGGCCGGATCTCATCAAAAGGCCCGACCCCTCTACCGACCTCCCCCGAGGGGGAGGAGTAATTACTATTGGTATTTGCTCCTGCACTCATATTTTTAACACTTTATGTTCGTATACACGCCCTCCCCTCGGGGAGGGTTTGGGGTAAGGGTCTTAATCCTCGATAATCTCTGTCAGGACATCCTTGATGTCGAGACCTGCGGCACGCACCTGCTGGGGGATGAAGCTGGTGGCCGTCATACCCGGTGTAGTATTGATTTCCAGCAGGTTAATCTTGTCGCCAGCAGTAATGATGTAGTCGATGCGGATGATGCCGTGACAACCCAAGATGTCGTAAATCATGGATGTCAGCTGCTGCACACGCTCCGTCAGACGCTCCGAGATGCGGGCAGGGGTGATTTCGGAAACCTGTCCGTTGTACTTCGCATCGTAGTCGAAGAACTCGTTCTGGCTGACCACTTCCGTAACGGGGAACACATGTCCTCCTGTCTTCGTCTTGTAACAGCCGCAGGTGATTTCCGTGCCTTGCATAAAGGCCTCCACCATCACGTCCTCGCCCTCCTTCAGGGCCACCTCGATGGCTGGGCGCAACTGTTCCGCTGTCTTCACCTTCGTAGTGCCAAACGAACTGCCACCACGAGCGGGCTTCACGAAACAGGGCAGGCCGATGCGCGAGATGATGTCCTCGTCGCTAACCTCTTTGTCGTGCCCAATCTTCACCGTCAGGCTGTCGGCAACACTCACGCCCAATCCACGCATGTAGTTGTTCAGCACGAACTTGTCGTAGGTCATAGCCTCGACGAGCACGTTGCATGTGGAATAAGGCATTCCGATGAGGTCGAAGTATCCTTGCAGGATGCCGTTCTCGCCTGGAGCCCCATGAATGGTGATGTAGGCGTAGTCGGGCTTCACCGTTTTGTCCCCATCCTTGAAGGAGAAGTCGTTGCGGTCCACTATGCTTCTTGTCCCGTCCTGGAGTATGGCCTCCCAGTGACGGGCATGTATCTCTATCTTATATATAATGTAGCGCTCCTTGTCGAGGAACGATTCGATGCCCTGCGCGCTGCGCATGCTGACATCGTGTTCTGCCGAGTCGCCTCCGCAGATGATAGCTATTGTTTTTTTCTCCATTTTTCTAATAGTTGAGTCATATCTTGTGGTAATTCACTTGTAAAATCCAGTTCCTGGCCCGTGCGGGGATGACGGAAGCCGAGGGTGCGGGCGTGCAGAGCCTGACGGGGACAGAGCTCGAAGCAGTTGTGAATGAACGCCTTGTACGAACTGCTGCGCTCGCCTCTGAGGATTTCCTGCCCCCCATAGCGTTCGTCGTTGAACAGCGTGTGTCCGATACTCTTCATGTGGACGCGAATCTGGTGGGTGCGCCCCGTTTCCAGTCGGCATTCCACGAGGGTTACGTGTCCCAGCCGTTCCAACACCCTATAGTGGGTGACAGCAGGTTTTCCCGTTGGATTATCATCAGGCAGGATGGTCATCTGCAAACGGTCTTTGGGATTGCGCCCGATGTTGCCCCTGATGGTTCCTTCGTCCTCTGCGAACGGTCCCCAAACGAGGGCATTGTAGAGGCGACGCGTCGAGTGTACAAAGAACTGCTGACAGAGGCTGGTCTTTGCCTCAGGTGTCTTGGCGATTACCAGCAGGCCGCTGGTGTCTTTGTCGATGCGATGGACGAGTCCCACCTCAGGGTCGTTGGGGTCGAAACGCTTGTCGTCGCGCAAGTGCCAAGCCAGCGCATTCACCAAGGTGCCGCTGAAGTTGCCACATCCCGGGTGTACCACCAATCCGGCAGGTTTGTTCACCACCAGCAGGTCGTCGTCCTCGTACACCACATCCAATGGGATGTCTTCTGGGATGATTTCCCAGTCGCGTTTGGGACGGTCGAGCATCAGGGTGACGATGTCGCCGGCCTTTACCTTATAGTTACTCTTTACGGGATTTCCATTGACCTGGATGAAGCCGGCTTCTGCGGCCTTTTGTATGCGGTTGCGACTGGTGTCGCCCAAATGGTCCATCAGGAATTTGTCGACGCGCATGGGGTTCTGGCCTTTATCGGCCACCACCCGGCGGTGTTCGTACAGTGTTTCCTCGTCCGCCTGTTCTAAATCGTCATCTATCAGCTCTTCTTCATCAATCATATTCGAAACTTTGCGTCTGACCATCATCTTCTCCTGGCGTTTCGTCGTCGTAGTCAAACTCCTCTTCTTCCGAACCGCTGCCCACAATCAGGGTGATGACAGCATCGGCGGGCACACGTTCGCCTGCCACAACGTTACGTCCCTGACACTTTACGCCATAGACCCAGTCTTTGTCGCCATCGGTCTGTTCCACAGGTCCGATACGGAAGCCCAACTGCCGCAGACGGTCCTGCGCCTCGCGCAACGAGCAGTTGTCGGCAATATCGGGCAGAGCCACCATTGGCGAAGCTTTCGAGTTGATGGTCAGGTAGATTTCACGTCCCGACTTCACCTTACTGCCAGCCTTGGGCTGTTGCACCATGATGGCACCAGAAGGTTGCGAGTGGTCGTAGGTGCTGTCGATAACCACAGCTTTCAGGTTCAGCATCTCCAGCGAGTACTCGACATCCCCAATGAGTTTTCCCTCGACGTTGGGTACGATGATTTCCTCGCCGTGATGGGTGTATCGACCCAACCATATCCACAAGCCGATGAACAGCAGCACCGTAACCAGCGCCATCACCAGCAGGTTTACCCACAGAATGGGGCTCAGCATCTTCTGTTTGAATTCCTTTCCTGTCATACTTCCGTATATTTGGGCGTAAAGATACGAAATAATTGCGAAACGGCAAAAAGAAAGGTGCGCCAAATCGTTTGACGCACCCTTAATCTTTGATTCGCGAATCTCTAACCGGAGAGATTACTTGCCGTGACGCTCGTCAGCTACGGTCAACTTCTTGCGACCCTTTGCACGACGTGCTGCTAATACGCGGCGACCGTTGGCGGTAGCCATTCTCTGACGGAAACCGTGCTTGTTATTGCGACGGCGATTGTGGGGTTGGAATGTACGTTTCATTGTGTTTATATCGTTTTTTATTAATTTCGGCCTGCAAAATTACAGACTTTTTTTGACACATGCAAATTTTTTCGTAACTTTATCGGTATCCCGATGAACTTACTTCCACTCGGAAATACTCAAATAATTTGGTATTTCGCTCATTTTTTCGTAACTTTGCGCCCGAAATTGAAACAATAATCCCAAAAACAATAAAAAAGAATCTCTTATGATTAATTCACAAGACATCAAGAAGGGCACTTGCATCCGCATGGACGGCAAGCTGTAC
>JAFZWQ010000025.1 GCA_017617235.1 Bacteroidaceae bacterium | reverse complement strand
TTGCATTGCGCTCGCCTTGCATCTTATTTAGGTGGTTATAGTGGCGGGGTTCCACCTCTTCCCATTCCGAACAGAGAAGTTAAGCCCGCCCGCGCCGATGGTACTGCAATTGTGGGAGAGTAGGTAGCCGCCTTTTTTCCGGAGTAAGCCTCTGCATCATACGATGTGGAGGCTTCTTTGTTTATGTGCCGGATGAGTCTAATGAGCCTAATTAGCCTAATGGGGCCTATAGGTCTTATGGGGCCTATGGGTTTAATGGGTTTATTTTGTGCGTTCCTTGTCGAGAGCGGCTTGCATGTGGCGTGCAAGTTTAGCGTGTTTGTTGATGATGTTTTGCTGTTGCATAGGGTCGTTTCGCAGGTCAAAAAGGGAAAGTGTGTCTACGATGCCCATTTCATTACCGGTGGTATTTCGTTTATCCCCTTTATAGGCAGGTAGTAGAGCATAGTCGCGTGTGCGGTAGGCCAGTCTTCCTACTGCTTCTACCACCATTCCTCGTCGCCCTTTTTTCGATTTGCCAAGAAAGGCGGAGAGGTGGTCCTCTGAGTCGAGTCCCCTAGGAATGGGTTGATGTAACATGTGAGCAAAGGAAGCCATAAGATCCTGCTGTGCCACCAATGCATTAGAAACAATGTGACGTATGTGTCCTTTCCAGTATATGAAGAATGGTACGCGTGTACCAGCTTCGTACAGACTGTATTTCCCTCCACGATATCCACCATTCATGTCGTGATTACCAACCAGTTCAGATGCGTTGTCGTTGTATCCATCGTTGAGTACTGGGCCGTTATCGCTTGTAAAGATAACTATTGTGTTTTCCAATAGTCCTTTTTCTTCCAATTTACTAATGACTTCACCTACGCACCAGTCGGCCTCCACGATTACATCCCCACGTGGTCCCATCGTTGTTGCCCCTTCGAATCGTGCTTCTGGTACGCGTGGAACGTGGGGTTCGTGTAAACCAAAATATAGGAAGAAAGGCTGTCCTTGCGGTTGTTCTTCGATAAAGTCCTTTACCTTACCGACTAGGTAACTTGCCATTTCTTCATCCTTCCACAGTGCGGCTTTGCCTCCTCGCATGAAACCGATGCGTGGTATACCATTAATAACACTATTGTTATGTCCGTGCGACCAAGTGATTTTGGTCATCAACTCGGGGTTTGTGATGGCTGTGGGTTGTCCCTCGAAATTCTTATGATAGTTTACTTCTATTGGGTCATTGGGGTCAAGGCCTACGACATTGCCATTCTCGACATAAACGCATGGTACACGATCGACCGTTGCTGGCAGTATGCAAGAATAGTCGAACCCAATCTCATTTGGTCCCGGTTTAATGGTTCGGTTCCAGTCGATGTGCCCTTTTCCGATGCCCAGGTGCCATTTACCGATAGTCCCTGTTCGATAACCAGCCATTTGAAACAAACGTGCCAAAGTGAACTGTTCCTCTCCTATGATGAGAGGTGCATCGCCAGGCAGGATGTTTGTCTTGCGTCGCCAGGGGTAGAGTCCCGTAAGCAATCCGTATCGACTTGGTGTTGATGTGGCAGCAGCCGAATGCCCGTTGGTTAGGCATACTCCACCGTTTGCTAGCCTGTCGATGTTTGGAGTGGAGATGGTGCGGCTCCCATAGGCGCTTACGTCACCATAGCCCAAATCATCGGCAACGATTAAAACGACATTTGGGGGTTGCTCTGCTGTGGCTAGAGAGGGCAGAGAAGCAAGGATGGGGAGAAGACTGCGTCTCATCTCATGTGTACATCGCGCTGTGGGAATGGAATCTCTATATTGTTAGTGTTCAGAGTGTTATAGATTGCTTCCTTGATACGAGCCATAAGGGCGTATTTTTCTTCTACCAGCATCCAAACCATAACCTTTAAGTCGACGCTGCTGTCGCCAAAGTCTGCGAATCGTACCATGATTGGTCTTTCGGGGTCGGATACGTTTTGTCCATTGTCGTTCGTTTCCTGACAAATAGGCGTTAGAGCTTCGATGAGCAGTTGACGCACTCGCTCCACATTGGTGCCGTATGCCACACCTACGGGAATACTGATGAGTTCGTAGCTGTGGTTACGTGTCATGTTTTTGAAGTTTTTGCTGAACAACGCTTTGTTCAGGAAGGCGATGACGCATCCGTCGCCCGTAATCACCTGGGTGCTTTGATAGGTAATGCTTTCCACCTTGCCTGTTATGCCGTCACATTCGATGTAGTCACCAACACGTAAGCGTCCTGTCATGAGGGAAAGCCCGTAGAAGAAGTTCTCGATGAGATCCTGCATGGCGAAACCGAGACCCGTTGCCAAACCTGCCGTTACGATGCTGATGCCACTCTTAGGAACGTTCAGGATGACGAAGACGATGATTACGTAAAGTCCCCAGGACAGTATGGCGATGACGTTACGTGCCAGCGTCAGGTTCAGCACGTCGTCGGGGTTGGCGGTGTGCCGGCGATAAGCGGCATAGAAACTGCGTACGGCATAGTTGATGTAGCGGAAGATGAACCACAATGCAGCCACCTGGCACAGTTTGAACAGCGACACCTGAATCAGATCCTTTTGGTCTATGAAATTGGTGTAGAAGGCCTTTTGGCAGACGCTTGTCATCTCGAACAGAGCTGCGGCCCAATAGATACTGGCCAGCACTGACGCTACTGCCATGATGGGCACGATGGTGCGGCTCACCAGATCGTAAATCCAGGTGCTGGTGATGTGGTCGCCCTGCTGAATTTGCTTCAGCAGGGCGCTGCGAGTTGCGACGGAACTATCGGGTGCCACCAGCGAACGTGCGATTTTGCGGGCGAGGTGACGCCGTTCGTACATTTCCATAATGTCGTAGAAACATGTAATTGTGGTGATGGCAGCCAGCTGAAATGTCCACCATACCATAATTTGTACGGCCATCATAGTAAAGCCCACCCACGCAGCGATGGTGGAAACGACCATCGCTATGCTGGTGATGTAGCTGTAGGCCACATCCAGCATGGGCAGCCCCTTCCTGTATTTACGTGCCAACCACAGTTGCCACAGGGTGAATCCCAACAGCACGGGAGGAAATGCAAGGCTCAGTATAATGTTGGGAATGAGCAGGATACGCACGATTACTACGATGAACGAAAGGATGAGCAAAGGCAGATACGTAAGTGTGGCGTGCAGCATGTCGCTTCCCTTCAGTCGGATGTACAGCGAGAGGAAAATCACTTCCATCAGCCATGTGGTGTTGATAATCAGTCCTGCACCCATCCTCACAGAATTGCTGGGCATGTACGAACGCAGCGCCATCACAATGATGCCGAACAGCGCCGTTCCCACCACTAGTGTTAGCATTTTGCGCCTTGTTTTCGCATCGTCACCCATCCAGCGGCGGGGTACCAGCCAACGCAGTGCGGCATAGCTTACAGCCATCGACAGCGACAGGTAGAGCAGCACGAATATGGTGATGAAGGCAATTGACAAACCCCTCCATTCCGATTTACTTTGCTTGCCTTCGAACGGTGTGTACTTCGATTTTGCTGTGCTGCTGGCCAGAGCAATGTAGCGGGGCAGTGCTGCCAGTATGGCAAAATAGTTTGTGCCCCCCTGCTTGAAAATTCGGTCCTGCAGCATTTTGTACTGCATTTGTGCAAAGGCATTCAGTCGTTCCACCTTCTCCTGCACGCTCTTGTAATACGTGCTCTCGGCCTCCATGCTTTCCAGATGTTGGGCCATGATTTCGCGCAGCGCCTCGGCATATTCCAGACATGCCTTTCTGTCCTCCAGTTGCTGGCCCGTTAGGTACAGCGGTTCCTGCGGTTCGTCCTCCTCGGCCTCCTCATCGTGTAGCGGCAGTGGCATCGCTTGTTGTTCGTCTGCCGTTTCTGCCAGCGAATCAATCTTCGATGCCAGCGAGTCAATAGCCTGCAGCAGTATGCTGTCGCTCTGCGTCAGCACTTCTTCGTCGTGCTTCGCCACGGGAGGCATGCTCTTCAGCGAGGCAATGAGTGCGTCGTAGCGTTCTATTTCGGACTTCAGTCGGGCTATTATCTTGTCGTAGGGCAATGTGTTTCCCTCCTTGTCGTTCAGCCTGCGATACAGGTCCACCGATTGTTGGCAGGCGTATGCCATATCGAAGGTGTTTTCTGTTGACTGTGAATACAGCATCAGCCCTATCTGTTCGCACTGGTTCATATACGAAACCAACTGTTGATGCTGCTGTGCCCCTTGCTGTTCGTAGGACTGAATGAACATTTGCAACTTCTGGTAGTCCCGTTCCAACTCGGCCCTCAATACACCTAGCGTCTGTGCCAGGTCTTTCTCCTTTAATACAGCTCCAACTGGCATTACAGCCAGCAGGCACAGGCAAAGTACTGCCAAAACACGTTTCATCATACCGTTTTTATACCTTTATTATATATTATGCACTTGAATTCGTGGTTAATTATGGCAAAGATAGCGAAAAAATCCGATGCGTCAAATCTCACACTTGGTTTTTTGTCTTTCCGCTAAGGGAACATTTATTGGTGCACGTAGTGTCCCGATGAAAAGGAAGAACAGTGCGGCATAGTAGGTGGTCATGATGTATAGGGTGGCGTGGGAGATGTGTGCTGTGAAGCGGTTCCACGAGAGAATGAAATCGGAAACCAGGAACAGCAGGCCGCCAATTGCAGCTATGAAGGGAAGAAACCTTTTGCCAGCGGGTGCAGAGAAGGCGTAAACCAGACTTGTGTACACCGTCCCTGTAAGCAACAGAGCATAAATCGAACAGCCAATGCGGATGGGAATGTCGGGTACGGCGGGTATCACTTTTACTGCGGCCAGAGCTAATGGGAACAGGCAGAACAGGGTGGTGATAAAAAGTATAACGGGTTTAGTCTTGGTGCAACGGATTTCCCTGGCAAACCAGCAGATGAAGCAGATGTGTGCTATGGCAAAGCCTCCCATCTGACCTTCGAAACTTCCCAATACCCCCATCGCGTCACCAATAGCACAGAAAAGCAGGCCCAGCGTCATCAGACGTGGAAGTACCCCTATACTACCCAACGCCAGTAGGGTTGCGGGCAATGCTAGCCGCATGTCGAACAGCACACTTGCGTCGTTGGGTTTCCCTGCAGGAACAAAGAACCATATAGTCGCTAACAGAAAGACGAAAATTACAAGAATCGTGCGTTTGTAGTGAAATGGCATATTGCTAGAGTGGGATTAAAGGGGAGCTGTGAAGGTGAAGTGTGACGAGAACGAAGCTATGAGCTGTGGCGAAGGCGCTTGGGCAAAGATTCCGAAGACGGCACTCCCACTTCCACTCATAGCGGCATAGAGGGCTCCATTGTTAATCAACTGCTGTTTAATGTCGGCAATGGTGGGGTGCTGGGGAAAGACACTTTGCTCGAAATCATTGCCAACCAATTGTTGCCATTCGCTGATAGGGCGCTGTATGCTTTGCAGGAGCGGGTGCTGGGGATGCCGGGGACGGACTGCGGAATAGGCTTCGCGTGTGGAAACATGGTCGGACGGCTTCACCAGTAACAAGTGCTGTCCTGTAAGACTTAAAGCAACTGGGGTGAACTGGTCGCCAATTCCTGTGGCAAAGACAGGTTGTCGACGTACGAAGAAAGGACAGTCGGCACCCAGACGGGACAAGCGTTGTTCCATATCATCGTCGGAAAGACCCAGATGGAACATTTCGTTCAGCATGAGCATGGTGTGGGCCGCATCGCTACTGCCACCACCCAGTCCTGCTCCCATGGGGATGGTCTTGCGTAGGCGGATAACTATGGGAGGAATGGGCAATCCCCCGTCGCGCAACTGCTTTACAACGCGCCATACCAAATTGTCGCGCCACTGGCCATCGACGGGAAATCCCTCGATTGCGAGTTGGTCCTCTGCGGCTGGAACGATTTCCAGCTCATCGCAAAGAGGAATGGGATAAAAGACAGTTTCCAGATTGTGGTAACCGTCTGGGCGACGTTCTACAACGTAGAGGCCGAGATTGATTTTAGCACATGGAAATGTTTTCATACGACAAAGATATACAATAATCGAGAATTATAATTGGATATTCTTAAAAAATTCGTATATTTGCGACCATATTAAATAAATCGTGAAGTATGAGTAAGGAAAAAAAGGAAATGGACTTGATGTTGGAGTCTATTCTGGATTTGAATTCCAACAACGTCTGGAACCTGAACGAGGTGCAGGTAGCTGCCCTGTGGGAACAAGATCGTGCGAGCGAGGAAGGTTTCGCGTCGTCGGAAGAAAAATTGCTGAATATTATCCGCCTGTGTTTCGAAGTGGTGCACTTTAATCCACGTGACGAGCGCGAGGTTGCCAAATACCAGAATGGAGAATGGTCCGTCTTTGCACGTGCCAACGAACGTAAGGGAATGGTGGCTATCCGTCGCAAGTACATTAAGCGTATTACCGACCTGAGCTACGAGAATGTGAAGCATATCACGGCTGCCACCCTGTTGGAACTGATAGACCGTAACTTTGGTGGTGGCTGGGACAGCATTCCCCTGAGCATCAAGGACATCATAGAATCCAGTTTCGAAATCAGCACTACACAGCTGCCCACCAGTCGCATACATGCCAAGGGAGGCACGCTGGAGCGCAAGGTGGCACAGGGATTCGAGGTGCTGGAAGTGGAGAAAGGAACCTGGACGGAAGCCATCTTTGCCAAGAAGAAGGAACCGCTGGTGAAGCTCCGTTGCAATGTGGACAATCAATACGATGAAGATGGAAACCTTATAGACGACGAAGACGAACGTTTGGAAGACGAGCGCGATATTGACCGCGAAGATGATTCTTCGGACGATACCTTCTATTCGTCTTATGCCGCAGAGGCAGAGGTGAAGGAAGAGGACGAAGAAGGATTTCCCGTCGAAGAATAACGCGGAATCTATACCTTATTTATAATAGAGAAAAAGAGGCCCCTTCTCAGTGCGAGAGGGGGCTTCTTCTGAATTCGGCACAGGTGATGGCTGTGGCTATGGCAACATTCAGGCTTTCCACCGTATGGTTGTCAGCGGGGTATGGAGGAATGTACAGTCTGCGATTTACCAGTTGTGCAATGGAGGGCGAAATGCCTCTTCCCTCGTTACCCATCACGATTACGCCATTTGCAGAGAGTGTCTGCTGGTAAATGTTGTCGCCATCCAGAAATGTTCCGTATATGGGTGCCTGGGTGTGGGAGAGTGCTTCTTGAAGGTCGATGTAATGAACCATAACTCGCGCCAAAGCTCCCATGGTGGCCTGTGTGGCCTTAGGGTTAAAAATGTCGGCACAGTCCATCGAGCAGAAAACGTGTCGAATGCCGAACCAGTCGGCCAGTCGGACGATGGTGCCCATATTGCCCGGATCTTGCACCCCGTCCAATGCCAGCGTTAACTCGCATTCTGCCGTCGAGGCCAGCTCTGTATCGTAGTGGGGTAGTGGGAACAGGGCGATTACGGATTGGGGGTGTTGCAGCAGGCTGGCGCGTTGCAGTTCATCGTTGCTCACCACATCTGT
This sequence comes from Bacteroidaceae bacterium, assembly GCA_017617235.1. GTDB lineage: Bacteria > Bacteroidota > Bacteroidia > Bacteroidales > Bacteroidaceae > Physcousia. Next base: position 83,447 of record JAFZWQ010000025.1, on the reverse strand, counting down.
TTCCACACCGCGTAGCTCCTGGGCGTGCGTTTCGAGCCAACTTGCTGTGGCTGCCACATAGTGCGGACGCATGGTTTCGAGCAGCTCGCCAACCAGTTTGGGACCTTCTGCTACAAATAGTCCTTCTTCCAGCCTGTTTTTCTTGCGTTCCAGGCTGTGAATTTGCTTAATGCGTGCTTTACTTATCATATTCGTGGCAAAGGTAATAATAATTTTTCACTATTCACTTTTCACTTTTCACTTAATTCACTATCTTTGTGATGTGAAATTTCGTAGTTCATTTCTACGTATTGCAATTTTGCTGTCCTTCATGGGGATAATAGCCAGTTGCAGCGTGTCTCGTTTTATTCCGGAAAACGAGTATCTGTTGAACGATGTAAAGATACACACGTCGGATAAGACAATATCCACGACACAGATGCAGGGATACGTGCAGCAACATCCCAATTCCCGTTGGTTCAGTTTGGTGAAGGTGCCCATGGGGCCTTATCTGATGAGTGGACGCGATTCTACAAAACGCATCAATCGTTTCTTGCAACGCATAGGTGAGGCTCCTGTGATATATGATGCCTCGAAAGCCATAAAGACACGGGATAACATAGAAGCCGCTGTTCGCAATATGGGATTCCTGAATGCTCAGGTGGATTTGCTAGAACGCAAGAAGGGTTTCAAACTGAATGTGATGTACGACATTCAAACGGGCCCTCGCTACCACATTGCCGAACTGGGTCAGGTAATCGAGGATTCTGTGGTACAACATTTGGTGGACAGCACGGAGGCGGATTCCCGTCTGAGTGTTGGCATGCCCTTCGACCTGAACGAACTGGATGCCGAACGCAGTCGTATCAACCGTCTGTTGCGCGGAAACGGTTTTTACCGCTTTAATAAGGAATATATCCGTTTCGAAGCAGATACAGCGCTGGGCAACCACAAGGTGGCTTTGGCTTTGAAGGTGGACAATGCACTCGTGCCGCAAAGCACCCAGCGTGTGCCCCATCGTCAGTACTATATCGACGAGGTCAACTTCCTGTCAGACAGCACCAGTAACAATCTGCTGCGCAAGAGTGTGCTGCAGGTGAAGAATGCCATTCGTCCGGGCGAACTCTATAACGAGCAGCATGTACAGGAAACCTATAGCAACCTGTCGGCTTTGGGAGCAGTTATGAACTCTACAATCACCATGACACCCGATACGACGGACAGTACGCGTCTGGATGCATTGGTGGCTGTGACGACGAACAAACTTCACGCCTTCAACATAGAGTTGGAAGGGACAAACTCGGCTGGCGACTTTGGTGCCGCAGTGGTGCTTTCCTACCAGAATCGCAACATGTTCCGTGGTTCCGAATTACTGAATGTGAAGTTACGTGGTGCCTTCGAGGCGATACGCGGACTGGAAGGTTACGACAACGAGAACTATCTGGAGTATGGTGCCGAGGTGTCTTTGGCGTTCCCCGATTTTAAGTTCCCAGGCATTAGCCGGGATTTCCGTCGCAGCAGTCATGCTATCAGCGAAATCTCCCTGATGTACGACAATCAGAATCGTCCCGAGTTCCACAGACGTGTTGTGGCAGGTGCCTGGCGATATCGCTGGAGCCAGCACAACCGTCAGCGCCAGCATCGTATCGACCTCATCGACCTGAACTACGTCTTCATGCCTTGGATTTCGAAAACGTTCTACAACGACTATCTGGCGAACGCCACTTCGCGAAATGCCATCCTGCGATACAACTACGAGGACTTGTTCATCATGAAGTGGGGTTATACCTTCAGCTATTCGTCCCAGCCCCTTTCAGGTGCTACGGGCAATTATGGAACAAATGCCTATAGCATCCGATTCAATGTCGAGACGGCGGGAAATCTGCTCTACGGACTTACCACGCTGTTGGGAACGGCACGTAACAGCCAGAACCAGTATACGCTCTTCAATATTGCCTATGCCGAGTTTGCCAAGTGCGATTTCGATTTTTCGAAGAGTTTCCGCTTCTCACCCACCAATTCCCTGTCTGTCCATTTTGGACTGGGCGTAGCTTTCCCTTATGGCAACAGCACCATCCTGCCCTACGAGAAACGCTATTTCAGCGGTGGTGCCAACAGCGTTCGCGGTTGGTCGGTTCGTGGCTTGGGGCCTGGTTCGTTCAAGGGGCAGGACGGACGTATCGATTTCATTAATCAGACGGGTGATGTAAAACTGGACATGAATCTGGAATATCGCAGTCATCTGTTCTGGAAGATAGACGGGGCGGCCTTTATTGATGCCGGTAACATCTGGACCATTCGCGACTATGCCGACCAGCCCGGTGGACAGTTCCAATTCGACAAGTTCTGGCGGCAGCTTGCGGCTTCCTATGGATTGGGCATCCGCCTCAACTTCAACTATTTCATCCTGCGTCTCGATGGAGGTATGAAGGCTGTGAACCCTGCCTATAGCGATGCCCGCCACCATTTCCCCATCATCCATCCTCGCTTCAAACGCGATTTCGCCCTGCACTTCGCTGTGGGACTTCCTTTCTAAGGCTCATAGGACTTATAAGCCTTAGAAGCCCAATGGGCCCTATAAAAAACAACCCCTCCGCTGTGTGCGAAGGGGCTTCTTTGTACGCCCTCAGGGGCTCGAACCCTGGACCCATTGATTAAGAGTCAATTGCTCTACCAACTGAGCTAAGGACGCATCTTTCTTGTTTGCGAGTGCAAAGGTAATACTTTTCCGTAAATCCGCCAAATCTTTTCGCGAAAAAGTTTCCGAAAAGCTTCTAAATGTCCCTTTTTGTGGTTCTGTTCAACGCTTTGAACGCGGATTATAGTCTTCGGGCGTGAATGTGCAGTCCAAGAAGGGCTTGCCTGTCTTCTGCAGGAAATACACATAGCGGAAACTTAATCCATGTTCCTTGTGTGTCTTCAGCTGAATGCTGTTCCGCATGTTGCCGAGCAGTTCCTCCTTCATGGCATCGATGGGGAACATACTGGCTTCCACATCGCCCTCGATGGTGTAGAAGTAACTCAGGGTAAGTGTCTGTGTATCATAGGCCATGCTGTCGAATGTGGTGTACATATCCAGTCGTTTGGGGGCTTCCTTTTTGTTGAACTGTTCCACTTCGAACTGTACCCGCTCGTCGAACGTTTGTTTGTGGCATGCAACACACATTGCTGCCATTGCCGTTAGGAGTATAAATGTTTTTTTCATGCTGCAAAGATACGAAATGCGAATGCAAAGTTACGAATTATTATTGATATAAGTCAAGAAATCAACCCATTATATGTTATATATTTCGATTGTTGCCCTCGCGTGTTACATTAATTAGTAACTTTGCAGCGTCAAAACAGAGACATTGGTATTATTAAACTTAATTAAGGTAATAAGATTATGAACGAGAAAGTAGGTACAATCGCAGGCCAGATTTGGAATGCATTGAACGAGAATGGTGCTTTGAATACAAAGGATCTGAAGAAAGTTGCTAAGGTAAAGAACGACAAGGACCTCTTCCTGGGTCTGGGTTGGTTGCTCCGCGAGGACAAGGTTACCCTCACAGAGGTTGAGAAGGACTTCGTTGTAGCCCTGAACTAATAGTTCCTACATTATTTAACCCCTATAAACGTCTCGGATTTTTATGGTCCGAGACGTTTTTTTGTGTCCTTATACCCGTATAATTCGATTTTTTTATTATCTTTGCGGAAAATTTCGTCAATGCAAAAGAACATTCGCAATTTCTGCATCATTGCGCATATCGACCACGGTAAGTCCACTTTGGCCGATCGCTTGTTGGAATTTACGAATACCATCAAGGTTACGGAAGGGCAGATGCTCGACGATATGGACCTTGAAAAAGAGCGCGGCATCACCATCAAGAGCCACGCTATCCAGATGGAATATAAACGCGACGGACAGACATATATCCTGAACCTTATCGATACTCCGGGACACGTTGACTTCTCTTACGAGGTCAGTCGTTCCATTGCCGCCTGCGAGGGTGCCTTGCTGGTGGTGGATGCTACGCAAGGTGTTCAGGCACAGACCATTTCGAACCTGTATATGGCTATCGACCACGATTTGGAAATCATTCCTGTGGTGAACAAATGCGATATGCCAAATGCTATGCCCGAGGAGGTGGAGGACGAAATCGTGGATCTGATAGGTTGCCGTCACGAGGAAATAATCCGTGCTAGCGGTCGCACGGGTCAGGGCGTCGAGGACATCCTGAACGCCGTGGTGGACCGTATTGCGCCCCCTGCTGGCGACGAGAATGCTCCCCTGCAGGCCCTCATCTTCGACTCTGTGTTCAATCCCTTCCGCGGCATCATTGCCTATTTCAAGATTGTGAACGGCTCTATTCGCAGTGGCGAACAGGTGCAGTTCATCAATACGGGTAAGGAATACAAAGCCGACGAGATAGGTATCCTGAAGATGGATATGGTGCCCCGTCAGGAACTGCATTGCGGCAATGTGGGGTACATCGTTTCCGGCATCAAGACAGCTACGGAGGTAAAGGTCGGCGACACCATCACCAGTTTGGCAAATCCCACCAGCGAGGCCATTGCCGGTTTCGAGGAGGTGAAGCCGATGGTGTTTGCGGGTGTCTATCCCATAGAGACGGAGGATTTCGAGAACCTGCGTGCTTCGTTGGAGAAGCTGCAGCTGAACGATGCCTCGCTTACCTTCCAGCCCGAATCGTCTGTGGCACTGGGCTTTGGCTTCCGTTGCGGATTCCTGGGCCTGTTGCACATGGAAATCGTGCAGGAACGTCTGGACCGCGAATTCAACATGGATGTCATCACCACAGTTCCCAACGTGTCCTATCTGGTTTATGACAAACAGGGCGAGGTCCACGAGGTGCACAACCCGGCAGGAATGCCCGAACCCACGCTCATCGACCATATCGAGGAACCCTATATCCATGCATCTGTCATCACCACGGCCAACTTCATTGGGCCCATCATGACCCTGTGTCTGGGCAAGCGTGGCGAGTTGCTGAAGCAGGATTTCATCAGCGGAAACCGCGTGGAACTGCAGTATGCGATGCCGCTTGGCGAGATTGTGATAGACTTCTACGACAAACTGAAGTCCATTTCCAAAGGCTATGCCTCGTTCGACTATCACCAGGATGGGTTCCGACCTTCGAAGTTGGTGAAGCTGGACATCCTCTTGAACGGCGAGCCCGTCGATGCGCTAAGCACGCTGACGCATGTCGACAACAGTGTGGACTTTGGTCGACGCATGTGCGAAAAGCTGAAAGACCTGCTGCCCCGTCAGCAGTTCGACATCGCCATTCAGGCAGCTATCGGTGCCAAAATCATAGCCCGAGAGACCGTGAAACAGGTCCGCAAGGACGTGTTGGCCAAGTGCTACGGTGGCGACGTCAGCCGAAAGCGCAAGCTCCTGGAGAAGCAGAAAAAGGGAAAGAAACGCATGAAGCAGATTGGCAATGTGCAAGTGCCCCAGAAGGCCTTCCTTGCCGTGCTCAAGTTAGATTGATTATTTAATGGTAATATACATACAGACAGCACCATGATGAACACCCCGAGAGACGTAGCCCGAGAAATCTCCCGTCTCTATTGTAAAATGAGTCCGCTGGGCATCGATGTCCTTTCGCAGATTCTGGTACCTATGAAGTTCCAGAAAGGCGACATCGTGCTGCCCGAGGGCGAGGTTTGCAGGGCCATGTATTACGTAGATCATGGCATGGTGCGTCAGTTCTACTACAAAAATGGGAAGGATGTAACCGAACACTTCTCGTTCGAAGGTCGCATCGTCTTCTGTATCGAAAGTTTCCTGAAACAGGAACCCAGCCGACTCATCGTCGAGGCCCTGGAAAACAGCCAACTCTACGCCATTCCCTACGAAGCCTGGCACATATCCATGCTGCAGAACCAGGAGATGGAAATGCTCTACCGCAAGATACTCGAGCACGCCCTCATCTCCAGCCAGGAACATGCCGATTCCCAGCGTTTCGAGAATGCCGCTGAGCGCTACAACCGCCTGCTCGAGTCCAAACCCGAAATCATCCTGCGAGCCCCCATGCTCCACATCGCCTCCTTCCTGCAGATGACGCCCGAAACCCTCTCCCGCGTCCGTTCCGCCGAAAACAAGAAACTCTAATCGACAGCTGCGGCACCCCTCTTCTACCTCACCCTTTGTCTTTCGCCGTTAGCCGTTAGTCCCTTTAAGCGGAGCGTCCCAACGCTACCGCCCGAGCGTCACATCGCTACCCACCTAGCGTCACAACGCTCCGTCGGTAGCGTTAGTATTCCTTCCCTTGTCACACAATTGTGTGTCAAGCGAAACGACACGTCGTTCCGCACCAGTTCACGCGTCATCTCACCCCCATCAACACGTCACTCCGCGTGAACCCCTTTTGCCTTTTTCTCTTAGCCTTTTTCAGAAAACATATACCCATATACCTCAACTGGCCTATAAGGCCGATAAATAAAGGGAAATAGAGGTGGTATATGTCTGTCAACATGTACCTAACATATACCTCTTCAATACATATTAAGGTACATCATAGGTATATGTTCTGCAACATGTACCGTGCCTTCATCCCTTTATTCATCGTATATGCAGCCCTGTCTAGGTATATAGGTATATGTTTTTGTCGAATATCACATAGGTGAGAAAAAGGCACTGTCCGAGGTGGACGGTGCCTTTGTGTGTTAGTGTGTGGTGAAGAGATTATTTTCTGAGGTGGTGCTCGGCAATATACTGGTCCAGGGCAGCGTCTGGGGAAGCGTAGTTAAAACGTTGGTAATCCATGCGTTCTACTTCTTCATCAATGAGGTAATCGTCCTTAACCATAATCTTCAGCGTACCCTGTCTGAGTGCTGCTGGAGAAAAGTTCCATATTGCGCACACATTGCCAGTTTTCGAATACGTTGCAACGATATTATTCGATTCAAGGGTAAACGTACCATCTATATCACTTCCGGGAATTGTCTCTACGTAATTGTCTCTGGAAATTCTATGCTTATTAGTTGTTGACCATGTGCCGTCTGAATTTAATGTCAGAAGAAAGATGGAGACTCTATCATATCTAACATTATTAGAAACAGCATCTCCTGTTTCCATATAGTACCATGTACCCACAAGCAAGGGGGTGTAGTCTTCGTCAGAGTCGTTTTCGTAGTATTCTACTTCTTTCAACTGTGGTGTGACTGGACCATTGTCCTCGTCGTCGCCGCACGAGGAAAGGTTGAAACCGACCATTGCTGCCATCATGATGGCCAGCAAACTCCATAACTTTTTTTTCATAACTTCCATAGTATTAGGGGTGTAACATTATGCTTGGGGCTATTTGACTTGCCAGACGTTGAGGATGATGCCCTGGAAGGAGGTGGACCATTCGGGGGCGCAGACGAAGAGGGCGTTGTTGAGCCACCCGTAGGGGCTGTCGGCAGGGGCCTCGAACTGGGGTGCGGCACGGAAATAGAACGAGGGGTTGCCGTTGGCGTCTTTGCCGTTCGCGATGATGCCGCGGTTGCGGACGTGGATGTAGGTGCCGTCGTCCGTCTTGATGCAATAGATGGCCTCGAGTTCGGTGCGTGTCTCGGTGTTCAGCTGGTAGTCGGCCCCGCCATTCACGATGGTGCCGCGCAGGTGCGGACCTTCGAAGGTGCCGCCGGTGATGGGGATGACGGTGCGGCGCCCGTGCTGGGTGTTATCGATGCCATAGGCCTGCCCCAAGGTTACGCGCAGCTGCATGGCGAATTCCAACTGGGGGGTGTTCTTGGGGGGATAGTCCTGGGCATAGGTGCCCAGCGTGCACATCAGGAAGAGGATGGCGAGGAGCGATTTTTTCATGATTCCGTGATTTTTGGTTACAAAGTTAGTATTTTTTCCCGATTTTCAGTAACTTTACCCGATATTTAGCGATAAAGTGTTGATTTTATGCCCACAAAAGAGAAAAACAACCGTTTGGAATCGTTGGATGCCCTGAGGGGATTCGACATGTTTTTCATTACCGGCGGTGCTGCGTTGCTGACGGCTATTGCTGCCTTGTTTCCCGATTCCGGCGTGTGGCAGACCATTGCCCGCAACATGGAGCATGTGCCCTGGGACGGACTGGTGCACCACGATACCATATTTCCCCTGTTTCTGTTCATTGCGGGCATTTCCTTCCCCCTGTCGTTGCAGAAACAGCGCGAGGCAGGGCGCACCAATGTGCAGATTTACTTGAAGATAGTACGGCGCGGACTGATGTTGGTGCTGTTGGGACTGGTGTACAGCGGCATGCTGAAGTTCGAGTTCGCCACCCTGCGATGGCCCAGTGTGCTGGGGCGCATAGGTCTGGCCTGGATGTTCGCTGCGCTGATATTCACCGCCACGGGAAAACGCCTGTGGCCCAAGGTTGCGGTGATGGGGGTAATCCTGATCGGATACTGGCTGGTGTCGGCCTTTGTGCATGCCCCGGGCGTTGACCCGTCGATAGACCCGCTGACCCGCGAGGGGAACATTGCCTGCTACATCGACCGCACGCTGTTGGGTCCTCATTGCTATCGGCCCGACTACGACCCCGAGGGCATCTTGTCCACACTGCCTGCCATCTGCACGGCCCTGATGGGTATGCTGACGGGGGTGTTCGTGCAGCGCGGCAAACCATCGTGGCGCAAGGTGTTTGTGCTGTTCGCAGCCGGTGTGTTGTGTGCCGCACTGGGCGCAGCCTGGAACCTGATTTATCCCATCAACAAGGCGCTGTGGAGCAGTTCGTTCGTGTTGGCCGTTGCCGGCTATTCGCTGGTGATGTTCGCCCTGTTCTACTGCATCATCGATGTGTGCGGGTTGCGCAAGTGGGATTTCTACTTCAAGGTTATCGGCATGAATTCCATCCTGATTTACATGGCACCGAAGTTCATCGATTTCTGGAAACTGAACCACAGCCTGTTCGACGGGGTGTTCAGCCTGTACCCTCCGCAATACACCGCAGTGGTGGAGACGGTGGGGTACATGACGGTGCTGTGGCTGTTTATGTATTTCATGTATCGGCAGAAAATTTTCCTAAAAGTCTAATAGGAAATTAAAAATTAAAAGTTAAAAATTAAAAGTGATGTAGGGCTGACTTTATGTCTGTCCGGTTAAGATTTAAGGATTTGATATGAAGAAGATATTTGTTTTTCTCATTCTCTCATTTTCTCACTCTCTCATTCTCTTCGCACAAGTGAGTGCGCAGATGAAGGTGTGGGACCGCAAATACCGCTATCCGCGGGTGAACCAGATAGAGTACAAGGGCGACGTGCCCTCGTTGGCTATGTACGACGCCATATATGGACACGGGGCCATGTGGGAAAACGAATGGATAGGATTCCGAGTGTATATGGACCACCGCCAGAGTATTGACTTATATGGCAAGAAACAAGCGCAACTGGAACTGGACCAGACCAATTTCTACACCACCGACGAGCAGTGGGCGGCAGGATTCGGCGAGGACATCCTGTTCGTGGGCGGCAGCATTGGGGCAGGTTCGTTCCGCGGGTTCGAGGGCGACACTCTTTCGTTTGTGAACCCCGTGGCGGCACGTGGACAGAGGGTGCTGAGCGAGGGACCGGATACGGCTGTGGTGGAGATATATGTTCGCGACTGGCAATATGCAGGTCGCTGCCTGCAGTTCCGTCAGCGTTTTACCGCCATTCGCGGACAGCGCGAAGTGCAGGTGGATGTGGAGATTACGGCAAACGGCGAAGGACAAACGGCTAACGGGGTGGATGAGTTGCGGTTCGCCACGGGGGTGCAGAAGTTCGAGTTCAACACCTCGGGAATGGCACGAACCGACGGTCTGGTGGCTTCGTGGGGTTTGAACGTGCCGGACAAGGAGGGGCACCCCGACCGTGTGCACACCCTTGGAATGGCCGTCCGTGCGGCAGAGGAGAATCTGGTGGAGGTGAAGGAGGACGCCCTGAACTATCTGTGCATACTGCGGCCTGTAGGAGGGCACATCCGATACACCCTGGCCGTAGCCAGCGACCTGCAGCAGCAGGGTGGGTTCCACGCTGCCGACAGTTGGTTCCAATGGTGTCGCGAGGAGATGAAATAGTTATTTCACCACCACAGAATCTTTCGGTTCTTCTTTCTTGGAGTTGATGAGACCGCTGCCGGTTTCCTCGGCAACCTTCTTGGCACGATCGCGGTAACCGCCAATCAGTTCGGGACCGGGTTCCTCGTCGAATCCCATAATCCAATCCAGGGTGGCAATCTCGTCGTCGAAACGGCCATTCTTGGTGGCTTCGTCCATTTCCATCAGACGGTCATAGACAAAGTCGGCCCACGAATCGCGCAGGGAGTTGTAGTTGCCCAGCAGGAAGGTGAGGGCCTTACCAATCACCAATCCGCCTTTGGCCCCGCCGTTTATCACGTCCACGAAGTCGTTCGCCGTTTCCACAACCTTATAGCCGGGACCTGCCAACGAGGGGGCAGCCAGACGCAGACCGTTGCTCGAGACAAAACTCTTGAAATTCTTGGTCCACTTGATGTCGAAGGCTGTGCCCAGTTTGTCGCATATCTCGGACAAACCACGCATGCGACCGCCGTACTTGCTGCTGAAATTCGACAGGCCTTGGTCCAACGCTCCGATGAGGCCGGTGGTGCGGTAGTTCGACCAGTCTCGCGAGCTGGTAATCTGCTTGCTTTCCTGCTGACCGCTGCGGTTGGTGTGGGTGACGTCGGCAGTGGAGCCGTTATAGTTGCTGATGGAGAAATGGTCGCCATTGCCCGAAATGCTGGTGGGCAGACCATCGGAACCGTAGTGAATGACGATGGGGGTGCCGTTGGCCTTGTTCTGCACCAACATGCAGCTGCTGGGATAGCCCTCGCTGCCAATGTTCACCATTTGGAAATCCAGGTTGGAGTTGAGGGCCAGGACTTTGTTCCCGGCGTTGTACAGGTAGTTGTCGCCAGCGGAAATGTTCAGCGAAACAGCGACGAGAAGGCAAAGGGACAAAAAGATGCGTTTCATAGCCTGATACTATATTATATTTAACTGAAATCGACTTTCGATGCACGCTGCTGGAGGTCGGCCATCATGTCTGCGGCCTTCACCTTGTTGCGCTCTGTCTTGCGCGAACCCTGGGCAGCTTGCCGTACCTGCGAGAGGTCGTGGTAGAACTTGAAGGTGACGCCTCCCACGATGAGCAGCAGGATGAGGGTGACGGACCACATGTGCAGGAGCAGGAACTGGAGCAGCAACACAACACCGGCTGCGGCAGCACAGTAACCCATGCGAGTGTGGGCCTGTTTCTCGACTGCTGCCGAAGTGTCGTCGACCGGATAGCGCGGGCAGGTGAACATATCCTTCCGGTAGTCGGCGAGGTAGGTCTGGCCCTTGTATTCGAATTCCATCACGGTAACGGGCTGACGACAGATGGTGGTTCCGGGCATGAATTCGTCGTCGTCGGCAAACTGTTCGAAGTTTACGGAACTAACCTTGAGGTTGCTGAACGAACCCAGTTGTTTCTTCAGTTCGCGTTTCAACTGATCCGTCATGAACTCTTTCATGCTGTCGAGCATAGCGCTGCTGTTCGCATTCACGATTTCCTCGGGTGTGGCAGCATCAGGGAAGATAACTTCGCAGCCCTGTGCCTCGCTGGTGAGCGTGTCGGGATGCAGGCTGCTGACTTCGAATCCCTTGTCGCTAATCTCCTCGTCCAATCTGGCCTGTTCGGGAACACCGTCGCTGTAATAGGCAGCAGCCTTGTAAACGAGGCCCGAAGTCCAGGTGTTTTTCTCGCGGTAGGTATCTTCGCCCCGTTTGTATTCGCAAGAAAATTCCACTGTGCCCTGTCCGGCGAAAAGAACGACGGGAACGTAGAAACGTGTCAGGCGCTTGAGCTTGAGATTCTCGAAGACATCGTTGGGCACGTTGTTCTCGGTAACAAGTGCATTCAGTAGTGCATCGACATCCTCGGTATCGCTGTTATAGTTGGCGTAGAGGGAAACGTAATTAGAAACGTCGGGTAGTTCAATAGTGTCCATAGTATGATGTTTAAAGTTAATTCTGGCTACAAATATACAAACTTTTCCTTATTCTCTCAAATAAATTTGGAAAATCGCTCACTTAATTGTATCTTTAAGTCTTTTGGCCTCGAAGATAGGCTGCATCTCAAAAATAAAAACATAAATGTTTTGTATTTTGTTCGATTTGCACTATCTTTGCAAAGCAAAACTAAATAGCATTTAATGAAGGTATTGAAGTTCGGCGGAACATCCGTAGGTTCCGTGGAAAGTATTTTAAGTGTAAAGAGAATAGTAGAGGCCCAGAAGGAGCCAGTAATTGTTGTCGTCTCCGCACTGGGCGGCATTACCGACCAACTTATTCGTACATCTCAAATGGCAGTCGAGGGCGACGCCGCATACCAGCGTTCTTTCCTGGAGATTGCGGAGCGCCACGAGAATATGATTGAGGCCATAATCCCGGCTGGCAAGGAACGCACCACACTGCAGGCTGTAGTTCGTGGCCTATTGGAGGAACTCCGCAGCATCTATCAGGGTGTTTTCCTGATTCGCGACCTCAGTCCGAAGACGCAGGCAGCCATCGTCAGCTATGGCGAGCGCATGTCGAGTCACATTGTTTCTTGCCTGATTCAGGGTTCCGAGTGGTTCGACAGCCGTCAGTTCATCAAGACACAGCGCCAGAACGGCAAGGATATCCTGGCCACGGAGTTGACGAACGAATTGGTCCGCGAACAGTTGAAAATAAAAAGCGAGAAATTAAGAATTGTCGTTGGGGGCTTTATATCGACGGATAAGGATAGCGGCGAAGTTACGAATCTGGGACGCGGCGGAAGCGACTATACCGCCAGCATCATTGCTGCGGCACTGGATGCCAGCGTGCTGGAGATATGGACCGATGTCGATGGATTCATGACGGCTGACCCGAAGGTTATCCAGAATGCATACACCATCCCCGAGCTAACCTACGTCGAGGCTATGGAGTTGTGTAACTTCGGTGCCAAGGTGGTGTATCCGCCTACCATCTATCCCGTTTGTGTCAAGAACATTCCCATCCTTATCAAGAATACCTTTAACCCCGAAAATGCAGGTACCATCATCAAGAGCGAAGTGAAGGACGATGTACGTAGCATCAAGGGTATCTCCAGCATCAAGGGCACCAGCCTGATAACGGTATCGGGACTGTCGATGGTGGGTGTGATTGGTGTGAACCGTCGCATTTTCTCGTGTCTGGCCGACAATGGTATTTCGGTTTTCATGGTTTCTCAGGCTTCGTCGGAGAACAGCACCAGTATAGGTGTGCGCGATGTTGAGGTCCAGGAGGCCTGTCGCGTGCTGAACGAGGAATTCGAACGTGAAATCGAGGACGGAAAGATGTTCCCCATGCAGGCCGAAAGCGGATTAGCAACGGTGGCTATCGTAGGCGAGAATATGAAGCATACTCCGGGTATTGCCGGTAAGTTGTTCGGCACGTTGGGCCGCTCGGGTATCAGCGTAATTGCCTGTGCCCAGGGAGCCTCGGAGACGAACATCTCGTTTGTCATCAACGAGAAATATCTGCGCAAGGCACTGAACTCTATCCACGACTCGTTCTTCCTGAGCGAATACCAGGAGATTAACCTCTTCGTCTGTGGCGTAGGAACCGTAGGCGGCAGTCTGCTGGAGCAGATTCACCAGCAGCAGGAGAAACTGATGCGCGAACTGCGTGTGAAGTTGAATGTGGTGGGAATTGCCAGCGGACACAATGCGATGTTCCGTCGCGAGGGACTGAACCTCGAGGATTGGCACACCCAGTTGCGCCAGTCGGCTCCCAGCAATATACAGCGTCTGAGGGACGAGGTCATCGGTATGAACATCTTTAATTCCGTATTTGTGGACTGTACGGCCAGTGCCGAGGTGGCAGGCATCTACAAAGACTTTCTGGATCACAATATCAACGTGGTGGCAGCCAACAAGATTGCCGCCAGCAGCGATTATAAGAGCTATCGCGAACTGAAACAGATTGCCCAGAAACGTGGTGTGAAGTTCCTGTTCGAAACGAATGTGGGAGCCGGTCTTCCCATCATCCGCACTATAAACGACTTGGTGAACTCGGGCGACAAGATTCTGCGCATCGAGGCAGTGCTGAGCGGCACCCTGAACTATATTTTCAATACCATCAGCAAGGACATTCCCTTCAGCGAGACGGTACGTATGGCAAAGGCCGAAGGATACAGCGAGCCCGATCCGCGTATCGACCTCAGCGGCAAGGATGTTATCCGCAAACTGGTTATCCTGACCCGCGAGGCAGGCTACGAGATTGAGCAGGAGGATGTGGAGGCACATCTGTTCATCCCCGATAGCATGTTTCAGGGTTCCCTCGACGAATTCTGGGAACAACTTCCCTCGTTGGATGCCGAATGGGAAAAGCGTCGTCAGGAACTGGAGAAGAACCAGCGCGTTTGGCGTTTCGTGGCGAAGTTCGAGAACGGCAAGGGTAGTGTCTCGCTCCACGAGTTCGACCCCGACCATCCTTTCTACGTGCTGGAAGGTTCGAATAACATCGTGATGCTTACCACCGAGCGTTACAACGAATATCCTATGCTCATTCAGGGTTACGGAGCAGGAGCCAGCGTAACTGCGGCCGGTGTATTCGCGGATATCATGTCATTAGCATAATAAATGAAAAAGGAAAAGTGAAAAATTAAATGTTTTGTTGGCTGTTAGTCTAAGGCTATCAATTTTTAATTTTTCATTTTTAATTAAAGATGAAACATCTGATAATATTATGTGACGGTATGGCCGACTGGCCTGTTGAGGCACTTGGGGGCAAGACCCTCTTGCAATATGCCGATACGCCGCACTTCGACTTCTTGACGCGCAACGGACGTTGTGGTATGCTGAAGACGGTGCCTGATGGTTTCCATCCGGGTAGCGAGGTGGCCAACAGCAGCATTCTGGGTTACGACCAGCATTTGGTGTACGAGGGACGCGGTCCGTTGGAGGCTGCCAGCATCGGTGTGGAACTCGCTGACGACGATTTGGCTCTGCGTTGCAACTTCGTCTGTCTGGAAGGCGACTTGCTGAAGAACCACTCTTGCGGACGACTGGAAACCGAGGAATCGGACATTCTGATAAAGTATCTGAAAGAGCACCTCGACAACGAACGGGTGCATTTCTATACGGGTGTGCAGTATCGCAACCTGCTGGTCATCAAGGGAGGAAACAAACATCTGCATTGCACACCACCTCACGATATTCCCCTGCAGCCCTGGCGCGACAATATGTTGTATGCCGAAGTCCCAGAAGCGGAGGAAACGGCACAACTGCTCAGGGATCTGATATTGAAAAGTCAGGAGCTGCTGAAAGAGCATCCTTTAAATAAGGAACGTGTGGCACGTGGAATGGACCCTGCCAACAGCATCTGGCCCTGGGGTGGGGGATACCGTCCCAAGATGGTGCCCCTGACGAAACGCTTCCCGGAAATCCGGAGCGGAGCCGTGATTACGGCTGTCGACCTCATTCGCGGCATTGGCAAATATGCTGGTCTGCGGGTCATCGATGTGCCTGGCGCTACAGGACTGTGGGATACAAATTACGAAGGCAAAGCGCAGGCTGCCATTGAGGCGCTGAAGACCGACGACTTTGTGTATCTGCATATCGAGGCTTGCGATGAGGCCGGACACGATGGTGACCTGGAGCTGAAACTCCGTTGCATAGATGCCCTCGACCAGCGACTGGTCAAACCAATCCTGGAGAGTGTAAATACTCCCTCCCCTCGGGGAGGGCAAGGGGAAGGGGTTGCTATTGCCTTGCTTCCCGACCATCCGACGCCTGTGGCGCATCGTACACACACCAACGAACCCATACCGTTCTGCATTTACTATCCAGGTATCGAGGCCGACGGAGTGCAGACATTCGACGAAGAGGCCTGTCAGCAAGGCGCATACGGCACTCTCGAAGGCGATGAATTTATAGAAGCGTTTATGTATTGTTAATTGCGCATTTTGAATTATGAAATATTATAGCACCAACGGAAAGGCACCACTTGCCACACTGGAGAAGGCCGTCGTAAAGGGACTGGCCGAGGACAAGGGTCTCTATATGCCCGAACGTATCAAACCCCTGCCACGTGAGTTCTTCGACGAAATGTCGCAGCTTTCGTTTCAGGAAGTCGCATATCGCGTGGCCGACTGTTTCTTTGGCGAGGACATTCCTGCCGAGGATCTCAAGCGCATTGTTTACGACACCCTGTCGTTCGACTGCCCTATAGTGCAGGTCGAGGAGAATATCTACAGTCTGGAACTCTTCCACGGGCCTACGCTGGCCTTCAAGGATGTCGGTGCCCGCTTCATGGCTCGTCTGTTGCAGTATTTTAATAAGGAAGAACAGGTGAATGTATTGGTAGCTACCAGTGGAGACACAGGTTCGGCTGTGGCCAACGGATTCCTGGGCGTTGATGGCATTCATGTCTATGTGCTCTATCCCAAGGGTAAGGTCAGCCCCATTCAGGAGTGTCAGTTCACCACTCTGGGTCAGAACATCACTGCCATCGAGGTGGACGGTGTGTTCGACGATTGTCAGGCATTGGTAAAGTCGGCCTTTATGGATGCCGACCTTAATGCCCACATGAAGTTGACCTCTGCCAACAGCATCAACGTGGCTCGCTTCCTGCCCCAGTCGTTCTACTACTTCTGGGCCGTCGCTCAACTTGAAAGGGCAAAAGGCAAAAGCCAAAAGGCAAAAGACGTCGTTAGTCCTTCGTCTTTAGCCCTTAGCCGTAAGGAGGCTGAAGCCTCCGTGGTATGTTGTGTGCCCAGCGGTAATTTCGGAAACATATGCAGTGCCCTCTTCGGCAAACGCATGGGGTTGCCTATAAGCCGTTTCATTGCTGCCAACAACCGCAACGATGTGTTCTACGAGTATCTGCAGACGGGCGAGTACCGTCCGCGTCCCAGTGTGCAGACGCTGGCTAACGCGATGGATGTAGGAGACCCCAGCAACTTTGCGCGCATCTATGATCTGTATGGAAAGAGTCACGATGCCATCACAAAGGACATCTCGGGCGCAACGTATACCGACGAACAGATTGCCGATACCATCCGTCAGTGTCTTGCAGATACGGGATACCAACTCGACCCCCACGGGGCTTGCGGTTACCGTGCTCTGAAGGAGGGCTTGCGTCCCGGTGAGATTGGTTTCTTCCTGGAAACCGCCCATCCCGCCAAATTCAAGGATACCGTCGAAAAGATTACGGGATGCCCCGTGGAGATTCCTGCCCGTCTGGCAGCCTTCATGCAGGGCCAGAAGCAAAGTGTCTCTATGTCTCGCGATTTCTCCGATTTCAAATCCTACCTCCTTACTCAGTAAATCCCTACATCATCCTATACAAAAAAGGCGCGGTCGAGAGACTGCGCCTTCTTGTTTATCGGGTGAGGGAGATTTTCATGCTCATGCCGAAGTCTTGTGTGATGGTGGGATAGGCTGATGACGAGAGCAACGGGGCATTGCGCTGGCGGTCGTAATAAAGACTGAGGCTGACCCATCGGCTGACAGCATAGGAGGCCTGGAACGATGCCTTGATGGCTTTGTTACCCGAAGTGGCTTCGGTGAGGCCCGTCTGGATGTCGCGACGCAGGGCATCCTGGTTGCGGAAGGAGAAGTCGAAGGAGAGGTTGACGGCGTGCGCAAAGTTGTTCTTGCCGCTCTGCTTCTGGTTCTTGGCAGCATTGGTCTTCTGGTCGGTATCGTCCTTGCCCTTTTGCCCCTTACCGCCTTTTGCCTTCGGCTTCTTCTTGAAGAGCGAACTGAACTTGAAGTCGTCGATTTTGTATCCCCAACCGAATACGGCGTCCTTCGAGGAGGTTTCGTTAATCTGGGCCGAAGTCATGCTGAGGTTGATGACACGCGTGGTGCGGTATTCCAGCTTCAGCGTCATGTTGTTGTTCAGCGTGACATTGATACCTGCCAGCGGGGTGAAGGATTCGTTGATGGATACGCTGGAGATGTCGTACATTGACGAAGGTACGTAGGTGCCCGTAGTGGTGTTCTCGACAAAGCCCAGGTCACTGCCCGTGAAGGCCGCAAGCCACGAAGCATAGGTGTTGTAGGAACCGATGCTGTAGATGGATTTGTATCCGTGTGTGATGTTTACGGATTTAAAGTGGTCGCGGAAGAAGGGCAGGGTGGAGAGTCCGCGATAGGTGAGTGTCCAGTTGGGTAGCATCTTCAACATAGAGGGGAAGAGCTGCAGGCTGGTCTTATGCGGATTGCCGCCGGCATAGGTGGCCAGGAAGGCTGGTATCATAACGTCGGCAGAATAGGTGCTGACGGTGCCGTTGGCGGGGTCGAAGGTTCCCGTCTGGTCTGTGCCCTGGGGATATTGGATGCCTTGGTAACGCTGCTCCACGCGCTGCTGTATGACGGGAAGAGCCTTGCAAAAACGATCGAAGGTCTTCGACCGGTATCCGTTGTGGGCATTTCCCTTGCCGCCGAAGGCAGAGCGCAGGGTGATGGTGGTCATGTTGAAGGAACCCGTTTCGGTGGTGGGGTTGCCCTGATACATATATTGTATGGACTGGCTCTTGTTGCGGGTGTGGGACATGGAGAGGTCAATCTTCAGGTCGGTGAAGGGCTCCAGCGATGCCTTGATTTGCAGGTCTTCGGTGTTGCTGGTGGTCGCCGGTGTGGCGACACTGTCGGCACAGAGCAGCCAGCCGCGATCTTTGGCTTGGTCGATATAGCTATCGCTGACGAGTCCGAAGGCGTAGTTGAGTCCCGGCTGGAAGTAACCACCGTGGCGGTTCTGTCCGAGCATGCTGCCCACGTTGGGTACGAAGTTCGGCAGGTTCAGCGAATAGTTGTTGCGGTAGGAAACGCTGACGTTGCGCACCATCATGGCGAAGCGGGCTGCAGCCTGGGCCATACGATACCATTTCTCGTCCTCGAGCTTGGGTTTCGCCACAACGTTGACACGCACCTTCATAGAGTCGAGATTCTTGATGACAATCTTGTTCTCGTCCAGTGTTTTGTAATTCAGTTTATATTCGTGACCGTCTGCATCGCGAGCCGTTACGGTGATGCGCTTCGATTTCTGGTTGTGGGTGACCGTGGTGGTAGTGTCGGGCCGCAGGGTAACTTCTCCAGCAAAGCCTTTCTGTTTCTTATTGTCCTTTTGTTGACTTATGCCCTTTTCGTTGGTCTGCTTGCCGGGAGTCTTGCTCTTCTGCTTCGCCAGGATGCTGTCGACGGGCACACCCTTTTCCTTCGCCTCCAGTTCGGCCTTCTGACGGGCCAGCCTTTCCTCTTCCTGTTTTTTCTTCTTGGCTTCCTGCTCTTTCTTCTTGGCATCGGCTTTCTTCTTCGATTCGCTCTTGGCCTTCGACGCTGAGAAACGCTTGTTGGCTTCTTTCAGGAAGTTCGAATGGTTGTAGAGCGTCTCCATGGCCAGTTTGCCGTTGAGATTCACCGTTCGCTGGGTGTTGATGGTGTTGCCCAGGGTGGTGCCATCCTCCATTTCCGTACCACGACGCCACGAATAGTTGCTGTTATACGACGCATCGGCAGTGAGCCAGTCGAACATGGGCAGCTTGTCGATGGGGAGCTTGTAGGAGAGCTGGGCCGTCTGACTGTAGTCGAGCGGACGTCCGAAATTGCGAAGGCTCATCTTCACGGAATCCTTCCACGCATCGTATTTATCGGCATACAGGTCCTTGTTGACGGGAGTGTATGGTTCCTCTACCTCGGCATGTGTTCCGCTCTGGAACGAGAAGTGCAGCGCCTTGAAGATATCCCATTTGAACGAGAATTCGCGGTTCCACAGATAGGTCTGGGAGAAGGTGACGGGAATGCTCTGGTTGTTATCCAGGTTCTCGACGTCGCGTTCCTGCAGTTCATAGTAGGTGCGGTTGAGATCGGTGCTGAACGTGATGTTCTGGGGAGCGAACGACAGGTTCTGTTCCTTGAGTAGTGTGAGCCACTTGGATTTCGACTTGATGCTTTTCTTGAAGGGTTCCCAGGCTTTCCAGTTGGGGCTCCACGAATAGTTCATGCCAGCACGCCACGTGCGGTTGTGTTCATAGACGGTGGTGACCCCTTCGCGTTCGGTGGAGTTGCGTGAGTAGTTGAAGGTGAAGTTTGCCGGATCGTAGGGCATGGGGTGTTTGCGCGATGCGATGTTCACCTTGATGCCTGAGAACGACAGGTTGCGCTGCGTCTCCTTGGTCGTGGTGAGGGCCTTCAGCGAATCTTTCTCTTCCTTCGTCTGCAGGGCATCCAGGGCATCGCTTAGCAACATATCGGTGTCCAGCGGATTGTATTTGGGTTTCACCCGTTCCTGGCTGAAACTGTAGTAAACGGGTGCATTAACCTTTGCTTTTTCCGGGAATATCTTGCCCAGGTTGAATTGGGTGGTGACGGCGTAGTTGTAACTGTCCTCGTCCTTGCGGTCGGCTAC
Source organism: Bacteroidaceae bacterium (assembly GCA_017617235.1). GTDB lineage: Bacteria > Bacteroidota > Bacteroidia > Bacteroidales > Bacteroidaceae > Physcousia. The sequence goes on along the minus strand of JAFZWQ010000025.1, from coordinate 63,084 downwards.
GCTCTGTTCGATACCACCGAAGCCAGCAGTCTCAACGTGCGCTGTTGCATTCACGCTGCCTAGGTCGCTCAGTTGGATGTTCAGCGAGCCTTGAGCAGCCCAACCACCATCGTTCGTGAATTCCTGCAGGCGCAGTTCGTTGGCCCATACCTCGACGCTCTTCACCGTACGACCGTTGTTGCGGACACCAATCATGATGGTCTTCACCTCGCCCAACGTGGGGTTACCCATGATAGAGATGCGGTTGTTGGGATGGCTTTCGTCGTAGCTGTGGTAGAGCTGGTTGAAGCTGGTCATCCCCAGACTCTTCTGCTTGTTGCGTTCCTTCTTCAGTTCCGTCAGGATGTCCATGTCGATGTTTATCATGTTGTCGGCAGGCCATACGCTGCGGCAGTCGCTTGGCGAGAAACGGTCGTAGTTGCCTTCGGGGGTCAGCTGCAAGGGAACCTCGTATTCATAGAAGTTGCTCTTGTAGTCGGAACCCAGGCGCAGGAAGATGCTGGTTTCGCCATCGGACAGGTCAGTAATGTCGTTCATCAGGGCATTGGCGTGAACGAAGAGTTGCAGGTGCTTGTACTGGCGCATGTCGTAGTTACAGTTCTTGTACACAGCCTTTGCATCGCCGGGCGACAGGTTCTCGACAATCATGCACAGCGCCTGTTCGTTTTCCTCCACCAACTGGCTCTGACCGGGGTCGGTAACACGACTGATGCCAGGAGGCAGCACATAGTTGACGGGTTGCTTGCTGCTGTTTTCCTCTAGGTTCACGGTGCTCACCGTCATGGTGGCGCTGGTGCTGGGAGCTTCGCCGGTGTAGAGAGCTTGGTCGTAGCTGCGCCAGTCGCCGTGAACAAGATCCAGAGTGGCCAGTCGCATGACGATGGGTTCCTCGAAATTAGTAAGGAACATGCGCATGAAACGGATGCTGGTGAAGTCGCTGATGTTACCCACCTTCGACTCGTAGTCGTAGAGGGGAACGCGGAACAGATACCAATGCACCTCTTCCTTGTTGCCGTTGCGCAGGGTGGCGGTATAGACACGCTTATCGACAATATGGTTGCGGCCCACCACCAGGTCTTCGGGACGTACGGAAACGTGGTACTGGAAATATTTCTCGTATTCGTTCAGCGTGTAGTCCTGGTTCAGGTCCTCGACGTCGGGTGTGGTCTTGTAGGCTGTTTCGTATCGTTCGGGCGAGTTGTCCGAATCGGGCGAGTTACCCTCGGGCATGTTGATGCGTTTGTAGCGTTCCAGGATGCTGGTGCGTGCCTGGTCATAGTCGGTGCCGCGATAGTAGTGGTAGTCGTCGCCGGCAGGGTCGTTGTAAATGGAATCATAGACCTGGGCATTTACCTTTCCCTGCATGTCCTGCAGATATTGGGCATAAGCTCCGAAGGTGCGTTCCTGTTCCGATGAGAGGCCGTTCAGACCGATGTCCTGTGCCGTTCGTGCACCACCTTCGTTGTTAAATGCATAGGTTACGCTGGTGGTGTTTGGAATGCGTCCCCAGTTTGTTTCCGTATAGTACGAGGCGTCGCCATCGATGGGCATTCCGCTTTCGAAGTATTTCTTACCGTCCTTCAGGATGTCCTCGGACACCTCACCCAGGTTGATGTAGAAGTCACCACCGTGGTTGCCCGGCAGGTCGCGGGTGTAGATGAACGGGTCGAGCATCCAGAATTCCAGGTATTGTACGTTCATCGTCTCGAAGTCGGTGTTGTCCATCTTGCGCATCATGCCACCCCATTTCTCGGTGGGACGTAGGAATTTGCCATCCTGGTCAACGTCTGTCGATAGGTTGTAGGCTCCACGCTCCTTGGGGTAGAAAGCCAGATTCAGTACACTGAGCGGTGTGGCCGATGTGTAGCTGTTCTGGGCCTTTTGGGGATAGAGCTCGCGTTCGTACACCTCGCGTACGTAGTGGTTCGACAGTTGGTCGAGGTCGCTTTTGATGTGACTGGGGGTGAGGGTGCTGCTGCGACGGGTGAAAAGCGGGTCAACGTAGTACCACGCCAACAGAGCGCGATTGTAGCCATAGCGAATATCGTCGGTCAGACGACTCTCGGGGAACATCGACGGGGTGCTGGCCTGTACCCAGTATTGGGGTGTGCCCAGGGGTTCCTTGTACGACGAGTTCTCGAAATCGTCGAGGTACGAGGCGTTGCCCTGCACCTTTTTGTTCTGTCCGGCCATCAGTTGGGCAAATTCGGCGTTGAAGGTAATCTGGCTGGGTTGTGTGGCGTGGATGAGCGGCAGTTTATCAATCATGTTCGTCAGCCACTGACTCTTGGTTTTCCACGACATATGGGCACCCCACAGGGTGTTACGCAACGGTTCGTTACCCATGGATACCTTGGTGGTCAGGGGTTGCTCGTTGAGGAACATGATGGAGGCGCCGACAGTGAAGTTCTTGCTCAGTTCGTAGTCGAGGTTCACACCCATCATGGTTTTGCGCTGCATGCCGTAGTTGTCGTTCGACTCTACGGAAGCATTCACCTTGGTACCCGCATCGATGATGCTCTGGTTGATGATGGTTACAATACCCATGTTGTAATCCACCGTGTAGTCGGTATTCTCGGTCAGGGTGACACCACCGGCTGTTACCACCACCGACCCCTGGGCAATGTTCGTGGCCCCCAGGTCTATCTGGCTGCCGTTGCTGCCTTTGTACTGACCCGTCAGCATGAACTTGTCGTGCTCGGCTCTCTGTTTGGCCACCGTCTTGGTGCTGTCGTATAGTTCAGGGAAGCAGTATTTGTCGGCAATCTGATCGTCGCCAATCCATTTCCGCAGGTGTGCACCAAAGGGCTCTGCAACAGGGAAGTAGATGCGTCCCTTGTAGATGGTGTAGCCCTCTACGAAGTCGAACTGACCGTTAGAATTTGCCTTGTTGTTATTGTCCAGACGGTCCAGATTCATGGCTTTCAGCAAGGTGGTGCTCTTCAACTTCTGTTCGGGCAGATAGGTGATGTACACGCCGCTGGAGTCGCTTTGGTACTTGATGTCGAGTTTGAATTTCTCTTTCGACACGCTGGATGCTCCCAGGCTATAGACGTTTTTCATCATCAGTCGCCAGGTTACCAGTTGGGGACTGCCGCTTGATGGCTTCAACAACTTTACATACAGGGCTTTCGTATTGTCCGTCATGTCGGAACTGAACTCACCCACCTGGTAGGTGGTACCGTTGTAGGTGTATTCGAAAGCCACGCCCAGCACATCGTCGGTTTGCAGGGTGCTGTTCAGGGAGACGTAACCCAGTGCCGTGTTTACGTAGTATTCCGAGCTGGAGAGCAGGCGGGCGCTTTGCAGCTTTTCGTAGTCTTCGCCTCCTACCATTCCGTAGCCGTCGAGCAATTGAGTTGCCTGACTGATGTCGCGTGCACCGTCCAGTGTGCTTGTCAGGGTCTGGTATTCGTCGTTGGCCTTGTTCGAGGGCACGTTTACTATACCGGGCACCCACAGATCGGTGTTACCGATGTTGTCGTTTTCGCCCAAGTCCGACAATGCGATGATGTTGCGGTTGTTGGCAACGTTCGATGTCTTGTTCGTTACCCAGATTTCCACACGCTTGATGTTGACACCGCTGGCAATGGTGGGCAGTGTCTTCATATTCTTGTCGTACTGCTGACGGAAGAAGTGGGACAGGAAGAAGTGGCGGTTCTCCTCGTAGTTGGTAGCCGAGAACTCGAAGGAGTTCGTCGAGCCGCCGCCTTTCGACGATACACTCTTCGATGCACTCTTCTTCTGGCTGACTACGGTTTGCATTTTCAATCGTCCGAACTGCACATCGGTACGCAAGCCAAACAAGCTGCTGACACCCGGGATGAGGCTGTTGTTCGAGGGGAAAGATACGTTACCGGCCTCTACCAACTTGATAATCTCGTCCTCCTTGCCGTCGTATTTCAATTTCATGTTCTGGGCATCGAAATCGAAAGTGGCGTCGGTGTTGTAGTTCAGACTCATCTTGATTTTGTCGCCCACGCTACCCGTCAAGTTCAGGTTGATTTTCTCGTCGAAATCAAAGCCTGTGGTCTTGCGACGGTTGGCGGCCAGCGAGGGGTTGTTCACCTTCTTGCTGTTCATACCCAGCTTCAATTCTGCCGAACCCTGGGTTTTGATTTGCACACCGCCCGGACCGAATATCTTTTCGGCAGGTCCCAGGTCGAAGTGCATGTCCGTGAAATCGAATTTCGACTGTCCCTTCGATTCGAACAATTCGGCATTGCGGTCGCGGAAATAGCGGGCCATGCTCTGTTGCATGGTCCATTCCTTATACTCGTCGGGTGTCATCAGCAGGGGGGTGTTCAGGTAGTTGCCCACCAACCCGAATTGGGTCTGTGTGCTGCTGGTGTAGCCCAGTCCACTGGCCGTTCCTGTGCTGGTTACGTTGGTGGCGTTGCGGCTTTGGTTCTTATTGTTCGAAGACTTTCCTGTCGACTTATTGTTCGAGGTGTTTGTCTTCGAGGTGTTGGTGTTGTTTTTTTGTCCCGTTTGCGCAGTACCTCCCTTCAGGGTTGTACCCACCTGATAGGTATTGGTCTTCTCGTCGTACGAGACTTCGGTCTGCAGGTTGTCGGGGTCTTTCAGGTCAGCGGACTTCTGTTTAACATCGTCTCGTGTTTGTGCCGAAGTCTTACGTACCGAATAGCGTGGTTTCTTCTGTGTCGTGGTGTCCTTTGGAGCCTCGGCATAGGAATTAAGGGTTAAGGGTGAAGCATAAGACGCACCAATGGCCGCAGCACTTATGACTACGGCCAGCAGCAATCGTAATATTAGCCTCTCACCTCTCATTTTTCACCTCTCATGTTTCACTATTCATTTTTCACTTTTCACTTTTCACTTGTCATTTTTATGGCATTTTCAGCGCTTGCTTGATGATTTGCTCCACGGGCATCGTGGGGTCTTCCGACAGCAGTTTCGTAACCACCTTGGCCGATGGGGCAGGACTGAAGCCCAACATGGTCAGTGCGGCAACGGCTTCCTGCTGCGTCTCCTGGTTCACGACGGACGACTGGGCAACAGTGCTTGTTGGGGCGATGTCCAGACCCAGGATTTTGTCCTTCAGGTCCACGATGACACGCTGTGCGGCCTTTGGGCCTATTCCCTTCACACCTTTCAGGGCACGGTCGTTGCCCATGCTGATGATTTCCACCAGTTCAGCAGGCGAGAAAGCGGAGAGAATCATACGGGCCATTGCTGCACCGATGCCGCTGACGCTGGTCAGTTGCAGGAACAACTCGCGTTCGCTCTTCGTGGCAAAACCCCACAGCTGGAACGCATCCTCGCGAATCACCTCGTAAACAAAGAGCTTTACTTCGCGCTTTCCCTGAATGGCAGAAAATGTGCCCAGGCTGATGTTCAGTCCATAGCCTACACCCTGACAATCGACAACGGCCAGTGTCGGTGTCAGTTCTTCCAATGTCCCACGTACGTATTCTATCATTTTTGTCGTTTTTTTACGCGTTAATTCCTTTATAATAACGCGCGCGACGCCCAAATATTGTAAATCCGAATCCTAAAAGCCTCTTTTTTCCCATTTTCTAATTGACAGGCACTGCTCTCGTTGCTCTAAATTTTCAATCTTCTAACCGACGTAGTCGCTCGCTGTGCGAGTAATCGACGTAGTCGCTTGCGTAGCGCAGAGGAGCAAGTAACCGACATAGTCGCTCGCTGTGCGAGAATTTTCAATTTTAAATTTTCAATTTTCAATATAAAATATTACCTTTGTACTCGAAAATCGAATTTATGGAGCAAAACAAACTAAAGTCCGTCCTCAGCGTGGCCATTCGTGCCGCATTGGCTGCAGGACAGGACATCATGAAGATTTATACCGACCCCAATCAGGATTTTGGGATTGAACGCAAAGCCGACAATTCTCCGCTGACGTTGGCGGATAGAGCTGCCCACCACCGTATTACGGGTATGTTGTGGGAAACGGGACTGCCCATTCTGAGCGAAGAAGGCGAGCATTGCGATTACAAGACACGCAGCCTGTGGGACGCTTTCTGGCTGGTAGATCCGTTGGATGGAACCAAGGAATTCATCAAGCGTAACGGGGAATTCACCGTGAACATTGCCCTTGTGCTCGATACCCACCCCCATGTGGGCGTCATCTACGTTCCTGCCCGCAAGGAACTGTATTTTGCAGAGCCCCTTTTGGGCGCATACAAGGTCGAGAACATCGAATCGTGGGACAGCGAGGAACGCTTGCCCGACCTCATAGCACGTGCCCAGCGCCTGCCCTTGCCACAACCCGATGGACGTCCCTATACCATTGTGGCCAGCCGCAGTCACATGAGCCCCGAAACGGAACAGTTTATCGAGGATGCACGTAAGCAACACGGCGAGGTGGACATCATCTCCTCGGGCAGCAGCCTGAAGATTTGTCTGGTGGCAGAGGGCAAGGCCGATGCCTATCCCCGCTATGCCCCCACCATGGAGTGGGACACCGCAGCCGGTCACGCCATTGCCGCCTGTGCCGGCAGGTGGGTATATCAGGCAGGTACCGACCTACCCCTGAAATACAACAAGGAAGACCTCCACAATCCCTGGTTCCTCGTCTGCTAATCTCCTTCCCCCCCCCCCCCCCCACACACAACACAAAGGCGCTATCCACCCCGGACAGCGCCTTTTTCTTGTGATTTCTTGCTCCACGTTGTTACGCAAGCGGCAAGCCGGTTACTTGCTCCACGTTGTTACGCAAGCGAACAAGTTCGAGCGAGTGATTTAGAAGTTTAGAAGTTTAGTGAGAGGTGAGAAAGGCTACGGGTAGGCGCTTTAGCGGGAATCTCAGCAAAGATTATGCAAGCATATCTCTGCTTTCGCTGCTCAAAAATTTGGTATTTTACTCACTTAATCGTATCTTTGAAGCGGAATCGCTATGAAAAGCATAACATATAAGAATATATGGCAGACGAGATAAGAAAATATCAAGGTGCGGTGGATATCATCAAAACCGCGATACTGCAGAGTCAGGCACGAGCTGCAAAGGCCGTCAATCAGGAGCAACTGGCCCTCTACTACGGCATTGGCAGGTATGTGTCGGCAAACAGCCGGAAGAAGAATTGGGGGACAGGCGCAATTGAAACCATCAGCGAACAATTGCGTAAGGAACTGCCAGGACTTCGTGGCTTCTCGGCTACAAGTATGCGCAATATGCGTACTTTCTATGAGGAATGGAGGCAGCTCGAAAACAAATCATCAGTCGTAACTGATGAATTTCAGGTTCTTCCACCCAAATCATCAGTCGCAACTGATGAAATAACAAAAATTAACAATTCCGACAATTCGGTAGTTCCGACTACCGAAATTGCAGAAGACGAGGAGATTCGCCAATTGCAATTGGCAAATCTGCCCAATTTCCCCTTGCGCGAGTTCCTGAGCATCAGCTTCACCCACCATATTGCCATCCTGACCAAGGCCAAGACATACGAGGAGCGTGTGTTCTACATGAAGTATGCCGATGGATTTAAGCCAACAGTAGAGGATTTGGAGAAGGTCATCAAGCAAGACCTCTACCACCATCAGGACAAGATGCCCAACAACTTCCTGGCGACCATCCCCGATTACAAAAAGGCCTATCGCGCCATCAGGATGTTCAAGGACGAGTATCTGCTTGACTTTATCAATGTGGAGGAGCTGGGCATGCACGACGAAGATGTTAATGAAAATGTAATAGAGAGCAACATCGTACATAACGTGAAGAACTTCATCATGACCTTCGGGCGTGGATTCTCCTTCTGTGGCTGCCAGGTTCACTTCGACAAACTGGGTCACGACCACTGGATAGACCTGCTGTTCTTTAATCGCGACCTGAACCGAACCGTCGTGTTCGAGTTGAAGAATGGTAAGTTCAAGGTGGGCTACCTGGCGCAGTTGAGTGCCTATTTGAGGATACTGAACGACGATGACCGCCGCGACCACGAAGAGGCTCCCATCGGTATCATCCTCTGCAAAGAGGCCGATAAGGATTATGCCGGATACATCATGCAGGACTTCCGTCAGCCCATGGGTGTTGCCACCTATAAGACTGCCGATGAAATGGATCCCGAACTCCTGAAAGCCCTGCCGCCAAAGGAAGAACTGCAGAGGGTGTTTGTTGAAAGCAGTAAAAAAGAAGAATTGTAAACGGAAAACGGTATGGCAAAGCTAATCACCGAAGAATTCATCAAGAACGCCCGAGAGGTACATGGGGATAAGTGTAACCTTATCTATATAAAATAGTAATCAGAAGATAACGATGCAGTTAATAACCCTTCTGATAACCATATTAGGTGTTGCACTCTTTGCCTATCTTGCCTGGTATAACTCGGCAAGTCAGAAAGGGAAAAGAGGGGAAAAACGCATATCTTTTATTTTGTCACTACTGCCAAGTGATTATACGGTTTTAAATGACCTGGTTTTCAGAACTGAGAAAGGAACGACTCAAATAGACCATATCGTTGTTTCTAAGTATGGAATCTTTGCTATAGAGACCAAAAACTATCGGGGCGAAATTTATGGAGATGACAATCGTCAGGAGTGGACGCAGATGATTATTACAAATGTGACGTATGCGAAGAAATGGTGGAAGACTTACACTTATGTAACGAAGAATCACTTCTACAACCCAGTCAAGCAATCTATTGGTCATGCTTTGAGAATAAAAGAAATTTTATCAGCATTCCCTCATGTTGAGATTGTTCCTATTGTAGTATTTGCAGGTGATGCCATACTAAGCAACGTTCGTAGTAGATATCATGTTGTTTACCAGAGCAGCCTATTGAAATTGATAAAAGGATACAATACTGTATATTTGACGGATGTTGATGTCAGGGAAGTCATTCGTATCTTGGAAGAAAACAATATTCGAGAGCTTGTGGATGACTGGCAGCATGCCATGAACCTGCGATTGGCAACAAACAAAGTTGATGCTACCATCTATTCTGGCATATGCCCGAAGTGCGGTGGACACCTTGTAAAACGAAAAGGTAAGTATGGCACATTCTTTGGCTGTTCTAATTATCCTAAATGTAAATATATAGCACATTAATGTAACATTTTCGTGTTTGCCATACTGTTATATATGATAGAGGGGAGAGGTCTGATGGGCGCGTGAAGGGAATAAGAATCAGAGAGTATTTTGTCCAGCATCTAAATATGCTGAGGAAGTATGGGGTGAAGATGAGATTCATTCAACTTTTTCTTGGGAAGGACATAGTATTTGACTTGTAGTTAGAACTAGTGTCGCGAATCGCGACGGTGTTTTTGTCTTTTCCATTCACGAGTCCTCATTTCGGGGACTCATCTTATTTTCTTCCGCTAGAGTAACGAATCGTCACCCCAGCCTCTCGCCCTTATCCATCCACGTTTATTCTATTGATTAATAGGCATGTACATAAGCTTGGAAGGGGGCTGAATTATGACAATGACAATGACAAAGTGACATTAAGCACCTTCCAAGCGTTCACGAGACGCGATTTCACCCAAAGAGATAATAGATTATAATTATTATTATTTTATATATAATATAATTATTATATTAATATAACCATTGAAGTCCGACGTGTCGAAACCACCTTAATGTCATAATGTCATTGTCATTGTCACGATTTTCAACACGTTTTCAACGCTACCGTCCGAGCGTCCCAACGCTAGGGGCGGAGCGTTACAACGCTAGGCGCAGAGGAATAGTATCGCTTCGCTTGTCACACAGCTGTGTGTCAAGAGGCGCGTCGCATCGCTCCACAGCAGTTCACGCTACACGGTCACGCTGGGCTGACGCCCGACCACCGACCACCGACTAAAGGCAAAGGGCGAAAGGCAAAGGGAAATTGAGAGAATGAGAAGAAAAAAGGCGCTATCCGGTGGGGATGGCGCCTTTGTTCTTTGATTATCAATAAGTATTAGCGGGGAATTTCGATGACCTCGAGGTCGCGGAACTGACCCTGGTCGGCAACAAAGCGGACAAGGGTTCTAACCTGTTGCCAGCCTTGTATGCCTGCAGCTCCGGGGTTGATGTGGAGCAGGCGGAGGCGTTCGTCGTATTGCACCTTCAGGATGTGGCTGTGGCCGGAGATGAAGAGTTTTGGAGGACGGGCATAGAGCTGTTGGCGGATGGCAGGCTCGTAGCGCCCGGGATAGCCGCCGATGTGGGTCATCAGCACGTCTGCGCCCTCGCAGTTCCACCGTAGCAGGGTGGGGTAGAGACGTCGCAGGTCGCCCCCGTCGCAGTTGCCGCAGACGGCCCTCAACGGACGGAAATCGGCCAGTCGCTGGGCCACTTCCATCGAGCCGATGTCGCCAGCGTGCCATATCTCGTCGCACTTCTCGAAATAGTGGAGGTAACGGTCGTCCCACCAGGCGTGGGTGTCGCTAAGGAGTCCAATTCTTTTCATATGACCCCATCCCCTTGCCCTTCCCGAGGGAAGGGAGTATGTTCTTTAGTTATCTTCTCGACCTCCTGAGTTTTCACTCCTCCCCTTCGGGGGAGGTTGGGAGAGGGGTCTTTGACTTTGCGGATGAGCCACCAAAGCATGCCGACGGAAACGAAGAAACTGCACAGGTCGGAGAGCGGAATGGAGTACCACACACCATCCAAGCCCATGCGGGGCGGCAGAATCAGCAGGAAGGGAATCAGGAACAGCATCTGTCGGGTGAGGCTCTGGAAAATGGATTTACCCGCATGACCGATGCTCTGGAAGAAGTTGCCGATAACCATTTGAATGCCCACGAGTGGGAATACCAGAACGTCGATACGGAACCCATGGTCGGACATCAGGGTGATTTCTTCGTTGTCCGTGAACAGATGTGTCAGCACATGGGGACAGAACTCGCCCATGATGAAGCCTGTAAGAACGACAACTTCGGCACACAGGATGGTGAGCCGAAGTGTTTGCCAAACACGTGGATTCTGCTTGGCTCCCCAGTTGTAGCCCACGATGGGTTGCATGCCCTGGTTCAGTCCCATCACCATCATGATGAACAGGAACACCACACGATTCACAATGCCATAGGCCGCAATGGCTGCGTCGCCACCGTATTGCAGCATACCTTTATTAATAAGCAGTACGACCAAGCAGGCGCACAGGTTCATGAGGAAAGGACTCATGCCCACGGCAATGATTTGGCGGATGATGGTTGGACGCAGACCATAAATGCCTCTGTGCAAGTGTAATAGCTCGTTTTTGTTACTCAATAACTTGAACTGCCATATGAGTGAAACCAGCTGCGACAGGATGGTTGCGACAGCTGCCCCCTTTATTCCCCATCCGAGGCCCAATGACCATTGACCATTGAAAATTGAAAAGTGAAAGTTGAAGATGAAGAGGGGGTCGAGGATGGCGTTGATGACCACCGTCAGGATGGTGCAGTACATGGCCTGCTGTGGGTGTCCGGCCGAGCGCAATACGGCATTCAGTCCGAAATAGCTGTGCGAGATGACGTTGCCCAAGAGGATGACCGTCATGTAGTCGCGGGCATAGGGCAGGGTGGCGTCGCTGGCCCCAAAAAGAATCAGGATGGGGTCGAGGTAAAGCAGGCAGGCAACCATGAAGATTGCACCCAGCAGGATGTTCAGCACCACGGTGTTGCCCAGGACGTGCTGGGCTGTATCGTATTCCCTTTGTCCTAAACGGACGGAGATGACGGTGGAGGCACCCACACCCACCATGGCGCCCAGCGCAATGCTGATGTTCATGAGGGGGAAAGTCAGTGCCAAACCGCTGATGGCCATGCCATCCGAGTTTCCCCACATGCCGTCGGGCCCGATGTGACCAATGAAAATGCTGTCTACAATGTTATAAAGCGAAGCCGCCGTCATCGCTATGATGGCGGGCACGGCATACTGGAAAAGTAGTCGCGGAATACTGCGCGTGCCAAGTTCTGTGGGTACGTATTGTGCCATATCTCGGTGCGAAGATACAAAAAAATATTGCTATCTACGCACGCAAGTCATATAAATTTACTATCTTTGTCGCGCATTAGCGAAAAAACGACCAAAAAATAATCATTTAACAATCAAAATGAGTACTCAAAAGGAAAAAGTAAACGAGCTCGTTGAGCTCCGCGCCAAGGCCCGTGTGGGTGGTGGCGAGAAGGCTATTGAGAAGCAGCACCAGAAGGGCAAATACACTGCCCGCGAGCGTATTGCTATGTTGCTGGATGAAGGCAGTTTCGAGGAGATGGATATGTTTGTCCAGCACCGCTGCACCAACTTCGGCATGGAAAAGAAACACTATCTGGGCGATGGTGTAGTTACCGGTAGCGGTACCATTGGTGGCCGTCTGGTTTACGTCTTTGCACAGGACTTCACCGTATCGGCAGGTTCTCTGTCTGAGATGCTGGCTTCGAAGATTTGCAAGGTAATGGACATCGCCATGAAGGTGGGCGCACCTGTTATTGGTCTGAATGACTCGGGTGGCGCACGTCTGCAGGAGGGTATCAACGCCCTGGCCGGTTATTCGGAAATCTTCCAGCGCAACATTATGGCCTCTGGCGTAGTACCCCAGATCAGCGCCATCATGGGCCCCTGCGCAGGTGGTGCCGTATATAGCCCTGCGCTGACCGACTTCACCCTGATGATGGAGAACACCTCCTACATGTTCCTCACTGGTCCTGCAGTCGTAAAGACCGTGCTGGGCGAGGATGTTACGCAGGAGCAGCTGGGTGGTGCCAGCGTTCACGGCACGAAGTCAGGCGTATGCCACTTCACCGCCAAGACCGAGGAAGAGGCAATGGCCATGATTAAGCAGCTCATCAGCTACATTCCCCAGAACAACCTGGAGAAGACACCTCGCGTGGCTTGCACAGACCCCATCAACCGCATGGAGGACAGCCTGAACGAGATTATCCCCGAGAACCCCAACGAGGCCTACGATATGTATCAGGTTATTGCCAGCATCGTGGACAACGGCGAGTTCTTTGAGGTTCAGCCTAACTTTGCCAAGAACATCATCGTGGGCTTCGCCCGCTTCAATGGCGAAAGTGTGGGTATCGTTGCCAACCAGCCTCAGGTGATGGCAGGTGTGCTGGACAGCAACTCCAGCCGCAAGGGTGCCCGCTTCGTTCGTTTCTGCGACGCCTTCAATATCCCCATCGTTACCCTCGTAGATGTCCCCGGCTTCCTGCCTGGTACACAGCAGGAGTACAACGCAGTCATCCTGCATGGTGCCAAACTGCTCTATGCTTACGGTGAAGCCACTGTGCCCAAGGTTACCGTTACCCTGCGCAAATCTTATGGTGGTAGCCACATCGTGATGAGCTGTAAGCAACTTCGTGGCGACATGAACTACGCTTGGCCCTCTGCCGAAATCGCCGTTATGGGTGCTGCAGGTGCTGCCAGCGTGCTCTACGCCAAGGAGGCCAAGGCCCTGAAGGACGAAGGTAAGGTGGACGAGGCAAAAGCATTCATCAAGGAGAAGGAGGACGAGTACAACAAGCTCTTCGCCAACCCCTACAATGCTGCCCGCTATGGATACATCGACGATGTCATCGAGCCGCGTAACACCCGCTTCCGCATCATCCGTGCCCTCACACAGCTGGAGAACAAGAAACTGCACAACCCTGCCAAGAAGCACGGTAATATTCCTTTGTAAGACCCCACCCCCTAACCCCTCCCGGGTGAGGGGAGTAGTTAAAATTAAAAAAGTATTTATCAACTAATAACAAAATCCTCCAAACCTCGATGTATTTCCGTCCTCCCCTCGGGGAGGAAATGAGGAGGGGGTCTTAATATTATGATTTTACTAACAACCGACTGGGGACAGGCCTGGACGATGGCCGGCATCAGCGTAGGCGTGGTATTTACCATCCTGGTGCTGCTCGTTCTTGTGCTCTGCGTGTTCAGCTACGTTGCAAGCGGTAAGACTGAAAAACCTGCTTCTACAACGGCGACTGCATCCCCCAAGTCTACGAAGAAAGTTTCCAAAGCCGACGAGGCAGCTGTGGCCACAGCCGTGTACCTCTATCTGAACGGACGTCACGACGAAGAGAGTGGTGTGCTCACCATCCATGTCAACGAACATTCGCTCTGGCACGAGGAACTGAACGAGAGACTTTGATAAATTGAGAATTGAAAATTGAAAATTGAGAATTAGTTGTAATTCGTAACTCGTAATTCGAAAAAAAATGAATGAATTTAAGTTTAAGATAGACGGCGCAGAGTACACGGCCAGCGTCGACGAAAAGGAAGACGGCAAACTGGCAGTTACAGTAAACGGCAATGCCTATGAGGTAGAAGTTCCCGGACATGCAGCAGCCGCTCCCAAGGTTCAACCCATCAAGCCTGCAGCTCCCGCTGCCGCTCCTGCCGCTGCTCCCGCTGCTGCCCCCAAGAAGGCTGCCACTGGCGCAGGCACTGCCATTACGGCTCCTCTGCCCGGCACCATCACCAGCATCAATGTGAAGGAAGGCGACCAGGTGAAGGCTGGCGACACACTTCTCGTGATGGAAGCCATGAAGATGGCCAACAACATCACTGCCGAGAGCGATGGTACCGTAAAGGCCATCCTCGTTCAGCAGGGTGCTCAGGTACAGTCGGGCGACGCCCTCGTCGAAATCGGCTGATTTCGTAATTGACAATTGATAATTGAAAATTGACAATTGATTATGAAGAATATTAAGTTCTTTAGCATTCTTGCCCTGCTCTTGTTGGTGGCTGCCCCCATGATGGCTGCCGACTCCAGTGCTTCGGAAGGTATCGCTAAGTTTGTCGAGGAAATGGGCTTCGTGTCTTTCTTCGCTGGCGAGGGATGGAAGAATGCCGTTATGATTCTGATAGGTTGCCTCTTGCTCTATCTTGCTATCAAGAAGGAGTACGAGCCCCTGTTGCTGTTGCCCATCGCCTTTGGTATGATTCTTACGAACCTGCCGGGCGTAGGCATGTTCGACTCGAACCTGTGGAATGAACACTTCCTGAAGGAAGGTGCCGAAGGTTATCACAGCTATGGCTACATCATGGCTCATGGTGGCCTGCTGGACATCCTGTACATCGGTGTCAAGGCTGGTGTCTATCCCTGCCTTATTTTCCTGGGTGTGGGTGCCATGACGGACTTCGGTCCCCTGATTGCTAACCCCAAGAGTCTGCTGTTGGGTGCTGCTGCACAGATTGGTATCTTTGCCACATTCCTGGTAACACAGATCGATTGGCCCATCTTTGGCTTCACTCCCGAACAGGCTGCTTCCATCGGTATCATTGGTGGTGCCGACGGTCCTACGGCCATCTTCCTGACTTCGAAGCTGGCTCCCGAACTGCTTGGTCCCATTGCCGTTGCTGCCTACAGCTACATGGCTCTGGTACCCGTTATCCAGCCCCCCATCATGCGTGCCTTGACTACTAAGAACGAGCGCATGATTCGCATGGAGCAGCTGCGCACCGTATCGAAGAAGGAGAAGATTCTGTTCCCCATCATTGTGGCCATCATCGTATCGCTGGTAGTGCCCTCTGCCGGTACGCTTATCGGCTGTCTGATGCTGGGTAACCTGATGAAGGAAAGCGGAGTAGTAGAGCGCCTGTCGAAGGCTGCCCAGAACGAACTTAACAACATTGTTGTTATCTGTCTGGGTCTTACCGTTGGTGCTACGGCAACTGCCACTTCGTTCATGAACTGGCAGACGATTGGTATTCTGGCTGTAGGTATTGTCGCTTTCGGTATCGGTTCTGCCTCTGGCGTCATCATGGCAAAAATCATGAACCTGTTCCTGAAGAAGAAGATTAACCCGCTGATTGGTTCGGCTGGTGTCAGCGCTGTGCCTATGGCAGCTCGTGTCAGCCAGACCGTAGGTCAGGAGTCCGACAAGCACAACTTCCTGCTGATGCACGCCATGGGTCCCAACGTGGCTGGCGTCATCGGTTCTGCTGTTGCAGCAGGCATTTTGCTCAGTTTCTTGGGTTAAGAAATGAATTATTTCATAAAAAAGCGCGGAAATGTCCGCGCTTTTTTTGTCTTTTGAGTTTAATTGTGTATCTTTGCCCAGGATAATAATAACTATGACTATGAGAAACATCACAGCCGCCCTTTTATTTGTGTTTGCTGTTTTATTGGTTGCCTGTACCGAGAACATCAGTATGGAGGACCGCTACACCCAGACCGAGAATACCATTATTACGTATCTGGAGAAACACGATTCCACCTATGGTGAATACTTGCGCATCCTTGGCGAGGTGAATGTGAGCCGCCGTTCCAAGAGCACGCTTTACCAGTTGCTGGGAGCACGTGGAAACTATACTGTATTCGCACCCACCAATCAGGCTATTCAGGAATATCTGGACACCCTGTGGCGCAAGGGAATCATTACGGAACCCTCATGGGACGGTTTTACTGAAGTTGCGAAATACGACTCCATCCTGAAGGTTATTGCCTTCAACAGTATTCTGGATGGCGGTGATGAAACGACTCCCTATCTTACCTCCACTTTCCCCGATGATGGCGACGAGTTCCCCATTCCCAATATGAACGACCGCAGAATCCGCATTTGCATCAACAAGGTAAATCCCGACAGCATCTATGTCAATGGTGTTCGCGACTCGAAGACCAATCAAATCATTTCCGGTTCGCTCATTTCCCTGAAGAATCGAGACATTCCTGCCGTCAATGGTTACATCCATGCTGTGGAGACGGTAATTGCCCCCAGCAACGAAACGTTGGGCGACCTCATGACAAACATTATCGCTTCGAACGAGGAAGGCTACCTGGTGCTGGCTAAGATGCTGCAGGCCTGCCATATGCTTGATACCCTGATGAAGGTGAAGGACGAGAAATACGAAGACATCATGCTGAATGCTGAGCTCAATTCCCAGCCGTGGAAGATTCCCTCGGAACCCACTGTCAGCACATTGCCCGAACACCGTAAGTTCGGATATACCATCTTTGCCGAAACCGACGCTTTCTGGGAGCAGGCTCTGGGCAAGAAACCCAAGGACATTACGATGAACGACATCCGTCAGTACATCCAGTCGAACAATCTGTGTCCCGATGGCATAGACGACGATAACTATACCAGCGTGGACAATGCGCTCAACCAGTTCCTTACCTATCACATGCTGCCCATGCGTATTCCGCAGAACAAACTGGTGATGCACTACAATGAACGCGGATATACCTACGGAACGACCAACTCGGCCACCATACCCGTCTTCGAATATTACTGCACGATGGGCAAGCGCCGTCTGCTCAAGATTTACGAATCGAAGGAAACCAGCGGTGTCGTTTACCTCAACCGCTTCCCGAAACTGAAGAACGGACGCCACGAAAACTACCACGAAGCCTATTGTGACCCAGATAAAGAAGGTGTTGCCATCAATGCCGACCACCTGACCGACCTGGTGAACGCCATCATCTATCCCATAGACCGTCCGCTGGCTTATATTAACGAAACCCGCGACAACCTGATGAAGGAGCGTATCCGTTTCGACGCAGCCTCCATGTTCCCCGAATTCATGAACAACGACATTCGTGGCGACCGTGTGGGTCAGGCCAAGAACCTGCGTGTGGCCATTACTTACGATGCCGTTTACAAGTATCTGAACGATGCCTATCTCTACGATGGCTGTAAGTTCAACTACTTGTCGGGCTTCAAGATGGCTTGGAACAACTATCAGGGCGACGAGCTGAACATTATCGGAAACTACGAGATGGTGTTCCGTCTGCCGCCTGTTCCTCGCAGCGGTACCTACGAGATTCGTTATCTGGTGGGTGCAGGTTCCAGTTTGCGTGGAGTATGCCAGGTTTATTTCGGCCACAACAAAGATGCGAATAGCTTCCCCTTGGATGGTATGGTAGCCCAGGGCATTCCTCTCGACCTCCGTATGGGAGGCCTGGTTCGTGCCACACCTGCCGGCAGCTATCCCAGTATCGTAGGATGGGAGGAAGATACCGAGGACGACGACTACAATGCCGAAGTCGAGAAGAAGATGCGTGCCAACGGCTTCATGAAGGCTCCTGCCAGCTACATCTGCTATTCGGGCGGAACAGACCGTGTGGCCCGTATCGTTCCCACCTCCGTTCGTCGTATCATCATTACCCAGCGCATGGAACCGGACGAAATCTATTACATCGGTTTCAAGAACGTGCTGGACGACGATCAGTTGCAGTTCTACATGGACTTCCTCGAGTATTGTCCGAAGGAGGTTTACGACAATCCTTTCAATCCAGAGGATATCTGGTAACCTATGAGAAGAATCTGCATTGTCTTACTTGCCTGTGCACTCGTCGCTTGCGGACGCCGACAGGCACAGGAAACCACGGACGAACAGCCACCAATCTTCCCCGATTATAGGGGTGTGACTGTTCCCTGCAACATCGCACCCCTGAACTTCGGAATAGACAGTGCCACCCACATGCAGGTGGTGCTGTACAGCCGTGCTTCGCAGGAAAAAGTGGAGGTTTCGGGCAGCAACTACATCGATATCCCCCAGAAGGCTTGGCGCCGGCTGACGGCTCAGGCTGGTGATATTGAGGTTGCCACCTCCGTGTGGTCCGACCGTCATCCCGAGGGCATCACCTATCAGTCCTTTGTGGTTCACGTGTCAGCCGATTCCATCGACCCTTGGATTGCCTATCGTCTGTTGCCGCCTGGTTACGAGGGCTGGAACCGCATGGGCATCTACGAGCGTAACCTTGCTACGTGGGAGGTGCGCACACTGGTCGAGAATACGCAACTCAACAGAGGATGTGTCAATTGTCATGCCTTTGCCGATTACTCCCCCCGTCGCTTCATGATGCATGTTCGCGGACAGGGTGGAGGCACCATCGTGAAACGCGACGATGCCGTGGAGAAAGTCGACATCAAAAGCATGGAACCGTACAAACATGGTTCTTACAACATGTGGCATCCCAAGGGCCGTTATATCGCCTTCAGCAGTAACGCCACTCATCAGAGTTTCTATGGACAAAGTCGCGACAAAGTGGAGGTCTATGACCTGTGGTCCGACCTGATAATCTATGATACGGAACAGCATCGGGTTATTGCTGACCCGCGTTTCCTTACCGATGACCAGCACGAAATCTTCCCGGCCTTCTCGCCAGACGGCAAGTGGCTCTATTTCAGCATAGCACCGCCTGTGGATATGCCCAAGGAATATAAGAAGATGCACTACAGCATCATCCGGGTACCTTTCAATGAGACTGACGGTACATTGGGCGAGGTCGATACCCTCTACAGCGCCTACGAACGTGGGGGAACTGCCCAGATGCCGCGTATCTCGCCCGATTGTCGCTACATGATTTATACGGTGGCGGAATGTGGGGCTTTCAATCTCTATCACAACGAGAGCGATTTCCAGATGATGGACCTCGAGACGCGACAGCTTGTCGACACCAGTCCCATCAACAGCAACCAGGCGGAGAGCTTCCATGCGTGGAGCAGCAACGGACGTTGGCTCTTGTTCAGCTCGAAACGCATCGACGACCGTTATACCCGTCTCTTCATGGCCCATTGGGACGGCAACCGTTGGGGGCGTGCCTTCTTGTTGCCCCAGCGCTGTCCTCAACAGAACACCATGCTCATGATGGCATACAATATTCCAGAGTTTGTGCGCGAACCCATCGAGTTCCCCCGCGACGAACTGGCAAAGATGTTTAGAGAATGAAAAAAGATAAGTCCTTAGCCTTTAGCCTATCGCCTTTGGCCTTTTGCCTTTCGTCGTTAGCCGTTTGCCTCTTACCCTATGTGGCGCTGTCCTGTTGGTTTACCGATACTTATCTTTCCCTGCAAGACGACAGCTTCTTTCTGTTTACGGTCGATTATTTCCGTTTCAAACTTCCCATGCAGCCTGCTGTCTCGAGCTGGCTTTCCAGTTTGTTGACGCAATTCTTCCATTGGCCGCTAATAGGGGCCCTGATTCAGGGACTCATCGCATGGCTTACGGTGCAATGTCTGCGCCAGATGCTTCCTGCAAATAATCGCCGTTTCGACTTACTGGTCCTGCTGCCGTCCCTCATCTTACTTTGTGTATGGCCCTTTGTGCTGTTGATGCAGCTTCAGGTGCTGCTATTGGCCTTCGTGCTGCTGATCTATTGCCGTTTGCCGCGTTGGTGGGCGCGTCTGGCATGGGCCGTCCTGCTATTGCCGTTGGGCTATATGTTGGTCAGCATGCCGTTTCTCATCGCCCTGTTCGTCTTGTTTGCCGCTGTCGAGTGGTTTGTACATAAGGGTCGCAGCCGTGTGGCAGTCGTAGTGTTGCTGGCGTTCTGTTCCCTCATGTTGCCGCCCATCTATAGCCAGCGTGTTGCTTTCATTCCTTTTGAGGACCGCTACCAGTCAGGGGCACTAGATGCTGCATTGCCTTTGTGGAGCGAGGAATTACGCGAACAGAATATGTACTTCCGCGTGGTGCATGCAGCAGAGGAGGAACGTTGGAACGATATGCGTGTTGCCGTTCGCGAGAGTGGCCGTATGCACACAGGCTTGATGCAGAAATACCTGTTGCTGTCCGAGAGTGCTATGGGCACGTTGCCCGAAAATCTGTTCTCCTATTCCATTAATACGCCAGAGGAGTTCTTCTATTATCACGAACGTAACTTGCTGACTTGTCAGTTCAACCGTCTTTATTATCGTAATCTGGAGCTGTGGGACGAGGCATTCCATCATGCCCAGGAATATTTTCTCCTGATGCCCGATGCCTGTTGTTTCTCTTCCCTCACCCAGATGGTGGACTACTCCATTCGTGAAGGAGAATACGACGTGGCCGAGAAGTTTCTGACCATCCTCGACCATGCGCCCTTCTATGGTCGCTTTGTCCGGGAGCAGCGCGAACGCATGGCCCGTCAGCGGACGGAAGTGAAGTTCGAAACTCCCCTGCGTGCCGATAATTTCGTGGGCGGCTATCCCTTCAATTCCGAGATGGTGCGCCTGTTGCAGAACACCCGATGCAATCGTCGGCGTGTTTACGACTTCCTGTTGTGTGGACTGCTGCTCCAGAAGAATCTGCCGCATTTTAACGCCGTCGTTCATGGCTTCCCCGACCTGCTGCCCAATCCGCTGCCTGCCGCCTATGCCCAGGCCTACCGCTTGCTGCAGACCCAGGGGCAGGTTCCAGACGAGGAATGTCTGCCTGGCACCTATTACCATTATTTCCGCTATGTGCCCATACCTGAGCCCAATGCGAGGATGATACAGAGTGCCGGACATTAACCCGTAACTATCGCTGGTATGCAACCCATAACACTCTTTCAGTTGAACACATTGGTCAAGGAAACCCTGGAACAGGGGCTTCCGGGTCGCTATTGGGTGCAGGGCGAAATCAGCGAGGGCAGACCAGGATACAACGGACATTTCTATGGCGAGATGGTGCAGAAGGACGAGCAGTCGGGTGCCATCATGGCCAAGGCCCGCATCACCTGCTGGGCCAACACCTTCCGCCAGTTGGCACAGAAGTTCCAGGAAGCCACAGGCGAGACCCTCAGGGCCGGGCTGACGGTGATGGTGGAGGTTACCGTCAGTTTCCACCAGCAATACGGCTACAGCCTTACGATTACCAACATAGACCCCTCCTACACGCTGGGCGATATGGCTCGTCGTCGTCAGGAGATACTGCGACAGTTGGAGAAGGACGGCATCCTGCACGACAATCAGACACTTACCCTTCCGTTGCTCACTCAGCGCATCGCCGTCATCAGCAGCGCTACGGCAGCCGGTTATGGCGATTTCTGCAATCAGGTCCAGAACAACGAGCTCGGCTTCTGGTTCCACCTACAGCTGTTCCCCGCTGTCATGCAGGGCAGCCGCGTGCCCGAAACCATCATTGCGGCCCTGGAACAGATTGCTGCCGAGTCTGACCAGTGGGATGCCGTAGTCATCATCCGGGGTGGGGGAGCCACCAGTGACCTCAGCGATTTCGATTCCTATCCTTTGGCTGCCTGCATCGCACAGATGCCGCTGCCCGTCATTACCGGTATCGGTCATGAACGCGACGAAACGGTGCTCGACTATGTGGCTCATACCCATCTGAAGACACCCACTGCCGTAGCAGCCTTCCTCATCGACCATCTGGCCACCACCGCAGCTCATATCGACGAACTCAGCCAGCGCATCACCCGCAGCGTAACGGAGCGCTTGGCACGCGAACTGCAACGCCTCGTTCGTCTGGCTAGCGTCCTGCCTTTGGCCTTCCAGACTGTCCGCCAGCGACAGGAACATCGCATCGAAACACTCTTGTCCCGCATGCAGACGGCTCACCGCGAACGACAGTTGCGCGAACAGCATCGCCTTCAACTCATGGAGCAGCGCCTGCAGAGCCTCGATCCGGCCCTGCTGCTACAGCGTGGATACTCCATGACTCTGGCTGACGGAAAACTGTTGCGCGATGCCTCGCAGGTACGTGCCGGACAAACCCTTGTCACCCGTCTGGCCAAGGGCACACTCATCTCCGTAGTAACACAACAAACTGAAATACAATGGAACAACAACTGACCTACGAACAGGCTATGGCACAGCTCGAGACACTGGCCCAGCAAATGGAACGGGGCGAAGTGCCCATCGACGCTATGGCCGACCGTCTGCGCCAGGCCCAGCAGCTTATTCAGTACTGCCGCCAGCGCCTTACTGCCGCCGATGCCTCCGTCCAGCAAATCCTCAATCCCGATGCCTGATACGACAATGGATATAGCGGAAATACTGAATCGCACCGATCGCTTTGCAGCCAATGCGGGTTGCAAACTGACAGAGGTCGATGAAGAACATGCTGTTGCAGAGATGGTGGTAACAGCGGAACACCTGAATGGCGGACAAGTCTGTCAGGGAGGAGCTTTGTTCACACTGGCAGATTTGGCTATGGCTGCTCTGTTGAACAGCAGGGGACAACTCACCTTCGGCATCAACAACAGCATTATTTTTGTGTCGAGTGCCAAAGAAGGCGATTTGCTTCGTGCTGAGGCTGTCAGCATATCGAATCATCCCAAGATTCCATCCGTAGAAGTACGTGTAACGAATCAGGAAGGACGTTTGATATGCCATATTACGGGCATAGGCTATACCAAATCCATCCCCTTTCATCCTTCCCACAGCGCGAGGTAGCATCCCAACGCTACCCGTCTAGCGTCCCAACGCTACCCGCTTAGCGTTGCAACGCTCCGTCGGTAACGATGCGTCGCGTCTCTTGACACACAGTTGTGTGACAAGCCTAGCGTTACTATTCCTCCCTGCCTAG
Source organism: Bacteroidaceae bacterium (assembly GCA_017617235.1). Taxonomy (GTDB): domain Bacteria; phylum Bacteroidota; class Bacteroidia; order Bacteroidales; family Bacteroidaceae; genus Physcousia. Next base: position 39,959 of record JAFZWQ010000025.1, on the reverse strand, counting down.
GATTACTATCCCTTCCCTTGTCACACAATTGTGTGTCAAGCGAAGCGTTACTATCCTATCGCAGTAAGGTTGCTATCCCTCCGCCCCAGCGTCGCATCGCTCCATTGGAAACCCTTTTGCCTTTTGCCATTCGCCTTTAGCCGTTAGTTTTTACAAAAAACAGAAAAAACAGCCGAAAATTTGTGCCGTTCAGTATTAATCCGTATATTTGTGGCGGCTCAGGCTCGTTCTGCGCCCAAACAACCATGTGTAAACACAAATAATATTATAAACTTAAATTTTTTATCATGAAAATGAAAAGAAGACTATTAGCACTTCTGGGGGGGGCATTTCTCACCCTTAGTGCCTGGGCACAAACAGATGTCACTTCAACGTACATCACAAATGCGGACTTCTCTGGCTCTTATTCTCAATTTTACGAAATCAAAAATGATGGTCGTTATGTTTATCAACCTAACGGTTGGACAGTAGAATACATAAATGTTTCTGAGTGGAACATGACTGTTGTTAGTAGCTCTGATGCAATGGCCTCAAACTTCACTGATAATTATGCTGTCCCTGAGGGAAACAACAAGTACATGGTCCGATTTAGGAATGAACAACCTACAGAATATGTTGATTTATCTCAGAATATTCGAGTCACAGAAGCAGGTTTCTACACGTTCTCTGCTGATATGATTCGTGAGAACGGTTCAAAAATTAATGTTGAACTGTATGCTGGAGAAACAAAAGTTAGCAATGCCAATGCTGGAACATGGGAAAAACGTAGTTTCACGCTTGAATTAGCAGCCAATACAGATCTCAAGGTCGGCGTAAAGTTTACCAATAAAGGTGCAGGTGGTCACAAGGCTGGTGTAGATAATATAAAAATCACATTTAAACCTTATGTAGCTGCTCCTTCATCTTATAGCGAAGTTGCTGCAGGTGATTTTTACATTGTGAATGCTGCTACGGGTTTATTCCTCACTGGAGCTAATAGTTGGGGTACTCAAGCATCTTTGGAAACTCACGGAACTCCTTTTACTGTAACTGTAGGTGAGGGCGTTTATACCCTCAATTCACATTTCCAGGAAAATACAGGAACAAACAAGTGCTATTTTAACGGCACATATGTGGATGGTAACTCAACAAATCTATATATCGCATCGTTAGGTAGTGGTAAATATAGTATTTCTACAGCAGCCAGCTCAGAATATGTAACTGCATTAAGTTCTGGTATCGTAGATAACTCAGCAGCCAATGCTGATGATACGCATGCACAATGGTATTTTGTCAGCAAGTCCAATCTTGAAAGTGCTCTTGGCAATGCGACCTCATCTAGTCATAAGGATGCAACGTTCTATATTAGTGACCAAAATTTCAGACGTAATTATTTAGCTTCTGTTTATAATCAAGGTACGAGGACATTGACTGCGTGTGAATCGTATCCATGGTCGATTACTGCCAGCAATTATAATCTAAAGGGTGGTAATAACGATAATTTCTGTGCAGAATCCTGGCATGCGACTTTCACGTTAAGCCAAGAACTCACCATTCCCAATGGTATGTATAAGTTGCGTGCTCAGGCAGCAGAACAGGGATCACCAGTTGCTGTGGTATATGCAGGTGATGAAACAGCAGCATTCAATTCTATGGCTAATGGTGAGAATAGTATGAGCGGAATGTCCACTCAGTTCTCTCTTGGCAATTATTATACTGATTGGATTACTGCCTATGTAACTAATAATACACTGACAGTAGGTGCCAAGAGTACTAGCGCAAGCAACTGGTGTGTATGGGATAATTTTGAGCTATACTACTATGGTCCTACCGTAGGTGGTGAGGCAACGGAGATATCAATGGATACTGAAACTGCAATGGCTGCAGGTAAGTGGTATTACTTTGATATTCCTGTAGGTGGCCTTTATAATCTCACGGCCACAACTCTTTCAAATATTGTTTATACTACAGACGGTACTATCCTGATTGAGAATGAGGGTGATGTAACTGACAAATTCTCGAAGGCAGAAAACGAAACACTGACTGCAGGCCGCTACTTTGTTAAGTCTTCTACAGCCCAGAGCCTTGAGGTAACCGTAGGTGCATACTCTTACGCAATAGGTTCACCCACATTTAGTACTGCTGATGGTGGCTATACACAGAGTAGCACCTTCACTATTACGTTCCTTGGTGCAGCTACCAATGATCCTGGTGCTTCTGCAGCCCTCGTCGCTTCTTCTAAAGGTACGGTCAATGGCAATGAGGCCGATCTTTCTGCTGTAACAAATGGTTTCAGCCTCGATTTAGGCTCACTTACTGCCAATACAGATTACAATATTGTCATTCCTGCTAATGTATATGGTTATGCAGGCGAGAGCATGAACGCTGCTATTGATATTACCATTCACACACCTGCTGTGTTCGATGGAACGTATTTCGTTCGCACTTCTACTGGCTCTTATTTGAGTCGTGGTGGAAACTATAACACTCGTGCTATTGTTGATGAATTTGGATTGCCCGTAACCGTATCAACCAACGCATCTGGCGTGACTCAGATAAAGTATGTTGACAGTAATCAGTATTTATTCGATGCTAATAATGGAACAATTTATACTGACAATAATGGTAGCGACAATAATTGGAATATTCAGGCTACTGCTGGTGGTTGCTATATCATCAATGCAAATAGCAGAGGTCATAATGGAGAAAAGGTGGGTATTGACGGTTTCAACAATGTTATAACTAATAATCAGAATTGCGTATGGGTATTTGAGGCACTCGGCGACCACAATACATATATGGAAGCTCTGAAAGATTTTCAGGCTGCTACTGCTGCTACTGACTATGGTATTACTGGCATAACCACAAAGGCTGCATTAGCTACATGGCTAGGTGCGAACTGCAATACCGATGCTGTTTCAGTACCTTCTGTAAGCTTTACCGAGAAATGGGATGGCAATGCTTCTGCAGGTGATGAATGGGCAGGAAATGGTATGAATCCATATACCAATACCATATCAGCTCTGCCCGCTGGTCTCTACAAACTTACCGTAAATGCATACTATCGCCTGAATGGTAGCGCAACTGCTGCCGAAGGTGCGCGTGGTAACACCTATCTTTATGGTGGCTCTGCTAAGACCCAGCTGTATTCGCTGAAGGACTTCCCTGCAGCAGTAGAATGGAGTGGTCGAAATCAAAGTGATGCTGCTGGTTATTATCCTGATGATGCAACCTCTGGTGCTGCTGCTACTGCAAGTAGTTATCTCACAGAACTCTATGTTTATCATACAGGAGGTAATTTTACCTATGGAATCCATCAGCCCAGCCGTTTCTCTAATGGCGAATGGTTCGGCTTCCAGAACTTCACTCTGACTCGCTACATTTATATCATAAGCGAAGATGCAACTTCTGCTCCTGCCCCAATAACTGGAGATGTAACCCTTACCCGTAGCTTCAATGCTAGCGCTTGGAATACGCTGGTTCTACCATTTAATATGACTCTTGAGGAAGCAAAGGCTGTTTTCGGAAACGATATCACGATTGCCAATTATACAGGTACAACAACTTTAGGTTCAGGCAACGACCAATTGCTGTTCTCAACCGAGAGTGCCAGCATTGTTGCAAACCAACCCGTATTGATTTATGGTGTCAGTGAAAGTGGTCCGTATGATATTTCTGGTCGTACCATTGTATCTGGTACACCTTCGTTTACTCCTGCAGGTGCAAGTTATAGTTTCACAGGTTCGTATAATGCTTCGACGGAGTTGGCAGCAGGTGACTACTTCATTGGTAGCGACAACAACCTTTATTCTGTAGGTGCTATGTTGCCAACGATGAAGGGAACTCGTGCATTCTTCCGTCCAACAGGTGGTGCAGGGGTTAAGGCCGCAGGCTTCAGCATTGATGATGAGGAAACGGGTATTATCAACCTGGTTGATGGAAACGTAAATGTGCAGACTGGCGACATCTACACACTTGCTGGCCAGAAAGTACAGAAGGCCAAGAAGGGTGTATACATCGTGAATGGTAAGAAGGTAGTTTTGAAATAATTGAAGAAAGGAGAATAGAATCATGAAAAAGACATATATTATTCCCACAGTTAGTGTAACGCAAGTTCAACTGGAAAATCATCTGCTCGGTTTGAGCGGAAATTTGGGCGGAATTGACAATAGCCCTGGAAATGGAGGCGAATACGGTGGTGGCGTTGGCGTTGGCATCAAGGGCTACAACGACTGGGACATTTGGGGTTCCAGCGACGAAGATTACGATGACGATTATTGATTCCCCCCCTGCTGACGCACGATTATTGAATCCCCTGCTGACGCAGCATACTGCAAAGCTCCCCGACCCGTCCGGTCCGGGAGCTTTTTTGTGTGTTTACTTAACTTTTTTGTTTGAGGGCTTGGTGTATATTTGCAAATGTATTAACTTTGCAGCGAGGAGACTAAAGATGAGTACAAATACCATAAAGAAAACCGTTGCCGAATACTTCAAGACTCAACCCGTCGTGAAGGCATGGCTCTTTGGCTCCTATGCTCGCGGCGAGGAAACGCCCGACAGCGACATCGATATTCTGGTTATGTACGACCGTACACAGCCCATCGGCCTTTTCAAGATTTCAGGAATGCATCTCGATTTGGAGAGAATTTTAGGCAGAGAAGTGGATTTGGTTGATGAGGAAACCCTGTTCCCATGGGTCGAGAAATATGTTAATCACGATAAAGAGTTGATTTATGAGAGAGCCTCTTAGGGACAGGGGACGCCTGTTGCATATTCAGGATGCAATCGATACGATTTTGGAGCGTACCGAAAAGATGTCGTACGACGATTTGACAGCCGATAAAATACTCTTTGGTGGCATCGTTTATTATACGATGATTATCGGAGAGGCTTCTTATAAATTAAGTAAGGTCTTTAAGGAAAAGTATACAGATACCGACTGGGAGATTATTGCGAACATGAGGCATCATCTTGTACACGGCTATTATCAGGTTAATGCATTGGATGTGTGGAATGTTATCCAACAAGACCTTCGACCTCTTCGCGAGCAGATATCCAAATACCTTTCTGAAACGGATTGGGACGCTTGGGAACAACAGGATTTCGATTATACGAAATAGTTGACGATTATTGATTCCCCCTTCGTCGTTAGCCTTTAGCCGTTTGTCGTTAGCCCTTTTCTTATGCTTTGGCAATAAGTAGTGGGGATTTTGAACTCATTATTTGGACATTATAAAATAATGTCGTATCTTTGTGCGCCCGAATTTTTTTTAAGGTAAAAGAATGAGCGAAAGATTGTTTATATTCGATACGACGTTGCGCGACGGCGAGCAAGTGCCTGGCTGTCAGCTGAACACCGTGGAGAAGATACAGGTAGCCCGACAGCTGGAGTTGTTGGGCGTGGACGTTATAGAGGCGGGTTTCCCCATCTCGAGTCCGGGCGACTTTAACAGTGTGGTGGAGATATCGAAGGCCGTAACGTGGCCCACGATATGTGCCCTGACACGTGCTGTGGAAAAAGATATCGATGTGGCTGCCGAGGCGCTGCAGTATGCCAAGCACAAACGCATACATACGGGTATCGGAACCAGCGAGAGCCACATCCGGTACAAGTTTAATTCGACTCCCGAGGAAATCATAGAACGTGCTGTGGCTGCCGTGAAGTATGCCAAGCGCTATGTGGAGGATGTGGAGTTCTATGCCGAAGATGCCGGTCGCACGGACAACGAGTATCTGGCCCGTGTGGTGGAGGCCGTAGTGAAGGCTGGTGCCACAGTGGTGAACATCCCTGATACCACAGGTTTCCGTCTGCCCAACGAATTTGGCGACAAGATAAAGTATCTGATGGAGCATGTGGATGGACTGTCGGCAGGAAAGGCAATCCTCTCGACCCACTGCCACAACGACCTGGGTATGGCCACAGCGAACACTCTGGCTGGTGTGCTGAATGGTGCGCGACAGGTGGAGGTGACCATAAACGGCATTGGCGAACGAGCCGGAAACACCAGCTTGGAAGAGGTGGTGATGGCCCTGAAGACACATCCCTACCTGAATGTGGATACGAACATCAATACCACGAAGATATTCCCCATCAGCCGCATGGTGTCGAGTTTGATGAATATGCCTGTGCAGCCCAATAAGGCCATCGTGGGTCGCAATGCCTTTGCCCACTCGAGCGGCATTCACCAGGACGGTGTGCTGAAGGATGCATCGACCTACGAAATCATGAACCCCAAGGATGTGGGAATAGACGATAACGCCATCGTGCTGACGGCCCGCAGCGGACGTGCTGCACTGAAGCACCGTCTGCATGTGAACGGCATAGAGGTGGATGGCGAACGGTTGGATAACATCTACGAGGCATTCCTGAAGTTGGCTGATAAGAAGAAGGAGGTGACGGACGACGATATCCTCGTCCTTGCAGGTGCCGACCGCACGGCTTCGCACGCCATAAAGCTGGATTACCTGCAGGTGACCACAGGTATGGGTGTACGCAGCGTGGCAGCTATCGGGCTGAACATCAGCGGCGAACGGTTCGAGGCATCGGCCAGCGGAAACGGTCCTGTGGATGCTGCCATCAAGGCGCTGAAGGTGATTATCCGTCGCCAGATGACGCTGCGCGAGTTCACCATCCAGGCCATCAGCAAGGGGTCGGACGATGTGGGAAAGGTGCACATGCAGGTGGAGTACGATGGGCACATCTACTACGGCTTTGGAGCCAACACCGACATCGTTACCGCCTCCGTCGAGGCATATATTGATTGTATAAATAAATTCAAATAGGATGAAGACTTTATTTGATAAAATTTGGGATTCTCATGTTATATATGAAGTTCCAGACGGACCGACGCAGTTGTACATCGATAGGCTGTATGCCCACGAGGTGACAAGCCCACAGGCATTCGACACCCTGAGGGAGAAGGGATTGAAGGTGTTCCGCCCTCAGCAGATTTTCGCGATGCCGGACCACAACACCCCCAGCGACCAGCAAGAGTGCATAAACGACCCTGTTGGACGGAAGCAGGTGGAGACGCTGAAGGCGAACTGTGAGGAGTTTGGCATCCGCCACTTCACTATGGGCACGAAGGACAACGGTATCATCCATGTGGTGGGCCCAGAGAAGGGTCTTTCGCTGCCCGGAATGACCATCGTTTGCGGCGATTCGCATACCTCGACACATGGAGCTGTGGGTGCTATCGCTATGGGTATTGGTACCAGCGAGGTGGCTCAGGTGCTGGCTTCGCAATGTATTCTGCAGTCGAAGCCCAAGACTATGCGCATCAACATCGAAGGTACGCTGCCCAAGGGTACAACGGCCAAGGATGTGGCGCTGTATATTATGGCACAGATGACCACCAGCGGTGCTACAGGTTATGCTGTGGAATATGCCGGCGAGGTGGTTCGCAATATGAGTATGGAAGGTCGACTGACGCTGTCGAACCTGTCTATCGAGATGGGCTCGCGTGCAGGCCTGATTGCTCCCGACGAGACGACATTTGCTTACCTGAAGGGTCGCGAATATGCCCCCAAGGGTGCCGATTGGGATCATGCTGTGGAGGAGTGGAAGAAACTCAAGAGCGACGACGATGCCGTGTTCGACAAAGAGGTTACCTATCATGCCGAGGACATTGCTCCACGCATCACCTACGGAACAAACCCGGGTGCTGGTATTGCCATCGACGGAACCATCCCCACGTTGGATGGACTGGATGAGGCCGCTCGCACGCAGTTGATGACACAACTCGACTATATGCAGTTCAAACCCGGACAGAAACTGGAAGGCACGCCTGTTGACTATGTGTTCCTGGGTGCCTGCACCAATGGCAGAATCGAAGACTTCCGTGCCTTTGCTTCTGTGGTGAAGGGTAAGAAGAAGGCGCCCAACGTGGTTGCTTGGCTGGTGCCCGGTAGCTGGTTGGTACGTCAGCAGATTATCGACGAGGGTATTGACAAGGTTTTGGAGGAGGCAGGCTTCGAACTGCGACTCCCATCGTGCTCGGCCTGTCTGGCGATGAACCCCGACAAAGTTCCAGCAGGTAAACTGGCCATCTCGACTTCGAACCGCAACTTCGTGGGTCGTCAGGGACCTGGTGCCCGCACCATCCTGGCCAGCCCGCTCACCGTTGCCGCTTCAGCTCTCACAGGAAAAATCACAGACCCAAGAACAATGCTATGAAACAGAAATTTGATATCATACAGTCGAGTTGCATACCTATAGCAATAGACAATAACAATACGGACAATATTATTCCTGCCCGTTATCTGGCTTTCACAACCCGCGACCCGAAGTTCTATGGCGATGCCTTCATGCATGACTTGCGCTACGATGCCAACGACCAACCCATCGCGGACTTCGTGATGAACAAACCCGAGTTCTCTGAGGCTCCCCACAAGGGCGTTCACGAAATCATTGTGGGTGGCGAGAACTGGGGTAGCGGTAGCAGTCGTGAACATGCAGCATGGGCCATTGCCGGATATGGAGTGCGGGTGGTTATCTCGTCGAGCTTTGCCGACATCCATCGCAATAACCTGCTGAATAACTTTGTGCTGCCCGTTATCGTGAGCAAGCAGATGCAGCAGGAACTGTTCGAAACCATTGCAGCCAATCCCGAGGCACAGGTGAAAGTGGATGTGCCCAATCAGACGGTGACCAACCTGACGACAGGTCGGAGCGAGCATTTCGAACTGAACGGCTATAAGAAATATTGTTTGATGAACGCTCTCGACGATATAGACTTCCTGTTGGAAAACAAGGACAAAATAGAAGAATGGGAACGCAGATAGAGATAATGGACACCACGCTGCGCGATGGTGAACAGACCAGCGGCGTAAGCTTCATGCCCCACGAGAAACTGATGGTGGCTCGTGCCCTGTTGCAGGATCTGAAGGTCGACCGCATAGAGGTGGCTTCGGCTCGTGTCAGCGATGGCGAGAAAGAAGCTGTCGGCAACATCTGCCGCTGGGCCAGTCAGAATGGTTTTCTGGACAGGGTAGAGGTGCTGGGATTTGTGGATGGCCACACTTCGGTGGACTGGATTCGCGATGCGGGTTGTTGTCACATCAACCTGCTGTGCAAGGGTTCGCGTCGCCATTGTGAGGAACAGCTGAAGAAGACGCTGGAGGAACATGTTGCGGACATCAGGGCTGTGGTTGCCTATGCCGAATCACAAGGCATCGGTGTTAACGTGTATCTGGAGGACTGGAGCAACGGCATGAAGTCGTCGCCCGACTATGTCTTCGGACTGGTGGATGCCCTGAAAGGCAGCGCCATACAGCGATTCATGCTGCCTGATACGTTGGGTATCCTGAATCCCATAGACCTGGTGAACTATGTCCGTCAGATGCGCAAGCGTTATCCTACGCTGCATTTCGACTTCCATGCCCACAATGACTACGACCTGGCCATCTCGAATGTCTTGGCTGCTGTGTTGGCAGGCTGTCAGGGAATCCACACCTGTGTGAACGGACTGGGCGAAAGGGCCGGAAATGCTCCGTTGGCTTCGGTACAGGCCATATTGAAGGATCAGTTCCATGCTTCGACGAATATCGATGAAAGTCGTTTGAACGAGGTAAGCCGACTGGTGGAGAACTATTCGGGCATTGCCATTCCCCCCAATCAACCCATTACGGGTAGTAACGTGTTTACGCAGGTGGCAGGGGTGCATGCCGATGGCGACAATAAGGGCCGTCTGTACCAGAATGACCTGATTCCCGAACGATTCGGACGTAAACGTGAATATGCTCTGGGAAAGAACTCGGGCAAGGCCAACATCCTTAAGAATCTGGAGGAACTGGGACTGGAGCTGACACCCGAGCAGACGAAGCGTGTAACGGAACGTATCATTGAACTGGGTGACAAAAAGGAACTGGTGACACAGGAAGACCTGCCCTATATCGTGAGCGATGTGCTGAAGCATGCCACCATCGACGAACGGGTGACGTTGGACAGCTATATGGTGAACACCTCGTATGGACTGCGCCCAATCGCCAGTGTGAAACTGAATGTGAACGGCACGATTTACGAGGAAACGGCAACGGGCGACGGACAGTACGATGCCTTCGTGCGTTGCATTCGCCACATCTATCGCGACAAGTTGGGTCGTCAGTTCCCCTGGCTGTCGAACTATAATGTGTCGATTCCGCCAGGTGGACGTACCGATGCCTTGGTGCAGACCATCATCGAATGGCAGTTCGAAGGGAAGACCTATCGTACGCATGCCCTGGATGCCGACCAGACAGAGGCTGCCATCAAGGCCACCATCAAGTTGCTGAATATTATTGAAGATAATTATAAATAAGTATATGAAACTGAAGATTGCAGTATTGGCCGGTGACGGTATCGGCCCCGAGATTATGGAGCAAGGCGTAGCCGTGATGTCGGCTGTTGCTGAGAAGTTCGGACACGAAGTGTCGTACAAGGAAGCCCTGTGTGGAGCACATGCTATCGATGAGGTGGGCGATCCCTTCCCTGAAGAGACTTTCCAGACCTGTATGGATGCCGATGCTGTGCTGTTTGCCAGTGTGGGCGACCCCAAGTTCGACAACGACCCGACGGCCAAAGTGCGTCCTGAACAGGGTCTGCTGGCTATGCGTAAGAAGTTGGGACTGTTTGCCAATATCCGTCCCGTTACCACTTTCGACTGCCTGGTGCACAAATCGCCCCTGAAAGACGAACTGGTGCGTGGTGCCGACTTTATCTGCATCCGTGAACTGACGGGTGGTATGTATTTCGGCGAGAAGAAAGAAGGCACGGAAGAGGCCTACGATACGAATTTCTATAGTCGTCCCGAGGTGGAGCGCATCTTGCGTGTGGCTTATCAGTATGCCCGTCAGCGCAGAAAGCATCTGACCGTTGTAGACAAAGCCAACGTGTTGGCCAGCAGCCGCTTGTGGCGCCATGTGGCCCAGGAGGTGATGACAGAGTATCCCGATGTGACCACGGACTTCATGTATGTCGATAATGCCGCTATGCGCATGATTCAGGAGCCCCGTTTCTTTGATGTGATGGTGACGGAAAACACCTTTGGCGACATCCTGACTGACGAGGGGTCTTGTATTACTGGTTCCATGGGTTTGCTGCCTAGTGCCTCTACAGGTGAACATACTCCCGTGTTCGAGCCCATTCATGGCAGTTGGCCTCAGGGCAAGGGACTGAACATTGCCAATCCCTTGGCACAAATCCTGTCCGTAGCCATGCTGTACGAATACTTCGACCTAAAGCAGGAAGGTGCTCTCATCCGTGAGGCTGTGAATGCTTCGTTGGATCAGAACGTACGCACCCCGGAGATTCAAGTCGAGGGTGGTGCCAAGTACGGAACTCGCGAAGTGGGGCAGTGGATTGTGGAGTATATCAAGCGGAAGTGAAGACCCTCTCCCTAAACTAAATTCCTCCCCCGTGGGAGGGACTTTTGACTAATGAGATATATCCGAATTGCCATAATAATGATGTTCTTCTCTCTCCCCATCATGGGGGCAGGGGAGGAAGGCGATTCCTTATATACAACCTATGTGAAGTTGGGGTTGGAGGCTTTGATGAAAGATAGTCTGACGGTGGCAGAATCTCATTTCCGCGAGGCAATGCAATTGGACCCGACTCATCGTTCTAACTACATGTTGTTCAGGTACATCGGACGAATCCAGGAACGGCAGGAAATGCTCAAAGAGGCATTGGAGAGCTATACTGCCGGCTTGAGTTTGAACCCGAAGAGCAACGAAATGAGGTTGGATCGTGCTGCGCTGTATTATCGCATGGGGAACAACGGCAGAGCACTGAACGACTATTCAGACGTATTGGACGAACAACCGGAAAACATGGAGGCACGACTCATGAGGGCCCACATCTATTCGGTAATGCACGACAATAAAAAGGCACGAGCCGACTATGACTTCATTATTAAAATGGACCCGCTGAACGAAAAGGCATATATCGGACTGGTCTTGTTGAACGACCGCGACGGACGTCCCCGAGAGGCTATGGAACAGATAAACGGATTGATACTGGTTTATCCCAACCATGCTACGTTGTATGCCATACGGGGCGGAATGGAACAGAAACGCAAACAATACGAGTTGGCTCTGGCCGATTTGAACCGAGCGGTGGAGATGGAGCCGACGAATGCAGATTTCTATGTATCGCGAGCTACGCTACATCTGGAAATGAGAAAGAAAAAGCTGGCCCGACAGGATACGCAACTTGCTGTCAAATATGGCGCAGACCCAAAGGAAATGGCATCGCTGTTGAAGTGATGCCATTTTTATTTGTTTTTATCGAAAAAAATGTTTACATTTGTACGGTCTAAACCTATATTGCTATGTCGAAGTACAATATCGTTGTCAAAAAGGAGAAAGATGCATCCTACAGAATGATGCTGCGCCCCGAACTCGTAGACGAGTTATATGAGAAAATCCAGCAGAAACTTGTGTTGGAGAAGAAGTATCGAGATAACGAGTATTCGGCAAAGCAACTTGCCACAGATCTGGGAACGAATACTCGTTACATTAGTGCGGTAATAAACCTGCGATTCCAACAGAACTATTCCTCGTTGGTAAATGAATTGCGTATTCGCGATGCCCTGTACTTGCTGATAGACCAACGGTATGCTGATTGCACCGTCGAGGATATCTCTTCGATGGTGGGCTTTTCCAACCGTCAGTCGTTCTATGCTGCATTCTATCGCGTCAAGGGTATGACTCCGAAGGATTATCGGCAGCGCAACATGAAAACCAAAAGTAAAAAGTAGAAGTAAGTGACTGACTTTCAGTACAACGATATAAGATTTGCCGACATCCAAATGCTCAGATACCAGGTGCCGGGATTCGAGGCGTTGACGCCCCGACAGCGGATTCTTGTGTATTATCTGAGCGAGGCAGCTTTGGCTGGACGCGATATTCTGTGGGATCAGAACTGTCGATACAACCTACCCATTCGACGTATACTTGAAGCTGTGTATGTCGAAATGAAAAATGGGAAATGGAAAGTTAAAAATGAAGGGGAGTGGGAGGCGTTTGAAACGTATTTGAAGAGGGTGTGGTTTGCCAACGGCATTCACCATCACTATTCGATGGATAAGTTCCAGCCGGGGTTCAGTCGTGAGTTCCTGGAGGGTAAACTGCGTGAGATAGGCTATCCTATCGACGAAGAACTGATGGAGGTTATCTTCAATCCAGACGTCTTGCCGAAACGTGAGAGCCAGGAAGACGGAGAGGACCTTTTGCAGACTTCGGCTATGAATTATTACGCGCCGGATATCCGTCAGAACGAGGCTGAACAATTCTACAATGCTATGAAACAAACGGACAATCCCCATCCCGTGATGTACGGAATGAACAGCCGTTTGGAGCATGATGAGAAGGGGCAGTTGGTGGAACGCGTATGGAAGAGCGGGGGAATGTACGGGAAGCAGATAGACCGCATTATCTATTGGCTTCGACAGGCCAGAGAGGTAGCAGAGAACGATGCCCAGCAAGCGGTGATAGATACTCTGATAGATTTCTACCAGACAGGCGATTTGTCGACATTTGACCAATACACTATCCAGTGGGTAATGGAAACTGCCAGCGAGGTGGACTTTACCAACGGCTTTACGGAGGTGTATGGCGACCCGTTGGGCCTAAAGGCTTCATGGGAAGGTTATGTAAACCTGAAGGACCACAAAGCAACGTGGCGAACCCAGCAACTCAGCGATAATGCGCAGTGGTTCGAAGACCATAGTCCTGTTGACCCGCGTTTCAAGAAGGAGATATGCTGTGGTATTACGGCAAAGGTGGTAGAAGCTGCAATTCTGGGTGGTGACCTGTATCCAGCCAGTGCCATCGGCATTAATCTTCCCAACAGCAATTGGGTGCGTCAGGAACATGGCAGCAAGAGTGTGACGATTGGTAACCTGACCCATGCCTATGCTGAGGCGGCAAAGGGAAATGGTTTCCGTCAGGAGTTTGTAGCGGATGTGGAAACGCTTCAATTGCTGGATAAATACGATGAGGCTCTCGACGATTTACATACCGATTTGCACGAATGTTTGGGACACGGTAGCGGAAAGTTGTTGCCAGGTGTTGATCCCGATGCCCTGAAGGCGTATGGCAGCACTATAGAAGAAGCGCGTGCCGACTTGTTTGCGCTCTATTATATAGCCGACCCGAAGATGGCGGAACTGCGACTGGTACCCAATATGGAGGCTTATAAAAGTCAGTATTACAGCTATATGATGAATGGATTGCTGACCCAACTTGTGCGCATAGAACCAGGCAGACAGATTGAAGAGGCACATATGCGCAACCGTGCCCTCATAGCCCGTTGGGTGATGGAGCATAGCAATGGTGCGATGGAGGTGGAAAAAGGGGAGAAATCATACCTCGTAATATCCGACTATGCGGCGTTGCGACCTGTGGTCGGCAGATTGTTGGCCGAGGTGCAGCGCATAAAGAGTGAAGGTGACTATGAAGCAGCCCGCGACCTTGTCGAAAACTATGGTGTGAAGGTGGATGCTGCGTTGCACGAGGAAATGTTGCGCCGCTATCGTGCCCTTGATCTGGCTCCCTACAAGGGTTTCATAAATCCACGATATCATGCGGTACGTAACAAAAATGGTGAGATTGTGGATGTGGAGATTGAATACGGAGAAAAGTATGACGAGCAGATGCTAAGGTATGGAAAAGAAAACCCTGACGTTGTATCGGAATAGCGTTATAACGACATTTCGAAATAAAAGATGAACGTAGAGACGACGATACAGGAAATAAAAAAAGAACTGCGGGCCAATATGAATGGTGTTGCTTCTCAGCAGATGCGCGAGGGCGGACTGCAGTATCATGTAAACTTCGGCATCGAACTGCCTCGCTTGCAAATGATAGCCAGCGAGTTTGAACCTAACCACGAACTGGCCCAGCAACTGTGGCACGAGAATGTGCGAGAGAGCAAGATTCTGGCAGCAATGCTGATGCCTGTGGAGCGTTTCCTACCCGATGTGGCAGATATCTGGGTAGAGCAAATTCCCAATGCCGAGATTGCACAGACCACCGTGCTGTACCTGTTCTCGCGCCTACCGTATGCTTCGGAAAAGGCATTCGAGTGGATGGCTAGCAATAACGAAATTCTGCAATTGTGTGGTTTCCTGCTCATCAGTCGTTTACTTATGCAGGGGGGCCAGATGAACGAACGCAGCGAACAGGAATTCCTGGACCAGGCCGCATCATTGGGACAGAGTGGCAACCTGCATCTGCGCAAGGCTATAGCTAATGCAATGGCCCATTACGAAACAAATCATAAAACTAAAGATAGATAATCCTATGAGTAAAGGAAAAGTTGATGCCCTGCTGGGTATCGTTTTCGGAGACGAAGGAAAGGGTAAGGTCGTAGATGTCTTTACCCCGAAGTACGACATTGTGGCCCGTTTTGCCGGTGGTCCCAATGCAGGTCATACCATCATCTTTGAGGGTAAGAAGTTTGTTCTACGTTCCATCCCTTCCGGCATTTTTGCCGAGGATAAGGTAAACATCATTGGTAATGGGTGTGTCATTGCCCCCGACCTGTTTATGGCTGAGGCTCGCGAATTGGAGGCTGCCGGTTATGATTTACGCAGTCGCCTGCACATCAGTAAACGTGCCCATCTGATTCTTCCCACCCATCGTGTGCTGGACCGTGCCTATGAGGCAGCCAAAGGAAAGAATAAGGTTGGAACTACGGGCAAGGGTATTGGTCCCACATATAGCGAGAAGGCTAGTCGAACCGGATTGCGCGTGGGAGACATCCTGGATGGTTTCGAGACCAAGTACAAAACCCTGAAGGCCCGTCACGAGGAAATCCTGCGTAATCTGAACTACACCGACTACGACATCACAAACGAAGAAAAGTTGTGGATGGAAGGTGTGGAATATATGCGTTCCTTCCCACTTACGGACACTGAGATAGAAATCAACAAGGCATTGCGCGAGGGCAAGAGCGTGTTGGCAGAGGGTGCCCAGGGTACAATGCTTGACATAGACCACGGTACATATCCTTTCGTAAGTTCGTCCAGCACTGTATGTGGTGGTGTCTGCACAGGATTGGGTGTTGCTCCCAACAGCATCGGTGAGGTGTTTGGTATCTTCAAGGCTTACAGCACCCGCGTCGGTTCTGGTCCGTTCCCTGTAGAATTGTTTGACGAGACTGGCGACAAGATTCGCGAGATTGGTCATGAGTATGGTGCCGTTACAGGTCGTAACCGTCGTTGCGGATGGGTAGATTTGGTTGCTCTTCGTTATGCCATCATGGTAAATGGTGTAACCCAACTTATTATGATGAAGAGCGACGTATTGGATACCTTCCCCACCATCAAGGTTTGTGTGGCATACGAGAAAGACGGAGTGCGCACCACCGATATGCCCTTTGATACGGAAGGTTGGCAGGCCGTTTACGAAGAGTTGCCTGGTTGGCAGACCGAATTGACGAAGATGACCAGCGAGGCAGAGTTCCCCCAGGCTTTCCGCAACTATGTGAAATATTTGGAGCAACAGTTGGAGACTCCCATTACCATCCTATCTGTTGGTCCAGATCGCGCCCAGACAATTGTTAGGTAAAGTTTATGACAGATAGCCGCTAAGGAATCAGCGGCTATCTGTCATAGCATACATCTTTTCCTCTTCTTCTTTCAGCCGTTCGCGGCATTCGTTGTGCCTCTTCAGGGCAATGCTTTGTTCTGCCACTTGCATCATAATGGCCTGACGCTGTTTTTCCAACTGTTCTTTCTGCAGAATCAAAGATTCCATCACATCAGTTTCACTGTTGTCCGATGGACGCATGCCCTCAGCTTGCAAGGATACGATTGCATTGCGCAAAGTATCCACACGAGACTGTTCCATCAAAACCTCGATGCGCAATGAACGTATTGTTTCTCGTATAGCGTTCCAGTCTTTGTCCGAGGAAAAAACCTGTTCTAGTTCGGTATATTGAACGGGGGGGTGGTTGGCATTGAACTGTCGCATCCAAACATCCAGTTTCGAGCGCTCGTCATTGGTCGCAGCATCCAATTTGGCTGTTTGCTGTTCCAATTCTTCTTTTTTGCCCATCAATGTCGTCAGCAGGTTCTCGGTCTCGTTCATGGCCTTTTGCTGCTCCTCTTCCTTTTGTTCCGTCTGTAACAATTGGTTGTAACAGGCCTCGAAGTATTCCTTCACATCCTGTTCTCCCAGCATGCTGGCGTATGTTTTTTCGTCTTCTTTACGCATGGCGTGACGTCGGTCCCCATTTTCCTTCATTTGCTGCAGCAGTTTGCTAAGGAAATTGCGTGTCAAGGTTTTCGTGTCTTTCAGTGCCTGAACTTCTGCTTGACGTTGTTGCTTTTCGGGGATGCTGGTATTCAATTGTTTCCAATCCTTCATCATTTCTTCGATGTGCATGCGCAAGGCGTCGGGATTGTTTTTCCAATCGGCATACCATTCGTTCAGCGAGATGTTTACGTTCAGCCGTTCGTATAGTTGTGTCAAGTCCGTTTGCTGTTTGGCCTTTGCCTTTCGGGTGTGTTCCACCTGTCGGGCCAGCACTTGGCAACCTGTGTTTACCTCATTCAGTCGCGTGGTTAGGTCGGCACGGTGCTGCTCTTTTCGGGTCAGCATCTCGGCGATATCATTGATTTGTTTCTGGTGGAAATTGTATTCGTCCAATTCTTGCTGTGCTTCGTTGGCGGCCTGCATGGCGCTTTCTATGAGTTGTCGGATAAGGGCCGTTCTGGCTTCAGCGTTGGTGGACGATGAACAATCCTTGAACGATGGGTCGAGTGGTGCAAATACGCTCCATTCCTTTACATCTTCCATCTGTCTGTGGCGCAGCAGCGACAATATTTCTGCTTCTACATCGTGGTGTGTCTGAACCGATGCTTGTTCCAGTTTCAGTTCCAACAGTTGGGTCTCTTTAGCCTTCAGCTCGGCTTGCAACAGTTCGTAGTCTATTTTGATGTCGCCAATCAATTTGTTCTGTTCCAACAGGGTGTCGCTGTGATAGGGGTGATGCGGTGCGCCACATACGGGACAAGCTACATTTTCCTTCAGGTCGCTACGCAGTTGGATTACATTTTGGCTTTTGCTCAGGGTCAGAGTGTATTCTTTTTCGTGGCACAGTTGTCGCATGGGAATCACTTTCCCCTCCAAACTCTCGATGTTTTGGTTTAGATTTTCCAGCGATAGCCTCAAATGGTTTACTGTTTGGGTCTTTTCCTCAATCAGCGCGTAGCCCGATTGAATGCGGTTCCACAGTGATTGTGCACTGATGAGCATCTGTCGCCTGCTTCGCAATTGCATGGCACGTTCCTGCAGCAAATAACTGTCGTGTCCCAGGTTTTGCTGGCGGTGCAGTTGCAGTTCGGCATTCAATGTTTTTATGTCCTGTTCAACATTTTGGTATTCGCTGAACACACGTCCCAGCATGTCGTTTTCCTCTTTCTGCTTCTTCAAGTATTCATCCAGGAGGCGTGTGGTTTGTTCTATTTCCTCTTTTATTTCTTGCAGTCTTTCCAGCTGGGTCAACACCATTTCTCCGTGCTTCATCAGTCTGCGGTGGGGCTCCATTGTCTGTCGCTTTATGCTGTCTTGCGCTATGGAAGTTTGCAGCTCTTGGATTTCGTTGTTATGTTCTTCTATGTCATGGCTTAGTTCCTCAATCTGTTCCCCAATAGTTTCCACCAACTGCCTGTCGGTGTCTTCTATCATATCTAACACACTGCGTGCCCCCAGAATGCGGTTCGCCTCGTTTACCTGACCATGTACCCGTTCCATTTGTTTAATGGCCTCGGCATGTGCGTTGACCTGTTGTGTATATAGTTTCCTTTGTTCTGTGGCATTACTTTTGGCTTCGTCCATCTCGCGTTCCAGCGTGCTTTTCTTTTCCTTGTTCTGTCGTGACAGTTGCTCCAGCAGTTGCATGCGTTGGAATAATCCTTGTACGGTCTCAAATGTCTCGAAGCGTGCCAGATCACGTTCCTCATGGGCCATGCTGGTCAGTTTTTTGTTCATCTCGTACAGCCGGTTCTTGTGCTCTTCCAATTCGTGGCGACGTTCGTTGAACCTGTGTAGCCACTCTTGTTGGGCTAGTATGTGCTGAAGACTCGATTCAATGTTGTGTAGTTTGGTTTCGGCCAACCGTTGTGCGTCTTCAATGCGTGCCTGCTTTTGTGGACTCAGCAATTCGCTGGCCAGTTTCTGCCGACGTGCTTCGGTGCGTACTAACTGTTTAATCCATGCTACGATTTCTTCGGGAATTGTGCTGTCGTGTTGTTCACGCCACCAATTCCGTGCCACCTCCTCTGCTGTCATTTCTGGCTGTGGAGCCTCTGTGCAGTGGGCCACCTCCTCGTGTTGTGACTGTGGTGCTGCTTCTGGTTTGGTATCGTTGTTCTGCTGTTTGTTTCGGAATAAATTCATACGTCTTTGCTTTTACGGATGCAAAGGTAGTGAATTATTGTATGGTAGACGAAAAAACGTGGCTCAATTTTTATCGTCTCAGGAAAAAATTGTAACTTTGTACGGATTATATGCATACGATAACGAATGGAGATTAGCGAGTTATACCAAATATTCCTTAAACATCATGTGGTAACGACGGATAGTCGTCGTACACCGCATGGATCTATATTCTTTGCCCTTCGTGGCGAAACGTTCGATGGTAATCAATATGCAGCAAAAGCTTTGGAACAAGGTTGCAGCTTTGCTGTAGTAGATGATGCTAAAATTACTGGTGATGAAAGGTTTATACTTGTTGAAGATGTTTTGAAAACGCTGCAACAATTGGGGCATTATCATCGTGAGCAAATGCCAGGGAAGATGATTATCCAAGTGACGGGCACGAACGGAAAGACTACAACGAAAGAACTGGTGTCTGCGGTGCTGAGTCAGATAGCTCCTGTGCAGTGGACACAAGGGAATCTGAACAACCATATCGGAGTTCCTCTAACCCTTTTGACGTTGGAGGACGATAATGGTTTTGGAGTGATTGAGACGGGAGCCAACCATCCGGGAGAGATTGCTCAACTGTCGGAAATCGTAGACCCTGATATGGGACTGATTACCAATGTCGGTCGTGCCCATCTGGAGGGCTTCGGTTCGTTCGAGGGCGTGAAGAAGACCAAGGGCGAACTCTACGACTACATCCGTCGCAATGGAAAAATTGGCATCTTTCTGAATGCTTCGGACGAGAATCTGGTGGAGATGGCGGGCGATTTGCCAGCCGTACGCTATGGATTAACAGGGACACCCAATGTGGAGGTCTGGGGCGAAGTGGTGGAGTGCAATCCGTTCGTCAAGTTCCGCTATCGTCAAGAACATACCCAGTGGCATACGGTTCAGACTCATTTGATTGGGGCTTATAACATACACAATCTGATGACGGCTGTGGCTGTGGGTATGCAGTTCGGTGTGCCGTTCAGCCTGATAAACGAGGCGCTGGCTAACTATCAACCCACAAATAACCGTTCCGAGTTCCGCGACACCGGACGTAACCACCTGATTATTGATGCCTACAATGCCAATCCGACCTCAATGGCTGCGGCTCTCGACAACTTCCACCAAATACATGCAGACAAGAAGATGATGATTCTTGGAGACATGCGCGAACTGGGTGCTGATTCTGCTCAAGAACACCAACATGTAGTGGACATGGCCGCAGCATGTGGGGCTGAGGTGTGGCTGGTGGGACAGAATTTTGCCGACACGAAGAACCATTTCCGGCTGTTCCCCGATGTGGAGGCCGTGAAGCAGGAACTGTCGTCACATCCTATCCAAGGGTACACCATTCTGGTAAAGGGCAGTAACGGCACGCGACTGTTCCAGTTACCTGAATTTTTATGAGCGATTGGGTCCATAAGCCCCATAAGTTCTATATGACTAACTAATAAGAATAAAGATAGAAACATGAAAAAATTGACCCTTGTTGTACTGCTACTTTGTGTAGTGCAAATATCTTTCGCACAACGCAAGACCGACAAACTGGACCGTGGATTGGTTGCCATACCAGCCAATGCGAATGGTGGAAACAGTAGTGGGAACTTTGTATCTTGGCGTATCTTGGCCGACGAATACTATGGTGTTACCTATAACCTTTATGCCAATGGGTCGTTGCTGAAAGAAGGCCTGAAAGTGTCGAACTACAGCCATTCCGCTGGTACATCGAGTACCCAATACCAGGTGGCAGCTGTGGTGAAGGGTAAGGAACAGGAACTGTCCGCCAAAGTTACCCGATGGAATAACGGCTATCTGGACATACCTGTGGCAAAGGTGTTAGACCGCAATGGCAACGACGTAACCAGCCAATATATCTTGAACGATATCTCTCTGGGCGATGTGGACGGCGATGGGGTAGTGGAGTTCCTGGTGAAGCGCAACTATACGGGTTCAGACCTGAATACCACAGGGAATACCACTAAATTCCACCACTACGAATGCTATAACCTGAATGGCGAGCGCCTGTGGTGGATAGACCTTGGGCCCAACATGATGGCGGGAGCAGACGAGCAATGGGACATTGTGCTCTTCGACTGGGACCAGGACGGAAAGGCCGAAGGTATTATGCGAGGTGCCGACAACATGATTATACACACCTCAAAAGGCGAGACCATCAACGTTGGCGATATGACGTATGTGGCTGGCCGGCATCAGTACACCTGCGAGGGAAACGAATATCTGCTCTACATCAACGGACAGACGGGTGAACTGTATAACATCAGCGGTAATGCCTCGAAGCCTTGGATAGCTTATCCGCTGCCTCGGTTTGAAAATGGCGAGAGCGACTATGTGTCGGCTTGGGGCGGAAGCACCAATGGTGGACACGATGGCGGACACCGTTCCTCGAAACACTATTTCGGTGCACCTTATTTGGATGGGCGTCATGCAAGCATTTTCCTGGGACGTGGCTGTTATACGCGTCACAAAATGGTGGCCTTGGACGTAGATCCAGTAACGCACAAACTGACCGAACGTTGGCGTTGGACTAACAACAACGGATGGAGCGATCCCTGGTTCGGTAACGGATTCCACAATTTTGGTATTGCTGATGTCGACTGGGACGGACGCGACGAAATTGTCTTCGGTTCTATGGTCATCGACGATAATGGCAAGGGCCTTTCTACTACTGGCTTGGGACACGGCGATGCCCAGCATTGCGGTGATTTCGATCCTTACCGTCATGGACAGGAAATCTTTACGTGCAACGAAGATGAACCCAACATGAACTATCGCAATGCCACCACCTCGAAAATGTATGTTCGTTCAAAAGGCACTGGTGATGACGGTCGTGCACTGATGGGTAATTTTTCGAACTCCTTCCCAGGTTGTATGGGACGTTCTGTAAATACGGGGCTTATAAGTTCAGTGGCCGACAAGGAACTGACGGGTACAAACGTACCCAGTACTGGTGGCACTAACGACGGACTGTTTTGGAGCCATTTGAATTTCCGTATTTATTGGACAGGCGACCTTATAGAAGGCATTCTGGACAGCCCGGGCACAGAGCGCGAGGCTGTTGTGTGGACAACTACGGGGGGGCGTGTGTTCCAGTCGAGCGGATGTCAGATGAATAATGATTCGAAGAACAATCCTTGTGCCATGGGTGACATCCTGGGCGACTGGCGCGAGGAAATCGTGTTGCGTGCTGATGGGAATACAAAGATTCGAATCTATACAACTCCGCAGTCCACTTCCTACCGTATTCCCAACCTGTGGAGCGACCATCAGTACCGTAACGCAATGGTATGGCAGCCTGTGGGTTATAACCAGCCGCCCCATGTAAGTTTCTTTCTGGGACAGATGGAGGGCATAACCGTAGCACCTCCCCCATTGACGATGGAGGGTCGCACGGAGATTCAGAACGGAGGCACCATCTCTGCGGCCAATGCCGGTCAACACGTAATAGTATGCGAGACAAACGATACGCGGATTACGGTTGCTGATGGAGCCAATCCCGATGTAGTGACTTTCAATGTTCCCAGTTGGGTTCAGGGAACCAACAGCAACAAGACAGATGGTTCGGCCGTGATAAACCGAACCTATTATACCTGCACTGTCGAAGGTGGTGCCTTTACGGGCAGCACAACACTGGCGAAGCAAGGCGATGGCATACTCTCCCTTCCTAAGGTGGATATGACCTATGCCGGCCCGACGAATATTTGGGCAGGCACGCTGAACTTCGATGGCTCGTTGAACCAATCGATGTTGTGGCTCAATCGTTTTGCCGAACTCAATAGTTCAGGAACCTTCCGTTGCATTAAGGCAGATTATGCTGCTGTCATCCGTCCGGGTGGCGAGAATGCACAAGGCTGCATCACTGCCGACTCCTTGGTAATGGGCTTTGGTTCGCGTCTGCAACTTGATGCTTATAGCGAAGGTCTGAAGATAGACCAGGTAAACACTAAATACCTGAGCATTGAACGGAAGACGGGAACTGTATGGGAGACCTATGGCCCGCAATACCTGATGCCTGTAGTCGAGGTCGTGGCCCACGGTGAGGAAGGTAGTAACCAGCTGACTCCCGGCAAATACCTGATAGGTTCTATGGAAACGCTGAAGGGCAGCCTGGATAATGTGAAGATTGAAGGCATTTCGAGTCAGAAGGCTTACTTGCAGCAGGAGGAAGGAAAACTCTACTTAGTTATCGAAGGTATTCGTGATGCTGGTATTGTCTATTGGACAGGTGCTAAAGGTGCAACATGGAACTATGCCGATGTCGAGAATTTCCAGAGTCTGGAGGGTGATCCTGATATCTTTGTAACAGGTGACAAAGTCATCTTCGACGATGCTGCCAAGCGATTCACAGTGACCCTTACCGGTGAACTCGATCCTGATACCGTGATTGTGGATAATACCAAGGCCTATACCTTCAATGGTACAGGTTCGCTTGTGGGTGGAACATCGTTGGTGAAGCGTGGTACGGGTTCGCTTACCATTTCCAACGACAATACTTACACGGGCAAAACCATCATTAGTGGCGGAACAGTGAAGGTGAGCAACCTTTCGAATGAGAACAAGGCCTATGGAAACTTGGGTGCTGTCAGCACGAAAAATACGAACTTTGTTATCGAGAACGGCGCTACTTTGCAGACGACAGCTGCCGTGGAAATGGGCACGCCCATTCGCTTGCAAGGCGAGTCGGGTGGTGTGCTGAACACCGGTGCTGACTTTGCGATGAATCAGAGTTTCATAGGTACTACGCTGACAAAGAGTGGGACGGGTACGCTGATTTGCTACAAAGCTAATCCCTCGCTCAGTCGCATGGTCATTACAGCCGGTTCCGTTGCCGAGCGCGCTGGTAATGCTGCCAGTACCATCGAATTACAAGGCGGTACCCTTTACGATGATGCCCAAAGCACCACACATGCCATCTATGTGCCGAAGGGTAAATCTGCAACATGGCAATTGACAAGTTCTTACTATACTGCCTACGAGAACAAGATTACGGGCGAGGGCACGCTGACCATCATTCCACGTAACACGGTAAGCCGTGTACGCATCACGGGCGACTGGTCGCAGTTCGAGGGTACCATCAAGCACACCACCACAGGTATCTGGTTGCCGCTCGATGCCACGTCCGGCATTCCCAAGGGTACGTTGAACCTGGCAGCCGGGTGCACGGTTACGAATGTCTGCAAGTCCTTCACCATCGGTTGTCTGACGGGTAGCGGCTCGTTGGCCCAGCCTGTGGCCAACTTCCAGAACAGCAGTGCCGTTTCTGGAAATAATACATGGAACGTGGGCAATTCGCTGGATAAAGACTTCTCTTTCGCCGGTACCATCACCGACAATGGCTCTTCGAACAAGGTTCTCTTCAACAAGGTTGGAACCTGTAAGATGACCTTTACGGGTTCTGGCGATTTCCAGGGCGCCTGTCAGGTAAAGGCCGGTGAACTCTGTCTGAACAGCAGTAAATCCGCCACCATGCTGGGTACAGGCAAACTCACCGTCTCTAATGGTGCAACCCTTAGTGGCAAGGGCACCTTGGGCAACAGCAGCGTTATTGTCAACAAGGGTGGAATCCTGCGCAGTGGAACCACGGAGACTAACACTGTTGGTAATCTGAACTTTGGCGGAAAGGATGTTACGGTAAATGGAACCCTACAGACCTGCATTGGCAGTAAGACCAGTTTCGGCAGGTTTACGAATATAAGTGCATTAACATTGAATGGTAAATTGGTGGTTCGAGGAACCGAAGATTTGGCTCTTTCCGTGGGCGACGAGATTCAGCTCTTCGATGCATCTGCCATTACATTGGGAACGGCGCTCGAACTCGAACTGTGCGAACCCAACGTGGCCATGGGACTGACATGGGACACCAGTCGGCTGAACGAAGGAATTCTAATTGTCGCTCCCGCCCCCGATGCAGTTATGAGTCTGCATGCTGATGAATTGTGCGATGCCGAAATCTTCACCCTCATAGGTGTTCGCCTTCAAAAGCGTCCCTCGCAGGCAGGCCTATACTTGGTGAATGGTCGCAAGCTCCTCCTGAAGTAACCTTCCCCAAGATACAACAAAAAGAAAAGCCCTCAATTGAGGGCTTTCTTTAGTTGCGGAGGTCCG
The DNA here is from genome assembly GCA_017617235.1 of Bacteroidaceae bacterium. Classification (GTDB taxonomy): domain Bacteria; phylum Bacteroidota; class Bacteroidia; order Bacteroidales; family Bacteroidaceae; genus Physcousia. The sequence continues at coordinate 14,453 of JAFZWQ010000025.1, read as the reverse complement.
ACTCGAACGGGCGACCTCCAGGTTATGAGCCTGGCGAGCTACCACTGCTCCACTCCGCGATTTTGCGACTGCAAAGGTAAGGAGAATTTTCCTTCTGACCAAACTTTTCGGTAAGAAATTGACCATTTTTGCACATATTAACCAGAATTTCTTGTCGGATTGCACACTTTTGTCTAACTTTGTGCCAATTATGGGAACGTCTAAGACACGAGACAAACTGATAGATGTGGCTCGCCACCTGTTTGCTAAGAATGGGATGGAAGATACGACGATGAACGACATTGCTGTTGCGTCCAGCAAGGGTCGGCGTACGCTTTATACTTATTTTAAAAGTAAGGAAGAGGTATTCTATGCTGTTATAGAACAGGAAATGTCGCGAATGAGCGAGCGGCTGAAGTTGGTTGCGACCAAGGACCTTGAACCCGAGGATAAGTTGGTTCAACTGGTTTACACCCATCTGAGTCTGATTAAGGAGGCTGTGATGCGGAATGGTAACTTGCGTGCCGAATTTTTCCGCAATATATGGCTGGTGGAGAAGGTTCGTAAGGATTTTGACCGTACCGAGGTCGAATTGTTGCAGCAAATCATTATGCAGGGTATTCGACAGGGTAAGTTCGATGTGGCCAATATCCGCTTGTCTGTAGATATTCTGCATTATTGCATCAAGGGCCTGGAGGTTCCCTACATCTATGGACGCCTTGGTAACAGCATCCAGATCAGTCGCCCCATGGTTAAGCAGGTAATCCATCGGGCTATGGCAAAAATAGAGCGTCCGGATGAGCATAATTGACATTACATATTTGACATTTTAAGATATGAAATTATTGGAAGGAAAGACCGCACTCATTACAGGTGCGGCACGTGGAATAGGCAAGGCTATTGCCTTGAAGTTTGCCCAGGAGGGCGCAAATATTGCATTTACCGATTTAGAGGTGAACCTTGAAACTGAACAGGAACTTGCCGCTTTGGGCGTGAAGGCTAAGAGCTATGCTTCGAATGCTGCTGACTTTGCTCAGACCGAACAGGTAGTGGCTCAGGTAAAGGAAGAGTTCGGAAGTATCGATATTTTGGTTAATAATGCAGGTATTACAAAGGACGGACTGATGTTGCGCATGAGCGAACAGCAGTGGGATGCCGTGATTGCCGTAAACTTGAAGTCGGCTTTCAACTTCATCCATGCCTGTGTACCTATCATGATGCGCCAGCGTGGCGGAAGCATCATCAACATGGCCTCTGTGGTAGGTGTTCACGGAAATGCAGGACAGGCCAACTATGCTGCTTCAAAGGCCGGTCTGATTGCCCTGGCCAAGAGTATAGCCCAAGAGATGGGTCCCAAGGGTATTCGTGCCAATGCCATTGCTCCGGGCTTCATTGAGACGGCAATGACGGCTGCCCTCAGCGACGAGGTCCGCGAGGCTTGGAAACAGAAGATTCCCCTTCGTCGTGGCGGACAGGTTGAGGATATTGCGAATACCGCTCTCTATCTGGCCAGTGACCTCAGTTCGTATGTCAGCGGACAGGTTATCCAGGTCGATGGCGGCATGAACACGTAATGGACGTAATCTACGAGGATAATCACATCATCATCGTCTCCAAGCGGGTGGGCGAAATCGTTCAGGGTGACAAAACCGGCGATACCCCCCTCTCGGAGACGGTGAAGTCGTATATAAAGGAACGATATCACAAACCCGGCGATGTCTTCCTGGGTGTGGTCCACCGGCTCGACCGACCTGTCAGCGGGATTGTGCTATATGCCCGCACATCGAAGGCACTGAGCCGCCTTTCCGAAATGTTTCGTACACGGGCTGTCCGTAAGACCTATTGGGCCATTGTGGCCAATCAGCCTCCACAGAAGGAAGGAACCCTTATCCATTGGCTTACGCGGAACGAGAAGAGTAATACGGCCCGTGCCTACGACCGTGAGGTGCCTGGTTCCAAACAGGCCATCCTCGACTATCGGCTTATTGCCCACAGCGACCGATACTATCTGCTGGAAGTCGACTTGCATACGGGTCGCCACCACCAAATCCGTTGTCAGTTGGCCAAGATGGGGTGTCCCATCAAGGGCGATCTGAAGTATGGTGCTCCGCGAAGTAACCCGGATGGGGGTATTTCTCTCCATGCACGTCGCATTCAATTCGAGCATCCCGTCTCTCATCAGCAAATAGACGTGACGGCTCCCGTGCCTAACGACCGTCTTTGGCAAACTATCGCCAGTGACGTTACAATACAGTAACTTTTTTGATGTAAACTTCTTTCAGCGGACGTTCCCGATTGTCGGTGGGCGTGTTGGCTATTCGGTCGACGACTGCCATTCCTTCGACAACCTGTCCAAATATGGTGTATTCTCCGTCAAGATGGGGACAACCGCCTTCGGTGGTGTAGACATGTTTTTGTTGTTCGTTGAAGGGACGTGGTGGACGGGCCGCCACAGCGGCTTCAGCAACGGACAGAATGCTGTCTTGCAGTTCGTAGAATGCATTTTTGTCCTTCTGCTCCAGACGGTCGAGTCGTGCTGCCTGCTGATTCTGCAGTTTGCGCCAATGGGCATTCACGGCTTCCTGATACAGCGTTTGATAAAAACTGGCCAGTGATTCCGAAGTGTACTTCTCGCCAGTAACGATGTACCACTGTGTTGCGGAACTGGCCTTGGTGGGATTCTTGTCATCGGGCTGACGGGCAGCAGCCAGCATCCCTCTTCGGTGGATGTATTTGGGAAACCGTATTTCCTGGGGAATGGTGTAGTGCAGGCAAGCCGTATCCACAGTGACGGGACGGTTGCCGGGTTTCAGCGTTGGGTCGCCTGTTTGAATCATCAGTTCCGGCACAATGCGGTGCCACATCATCTCGTCAAAATACCCTTCTCGGGCCAGACGAATAAAGTTGTCGCGGTGTTGGGGCGTATCGTCGAAGAGTTCTACACGAATGTCGCCCTCCGATGTCTCGATGAGCACTTGTGTGGTATCTTTTTTCTTGTTGCAACTTATCAGTAATGTTGCCAGCAACAGCCAATAGATGTGTTTCTTCATGCGCATGTAATGATATTTTGGTACAAACATACAAAATAAATGCGAATTAAATAGTATCTTTGTATCGTAAATTATGCGACGCAGGAAGAAAATAGCCCTCTGGACAGGGGGGATTGTGCTAAGCCCCGTGGTGCTGTTTGCACTGCTCGTGGCGCTGTTCTACGTTCCTGCGGTTCAGCAGTGGATGGTAGGGAAGGTGTGCGTCTATGCCTCGGAACAGTTGGGGATGGAAGTCCGCCTCGAACGCATCCGCATCCGTTTTCCCCTCGATCTCGACCTGCAGCAATTCTCCATTACAACTCCCCCCGATACGGTTGTGGCTGTGAACCATGCCGTGGTGGATCTCGATTTCTCACGTTTGCTGGATAGGCATTTGGGCGTCGAAGGGGTAGATTTGCAGGATGGGGTGTTGGATACCCGCGACCTGATTGCTACGGCTGTTGTACATGGACGCTTGGGAAACCTGCATTTGAATGCTGACGATATTGCACTCCGGGAACAGCGAGCCGTGCTCACGGGCGCTCAACTGGAGGGGTGTGATGTGGATATACAGTTGCGCGACACCACTGTTGTGGACACTACCGAATCGAAACCCGTGTTGTGGAGCATAGGACTGGGCAACATCAGCCTGAAGGACACTCGTGTGGTGTTCCATACGGTGGGCGACTCTTTGCTAGTGAGGGGTGGTGTCAGGGAGCTTCGTGTGAAAGGCGGTGATGTAAATCTGGGCGAAGGTGTCTATCGGGTGGACCATCTTCTGTTGGATGCCGATTCCCTGTTCTGTAACGAAATGTCGTTGCGGGGATTGCATATCGAAGGCAGTAATGTGTTAGTGGATAATACCCATATCCAGGCTCCCGATTTCCATCTCAGTACTCCCTATAGCCATATCGACGGAAAAGTCCGTATGGATTGGTCGGCACTGACGCCTCGTGAACGCGGATACATGAATGCCGATATCGATGCTTCTATTGGGCGTCAAGATCTAATGGCAGTGGCTGCCAGCTATATGCCAAACGAACTTGCTCAACTCATTCCCGAGGCTCCTCCAGTAACCCTGAAAGCACGGTTGCGTGGTAATGTCGACAGCCTATGGGTCGAGGATTGCCGGATGGCACTCTTACCGTTGGCCGAGGCTCAGGTTAGTGGAAACGTAACCTATGTGCTGAGCCCGAATGATATGGGAGCCGATGTGGAGTTGGATGTCCAGACCCACGACCTGAATCCTGTTCGCCGCATGCTGGGCCTGGACCGTACCTATCAGTTGCCCAATATGCAGTTGACGGGCGATGCTCACCTCCATAACCAGCAATACGATGCCGACTTGCGCTTGCGTCAGGGGACGGGTACAGCATGGCTCAGAGGCGGCTACAATGTCCGTACCGAGGCCTATCAAGGTAAGTTCGATGTGCGTAACCTGAACCTGCATGCCTTCTTGCCCAAAGACTCGATATATACACTGACGGCAAAGGCTCAGGTGAGTGGCGTAGGACTGGACCTTCTGTCGCGTCGTGCACGTGCAAAAGCCAATGTCGAGGTAAGGCATCTGCGCTATGGGCATCTCGACCTCGACAATATCCGCATGGATGCAAGATCCCGAAACGGTGAGGCTCTGGTGAACCTGTATAGCGAAAACAATGTACTGACAGCCGATGCCTGTGCTACCCTGCAACTCGACAAGAAGATTACGGCTGCCGATTTTACCTTTGGAGTTAGTCGTATCGACCTGTATGCGCTGGGGTTGACCCAGAAGCCACTGGCTATGTCTATGCATCTGCAAGCCGATGGAAATACCAATCTGAAGAATGCACATGAGATACGTGGCAACCTGCAGGCTGTAGAATTGATGCTGGCCGATACCACATTCTATCCACCTGATCTCACCCTCTCGCTTTTGATGAGACCCGATACGCTGTATGCCGAAGCAATGGCTGGAGACTTGCAACTGGAACTTGTTTCGCGTGATGGGTTGGACCAATTGCTGAACACAAGCAATCAGTTGGTTACGGAATTCAAGCGTCAGTTTACGGAACGGCATTTGGCGCAGGATACACTGAAGAGCCTGTTGCCACGTGTTAATCTGCGTATCCATAGTGGCGAGGAAAACACATTGGCCCACATCATCCAGTCGTTTGGCTATCAGTATCGGGTAATGGCTTTGAACTTGGACAGCGACCCGCAGGTGGGCCTGAACGGTAATGGTTATGTACATGCCCTGAACACGGGTTCCATTCTGCTCGACACCATACAGTTCCGTATCCATCAGGATACAGCCGATGTGGTGCGTTTCGATGGACGGGTACGCAACGGACCGCGAAACAAACAGGTGGTGTTCGAGGCCGGTCTCCAAGCTGAACTCGATTCCACGGGTGCTAATGCTGCGCTCACCTTCTACGACGCCAAAGGACGAAAGGGCGTGGACCTGGGAGCCAACCTTCGGCTTGGGGACGAAGGCTATCGCTTGCACTTGCATCCCCTGAATCCAATTATTGCTTACCGCCGTTTCAAACTGAACGAGGACAACTATATCTATCTGCACGGTGATATGCATCTGGAAGCTGATGTAGACCTAGTGGCAGATGACGGTACGGGATTCAAGTTCTACAGCACACCCAACGAGGAAGCCTTGCAGGATCTTACCTTGTCCGTCCACGATTTCAATCTCGACGAACTCAGTGCTGTACTTCCCTATATGCCCAAACTGGGAGGTGTGCTGGCTGGCGACTTCCACCTGGTACAGCAGGAACAGTCGACAAGCGTGCTCATTGATGCTGGTGTACAGAAACTCACCTACGAGGGTGCAGCGTTGGACAATGTGGGTATCAATGCCGTATATCTGCCCAACCCCGATGGTACACACTATGTCGATGGCATTATCCTGCACAACGGTAACGAGGTGGGCCTGCTTTCCGGAACCTACGATCCTGCCGATCAGGGAACCATCGATGCACAGGGTTCGTTGGAACGCCTGCCGCTGAGCCTGGCCAATGGTTTCGTCCCCAACGGCATCATGGAGTTGGCGGGATATGTTACGGGCGAGATGAGCGTCAAGGGCAAGGTCTCCAATCCAGTCCTGAACGGTGCTATCATCACCGATTCCATGTACTTGAACAGCGACATGTACAGCCTGCATCTCCGTTTCCCTGACGATACCATTGGTGTACGTGAAAGTTTCCTCGACCTCAAGCGTATCGAGGCCTATTCTACGGGAAAGAACCCCTTGGTGCTGGACGGAACTATCAACTTCCGGAACGTCGAAAAGATTCTGCTCAATCTGGATCTCTCAGCTCGTAACTTCGAACTTATTAATGCTCCTAAGAGCCCGAAGGCTCTGGCCTACGGAAAGGTGTTCGTGGACATTGGCGCACGGCTGACGGGTACTCTCGACGATATGCTCCTGCGCGGACGTCTGAATGTTCGTGGAAATACCGACGTTACCTATGTCCTGGCCGATTCTCCCTTGACGGTTGATGACCATCTGTCGGAAATTGTCACCTTTGTCGATTTTTCCGACACGCTGAACGTGGAACCCGTCAAGCAGTCGCTGCAGAACATCGATATGCAAATGGATATCGCCATCGAACAGGCCACCCAGGTACATTGTCTGCTCAGTACCGACGGTGTGAACCGCATCGACCTGGAGGGCGGGGGAGATCTGAATATGACCTATACCAATCAGGATGGATTGCGCCTCTTCGGGCGATATACCATTGTAAGCGGACTGATGAACTATTCGCTGATGGTGATGTCGCTGAAGAACTTTACCATCCAGAGCGGTAGTTATGCTGAGTTCTTTGGCGACATACTGAATCCCCGTTTGAACATCAGTGCCAGCGAACGCATCAAGACTACTGTTTACGAGAATAATGTACCGCGAAGCGTGAACTTTGATGTGGGACTCACTGTCTCGCAGACGCTGGAGAATATGGGGTTGGAGTTTACCATCGAGGCACCTTCGGATCTGACCATCTATAACCAGTTGGCAACGATGAGTGCCGAGGAACGTGGCAAGGTGGCTGTAACTATGTTGGCAACAGGTTTGTATCTGACGGAGAGCGGTAATGGTACCAGTGGTTTCAGTGCCACCAATGCCTTGAACTCGTTCCTCCAGTCGCAGATTGCTGCCATCTCGAATCGTGCTCTGTCCTCCATCGACATCAATTTTGGTATCGACAATACGGAATCGGCAGCGGGTGGCACACATACAGACTATAGTTTCAGCTTTGCCAAACGGTTCAGAGGTAATCGCATCAGCCTGATAATTGGAGGTAAGGTTAGCTATGGCAGCGATGTCCAGAATTCGAGTCAGGCTATTATCAATAATGTGTCGTTGGAGTATCGTCTTGACAAGAGCGCGACGCGATATGTACGAATTTATTATGATTATGATGCTGAGTCTCTACTTGAAGGTGAGATTATGGAGATGGGAGCCGGTTTGGTGCTGCGTCGTAAGAGTACCCGATTGGGCGAATTGTTCATCTTTAGGAGAAATGATGAAAATGAAAAAATGAAGGAACAACATTCAAAATGAGGAAGGAATTACGACATAGATGGTTTGAAAGAAGGTGGACAACAAAGTTGTTCTGCCTCCTCATGCTCTCCATTTCTCAATTCCTTATTTTCTCTTGTTCTGAGACGAAGAACCTTGCCGAGGGCGAGGTTCTGTACACCGGTATCAAGCGAGTATCGTATGACAAAATGCCCAAACCCGAGCAGGAAAAAGGGGATACAACGGGTGTTATCACTGCCCTGGGCAATGCCTATAATACTGTTTCCGACTACCTTACAGGGACAAAAGACGAAAGTCCGAAGTCAAAAGAACTGGATAAGCCTTTAGCCGTCAACCCTTCTCCTTTAACCCTTAACCCAAAGAAGAATCGCGAGGCCTATGCTACGGCCAAGAGCGAGGTGGAAGGCGTGCTGGCTTATAAACCCAACAACTCGCTCATGGGTTCGTCGTACTATCGTCAGCCGTTAGCCGTTGGCCTATGGACCTATAACAAGTATCTTTACAGCAAGAAACGCTTTGGCAAGTGGATGTTCAACACCTTTGCCGCCACACCTGTCACGCTGACTACCGTGAATCCGCGTGTTCGCACTCAGGTGGCGCAGAACACTCTGCGCAACTACGGCTACTTCCGTGGACAGGTTTCTTTCGATACCATTCCCCAGAAACATCCCCGCAAGGCAAAGGTTGCCTACGAGGTGCATCCTGGCGAACTTTTCCATTTGGACAGCATTGCTTATTTGAATTTTCCCCAGAAGGCCGATTCCCTGATACACAGCAGCATGCGTTGGACGGTGCTGCATCGGAACGACCCCTTCAGCGTACCCAACCTCGACGAGGAACGCAAACGCCTGAGCGATGTATTTCGCAATAATGGATTCTATTACTTCCGTCCCGAAAACATTGTCTATCGGGCTGATACTGTTGCTCATCCGCAATTCGTTCAGTTGCAGGTGGTACCGTCGCCCACAACGCCCGACAATGCCCGTCGTCAGTACTATCTGGGTCGCACCCGCATCAATGTCTATGAATACGGAAAGCAGGAACTGGTGGACACCATCGGAAGACGCAGCGTGACGATGGCTTATACAGGTCGCGAAGGACATACACCACTGAAGATGAATGCCATACGACGTTTCATCTCGTACCGCAGGGGTGACCTCTACAGCCAAAAAGTGCAGGAAGCAGTTCAGAATAATCTGGTGGGGATGGGCATCTTCTCGCAGTTGAGTATGCGCTACGTTCCGCGTGATACAACGGCTACCTGCGACACGTTGGATGTGGAGATTACGGCTCGTCTCGATAAACCCTATACCGCAGAATTCAAGGGGAACATAGCAGGCAAGAGTAACGGATTGGTAGGACCGGGCGTCAGCTTTACGATGTCCAAGCAGAATGTGTTCCGCGGAGCCGAGACCCTCAGCCTGGAGGCCTATGGCTCGTACGAATGGATGACGGGAGCCCAGGCACGCGGCAATCGCCGTGTTATGAACTCGTTCGAATGGGGTACGTCCATGAACCTCTCTTATCCGCGTTTGCTCCTGTTGGGACTGGGTAAATACTTCAACCGCAGAGCGAAGGCCACGACGACGTACAAGATCAGTGCCGACTGGATAAACCGTTCGGCTTATTTCAACCGTGTCTCGTTCGGAGCCCGTGTGTCGCATACCTACCAGCGCAAACCGAGAATTCTGCACGAGGTGGTGCCTTTCCGTCTCGACTATGAGAAACAGTTGCATACGACTGCCAAGTTCGACTCAATCGTGAAGGTAAGTCCAGCACTTTATGCCTCGCTGCGTGACCAGTTCGTACCTTCGGCACAGTACACCATTACTCTCACTAATCCCAACAGCACACACCACAAACGGCGAATCACCTTCTCCCTGAAGGAGGCCGGTAACCTGACCAGCGTGCTGTATCGAATGGGTGGAAAGCCGCTGAGCCAGAAAAACAAGCACCTCTTCGGCGTGCCCTTTGCCCAGTACGTGAGACTGACGGCCGAATACACCCAGCAATATCGTATCGGACATACCCACACCTACTTGGCTGGTCGCCTGTTTGCTGGCGTCATCTACAGCTACGGCAACAGTCGCGTGGCTCCCTACAACGACCTGTTCACCATCGGTGGTGCCAACAGCATTCGTGCCTTTGGCGTGCGCACCATAGGTCCGGGTAGTTACCATCCGGCAAATTCCAGTTACAGCTATCTCGACCAGATGGGTAACCTTAAGTTGGAGGCCAATTTGGAATACCGCTTCCCATTGGTCAGCGACCTGGGTGGCGCCATTTTCATGGATGCGGGTAACGTGTGGCTGATGAAACCCGATAGTAACCGTCCGGGTGGTAGCATCAATCCCAAAACTATGGGCAAGGAGATAGCTCTGGGAACGGGTTTCGGCCTGCGTTACGACCTCGACTTTCTGGTCATTCGATTCGACATCGGTGTGGGCGTTCATGCTCCCTACGAAACGGGCAAGTCGGGTTACTACAACATGACCAAGTTCTGGGACTCTCTGGGCTTCCACTTGGCTGTCGGATACCCGTTCTAAGGCCCTTGTGTAATGTTTTCGCTCCTCCGATGCCACGTATTTAATTTAATTATTGTATCTTTGCACCAAAATCATTAAATCATAAAATAAATTGTAAATCGTTAAATCGTAAATTATCACGATGTCACAGAAACCCAGCATACCTAAGGGAACCAGGGACTTTGGTCCTGTAGAGATGGCCCGTCGCAACTATATTTTCGACACTATTCGCAGCGTCTATGCGCTGTACGGCTTCCAGCAAATCGAGACTCCCGCTATGGAGAATCTCTCGACCCTGATGGGCAAATACGGCGAGGAAGGCGACAAACTGCTATTCAAGATACTGAACTCAGGCGATTTTATGCGAGGTGTTACGGACGAGAATATCCATCAGGATTCCTCGAATAAACTGGCTACTCGCCTGTGCGAGAAGGGCCTGCGCTACGACCTCACTGTGCCCTTTGCCCGCTATGTGGTGCAGCATCGTGAGGAACTCAGCCTGCCATTCCGTCGTTTCCAGATTCAGCCCGTATGGCGTGCCGACCGTCCTCAGAAAGGACGCTATCGCGAATTCTATCAGTGCGATGCCGACGTTGTGGGTTCGGATTCTCTGTTGAACGAGGTGGAACTGATGCAGATTGTCGACGAGGTGTTCCGTCGCTTCGGCATTCGTGTCTGCATCAAGATTAACAACCGCAAAATTCTCACCGGCATAGCCGAAATCATTGGTCAGGCCGACAAGATTGTGGACATCACGGTAGCCATCGACAAACTTGATAAGATAGGACTCGACAATGTGAATGCTGAACTGCGCGAGGCCGGATTGCCCGACGAGGCCATCGAGAAACTGCAACCCATCATCAACCTCAGCGGTACGAACGATGAAAAGCTACAGACCATGCGCCAAGTGCTGAAGGACAGCGAAATCGGTCTGAAGGGTATCGACGAAGTGTCCTTCGTCCTCAAGAATTGTCAATTGTCCAGTTTCAATTGTCCATTAGAGTTTGACCTCACGCTGGCTCGTGGTCTGAACTACTATACGGGCTGCATTTTTGAGGTGAAGGCTCTCGACGTCGAGATTGGCAGCATCACAGGTGGTGGACGCTACGACAACCTCACGGGTATCTTCGGCATGCCGGGTCTGTCAGGTGTGGGTATTTCGTTTGGTGCCGACCGCATCTACGATGTGCTGAACCAGTTGGAACTGTACCCCGAAACCGTCACCACCAGCACCCAGTTGCTCTTCATCAACTTTGGCGAGGCCGAAGCCGCTTACTGTCTGCCCATTCTGGCGCAGGCCCGTGCGGCAGGTATCCGTTGCGAAATCTATCCTGATGCGGCGAAGATGAAGAAGCAGATGCAGTATGCCAACCAGAAGCAGGTGCCTTTCGTCGCCATTGTCGGCGAGAACGAGATGTCCGAGGGACGCGTTACGCTGAAGGACATGGAAACGGGCCAACAGCAGCTTGTCACCCCCGCCGAACTCATTGAGCAACTAACACAATCGTAATTCCGTAATCTCGATATAACGTCATAACGAAAACCCTGAAATACCGAAAACCATGAAAAGAAACACCATCCTGAGCCTCCTGTGGCTCCTCCTCCCTTTTGCGGCTAATGCCCAAAGCGAGATTTTCAGAACACGCACCACAGCGGACATTCCATACCGCATCCCCGCTATTGCTACTACGCGTACAGGGGCTCTGGTGGCTGTGAGTGACTATCGTTACTGCCGTAGCGATATTGGGGCTGGGCGCATCGACCTGCATTTCCGTCAGTCGCTCGACCACGGAAAGACATGGGGAAACATCTACCAGCCTGTGGTTATGATAGGCGATGGCGATCTCACCAAGGGTCATCAGGAGGCTGGCTACGGCGATGCCTGTCTGGTTGCCGACCGCACCAGCGACCGTATGCTGTTGCTCAGTTGCTCCGGAGGTCCGCTTTTTGGCTACAGCACCATCGACCACCATCAGGGTATGGCTCGTTTCTATAGCGACGACGGTGGTCAGTCGTGGACCGGTCCCGAATACATCGGCGAGGAAACCATCTACCAACCCCTGGCAGCGGGCAAGTATGGCCCCATCAAGGCTTGGTTTGTGGGCAGCGGTCGTATTTTCCAGAGCCGCACTCTCCGCGTGGGCAAGTACTATCGCCTCTACTGTGCCGGTGTTTCGCGCAACGACAAGGAGAATGCCAACTGGGTCATCTATAGCGATGATTTCGGTCAGTCGTGGCAGTTCCTGGGTGGTGTCGACGTATCGCCTGTTCCTGGTGGCGACGAACCCAAGTGCGAGGAATTGCCCGATGGTAACATCCTCATCAGCAGCCGTGCCTGGGGCGGACGCTTCTATAACATCTTCACTTTCACCGACCGTCGTTCGGCACAGGGTTCGTGGGGCACGAAAGCTTTCAGCGGCAAGGACAACGGTGGGGTAGAGGCCAATCAGAACGCCTGCAACGGCGAAGTACTTATCCTACCCGTTGTGCGTGCCAGCGACAAGAAACGTGTTCCCCTGCTCCTGCAGAGCCTGCCCCTGGGACCTGGTCGCAGTCGTGTTGGTATCTACTGGAAGGAACTCTCCGACCCTGCTTCCTATGCTACGCCCGAGGCTCTCGCTGCCAACTGGAGTGGTCCTTACGAGGTAACCAAACTTCCTTCGGCCTACAGCACTATGACGCTTCAGCACAACAGTCAGATAGGTTTCCTCTATGAGGAAGAGACTCATTGCAACACCTCTGGCGGTGGCTACAATATTGTCTATCGGCCCCTGACTATCCAGCAAATCACTTCCGCCCAATACCGCTAACATCGGAGCGTCACATCCCTACCCATGGAGCGTTGCAACGCTACCCGTCTAGCGTCACAACGCTCCGTCGGTAGCGTTAGTATTCCTCCCTCGGAAGAATTATACCTTATTTATTTATGCATGCGCGAGGGGGAAATTCTACCTTTGACCTGCGTTCCTTGGTCGAAGGTAGGATGCATTTACCTTTGACTCGCGTCGAAGGTACACTGCATCTCGGAAAAACAAATTTTGAAGAGACATAGTTGCACTATAATCCTATCGGATTTCATGCTGTAAACACGAATAAACAATATGCGAGCATCTTTTTTTTCATGTTTACTGCATTTGTCTCTTCAAAAATTTGGTTTTTCGCTCGATTTGCAGTACCTTTGCAAGCCGATTATTATCAGGGTACCCCAAAAAGGGCCCAAATCCGTGTGTAAATAGCTCGTTTCCATTGGCCTGGGCGGGTGGTTTGTGAATCACGGAAAAGATTGAAAAAAGAAAAGTTAAACGTAAGTAACGAACAAACTGAAATGGACACATTAAGTCAGAAGACCACAAACGTGAACAAGGTTACTGCAACCAAGGAGTGGGTAGTCGTTGACGCTACCGACCAGGTTCTGGGCCGTATGTGCACGAAAGTGGCTAAAATGTTGAGAGGTAAGTACAAGCCCAACTTCACACCTCATGTGGATTGTGGCGACAACGTGATTATCGTAAATGCTGAGAAGATTGTGCTGACCGGTCAGAAGATGACCGACCGTGTATATCTGCGCTACTCGGGTTATCCCGGCGGCCAGAAGGAGTCTACTCCCGCCAGCATCCTGGCTAAGAAGAACGGTGCTGAGAAGCTGATCCGCAAGGTTGTTAAGGGCATGCTGCCCAAGAACAAGCTGGCAGACCGCCTGATTGCAAATCTTTACATTTACGAAGGCAGCGAGCACAAGCACGAAGCTCAGAGCCCCAAGACTATTGATATTAACCAGTTCAAATAATCAACGAAGATGGAAGTAGTTAATGCACTTGGTCGCCGTAAGAGCGCCATTGCCCGCATCTATGTAACTGAGGGTTCGGGTAAGATTACCATCAACAAGCGTGACCTCACAGAATATTTCCCCAGCTCTATCCTGCAGTTCGTGGTAAAACAGCCCCTGACTGTGGTAGACGCCGTAGAGAAGTACGATATTAAAGTAAACCTCACAGGTGGCGGTTATACCGGTCAGTCTCAGGCTCTGCGTCTGGCTATTGCCCGTGCACTGGTGAAAATCAACGCCGAGGATAAGAAGGCACTTCGTGCCGAAGGCTTCATGACACGCGACAGCCGCGAGGTAGAGCGCAAGAAGCCGGGTCGTCCAAAGGCACGTCGTCGCTTCCAGTTCAGCAAGCGTTAATCTGCTGGAGGCTGTTTAGTATCTAAACCTGCGAGACTCCTATTAATCGGGGGACTACCCGTGGGTTGATCTAACAAAGATTAAAAAGAAAGTAAACAAAACAAAAAACAAATTAAGACTATGTCAAGAACAAACTTTGACCAACTCCTGGAGGCAGGCTGCCACTTCGGCCACCTCAAGAGAAAATGGAATCCCGCTATGGCTCC
>JAFZWQ010000024.1 GCA_017617235.1 Bacteroidaceae bacterium | reverse complement strand
TATATATTATATATTAAAATATAATACTTATATTTTATAATTTCTATCTCTCATACCTACCCCTCTAAAAGTTCCTTAATGTGACGTTGTGACAAAGTGACAAAGTGACAAAGTGACAAATGGTAAAATAACGTGGCTAAAGGTAATTGAAAATTCACAATTGAAAATTAAAGAAGAAAAGGCGCTATTCCGGAGGGGGATAGCGTTTTTTTATAAAAAAACTGGGAGTAAGGATGAAGGATTTGCAGAAAAATCGTATATTTGCGCTAGAATAGACCTAATATCATGTAGTTACATTTAAAACGATGAAAAAAAATATATTGATGTTCGTAGTCGCCGTGATGGCTGCAATGAGTGCATTGGCACAGACCAATATGGTCGGACGCACGTACAGCAACGCGAACATCCTTGCCGGTGAATTCGATAAAATGGCGGCCGAGGTGGACCAGAAACTGGACTCCGTCAGGATAGCAGCCTATGCCAAGGCCAAACAGAAGAAGGGACGCGAGCTCACAGCCGAGGAGAAAGCCGAGGTGGAAAAGCAGGTCAAGGAAGCCCAGGCCATGATGGTTGCCATGAAAAAGGGCATGAAGATGGCCGTCAGCGTTGATTTCAAGACTGAGGATAAAGCCACGATGAAGATGGACATGAAAATCGATGAAGAAGTGCTGAAGACGGCCGGCATCGGATGGGCAAAGCGTAAGCTGATAAAGGCAGCATTGGCCATGGTCCCTTCAACGGAAAAGGCCACCTATCGGGTGAAGGACGACCTCGTCATCATGAAGGACAGCGAAGGCGAACTGGACACGCTGTATCTGAGTTCCGATGGCAACAGGCTGTCCGGCATCCTGGATAGGGAAAAGGGGAAGAAACCCACCAAGTTCACCCTGACACGGACGAAGTAATGAAATAAGTATTTGTTCAACAAGACATTATCTAGCACATTATGAAACGGGTTCTCTTGCTGACCATAGCCGCGATACTGACATGCGGTATGATAAATGCGAATAACGACAGTACGGCTGTCAACAGAAAGCGGGTGGCCGTCGTGCTCAGCGGCGGCGGTGCCAAGGGAATGGCCCACATCGGTGTGCTGAAGGTGCTGGAAAAGGCCGGAATTCCCATCGACATCGTCACGGGCACGTCCATGGGCAGCATTGTGGGCGGACTGTACGCCATCGGCTACAACGCCAACGCGCTGGATTCCATCGTGAGAATGCAGGATTGGGGCTACGTGATTACGGACAAGGAAAACCTGCACAACCAGAGTCTCGACGACCGCCGGAAGCAAAACACCTATTTCCTTACGACAGACCTGATTTTCGGCAAGCGCAAGGTGAGTGCCGGCGGACTCATCAAGGGAAAGAACCTGGCCGAGCTGTTCCAGCGACTCTGCACGGGTTACACCGACTCGCTCGACTTCAGCCGCGACCTGCGCATCCCCTTTGCCTGTGTGGCCACAAACATCATCGACAACAGCGAGATTGATTTCCACAGCGGCCGACTGCCACAGGCCATGCGTGCCTCCATGTCCATTCCTGCGGCCTTTGCCCCCGTCAGACTTGGCGACATGGTGCTGGTGGATGGTGGCCTGAAGAATAATTTCCCGGCAGACATTGCCCGCGAGATGGGGGCCGACATCATTATCGGCGTAACCGTGCAGGGAACCCCGAAGGTGGCCGACGACCTGGGAAATACGATGACCATCATCAACCAAATCATCGACGTAAACTGCAAAAACAAGTACGCCGAGAACCTTGCCATCACCGACCTGCACCTGCAAGTGGATACGAAGGGCTACAGCACTGCCAGCTTCTCGACAGAAGCCATCGACTCCCTCATCCGTCGTGGCGAGGACATGGCCATGCACCACTGGGACGAAATCATAGCCCTGAAGCAGAAAATCGGTATCGACGAGTCCTTCCGCCCCACGGTCCACTACCCGCTGCGCCCGAAGGTGCTGACGGAAAAGCAGCACGTCACCGGCTTCTCCTTCGAGAATATGACACCCCAGGCCGAACGCTTCCTGCGCCAGAAGTTCCATCTGAGCAAAACCGACAGCATTGATGCCAAGCTGGAACAGCAACTGACGACCTCGATGCGAATGGACCTCTTCTACCAAACCGCCGAATGCCGCCTGGAGCCGGATGGCGACGGTGTACACGTAGTCCTGTCGGCAGGCGACCGCAAGTCCGTGCAGATTTATGGCGGCGTGCGATTCGATTCGGAGGAATATGCCGCCGTGGAGGCCGACCTCGACATTCCGATGAAAACAGCAGTGCCCCTCTACACCGACATTACGCTGCGACTGGGCAAGCGAATGAAGGCACGCGCAGAACTCACCATACATCCCCGCAGCTTCACCCGCCCAACAATCAGTTACTCCTTCCTGCGCAACGACGTGGACGTCTATCGCAAAGGCGACCGCGACTATAGCATCCGCTACAACCAATTCCAGGGCGAGTTCCTGCCCCTGAACTTCAACCTGCGCCACTTCAACCTGAAGGCAGGTCTGCGCTGGGACTTCATGCACAAATACAACGCCCTCTACTCGGCAACATCCACAAAAGTGACGTTCAAGAACGAACACTTCCTGAGCTACCGGGCACGAATAAACTACAACAGCGAGGACAACTGGTACTTCGCCACCCGCGGAGCCCGATTCAATGCAGAGTATGCATACGTGACCAACGACTTCGTACACCTGAACGAACGGGCCGCAAACGGAACCAAACTGGGCGAGAGAACAGGTATGCACGAAATCCGTGCCGACTGGCGCATGTCGTTCTCCATCGGCAGCCGCTTCACCCTCCAGCCCATGCTCTACGGCCGCATGCTCTACGGCCCCGTAATCCCCACCGTATTCAGCAACACCATCGGAGGCGACTGGTTCAACCACTATGTCGAGCAGCAGATGCCGTTCGCCGGTATCGGTAACATGGAATACATCGACCAGCAGTTCGTGGCCGCCCAGATAAAGGCACAGCAGCGCATCGGCAAGAACCACTACGTGTTGCTGCGTGCTGCAGCCGGTCAGCGGGCAGACAAGTTGAAGAATCTCATCGACCACCGCACCCTGATTGGTGTCCAGGCCGCTTATTACTACAACACCATCGCAGGCCCCCTCGGCGGCACTGTCGGTTACAGTACCCACACCAAGTCTCCGTATTTCTACTTGAATCTTGGATATGTCTTCTGAAAATAAACGAAAAAATATAAATCAAAAGCAAAAACTATGAAAGAAATTAAAAGTATTGTGTTGGCATTTGCTGCAGTGGGGGTGCTGACAGCATGTGGCAACAGCGACAAGAAGAGCGACGAGGTAAAAGTGCACAGCGTGATGACGGTGCTGCCCCTGAACCGTCAGGAGTCGGCAGTGAAGAATTTCACCGGCGTGGTTAAGGAGAATAGCACTGTTAGCCTGAGTTTCCGTACAGCAGGACAAATCAGCAGGATTCTGGTAAAGGAAGGCTCGCATGTCAGACGCGGACAGTTGGTGGCCACACTCGACACGAAAGACTACCAGCTGGGAGTGGATGCCGCACAGTCCCAATACAACCAACTGAAAAACGAAGTGGAGAGAATGCGCAAGTTGCACGAGGCCAACAGCCTCTCGGGCAATGACTTCGAGAAAGCGACGAGCGGTTTGGAACAGCTGGGCATAAAATTACAGAACGCCAAGAACCAGTTGAGCTACACCCAACTGACAGCCCCCGTCGATGGCACCATCCAGAAGATAAACTTCGAGCCTTCGGAAATGGTCAGCGCAGGATTGCCCGTGATGGACCTTGTCGATACGCACCGCATGGAGGTGGAAGTGAACATTCCAGCAGAATTCTATCGAGATCTGAAGAATTCGACCAAGGCATATTGCATCGCAGCTGGCGAACGCTATGAGCTGCACAGGACCGGTGTGCTGGCCAAGGCAGATGTCAACCAACTCTTCACCGTAACGTATGCACTGGAGGGTCGTCTCAGCGCTGGTGTCAACGTCAACGTATATATCGAGATTGGCGGTAATGAAACCGTTCATGGTCTGTCGATTCCCGCCCACGCCATTTTCGAGGATGACGGCAAGCCCTATGTGTGGGTTGTTGAGCAGGGCGATGTAGTGAAGCGTCACGCCATCAAAACCAGCAGAGTGGATTCTGAGGGAATGGCCGTTGTAGAAAGCGGAATATCCGTCAACGACCGCATCGTGAAGGCTGGCGTGAGAGCATTGCACGAAGGCGACAAGGTGAAGATTGTCACGCAACATAACTCTAACGTGGGGGATCTGTTATGAATGCAAGAGCACTGACTGAATTTTTCGTCAAGCGTCCGATTATATTCTGGAGCTTTGTAGTGGGAATCCTCGTCATGGGTGTGTTCAGTTACATCAACATGCCTAAACTGGAGGACCCTGCTGTTGCCATCAAGCAAGCTTCTGTGGCGTTGATTTACCCCGGTGCCACGGCCCACGAAGTAGAGCTGGAGGCTGTGCAGGTGATGGAAGACGAGTTACGAACCCTGGCCGATGTAAAGGAACTGAATTCGGAGTGTCATCCCAACATGGCCATCATCACGGTGAAGTTCCAGGACAAGGTGAAGATGGCAGAGATGGAACAGCACTTCGACCAGCTGCGCCGCAAGGCTAACGATGTACAGTCGAAACTTCCTTCGGGCTGCTATGCCCCTATCGTGGTGGATGACATGCTGGATGTCTATGGCCTGTTCTATGCCTTCATGGGCGACGGCTACAGCTATGCCGAACTGGAGAAATACGCCAAACTTGTACGTCGCGAACTGCTGACGGTGAAAGGTGTGAAGCGAATTAACATCATCGGCACCCGTCCAGAGGTCATCAACATCATCATCGACAAGGAGAAACTGGTTCGCACGGGAATACTGCCCACCCAGGTGATGCTGGGTCTGCAGAATGCAGGCAAGACGGTGAGCGCAGGTAACTACGAGAATGGCGACGACCGTCTGCAGCTGCGTGTGAACAACGAGTTGGAGGATGAAAAGGACATTGCCGACATGTATATCCGCACCCCGAGCGGCAAGCTGATTCGACTGGGCGACATTGCCAAGGTGGAGCGCAGTTACAAGGAGCCGCAGACAAAGGGATTCTTCGTGAACGGAAAGCCGTCGCTGGGTATCTGCATCACGCTGAGCGACGATGCCATTGTGCCCGATGTAGGTAAGAAGGTGGATAAGAAACTGGCAGAGGTCATGGACCGCGTGCCCGTAGGCTTCGAGACGGAAAAAATCTTCTTCCAGGCCGACCAGGTGACGAACGCTGTGAATGGATTCCTCATCAACCTGCTGGAATCCGTGCTCATCGTAATTGTCGTGCTGATGTTCAGCTATGGATTCCGCGGCGGCATGATTATCGGCACCAGCCTGATACTTGCCATCTTCGTGTCGTTCCCCATCCTGCTGATGGTGGGCAGTACCCTACAGCGAATCTCGCTCGGAGCCTTCATCGTGGCGATGGGTATGCTGGTGGACAATGCCATCGTGGTGATGGACGGCATACTCGTGGACAAGAAGAAGGGACTTGGGCCTAAGTCATACCTCTACAACATCGTCAACAACACGGCACTTCCCATGCTGGGTGCAACGGTGATTGCCGTGCTGACCTTCTGGCCCACCTATATTTCCAAGAGTACGGCAGGCGAATACTGTCGCGACCTGTTCCTCGTGCTTTGCATCTCGCTCCTGGCCTCGTGGGTGATGGCTATGGTGCAGGTACCCTCGTGCGTAGTTGCATGGTTGCCCCTGCGACCAAAGGCCAAGGACAAGGCTGGCGAGAACGAGGTTAAGGATACGAAACTGCAGGCCATCGTTCGCAAACTCATCGCCAAACTCATCGACTTCCGCTACACCACCATCGGCGTGGCTCTGGTATTGCTGGCGATTTGCGGATTCGGATTCACGAAGGTGAAACAGGTATTCTTCCCCGACTTCGACTACGGACAATTCGTAGTGGAATACTATCTGCCAGACCAGACCAGTCCCGACCGTGTGCGCGAAGACCTTCTGGAGATAACCGATACACTGTTGAAGAACCCGAAGATAGACCGTGTAACGGCAGCCATGGGTTCGTCGCCTACACGATACAGTTTCGTTCGCCCGATGAACACCGGCGGCAACAACTACGGCGAGATGATTATCGACTGCAAGGATTTCAAGACCATGAAAGCCGCCATCAAGGAAATCCGCCCGCAACTGCGTGCCGCCTATCCCGATGCCTACATCCGCTTCCGCAACTATAACTTCAGCATCACCACCACCCACACCGTCGAGGCCGTATTCCAAGGTCCAGACCCCGAGGTGCTGCGCGACCTGGCACATCAGGCCGAAGGTATCATGCGTAAATCGAAATATGCCGATGCCTACTCTGTGCAGAACAACTGGCAACCGAAGGGCAAGTCCATTGTGACCAACTATGTGCAGACAGATGCCCTGCGAAGCGGATTGAGCCGCGAGAACGTGGCAAATGCGCTGCTTGCCGCAACCGACGGACTGCCCGTGGGCATCATCAGCGACCAAGACAAGAAAGTCATCGTCCAGATGCAGGTACGCAACGAAGATGGCTCGAAGATTCAGAACATCTCCACCATCCCCGTGTGGAGTATGCTGAACCTGCACATCACGCCCGACGACTTCAAGGGTCTGCTGATGGGCATTACCACGGTGGAGGAACTGGAAAACCGACTGACCAACAGCGTTCCGTTGAGCACCGTCAACAGCGACATCCACCTGGAATGGGAGGAGGATTACATCCTGCGCCGCGACGGTCAGCGCACCATCGAAGCCGAATGCGACCCAAATCCAGACCTCGAGGATGCAACGCCGAAGAAGGTGATGGCCGACATCAAGGATGCCATCGAGGCTATCGAACTGCCACAAGGCTACTCCCTGTCATGGGAGGGCGAAAGCAGCAGTTCAGGTAACGCAGCAGGTTCCATCATCAGCCTCTTCCCCCTGGCCTTCGTGTTCATTCTGGTCATCATGCTCCTGTTGTTCAACAGTTGGAAGCAGGTGCTCATCGTAGT
The DNA here is from genome assembly GCA_017617235.1 of Bacteroidaceae bacterium. Lineage (GTDB taxonomy): Bacteria > Bacteroidota > Bacteroidia > Bacteroidales > Bacteroidaceae > Physcousia. Next base: position 74,607 of record JAFZWQ010000024.1, on the reverse strand, counting down.
ATTCTGCCTGCCATTCATCCTTGTCGGCATCGTACCGGCATTGCTCTTCATGGGAGTGCCGTTCACCTTCATCGCCATCCTTGGCGCCATGGGACTTGTCGGCATGATGATTAAGAACGGCATTGTGCTCATCGATGAAATAAACCGACTGCGCAGAGAGGAGAAACTGCCGGCCTACGACGCCATCGTGAATGCCACGGTCAGCCGTACAAGCCCCGTTATCATGGCTTCGCTGACTACCATTCTGGGTATGGCTCCGCTGGTTCCCGACCCGATGTACGGCTCTATGGCTGTCTGCGTCATGTCCGGATTGGCCATGGGAACACTCATCACACTGGTGTTCCTGCCCATCCTCTACTCTACCATCTTCAAAGTTCAAAAAACGAAAGCTGTATGAAAAAGATAATATTTTCCCTCGTCCTGTCTGCCGCGATATCGCAGCTTCAAGCCCAAACCATAAGTCTGAGTTTACAGGACTGCCGCAAGATGGCTCTCGAGAATAATGAGAAAATCAAGACCGCAGACAACGCTGTGCTAAAGGCAAAACTGGACCGTCAGATAGCCTTCGCGCAGTATCTTCCCAAACTGGATGGCTCCTTTACGTTGCTGCACATGCAGAATCAGGACCTGCTGGAAGTCGGCAACATATTAAATGTGACACTCCAGACACGCGGCACCTACCTGGCCGGCATCAATCTTACCCAGCCCATCTATACCGGAGGACAGATAATGGCTGCCAACCGCCTGGCACGCATTGGCGAAACCGTCAGCGAGGAACAGCGTCGTAAGGCACGCATGCAACTCATTGCCGATGTCGATAATGCCTATTACACACTCATCTCCGTACGCTCGAAGGTGCAGATGCTCGAAGCCTACACCCGACAGATGCAGGGACTTTACGACAAGGTGAAGCTCGCCGTCGACGTACAGATGGCCACCGACAACGACCTGTTGCGTGTCACCACCAAGCAGAACGAAGTCAAATACCAGCTCCAGAAAGCACAGAATGGCGAACAACTCTGCCAACTGGCACTGGCCAACATCATCGGTGCGGATTTCGAACAGGCTATCATCCCCACCGACACCGTCCTGTCTGTTGACAAGGTGGCGCAACTCAGCGAGGACTTCTCGTCCCGACCCGACCTGATTCTGCTGCAGCAACAGGTAAAGGCCAAAGAGCAACTGGTTAAGAAAGAGCGTTCCAACTATTTGCCGACACTGGCACTCATTGGCAGCTATTCGTACCACGACAACCTGAAACTGAAGGGCGAAGCGAATTTCCCCAGCGGTACTGCAATGAGCTATAATCACACCTTTAGCGGGGGCAGTCCCTATGCTCTGCTGGCATTGAAGGTACCCATCTTCCACTGGACAGCGGAACTGAAGAAGGTGAAGAAAGCCAAACTCAACCTCAATGACTCGCAACTGCAACTACAGCAACTGGAACGCAGTATGCGCGTCGAGGTGCGCAGGGCTGTCCAGAACGTCACCAATGCACAGCTTATGGTGGAAACAGCCACGATTGGCACACAACAGGGCGACGAGAACCTGCGCGTAATGCAGCAGAAATTCGACAACCAGATGTGCACCATGACCGACCTCCTCGATGCCCAATCCCAATGGCAACAGGCACGCAGCAACCTCATCGAGGCACAGACCCAATTGAAAATCTACGAAACCGAATACCTCCGCGTCACAGGACTCCTGGAATAAACGCCAGCGGAGCGTAATACCGATATAGAAATAAAGGTCTATCACCCAGATGATAGGCCTTTTTTCTTATATATATATTAATGTATATTTGGCCGTGCCAAGTTTTTTTTGTATCTTCGCGCCGTGAAATAAAAAATAACAATAATATACACGTTTACACATGGAAAAAATTCAGGAACTCACAGAGAAAATCTACCGTGAGGGAGTTGAGAAAGGTCAGCAGGAAGCTGACCGCATTGTAGCCGAGGCAAAGGCCCAAGCCGAAAAAATTGTTGCCGAAGCCAAGGAACAGGCCGTAAACATCGAGAACGTTGCCAAGCGCAAGGCTACAGAGTTGGAGACCAACACCAAGAACGAACTGAAGCTGTACACGGGTCAGGCCCTGAACGCACTGAAGAGCGAAGTCGTGAACATGCTGACGGACAAGGTGGTGGACGACGAAGTAAACAAACTGGCTGCCGACAAGGACTTCCTGGGCAAATTTGCCGTAAGTCTGGCCGAGAAATGGCAGGGCGATGCACCCGCCGTCATCAGCACGCAGGATGCAGACAGCCTGAAGGCGTACTTCATGAAACATGCCAAGACCCTGTTGGAAAAGGGATTGAAGATTGAGAAAGTAAACGGTATAGACACCCTGTTCACCATACAGCCCGAGGACGGATCGTATAAGGTTCAGTTCGGCAAGGAGGAGTTCGAGGCCTACTTCAAGGCTTTCCTGCGTCCCCAACTGGTTGAGATGCTTTTCTGAGATGAGTAATTACTATTGTTTAATGGCAGGATTGCCCGACCTCCGGTTGGACTCCCCAGAATCGGCACCATCCATCCGCGACCTGCGCGAATTGATTGAAGAGCAGGACGACATGAATGGGCGCGACCTGCGCATGACGAAACTCTTCTTCCTCGTGGGCGACTGCCGGAACCTGATTATCCTGTTAGGGAGCAACCTGGCCGAACTGCCATACACGGGCAACTGGAACAAGCAGGAGCTGCAGGAAATGATTGCCGACGCACTGGAGGACGAGTTCGAGGACGACCCGCGATTCCCGCCTTTCATGGCCGACTTCGTACGCGAGTATTTCGAGAAGAAACAAGAGCCTGGATACTTCCCCGAAGACCGGCTGATGGTGTGCTACTGGCAATACCTGAAGCAGGAAGGAACGGGGCTGTTGAAGAACTGGGCAACCCTAAGCCTGGACATCGCCAATACCCTAACCGCACTGATTTGCGAACGACAGGGATGGCAGACGGAACAATATACCTATGGATACGACAAGTCCATGATAGACGACGCGTTGCTAGCCCAATTGCGGGAAATAGCCTCGGATGCCGACCCCGTACGGAAAGAGCAGCGACTGGATGCACTGAAATGGCTGTGGTTAGAGGACGAGACATTCTTCGACCCCTTCGACGTGAATGCGCTCTATGCCTATCTGCTGAAGACGGAAATCCTGGAACGATGGATAAAGCTGAACCCCGAGACGGGAAAGGAAAAGTTCCAGCAAATCATCGAGGACCTGCGCCACGAAGCCACGGTGCCCCCAGAGTTCACGACCTACATGCCAAAGACGGAAGGCATTTACGACAAGAATGCGAACGCATATAACAAGAACGAAAAATAAAAACAACATAACGACATGACAAAAGGAAAAGTTAGTGGCGTAGTCTCCAACATGGTCACCCTACGTGTGGACGGACCTGTACAGCAGGGAGAAATATGCTACATCACAACTGGCGGCGACCGTCTGATGGCCGAGGTCATCAAGGTCATCGGTCAGGACGTGTACGTACAGGTGTTTGAAAGCACCCGTGGCCTGAAAGTTGGTGCAGAAGCCGAATTTACCGGCCATATGCTTGAAATTCAACTCGGTCCCGGCATGCTGAGTAAGAACTACGACGGTTTACAGAACGACCTCGACAAGATGGAAGGCGTGTTCCTGAAGAGAGGACAGTACACCGAACCCCTCGACAACGACCGCCTCTGGGACTTCGAGCCTCTGGCCAAGGTGGGCGACAAGGTGCAGGAAAGCGACTGGCTGGGTAAGGTGGAGGAAAACCACCAGCCCCTGAAAATCATGGTACCCTTCCAGCTGAAGGGCGTGGCCACGGTGAAGAGCATCGTACCTGCCGGACAGTACAAGATTCACGACACCATAGCCGTGCTCACCGACGAGCAGGGCAACGAGGTGAAGGTGGATATGGTACAGCACTGGCCCGTGAAGTTCGCCATGACCAACTACAAGCAGAAACCCCGTCCATTCAAGTTGCTGGAAACGGGTGTGCGCACCATCGATACCTTCAACCCCATCGTTGAGGGCGGTACGGGCTTCATCCCCGGTCCCTTCGGTACGGGTAAGACGGTGCTGCAGCACGCCATCTCCAAGCAGGCCGAAGCCGACATCGTTATCATCGCTGCCTGCGGTGAGCGTGCCAACGAGGTTGTGGAAATCTTCACCGAGTTCCCCGAACTGGTTGACCCCCACACTGGTCGCAAACTGATGGAACGTACCATCATCATCGCCAACACTTCGAACATGCCCGTGGCTGCCCGTGAGGCTTCCGTATATACCGCCATGACCATGGCCGAGTACTACCGCTCGATGGGTTTGCGCGTTCTGCTGATGGCCGACTCGACATCGCGTTGGGCACAGGCTCTGCGTGAGATGTCGAACCGTATGGAGGAACTGCCTGGTCCCGATGCATTCCCCATGGACCTCGGTGCCCTCATCTCGAACTTCTACGGTCGTGCCGGATACGTTTATCTGCGCAATGGCGAGGTGGGCAGTGTAACCTTCCTCGGTACCGTATCGCCTGCCGGTGGTAACCTGAAGGAGCCTGTGACGGAAAACACCAAGAAGGTGGCCCGTTGCTTCTACGCCCTAGAACAAGACCGTGCCGACAAGAAGCGCTATCCCGCCGTGAACCCCATCGACTCGTATTCGAAGTATCTGGAATATCCCGAATTTGCCGACTACATCGCAGGACACATCAACGAGGAGTGGATTCCGAAGGTGATGAACCTGAAGACCCGCATGCAGCGCGGTAAGGAGATTGCCGAGCAGATTAACATTCTGGGCGACGACGGAGTACCCGTAGATTACCACGTAACATTCTGGAAGTCGGAAATCATCGACTACGTCATCCTGCAGCAGGATGCCTTCGACGAGGTGGATGCCGTAACCCCGCTGGAGCGTCAGGAAGAGATTCTGAACCTGGTGACGAAGATTTGCGAGAAGGAGTTCAAGTTCGATACCTTCCTCGAGGTTACCGATTACTTCAAGAAGATGATTAATCTGTGCAAGCAGATGAACTACTCCCTCTACAAGAGCGAACAGTACTACGACTACATCAAGCAAATCGAGGACTTAATGAATTAAGAAAGATGGCACAAGCATTTCAAAAAGTATATACACAGATTAGCCAGATTACGAAAGCAACCTGTTCCCTGAAGGCTACAGGTGTGGGCTACGACGAACTGGCCACCATCAACGGCCGTCTGGCTCAGGTGGTGAAGATTATAGGCGACAACGTCACCCTGCAGGTGTTTGAGGGTACTGGTGGTATTCCCACCAACGCCGAAGTTACCTTCCTGGGCAAGTCCCCCTCGCTGAAGGTCAGCGAACAGTTGGCAGGCCGATTCTTCAATGCATACGGTCAGCCCATCGACGGCGGACCAGAGATTGAAGGTAAGGAAGTTCCCATCGGCGGTCCCAGCGTGAACCCCGTACGCCGTAAGCAGCCCAGCGAACTGATTGCAACAGGTATCGCCGGTATCGACCTTAACAACACCTTGGTGTCCGGTCAGAAGATTCCCTTCTTCGCCGACCCTGACCAGCCGTTCAACGAAGTAATGGCGCTGGTGGCCATGCGTGCCAAAGCCGACAAGATTATCCTGGGCGGTATGGGTATGACCAACGACGACTACTATTTCTTCCGCAACACGTTCTCGAACGCAGGTGCGTTGGACCGCATTATTTCCTTTATTAATACGACAGAAGACCCGGCCGTAGAGCGTCTGCTGATTCCTGACATGGCACTGACGGCTGCCGAGTACTTCGCTGTAGAGAAGCATGAAACCGTGCTGGTTCTGCTGACGGATATGACCTCGTATGCCGACTCCCTGTCCATCGTGTCGAACCGTATGGACCAGATTCCTTCGAAAGACTCTATGCCCGGTTCGCTGTATTCCGACCTGGCCAAGATTTACGAGAAGGCCGTGCAGTTCCCCGAGAGCGTAGGTGGCGGTTCTATCACCATCATTGCCGTAACAACATTGAGCGGTGGCGACATCACACACGCTGTGCCCGACAACACGGGTTACATCACCGAGGGTCAGCTCTATCTGCGTCGCGACAGCGATGTAGGTAAGGTCATCGTCGACCCGTTCCGTTCGCTCAGCCGTCTGAAGCAACTCGTTGCCGGAAAGAAGACCCGTAAGGACCACTCGCAGGTGATGAACGCCGCCATCCGTCTGTATGCCGATGCCGCCAACGCCAAGACCAAGTTGGAGAACGGTTTCGACCTGACGGACTACGACAACCGCTGTCTGGACTTTGCCAAGGACTACTCTTCGAAGTTGCTGGCCATCGACGTAAACCTCGACACCGAGGAGATGCTCGATGTAACCTGGAGTCTCTTCCGCAAGTACTTCAAACTGGAGGAAGTCAACATCAAGAAAGAATTCACCGACGTCTATTGGAAATAACGAATGGCAATTAAGTTTCAATATAACAAGACTTCGCTCCAGCAGATTGAGAAGAACCTCAAGATGCGCCAACGCACCTTGCCCATCATCAAGAGCAAGGAAACGGCACTGCGCATCGAGGTGAAGAAATGCAAGGAGGAAGCCGAGGAACTTGAGCGCAAACTGCAGGAACAGATTGCCGGCTACGAACGGATGTATGCCCTCTGGGGCGAGTTCGACACGTCGCTGGTCAGTCTGAAGGACGTACAGATGGAAATTAAGAAGGTGGCGGGCGTCAGAGTGCCCATCCTCACCAATATCCAACTGGCCGTACGTCCCTTTGGCCTGTTCAGTGCGCCCAAATGGTACTTCGACGGAATCAACCTGTTGCAGGGTCTGGCCAAGACTGCCGTAGAGCGCGAGTTCGTGCTGGCCAAAACCAGTCTGCTCGAGCATGCCCGAAAGAAGACCACCCAGAAGGTGAACCTCTTCGAGAAGGTGCAGATTCCAGGCTTCCAGGAGGCCGTGCGCAAAATTAAACGATTCATGGAAGACGAAGAGAACCTATCGAAGTCGTCACAAAAGATTCTGAAGTCCTTGCAGGAAAAACGTAAGGCAGAAGAAGAAAGGAAGGAGGCCATAGCATGATTGAGAAAATGAAAAAACTCACATTCCTGGTGTATCACAAGGAATATGACCGATTCCTTCGCGACCTGCAGGCACTGGGTGTGATGCATATACAGAAATCGGGCGACCAAACTATGGCAGAACCCGAAAGCCTGAGACAGTTGCGCCGACAGAAAGCCGATGTGGTAAGTGCATTGGACGTTTTACAGAAAATCGTAGAAACGCCACTCGACGAAATTCCTGTGGGTGATGCAGGAGTGGCAGACAGCATAGAAAACGCACAGGCCATGAGAATGGTGCGTCGCTTAGAGGAGATAGCAAGCACATTGGTTGCACTGACTCCCCGCATAGCCTCGCTGCAACACGATGCTGAGATTCTGCGTCCATGGGGAATTATCGACAAATCCTTACTGGAAAAGCTGCACGAGGCAGGCATTCACGAGCAATACCGCATAGCCTCCGTCTCGCACTTTGCCCAAAAATTCCCGGAATATGCAGCCTTTGAAATAAACCGCGACAAACGTTTCGTATATTTTCTCACCTTCGACATAGAAGGACAGGAGAGCGAAAACATTCCGGCACAATCACTGCAACTGCCCGAGAAATCTCTGGAGGAAGTGGAGCGCGAAATTGCAGAACTGACCCAACAGAAGGAACTCCTTGAGGCAGAACGCGAGACCATCGCAGAAAACCAACTTGGCGACATCATCGCTCTGGAAAAAGAGATAGACAGCGCCATTGCACGCGAAGAAGCCACGCTGAAGACCCAGCGTGCCGCACTGGACACCGTGGTGGTGATGGAAGGATGGTTCCCCGTGAGAGAGGAAGAAGCCATCTCCGGCTTCCTGTCGAAGGAAAAGACCTACTACGAGATGCGCGACCCTGTAACTACGGACAATGTGCCCATACAGTTGCGGAACAACCGTTTCAACCGTATGTTCGAACGGCTCACACGCATGTATGGATTCCCCTGTTACAACGAATGGGATCCCACACCCATCGTGGCACCATTCTTTACCCTGTTCTTCGCTATCTGTATGGGTGATGCCGGCTACGGAATCATCATCATGCTCTACGGATTCCTGGAGATGATGGGCAAGGCCAGAAAGACACCCATCGTAGGCGAGATGCTGCACGGCTGTGGCGATATGGTATTTGCACTGGGTGCTGCCACAACATTGGTGGGACTGGCACTCGGTACATTCTTTGGTCTGTCACTCATCAATTACGTTCCCGACGCATCACCGCTACACAGCTACTATGCTTTCGTTGGCGGTGACTTCCCGGGCACCAGTTATTCGTTCCAGATGGCAGGAGCCATCATCATTGGTGTAGTGCACCTGTGCATCGCCATGATGGTGAAGGCCATTCTCTTCACCCAGAAGGAAGGTCTTTCGGCCACGCTCAGCACATGGGCCTGGAACCTCCTGCTCATTGGTGGCATCATCGTAGGAACACTCTCGATGGTGGGCACCCTGTCTGCCGAGGTAACCCGCCTGATTGTCATCGCCATTGGTGCGGTAAGTGCAATCGGCATCTACTTCCTGAACAACGTGGGCAGACTCAAGTCCTCACCGCTCAAGGGCATACTCATCAATCCTCTGGCTGGTCTCTACGAAACCTACAACATGGCTTCCGGACTCCTAGGCGATGTGCTCTCCTATGTGCGTTTGTACGCCCTCTGTCTGGCGGGAGGTGCCTTAGGTAGTGCTTTCAACCAGATTGGCGACATGTTAGCCATAAAGGGAGGTGTATTATTCATCTGCTGCGCGGTGGTAATCTATTTCATCGGTCACCTGCTGAACCTGTTGCTCTCTGCCATATCGGCCTTCGTGCATCCTCTGCGTCTAAATTTCGTAGAGTATTTCAAGAACTCTGGTTACGAAGGCAGGGGCACTGGCTACGAACCATTGAAGTAATGGAAATGTAAAATGTATAATTAAATTCATAAACTAAAAAATCAAACAACTATGGAACAATTACTCGGTTATCTCGGCCTCGGCCTCATGTTGGGTCTGGCCGGTATTGGTAGCAGCTACGGAACCACAATTGCAGGTCAGGCTGCTGAAGGTGCACTGAAGAAAGATCCCTCCAAGTCTTCGGGTTACATGGTGCTCTGCGCACTTCCCGCTACACAGGGTCTTTATGGATTCATTGCTTTCATGATGATGGCTGGTCGCGACATGACCACCGATGGTCCTCTGCTCTTCGGCATTGGCCTCGGCGTTGGTCTTGCCTGCCTGCTTTCTGGTATTCGTCAGGGCAAGATTTGTGCTGCAGGTATTCAGGGTATGGCTCAGGGTCATGATGTTCAGACCAACACCATGATTTACGCCGCTCTGCCCGAATTCTACGCCATTCTGGCACTCGTAGCAACCTTCCTCGTGTAATTACATTATCATTAGGAAAAACAACACTCCCGCATCGGCAATCGGTGCGGGAGTGTTGTTATTTTATGAAACTGCTTACTGCCAGTCGGGAACACCCGAGGCGCAGGGATAGACAGCAGCCATATGAATACGCCAAAGCAACGTGCTGTTGGCAGGAATATCACCTTTCTTCTTATCCTTATAAGCCAGGCGGGCAGGCACATAAACGTACCAATCGTCTCCCTCTACCATATACTGAACAGCTGTTGTAAAGCCCGTAACGAAGCCAGAGGTTGCCCATAGGGACGGTGCTGCCGTCAGTTCACTAAAGGGACCATAATAACTTTGGTCGAATACCTTTTGCATCACGCTGTCCACCGTTTCACCATTGTCGTTAGTCGTCTTATACATGGTGGTCATCGTCCAACCACGATGGCTTACACGTACAGAATCGCTCCATAGGGGTGAATAGGTACCCGTGCCACGCTTGATGATGTGGACACAAATACTATCGTCCAAACGACCTGTATTAAAGTCCTGTGCCTGATCCAGACGTTTGTACATGCGCCACTGGCAGGAATCCTCCCACTGACTGCCATACTGGGCTTTCGCATCGGCAATAGCCGTACGGGCCGAATCGGCAACCTGACGGAACCATGCCTCGTTGCGAGCCTTCCAGTCGTAGTAAGGATCCCAATCCTTCTCATCTTCGCTGCACGAGGCTACGAAGAGAAGAGACAGCAGGAAGAAAACCCCTACCCCTATCCCTCCCCGAGGGGAAGGAGTGATAACCTTTGCAATATGTGTCCTAAAAATATTCATCTTTATCTGCCCCTCCCTCAGGAGGGGTATTGGGAGTGGGGTCGTTAATTATCAATTTTGCGAAGGAGCGAAGTAATGCTCACCTGGTCCTCGATGATGCCACGCAGGTCGGCAATGTTGACACGACGCTGTTCCATCGTGTCGCGGTCGCGCAGGGTTACGGTATTGTCCTCCAGCGTCTGCAGGTCAACAGTCACGCAGTAGGGGCAGCCGATGGCATCCATACGACGATAGCGCTTGCCAATCTGGTCTTTCTCCTCGTACTTGCAGTTGAAGTGGAAGCGCAGGTCCTTGATGATTTCCTGTGCCTTCTCGGGCAGTCCGTCCTTCTTGGTGAGGGGGAACACGGCCAGTTTTACAGGAGCCAGGGCAGCGGGCAGACGCAGCACAACGCGTGTCTCGCCGTTAGGCAGCTGCTCCTCGCAGTAGCTGTGGCACATCACGCTGAGGAACATACGGTCGACACCGATTGAGGTCTCGATGACGAACGGCGTGTAGCTTTCGTTGGTCTCAGGATCGAAGTACTCAATCTTCTTGCCGCTGTACTTGGCGTGTGAGCTCAAGTCGAAGTTGGTACGCGAGTGGATACCTTCAACTTCCTTGAAGCCGAAAGGCATGTGGAACTCAATGTCCGTAGCTGCGTTGGCATAGTGAGCCAGCTTGTCGTGGTCGTGGAAACGATAGTTCTCAGCACCGAAGCCCAAAGCCTGATGCCAAGCCATACGTGTCTGCTTCCACTTCGAGAACCATTCCAACTCTGTGCCGGGCTTTACGAAGAACTGCATCTCCATCTGCTCGAACTCGCGCATACGGAAGATGAACTGACGTGCCACGATTTCGTTACGGAAGGCCTTACCAATCTGGGCAATACCGAAGGGGAGCTTCATGCGACCCGTCTTCTGCACGTTCAGGTAGTTCACGAAGATACCCTGTGCCGTTTCGGGACGCAGATAGATGGTCGATGCGCCATCGGCCGTTGAACCAACCTCGGTCTTGAACATCAGGTTGAACTGACGAACCTCTGTCCAGTTGCGTGTGCCGCTGATGGGACATACAATCTCCTCGTCGAGGATAATCTGACGCAGCTCCTCGAGGTCGTTAGCGTTCAGGGCCTTCGAGAAACGCTCGTGCAAGGCATCGCGCTTCTGCTGGTACTCCTGTACACGGGCATTTGTAGCACGGAACTGAGCCTCATCGAATGCATCGCCAAAACGTTTCGCAGCCTTGTCGATTTCCTTCTGAATCTTATCGTCGTACTTAGCCAACTGGTCCTCAATCAGCACGTCGGCACGATAGCGTTTCTTAGAATCGCGGTTGTCGATGAGGGGGTCGTTGAAGGCATCCACATGTCCACTGGCCTTCCACGTTGTGGGGTGCATGAAGATGGCGGCATCGATGCCCACGATATTCTCGTGCAGCAGCACCATGCTCTGCCACCAATACTGCTTGATGTTGTTCTTCAGCTCTACACCGTTCTGTCCGTAGTCATAAACTGCGCCCAGACCATCGTAGATATCACTCGAGGGGAACACAAAACCATATTCCTTGCAATGCGAAACTATCTTCTTAAATACGTCTTCTTGTTGTGCCATAATGCTATTCCTTAATATATTTTTTCATTCTCGCGTGCAAAGATACGAAAAATCCGCGAAAAGAATGTCTTCTTTCCACGGATTTGTTCTTTGGGGATGAGAATTCGTCCCTTTGCTTATTTGCCAGCGGGGGTTACGATGCGGCAGGTGGCACCTACGTATTCCAGGATGGTCTTGACATCCTCGGCGTCCTGCTGGCTGCAGCCTGTAACGGCAACAGAGGGAACGTTTTTCATTACTTTCTTGGCCAGCGAGCTGCTGTATCCCTTGAACTCGCACAGTTGCTTCTTCAGTTCCTTGGGTGCGTTACCTACGGCTGTGATTTCTACGCTGTAGGGACCGGACTTGAAGTTAGGCACCTTCTCGCCAACAATGGCTTTGTAGATAACCTTCACGAGCCAAATAAAAATCCAAAGGCCAATCAGACAGATTGCTACCATCCATCCCAGAGCCTTGAACGCAGCCATTCCTGTACCAAATCCACTTGTCAGGAAACGGAAAAACCAGTTTTTCATAATTGTAAATTGTTTAGTTAGTTATTAATTGATTGGTTGTTGTTTGCTTAGTTTGCGGGCTCTGCGGGTTGAGCGGCCTGACGGGCAGGCACCAGCTTGCGGAACCATCCGGACCAGTTGAAGTTGTTGTACAGGCCGGAAATCGTCTCTACCGTCATGACAATAGAGGATACGAAGCAGAAGATGAAGGCTCCGATAATCATGAGGCCAAATTTCAGGAAGAGGATGAGGAAATTCAGCACGTTGCCCTCTGTGTGGGTGCGTGTGCTGCCATCCGAGTAGTACGTCTTTACCTTGTAATCCGGCAACAGGCTCATCGCCAATCCTGCTCCGAAGCAGAACGATGCTATGGCGAAGCCGACCTTTCGGAAGATGTTCAGGCAGCCTGTCCGACGGGTGTGACGGGTGATGGTGTAGCCATGAGGATAGCCCGTAATAATATAAAGAGGTATAAGAATCAGGAGGTAAATCATGTAGTTTCGCAGGGTCTTTCCGTGCGATTCCTCAGAATTTACATGATTTGCCAAGTCTGTTTTAGCCATTTCGTGTACCTGAGCATAATCCATCGCATTGATGGAGTCGTATTCGGCACGATAATTCGTGGCACGCTCGTTCTCCGTCGCCAGGTTCTTCAGATATTTCTCCTTGTTCTCTTCCAGTGTAGCTGTGTCTGCCCTCTGCTGCCAATCCTTGGCACGATTGTCGCAGCCTAACGCATATTTCTTCAGGTTTATGAGTTTATAGGTCTTGTATTTCCCGGCAGATGTCAGACGTATGCTGTATGCGTTGTTGGAGTGTTCATCCGGGCATGATTCCCAAGTGGTCTGCCCCACCTTCTCTTCTGTCCACTCCTCCACTTGTGCCTGTTCGGCCTGAGCCTCTGCAATTTTTTTCTTCTGCTCATTCTGGTAGTAATAGAAGATGCCGGCTCCGAGGAGGGCACCTGCGATGAGTGACCACATCCACGTGCGATGGCGCTTTTGCGACCAATCCACGATTTCCGCCAGACTGTTGTAACGTTCGCGATAGTCCTCGTCGTTGGGGTCTTCCACCACCTCGTTGGCTTTCTCCAGCAGTTCAGCCATCCGCTGTGTCTCGGCTTTGGTGCGGGGATACACGTTGTCCCAGTCGGTCTGACCCTTCGCACGGTCTTTCTTACTGATGAGTGAGGAGGTAAACATGGCTTCGTCCAGATACTGGAGCGCCTCGTTGTTCAGCATTTGTTCTTCCATAGTTAGATTTAAAAGTTTAACGTCGTCAAGGCAAAGTTATGAAAATAAATTGAAACTCCCAACACTATGGGGATAAGATTTTGACTTTTAGGAAAAAAACTGCCTATCCCTGCACAAAAACGCCCTGTTTCCGGCACGAGGACGAGGGGCGACAGGCGCCACAGCCACACGATGTTGCGGCCCAGGGGATGTGTGGCTCGCAGGACAACGACGCGTCGCCTCTCTTGACACACAATTGTGTGACAAGCAAAACGACCCATCGTTAGGCGCCTAGGAATAGTAATCCTTCCCTTGTCACACAATTGTGTGTCAAGCGGAGCGTTGTGTGGTTCCGCCAGCCGGCATGTGTTTCGCAAATAATCGGCACGCTTCTTCTCCACTACAAGATTATTTCGTATCTTTGTCTCCGAAACTTTGAAAATCACGTTATGAAAGCAAGAAACATCCTGTTCGTACTGCTGGCAGCCCTGTGTCTGCTCAGCGCATGTAAGAAGAAGTACAGTTACGAATCCGTCAAGGGTGACCCGATGCAGACACGCATCTACACCCTGGAGAACGGGTTGAAAGTCTATCTGTCCGTAAACAAGGAGAAGCCCAAGGTGCAGACGTACATCGCCGTACGTACTGGCTCGAAGAACGACCCTGCAGAAACCACAGGTCTGGCCCACTATCTGGAGCACCTGATGTTCAAGGGCACAGCCCAGTTCGGCACCACCGACATGGAAGCCGAGCAGCCGCTGCTGGACGACATCGAGCGTCGCTACGAAGAGTACCGCCAGATTACGGACGAGGCTCTGAGAAAGCAGAAGTATCACGAGATTGACAGCGTCAGCCAGCTGGCCGCCAAGTATTTCATTCCCAACGAATACGACAAACTGATGGCAGCCATCGGGTCAGAGGGTTCCAACGCCTTCACATCGAACGACGTCACCTGCTACATCGAGGACATCCCCTCGAACGAAATAGAGAACTGGGCCCGCATCCAGGCCGACCGTTTCCAGAACATGGTCATCCGCGGCTTCCACACTGAGCTGGAGGCCGTTTACGAGGAGTACAACATCGGACTGGGCAGCGACTCGAACAAGCAATACGAAGCCATGATGGCCAAACTGTTCCCCTCACATCCCTACGGAACACAAACCACCATCGGCACCCAGCAACACCTGAAGAACCCCTCGATTACCAACATCAAGAACTACTTCGCCAAATGGTACGTGCCCAACAATGTAGCCATCTGCATGTCAGGCGACTTCGACCCCGACGAGGTGATGGCCATCCTGGAAAAGCAATTTGGCGAGTGGCAGCCTGGGGAAGACGTCAGCCAGCCCACATTCCCTGAGATGCAGCCCCTGACACAACCCGTCGACACCACAGTCATGGGCCTCGAAGCCGAGGGAATCTGGATGGGATGGCGCAGCGAACGCGCCCAATCCCTGCAGAACGACACGTTGGAAATCATCGATGCCATCCTGTGCAACGGCAAGGCAGGACTGTTCGACCTCGACCTGAACCAGGAAATGAAGGTGATGAATGCATGGTCGGTCCTGGAGCCCATGCTCGACTACGGCTTCTTCATGATAGGCGGAACCCCCAAGGAAGGCCAGACGCTGGAAGAGGTTCGAGAACTCATGCTCGCAGAAATCAACAAACTGAAGGCAGGAGAATTCGACGAAGACCTGATTACAGCAGCACTGAACAACAAGAAACTCGACGAACTGCGTGAACTGGAACACAACGAAGCCCGCGTCAGCAAAATGATGTCCGCCTTCATCAACGGCTTGGAGTGGCAGCAGGAGGTTAGCCAGATGGAGCGCCTCAGCAAAATAACGAAGCAGGACATCGTCGCCTTTGCCAACCACTTCTTTACCGACGGCTATGTCAGCGTCTTCAAACGTCAGGGCGAAGACACCACCCAGAAGAAGATAGACAAACCCGCCATCACGCCCATTCCCACGAATCGCGACCTGGTGAGCCCCTTTGTCGAGGAGATTCAGCAAAGTCAGGTGAAGCCCATCCAGCCCGTATTCCTCGACTTCCAGAAAGACCTCTCGTTCTTCGATACAAAGCAGGGTCTGCCCGTCATCTACAAAGAAAACAAGGAAAACGACCTCTTCACCCTGCTGTTCCGTTATCCCTTCGGACAGGAAACCGACCATCGTTACGACGTAGCCGCCTCGTACATCGACTTCCTGGGAACCCAGCAGAAATCGGCAGCAGAGGTCAAGCAGGAATTCTACAAACTGGCCTGCAACTACTCGGTAAGCGTGAACAGCGACGAGATACAAATCGGACTCTCAGGCCTCAGCGAGAATATGCCCCAGGCACTTAGCCTGCTCGAAGAACTATTGCACAATGCCAAAGTGGATTATGACGCATACGACGAAATGGTGGGACTCATGCTGAAGGAACGTCAGGACAGGAAGTCTGACCAACAAGTATGCTTCACCGCCCTGAATTACTACACGTTGTACGGCCCGCACAATGCCTTCCGCGACGAGATGACAGAACAGGAACTTCGCGAGACAGACCCGCAAATGCTGCTCGACCTGCTCAAAGGCCTCAACCAATATACACACGAAGTGCTCTACTACGGACCGCTGAGCAAAGCCGACCTAGAGCAAAACATTGCCCAATCGCATGCCACGCCAGAAGCCCTGAAGGCTGCTCCCGAGGGCCGTCCCTACCTGCTGCAGGTAACGGAACAGCCGGAAGTCCTCATCGCTCCATACGATGCCAAGAACATCTACATGCGCTTGTACCTTAATAATGGACGCCAGACCAATTTGGACGAACACGCTGCCATCGACCTTTACAACGAATACTTCGGAGGCGGCATGAACGGCATTGTCTTCCAAGAGATGCGCGAGGCACGCGGCTTGGCATACAACGCATGGGCAAACTACAGGACACCCAGCAAGAAAGGCGACCCGGAATTCTTCATGACACACATCATCACCCAGAACGACAAGATGATGGACTGCATCAACCAGTTCCGTGAGATACTCGACAAAATGCCGCAAAGCGAGGCTGCCTTCCAGATATCGAAAGACGCCCTGACCAAGCAGATGGCCACCCAGCGCACCACAAAGTTCGGAGTCATACAGGCCTACCTCTCTGCACGGAAGCAAGGTTACGACTTCGATGTGAACAAGAAGATTTACGAAGACCTGCAGGACCTGACCTTGAAGGACATCGCCGAATTCGAGCAACAGCAAATTGCCAACAAGAAGGGACGTTACTTCATCCTGGGCAACGAGAAGGAACTCGACATAGCTGCCCTACAGCAGATTGCACCCATCCGTCGCGTTTCCCTCGAAGAAATCTTCGGATACTAAGCATCATACAAAGCAAAGCGCCCTTCGTTCAATCGAGGGGCGCTTCGTTTTGTTACTTGCTGTATCCACATTCGGGATTCTCGTAGTTCGTGATATGGATGCGGAATTTCATCATCTCGTCCAGATTGTGAACGGGATGTTCAACGTCCTGCGGAATCGGACGCTTCGAGAACGTCTGGAAATACAGCAGGCAAGCATCGCGCCACCATTCGGAATCGCGGGCCTGGATGCGTAGTTTGCGCTGCACCTCAGCAAAGCGTTCCTTATCGACGTACGGCATCATGCTGTCCCAGATTGCCAACATGCGACGGGCACCATGTACACCCTCATCGTATTTATGGCACAGTTCGTCCCAGAAGGTGCGTCCATTGTGCATCCGATAGTCCCAAGGAACATGATGGAACCAAGTCAGGTACTTCTCAGGACAAGTGCGTATGTCGTCGTACTGGTCGCGAAGTTCATCAGGATATTGCGAAACGGCATCAGTACCCCTACTGCTGCGATCGAAGCCCAGGCCCAGCGAGTCGGCACGATGGTAATAGGCCGGTGTCCAATCGCTACGTATGCCAGGTGCCGTGTACCAAGGTTCGGGACCGTAGTGATGGCCTCCTGCAAATTGATGATGCAGGCCCAAAGGCATCATGTAGCTGACCACCGTCTCGTAGCTCGAAACCATCATGTCAGTCATGGGATTGACGAAACGTTTATCTGTTGTGAAGGTTTGGGCCAGCCACTCGCGGGCAATGGTCTCTGCCGTCAGATTGGGATTCCACGCCAACCGTCCGAAAGTGTACCAATTGGCTTGGGCGAAATGGTGACCGCACCAGTTTATGTTGTCCCCGACATTGGCAACACCAGCAATGGCCTTCAGCGATGCCGGCTTCACCAGCGAGAAAAACTCCTGCCACATGGGAGCCAGGAAAGTTAGGTGGTTGGCAGCACCCAGATACTCCTGTGTCACCTGCAACTCAGCCATCACAAGAGTCGACTTCAGGCTTGTAAACAGCGGACTATACGGTTCGCGGGGCTGGAAGTCAATGGGACCGTTCTTTACCTGCAGAATCACATTGTCAAGGAACTGTCCGTCCAATGGTTGGAACTCCTTATAGGCCTGTTTGGCACGATCGGGGTCGTTGGGCGCATAGACGAAGGTGCGCCACATCACGATACCCTTGTGTGGTTTCAAGGCCCGCGCCAACATGTTCGCCCCTTCGGCATGGGTGCGTCCATAGTCGCACGGCCCAGGCTCTCCTTCTGAGTTTGCCTTCACAAGGAATCCTCCGAAGTCGGGAATCAGGCGATAAATCTCGTCCACCTTTTGTTTCCACCAACCCGCAACATCCTTGTCCAACGGGTCGGCAGTAGTCAGACCGCCCAAGCGAATCGGCGAGGCGAAGTTCACGGAGAGATAGACGCGAATGCCATAAGGACGCAGGATGTCGGCAATCCACTGCACCTGCTTCAGATTGTCGCTGTCCAACGTCTGCGGCTTGGCATTTACATTATTCAGCACAGCCCCGTTGATGCCTACCGAGGCATTGGCCCGTGCATATTGACGAATAACGAACTCACAAGGATTTTCCCAGAAGATGCTGTGTCCAGCGAAGCCCCGTTCGATGGTGCCGTCGGGGTTGTCCCAATGGTCCAGGATGCGCCATTCGTACATGGGACTCTCCTCAATGTTCAATGACTTACCAACATTCCCCATCCCTTGCAGTCGGAGCAAGTGATAGGCACCATACAGCAAACCAGCATCCGTGCTAGCCGAAATGCGTATCTGCTCACCATCGGACACTATCTTGTAGCCATCTTTTGGCATACCTTTCTGCCGCTTCAGCACCACAGGACCGCCGTTCCAGTTCGTCTGCAACTCATCCCTTGCCACGCCAAACGTCCCAGAAATGTTTGCCTGCCCATCCGACTCATAGCGCAACCAGAGTCGGCTGCCGTCTTCGGCATAGGCTGTTACAAAAAACAGACAAAAAAACAAGGGGAAAAAGCGTCGAAAAGCAAGATTCTTATTCATGGGAACGTAGGTTTTTATTTCTCATACTGCAAAAGTAAGCAAAAAATGGCGAAACAGCACGACCCTTTCCTTTTTTTTTACTATCTTTGTCTCGTAATTTACCATACCATGACCGACGATATAAAGCCTATTGAAGGAATTACCCACCATTTGAACCAGATGTACCAAAACTGGTTCCTCGACTACGCATCCTATGTTATTCTGGAACGTGCCGTGCCACACATCACGGACGGTTTCAAACCCGTGCAACGACGCATCATGCATTCGATGAAGCGCATGGACGACGGCCGCTTCAACAAGGTTGCCAACATCGTGGGACACACAATGCAGTTCCACCCCCACGGCGATGCCAGCATCAAGGACGCGCTGGTGCAGTTGGGACAGAAGGACCTGCTGGTTGACTGTCAGGGCAACTGGGGTAACATCCTTACGGGCGACGATGCGGCTGCCGGCCGATACATCGAGGCACGCCTCAGCAAGTTCGCGCTGGATGTTGTCTTCAATCCAAAGACAACGGAATGGAAACTGTCGTACGACGGACGCAACAAGGAACCGGTAACCCTGCCTGTGAAGTTCCCCCTGCTGCTGGCACAGGGAGCCGAAGGTATTGCTGTGGGCCTGAGTTGTAAGATACTGCCGCACAACCTGAACGAGATTTGCGATGCAGCCATCAGCTACCTACACGGCGAGGAGTTCCACCTATATCCCGACTTCCCCACAGGCGGTTCAATTGACGTTTCGAAGTACAACGATGGTCAGCGCGGTGGCACCGTACGTGTCCGTGCCAAAATAGAGAAGCGCGACCAGAAGACGTTGGCCATCACGGAAATACCCTTTGGCAAGACCACAGGTACGGCCAGCAAGCCCAGCCCCTTCATCGACTCCATACTGAAGGCTGCTGAAAAGGGAAAGATAAAGGTACGCAAGGTCGAGGACCTGACGGCCGCAGGTGTGGAGATTCTCATCCACCTGACCCCAGGAGCCAGCAGCGACAAGACTATCGATGCCCTGTATGCCTGCACGGATTGCGAGGTGTCGATATCCCCCAACTGCTGCGTCATCGACGACCGCAAACCCTGCTTCCTCACCATCAGCGACGTGCTGAAGCGTAATACAGACCATACGCTCAATCTGCTCAAACAGGAGCGCCTCATCCGCAAGGGTGAACTCATGGAAGCCCTGCATTTCGCCACATTGGAACAAATCTTCATCGAGGAGCGCATCTACAAGGACAAGCAATTCGAGAATGCCAAGACGATGGACGAGGCCTGCATATGGATTGACGAGCGACTGACACCTTGGTATCCGAAGATGGTACGCGAGGTGACAAAGGACGACATCCTGCGGCTAATGGACATCAAGATGGCCCGCATCCTGAAGTTCAATAAGGACAAGGCCGAGGAAAACATCGCCCGCATCAAGAGCGAAATCAAACAAATCAACAAGGAACTTGCCAACATGGTGGAGGTTACTGCCGACTGGTTCCGTTTCATCAAGGAAAAATACGGCAAGGACCATCCGCGCTTGACCGAAATAAAGAATTTCGACACCATCACCGCCGCCAAGGTGGTCGAGGCCAACCAGAAACTCTACATCAATCGCGACGAGGGCTTCATCGGTACAGGCTTGAAGAAGGACGAGTTCGTATGCAACTGCTCCGACATCGACGATGTTATCCTCTTCTATAAGGATGGCACATACAAGGTGGTACGCATTGCCGACAAACTGTTTGTGGGCGAAACGGAGCGCTCGAAAGCCGAGAAGCGGAAGGCAGAAATCATACACGTGGCTGTGTTCAAGAAGAACGACTCGCGCACGGTGTACAACGCCATCTACCGCGATGGCAAGACGGGAGCATATTACATCAAACGCTTCAATGTCACCAGCATGACTCGCGACCGTGAATACGACCTCACACAGGGCAAAGCGGGCAGTCGCGTCGTCTATTTCACCCCCAACCCGAATGGCGAGGCAGAGGTGGTGAAGGTAACCCTGAAACCCAATCCGAAGTTGAAGCGTGTATTCTTCGAAAAGGACTTCTCGGAAATTGCCATCAAGGGGCGCCAAAGCATGGGCAATCTGGTAACGAAACTCGATGTAACCAGCATCAAACTTTCACGTCATGGCGGAAGCACGCTGGGCGGACGCAAAGTATGGTTCGACCCCGATATAAAGCGCCTGAACTACGACGATCAGGGTCAATACCTGGGCGAGTTCAACAGCGACGAACAGATTCTGGTCATCCGCAAGAACGGCGAGTTCTACGTGACGAACTTTGACATAAACAACCATTACGAGGACGACATTCTACGCATCGAGAAATACGACAGTGCCAAGGTTTGGACGGCCTGTCTCTTCGATGCCGACCAGCAGGGCTATGCCTATATGAAGCGTTTCACCCTCGAGGCCACCGTGCGCCACCAGAGCTATCTGGGCGAGAACCCCGAAAGTCAGCTCATCCTGCTGACAGACACCCCCTACCCTCACCTGCTCGTCACCATGGGCGGCAACGACGACTTCCGCGAACCCATGGATATCGAGGCCGAGGACTTCATCGGCGTCAAGAGCTTCAAGGCCAAGGGAAAGCGCATCACCACCTGCAACGTGGCCCACATCAAGGAACTGGAGCCTACTCGCTGGCCCGAGGCCGCGAGCACAGAGGACACAGAGGAGACCGAGTCCACAGAGGCAGATACTGAAGAAGAACAGAGTCAGGAGGAAGTGGCCGACGAGTTGAACGGTCAGCTGCGCCTATTCGAATAGACCCTCTCCCCAACCCTCCCCTCTAATGGGGAGGGAGCATTCGTATGAGAAAGATATTCCGACGCATCATACTCTTATTCGCCCTTTTGTTTGGCGCAGCCCAATTGTCAATTGTCCATTGTCAATTGTCCATTGAGAGGGTCTCTACCCACACCACCCTTTTCGGTGCGGGACGTGTGAATCATCTGGATACCTACCTCTCACCCATGGAATACCAGGGACCGCAGCTGACTTTCATGAACGAGACCAGCCGCAATCTGCAACGCAACAAACACGTGTTGTTCCAAACCCTGCTCCAGGGCGAATTATCCTATACCGACAACCCAAGTCAGAATGCCCACGACATGGGCGGTTCCGTTCGCTACGATGCCGGTTGGGGACGCCAGTGGAAGAATATTCCCTGGAAGGGGCTCGACCTCACGGTAGGCGGCATGGCTGGCGGCACCGTGGGCTTCCTGTATAACAACCGCAACGGCAACAATCCTGCCCAGGCCCGTGCCAATCTGACCACCTCGGTTTTCGCACGTGCCGACTATCACTTCAAGGTAAAAAAGCAAAAACTGGGACTCCACTACCAAGCCCATCTACCCCTTCTGGGTTTCGCCTTCATGCCCCAGTATGGACAAAGCTACTACGACATCTTCGACCGCGGTAACTTCCACCACAACCTACGCTGCACCCACCCAGGCAACGCCCTCAGCCTGCGACAGCAGTTGCTCTTTGATTTCCCCGTCCGTCACGCCCGCCTCTCTGTGGGCTACCTTAGCGACCTGCGCCAGCTGAACACCAATGGCATTCGCCAACACCAATACAACCGCGCTTTCGTCATTGGCTACGTCCGACAAATCACGCTCAGCCGCAAATAACCTCACCCCTATAAAACCCTTACATTGGTAGAGTAGAAACCTTTAATACAAATAGATATGAGAACGTGGAAACAGATGCTGGCCCTGGTGGCAGCAATGATGGCTGCCCTGTCGTGCAGCACAAAGAAAGTGGAACCGAAGATTCTGGTGCTTTATTATTCGCAGACGGGAAATACGAAGACGGTGGCCGAAGAAATCACCACGAAACTGGGAGCAGACATCGAGGAGATAGTAGCTTCGAAACCCTACGACGGAGACTTCCAGGCAACCATCGGACGTTGCATGCAGGAACGTGAACAAGGCATTGTTCCGGAGATTCAGCCCATCACGGTCGACCTGAGTCAATACGATATCATCTTCATTGGCTACCCCATTTGGTTCGGCACTTATGCCCCGCCTGTTGCTGCGTTCCTGAACCAGGCTGACCTGAGCGGAAAGAAAGTTGTGCCGTTCTGCACCTTCGGCAGCGGTGGACTGGAGTCGAGTGTCAAAGACCTGACCGAAAAACAGCCCAATGCCGAGATTCTGCCTGGCTACGGTGTGCGTGCCGCCCGAATGACAGCCGTGCCCAAGGAGGTTGACCAATTCCTGAAGGCAGGCGGTTTCATCGAGGGCGAGTACACTCCGTTGGAGGAGTTCCCCGAGTCCCATGAGGCAAGTGCCGAGGAAGCAGCCATCTTCGATGCTGCCGTCGACGGATACCCCATGATTCATGCCCAGGCCAAAACCGTAAGCTCACGTCCCATTCCCGAGGGTACGGAGTATCTGTTCACGGCCGTCGACCTGCCTCGTGAGGGTGGTCCACAGATGCCGGCAGCCGGGGAGATGCAGGTGTATGTGACGGTGGTAGAAGGTGAAGCCCCTGTGTTTACGAAAGTCATCCGATAATCCCATAATACCCCAAATACTATGAGACTGAGAAACATCCTTTTGGCAGGAGTCCTGACGCTGACAGCGCTGGGTCAGACTAATGCTCAGCGCGAGATTTATCCCAAGCATTTCGACCTGGAGCAAGTAACTCTGCTCGACGGCCCGATGAAGACGGCTATGGACCTGAACATCCAGATGCTGATGCAATACGATGTGGACCGTCTGCTGTCACCTTTTGTGCGCCAGGCAGGCCTCAGCAGCACGACGAATACCTCGTCGCCCTATTACCAATGGCTGACGAAACACCCCATCTTCCCCAACTGGGGCGATTCCTCATTCGACCTGAGTGGGCACGTGGGTGGACACTATCTGTCGGCACTGGCGCTGGCCTATGCCGCCTGTCGCGACAATCAGACACGGGACCAGTTGAAGGAGCGCATGGACTACATGCTGAAGGTAATGAAGGACTGCCAGGACCAATACGACCAGAACACCGAGGGACTGTATGGATTCCTAGGCGGACAGCCCATC
The DNA here is from genome assembly GCA_017617235.1 of Bacteroidaceae bacterium. Lineage (GTDB taxonomy): Bacteria > Bacteroidota > Bacteroidia > Bacteroidales > Bacteroidaceae > Physcousia. The sequence continues at coordinate 50,665 of JAFZWQ010000024.1, read as the reverse complement.
AACGACGACTGGAAGGCGCTTTACAAGGGTGACCTTTCTGCCATCCAAAATCACTGGGGCTGGGTGCCTTTCTACTGTCAGCACAAGGTGTTGGCCGGACTGCGCGACGCCTATCTCTATGGCAACAGCGAGGTAGCCAAGGAAATGTTCCGTAAACTGTCGGACTGGAGTGTAAACCTCGTAGCTAAAGTCAGCGACGATGCTTTCGAGGGTTTCCTGAACTGCGAGCACGGCGGCATGAACGAATCTATGCTGGATGCCTATCAGCTGTTTGGCGACAAGAAGTACCTGACGGCTGCCAAGAAATATACCCACAAGGCCATGCTCAACGGCATGCAGACGCTGAACAAAACGTTCCTCGATGGTAAGCATGCCAACACTCAGGTGCCCAAGTTCATAGGAATGGAACGCATCTACGAACAGAGCAGCACCTCCACCACCTACAGGAAGGCTGCCGAGAATTTCTGGACGGATGTGGCCCAGAACCGAACGGTATGCATCGGTGGCAACTCGGTGGGCGAGCACTTCCTGTCCGTAGCCAATTCCAACCGTTACATCGACAATCTGGACGGTCCCGAATCGTGCAATACGAACAACATGCTGAAGCTTTCAGAGATGATGAGCGACCGCACAGGCGATGCCAAGTATGCCGACTTCTACGAGAAGGCCATGTGGAATCACATCCTCTCCACCCAAGACCCCACGACGGGCGGCTATGTTTACTTCACCACCCTGCGTCCACAGGGCTACCGCATCTATTCACAGCCCAACCAAGGTATGTGGTGTTGTGTGGGTACGGGCATGGAGAACCACTCGAAATACGGGCATTTCATCTACACCCACGACGGCAGCGAAACACTTTACGTGAACCTCTTTACCCCCTCAAAGCTGGAAAGCGATGAATTCATCGTTACCCAGGAGACCCAATTCCCCTACAGCAATACAACCACTCTGACCATCGGCAAGGCCGGTCACTACACCGTTGCCCTACGTCATCCCGCATGGGCCGGTGAAGGCTTTGCCCTTGCCGTCAATGGTTCCCCCGTTGACATTACCGTCGAAAAGGGCAAGGCTAGTTACGTTAAGGAGACACGCGACTGGCAGGTGGGCGACAAGATTACCCTGACCCTGCCCATGGAAGTCCGCTACGAGGAATGTCCCAACTATGGCGACTACATCGCCTTTAGCTATGGTCCCATCCTGCTGGGTGCCCAGACCACAGCCGTTTCCCAGCAAGAGGCTGAAGCCACGGGGCTGGTGTACGAAAAGCTACAGAATGAATATGCCGGTGCCGGACGTATGGACCACGCCCCAGGCGCAATGGGCTCGTCGAAGAACCTGCTCTATGCCCCCCTGCTCATTGGCGAGCGTGCCAATGTGCTCAGTCGCATCCAGCCCGTCGACCTGTCGAAGCTGCAGTTCACCATCGATGCCAGTCGCGAAGGTGTGGAGACCTACAAATGGCAGAATCTGACGTTGGTGCCTTTCTACAGCATCCACCACAGCCGCTATATGTGCTACTGGTACCAACAGACGGCTGAGAACTTTGCCAACAGTTCGATGGCGAAGACGGAAGCTGAGAACGAAGCTCTGCAGGCCCGTACGCTGGACTTCGTGGCTCCTGGCGAACAGCAGAGCGAGGCTGGCCACGAGTACAAATATTCGAGTGATTCTAACAAGGGCGTTTACAACGGCGAAAGTTATCGCGATGCCCAGAGCGGTGGATATGTGCAGTATGCACTATATAATAAGGAAGGAATAACCGACTCGTTAGCCATCATGTGCCGCTTCACCACAGCCGACAAGGGACGCAAGGCAACGCTACTTGTCGATGGAAAGAAGATTGCCGATATCGTCATCCCCGAATCCGTGAAGAATGCCGACAGCAATGGTTTCTTCAACATCGAATATCCCATTCCTGACAACCTGCTGACCAAGAACGGAGCAGCCAAGGAGAAGTTCATAGTGCGTCTGTCGGCCAATGCCGGAACCCTGAATCCCGGTCTCTACTACCTGCGACTGGTGAAGGGCTACAACGCCAACGCTAATGCCTATCAGTTCAGGGCACAGGACTGGACGACGGGCGATGCCAACCGCATTTCGGCCAACAACATCACCTACGATTTGGAGCGCAACGTAATCAAGGCAAAGAGCACGGGGGCCAACAATATCGCCCTGATGCTGAAGTATCAAGAACTGGACTATGACATCGACAAAGCCCAAAAGTTTCTGGTGGTGCGCGGTTCGAACCTAAGCACTACCGACGGGAATTCATACTTGTGGTGGTTGAATGGCGCGAACCAGGGCTCGCAGGTTAAACCCACAACGGTGAAGACCATTACCGTGGATGGCAGCAAACAGACCCTTGTGGCCTGGAACATGACAACAAGCGGCCTGTACGGAAACTTCACAGGCGACCGTCCCAGCATCTGCATGGGACAGACCATCTTCGGACTGACCTCGAGCAAAAGCGACGGTTCGTGCGAAATCCACGACATCAACTTCGTGGCCAGCGTCAACGATTACATCAACACCACAACGATGGTTGCCTCTGCCCTTTCTCCCATGTCCTCGACAACGGCCTACGACCTGACGGGACGTCGCCTTCAGGGGCGCCCCCAACGTGGTTCCCTCTACATCCAGAACCAGACGAAACGTCTTGCCCATTAACACGTTCCCCTCGTCCTTTTCAGTCAAAATCATAATAAATGAGGATTGCACATATCGGCAATCCTCATTAACTTTGCACTCGAAAACCAAACAGTACAGAATAAGATGAAACTGAATAAATTCTTCGCATTTATTGCCTTCGCATTGGGCGCATGTCTGTTCGTGGCCTGTGGCGACGACGAGATACCCGTAACCCACGAGAGCGAGATTGCAGCGAAAGCCGTTGCGGGCACATACACAGGTTGGACTCGACTTCAAAGCAATATGGTCAACAAGGACTATGCGAACGATACACTCACCCTAGCATTGGCCAGCGACAAGACGCTGACTGCCATCTTCAAGAACAAAACCTGGGGCGTTGCCACCATCAAGGGCATCAAGCCTGCAATGGTTACCGAAGGATATGTTTTCGGAGGCGGTGATGGCACGTTCGAAATGAACGATGTGCGACAGGGCGGCACACAGGAATTTCCCTGTAGCGTGGACAGCGCATTTGTCAGCTCCGACCTGAAAGACCTGAAGGTCTTCATAAAGGCAAACATGAGTGTGGCGGGTGGTCACGGCGAGATGCAGTTCGCCTTCCAGACAGGTGATATGCCCACCGAATAATATTGCATGCATAAGGTAAAAGGATTGATTTATATGTTTTTCAGCACGATAGCCTTCACGGGCCTTCGTGCTGAAAACGTTAGTATAGTAATCGCCGACACCTCACGGGTTATAGACCTCGACCAAGTAGTCGTTGTGGCCCAGCCCAAAGAAAGCGGCCGATTGCGCACGCAACCGCTCAGCAGCACCATGTTCTCAGCTGGCGACCTGAAGGCGCTGGGACTGCGCGACATCCGCGAAGTCAGCCTCTATGTCCCCACGTTCGTCATGCCCGAATACGGTTCGCGCTACACCTCGTCGGCCTACATCCGAGGCATTGGAGCCAAGGAGGGCAGTTCGGCCATCGGCATGTACGTTGACGGCATTCCCCTCGTCACCAAGAGCATGTACAACTTCCACACCTATGGACTGGAGCGCGTGGATGTATTGCGGGGTGCACAGGGGACACTCTACGGCATGAATTCGGAGGGCGGACTGGTGCGCATGTACTCGCGCAACCCCATGACCTATCAGGGAACGGACATCAGCGCAAGTGGCGGCACCTATGGTTACCGCAATGCCGAAGCGGCCCATTACCACCGTTTCAACGAGCACTTGGGACTAGCCGTGGCATCGTTCTACGACGGGCAGCAGGGTTTCTTTCGGAACCAGACAACAGGGGAACGTGCCGACCTCAGCAACGAGGCCGGAGGACGACTGCGACTCGTCTATCGTCCCACAGATTCGCTGTCCCTCGACTACACAGCCGACTACCAATGGGTGAACCAGCGTGGATTCCCCTATGGACAACTCACTACCGCAACGGGACACACGGCCCTGCCCACATCCGATTACGAGAGCGACTACCTGCGCCATCTGCTAACTACTGGAATTTCCCTGCAGTGGAAGACCAGGAAATTCACCCTCTCCAGCACCACCAGTTTCCAATATCTGCGTGACCACATGCACATGGATATCGACTACACCCAGGCCGACCTCATGCGCATGAACCAACACCAGCGTCAGCAGGCCATGACGGAGGAAGTGACCATGAAGGGTCAGAAGAAACGGTGGCAGTGGACTTCGGGCGTATTCTTCTCTGCGCTCTGGCAAAAGGTGGATGCTCCTGTCATCTTCCGTCCGGCTATGAACAACTACCTGTCCCAGACCATCCAGGACTATGCCTACAACGGGATGTTCAACGCTATGTCGGGCCGTCGAATGACGGAACTGATGGAACAGGGCATGTCGCGCGATGCAGCGCTGGCCCAGGCCGATGCCGAGACGGCTGCTGACATCGAGGCACGTGGTGGCGTACACATCCGCATGGATATCGACGACCCCATCTTCGGCCATTTCTCCACCCCCCAGCAGAATCTGGGACTCTTCCACGAAAGCAGTTACCAGATAACCGACCGACTGACGGCGACCCTTGGCCTGCGCTACGACCTCAGCCACGTTGCCATCGATTACAACACGGGAGCCGAGGCGCACATCGTGGAGAGTGTGCTGGGCACAAATGTCGATGCGCGGATTACAGACATCCTCACCCACAGGGACGCCGACTTCTTCAACCAGCTGTTGCCCAAGGCCGCCTTGCGCTATCAGTTGGGAAAGCTCTCTCCCACGGGAGAACAGGAGAAGGGTTACCTTTACGCCTCCTTTAACAAAGGATATCGTGCAGGGGGATACAACATTCAGTCGTTCAGCGACATCCTGCAGCCCGAATTGCGCATGCAAGCCCAGAATGCACGTGCCGACCTCGTTGTCAGCCACAGCGCCAAGGACTATGCGCAGATATGTGATGCCATCCGCTATAAACCCGAAACATCGTGGAACTACGAACTGGGCACCCATCTCAACCTCTTCCGCCATCGTCTGCAGCTCGATGCAGCCCTTTACTACATGGAGGTGCACAACCAGCAGGTGTCGAAGTTTGCCAACAACTACGGCTACGGCAGACTGACGGTGAATGCGGCCCAGAGTTACAGTTGTGGCATGGAACTGTCGCTACACGGCTTTGCCCACGACAACCGCCTGTCCTACCATCTTTCTTACGGATACACCCACGCAGCCTTTCGTCAGTTCGAGGATGTCATCGATGGCAAAACCGTTTCCTATCGCGACAATCTCGTGCCCTTTGTGCCGGCCCACACATTGGCTGCACGTGCCGACTATCGCATACCATTCTCCTCAAAGGCCTGTCGCGCACTCACCCTTGGGGCAAATGTCAGTGCCCAAGGCAAAACCTATTGGGACGAAGCAAATTCCTATGCTCAGTCGTTTTACGCCGTTCTGGGGGCACACATCCGACTGGATTTCGCAAAAGACATCTCCCTGAACCTATGGGGACGCAACCTCACGGACACACGCTACAACACCTTCGCTTTCGACAGCAATGCCACAGGCACCCAACTCTTCTTCGCCCAGCGCGGAACATCCCGCCAGCTCGGTGCCACCCTTAGCGTTCATTTCTAATCCCCCACTCCGTACAAAACGATTGGAATATTTGCACGTATGGGAAATAGTTGCTATTTTTGCAGCAGAATGAAGAACGATAATATTGATATCAAGTCATATCTCATCGAAAAACTGAAGCAGGAGCACTGCCTGTGGAGCTATGAGAACGACTCTATTCAGAACATCCCCAACGATGTGCTGGTAGAGTTGGTGATGCTATATCTTGACATCGATGAAATCAATCTGCTCTTCCGACTCTTCGACTATAAGACGGTGAAACAAGCTTGGATAGAGAACGTAGTGGCTCAGGGTGAGCGTTTCTTTAACTTGAACTACTTCTTCGCCTGGTACTATTTCCACGCCAAGCAGCCTCGCAGTTACGTAAAAGCGATGGCTACCCGACAACTTAATAAACGTCTTGCAGCATGAATCCACAACCCCTTGCCCCACATACAGGCAGACTCATTGAGGCTGTAAGTAGGCTTGAGTGCATCAAACCTTTTGTGCTGGTAGGTGGGACGGCTTTATCTATCCAGTTGAAGACCCGTCAGAGTGAGGATTTGGATTTTATGCGATGGCAACAGGGGAAAGATGATACGCTTGATATCGGATGGCCTTCGATTCAACGTGAGCTTGCAACAATTGGAGAGGTACAAGATGTACAGGTGGCAGGCTTCGACCAAGTGCTATTTGTAGTCGATGGGGTGAAAATTTCGTTCTATGCAGCTCCTCGTAAAAGGATAGCAACGATGCAGGAAATTCCTTACTTGAATAACATCCGGCTGGCAGATGTGGAGTCAATCGGTGTCATGAAGATGGAAGCAATGATGCGTCGCAGCAAGTTCCGTGACTATTATGACATCTACTCCATCCTGAAGAATGGCACTGATATCCACAAACTGATACCTATGGCTCTAGAACATTCCGGATATAAGCTGAAGACAAAGGGCTTGATGGCTATGCTGACGAATGGGGACTTGTTCCGGAAAGACGAGCTGTTTACTCATTTGCAACCTGTGTACGATGTAACAGCCAGGGATATTGAGACATATATAAAATCCCTGTTGTAACGTCACAAGTCCTGTAAACATTTTCTAACAATAACAAAATCCCCCATTCCCTTAGTGAACATTATTGCACACTATGAGTCTTCCTTTCGGCGCATTACCTATGTACAAGAAAGAAGTCCATTAGTCTGCCGCTTGGCTCGCTAATGGACTTCCTTTCAATAGTCCTATGTAAGACGATTACTCGGTCCTATGTTCCAATAATTTATTTATTGAAATAGGTCTGCATTATTAGAATTTACATTAAGTTTTTCTATAAACTTAGGATAATTTAATTTGTCAATAAACTCATCTAGTTCTGTTACAGATTGGAATACCCAGTAGAATTTTTGGTCAATATATTCGTTTGATGATGCAGTAACTTTTGCCGTCATCACAATAATCTTTTTACCGCTATCTAAAATTATAAAATCAAAGTTTAGACGCTTATCAAATGCGAAGTACCATTTTATTCCATACCAACATACTGTTACTTTAGGCATATTTACAGGTATTTCCTTGGTCATTTCTGTAATATGATTATCTTCTGCAATCTTCGCCCATTCTGAATATTTATTGCGCACTTCTTTTAGAGAAGATAAAAACAACAACGGATTCTTGTAATGAAGTGTAACCGTTTTATTCTTACTTTCACCTGCAACCTCTATATAAACGTCTGAAATAGTAGATGGATCATTTTTTTCTGTGGATACGGATATTTCATAATCCCTATCAAAATAGTCACTATGGTAATCTGCCACTGTTTTTTGTGCAAATGTGTTAACTGCGCAAATCACAAACAAAAGACTTAATAATTGTTTCATAAATAATACTATTAAAGTTTTACATTTGGTTAATTAATAATTCATCTTTCAGGGTTTTGTCTAATTTAGTTTCCACATTCCACACAGTAACATGTATAATGTATGGGTATTATTATCAGGAAAGATTCTGTTTCATTTTGTAAAATGATTGTTCAATATCTAATCTACAAGAAAAGACAAAAAGAAAACGTGGACTTGTTACTTCGTCTACGTTCCAAAGGTATCGGCAAACACCTACAAGTTTTAACGAGTAAAAGCCCACGCCATTGCGTGAGCATCCGTGCTTTTACTCTTACTTGTTATGAAATTTTGCCGATTTCTTGGAACAAGAACTAAAGCGGACGCTTCTTCCAATATGTCCTTTTTTATGCTATCTTAGCCCATAGGCGGTATGTTTTTAGTTTATCGGTTAGAGGTTAATGATGTATAATATCCAGTAAATTGGAGTGTCATGCTGCAAATTTAAGAATTATTTATGAAAGAAGGAAGTTTGCTGCAAAAAAGTTTTTCGAAAAAGATGCTAACATACTAACATCGAGGGGGCGGAAGGCCGATAGATAAAGGGATGGATGGGTGCTGGGTGTGGTTTAGATACTAACATAGAAAGTAACATGAAAGTAACACCGATGTTAACATGATGTTAACTTTATGTTAATATCTCGAAATAGAAACTAACATCGACGAGGCCTGTATTTATCGGGCTTCGAGGGCCGTATGTTAGTATGTTAGTATCTTTTTTGAAAAAGGCTAAAGGCTAAGGGCAAAAGGGGTTCCAGCGGAGCGTTGCAACGCTAGGCAGGTAGGGATAGTATCGCTCCGCTTGACACACAATTGTGTGACAAGGGAAGGATTAGTAATGCTACCGATGGAGCGTTGTGACGCTAGGGGCGGGGCGACACATCGTTCGGAGTTGTGCCATACTATGGAACAGATGTGTGCCACGCTATGGAACAAACACACGCCACGTATGGCTCCTTCCTCCGTCAGCCATGATTCCGCTGCAAGAGACCTGTGAAAAAATTCGAAAAAGTGGGTTATCAGGACTGAATTTGGCCTGTTTTTATGTTAAAACCATCACATCCATCACCATCTATCACAGAACCGTCACATCGTAATCAGCTAGCAAACAACACATTAAGGCGCAGCGTGACGGTTTGACGGTTATTTTTGAGAAAAAACGTAAAGAAGAAACTTTGCTTTTTTAATAACTAATCCTTAACCTGCGGTTTTAGATACTCATGCTCGGAAATCTGCAAGTAAACTTGCTTTTTTACTCGCTTATTCGTATCTTTGCCCCCATCAACCCTGAAACAAAGCACTATGCCTGTTGGGGATGTTAGTATTCAAAATTCAACAGTAAATATGACAGGGAAAACATTAAGAATTAAAGACAATACTAAAATTGTAAATTCAAAATTTTCCTTCATGAATACACAATAAGGTATGAAAAGATTAATTAATAAACTGGGAATAATCGCATTTTCGTTCAACCTCTTTCTTGATATTAATGCAACGGACATCCAGACGGTTGAGGCGAATGCCCAATATGGTCCAAAGGTATGGAGCATGTTTTTTCAAGCAGAAAACGAGGAAAGAGGGCAGGAAATGGATATCATAATAGAGGGGGACAGCATGTTTAATGGCAGAAAATATCTGTTGGCCATCATCAATGTCGGCAGTAATGACCCAACGGAACGAGACACCTTGCTTTACAGGCAAGAGGGCGGAAAGGTGTTTTTCGTGCCAAAGGGTCAGGAACAGGAGATTTTGTTACTGGATTATGACCTACAGGCGGACGATGTCTTTACAAACCACAGAGGGACAACGTTTCGGGTGGAGCGAGTGGGATTCTTTGACGATTGTCCTTGCAACATCATTGCAGATGACCTTATACAGCCCAAGATGCTGGAACTGAAATCCATCGATGGCAGTCAGACGGACATCTGGATGGAAGGCATTGGCTCGACATCCTGGGGCATCTTCCCCTTCCTGCCAAAGAAATCCCAGGTCTTCTTCTCGTCAGGAAAGAAGATGGAGGTATTTTTCTCCATCGACGAACCTAATTACAAAAAACAATACGGGCACCCACACGATTTCGACAGCAACGAGGATTTTTACGCCTTTATGTTAGGAGAATACGACAATCGGACGATATGCTCGTTTGTTGGGGACACACTTCGTGTAAAGGGCTGTAGGATAATGTCGGGCGGCACGATACCGGCAGTCTCATGCGCCATCGACAGCCAAAACATTTCGATAGGAGTCGTCAATTCCAATCCCTACAGTTTCAGTTTTGCCAGCGACGATCGGATTTTCTTTAACGTCAAGTTCCCAGGTTTTGCAACCGGTATATACAACTTTGGTGACGAGACGCTGGAATGCAAGGGCCCAGCCGACGGTATGAATGTAGTGAAGCCGGGTGCGGCTGGAACCGACAAGCGCACCTACGACCTCTCTGGTCGCCCTGTTTCTGGCAAACCCCAGCGCGGTCTCTACATCCAGGGGGGTCGCAAGGTCGTTCACACCCGAACGCAGTTCAATGGTCGAGACTAAGTGTTACTCAGACTATTCGAAATCTTACCTTCTTTATTACATCCCCAACTTATCTTCTGTTCATTTTCTTTGGCACAAAGAAAAAGGAACCAAAAGAAATATACACCCCCCAAGCTTACCTCCGTCGCGAATGGGTATTCGCTCCCCTTTGTGGGGCCGCAGTGACATTCAGTCACTACTCTAAAGGCCCCAGTCGCCTATATGGGGGTTGTAATTGATGTCGGGCACAAGCGCCTCTCCATCAAAGTTTTGGCATGGCTCACACAGCCTTTGCCCTTCGGGTGAACCAAAGATTTTTTGACAACCCGGACCTTTAAATGTCCGGGGGCCTTAGAATGAGCGCGTGGGGCATTGGGGTAAACAAAAGAGGGAGAAGAAACATTCCGCACGAGAAGGAACTCCGAGCTCAGGACGTTTCGATTCCTCTTTTATTTTACCCTCCTAAGATAAGAAATGAATAGAATATAGATGGGATGAAGAGGAGCGAGAGGCTGGGGTAACGATTCGTTACTCCCTCGGAAGGGGATAAGCACATATCGAAAAAACAAGGGTATCGTGAATTGCGATACCCTTGGAGGAAAGTAAAAATTATTAATCAGATTTTTACGACGTTCATTACATCTTTGTCCAATAGACGGTCTTGCTGATGGGACCCCACGAGCCACTTACCTTCAGGGTTTTGGCATCCTTGAACGAGATTTTCACCTTGAAGAACTTGCCGCGTGTAGGGTCGTAAATCTGTCCGTTACCCCATACGCCATCTTCGGCATCGAAAGTCAACTTATCGAAAAGCACAATCTTGTCGGAGGGTGTGTTGCGCTTAGACTTGTCCGGGTTCTTGGCATCGGTACGAGGGCTGCCGTCCTTGTTCTTCATATTCTCCAGCCAGATAACCTGACCACGATATCCGTTTCCGTTTTTGCGGATTTCCACTTTAGAACGATCACCATCGTTGTCCACCTTATAGATGCCAACGATATCGTCGGCTTTAGTCTGGGCCGACAAACTAGTTACGGCCATCAGGCCGCATACCAACATAAATAGGATTTTCTTCATACGATTATTTTAGAACCTTACGTCCGTTCTGGATAACAATGCCCTTCTTGGCAGAGCTCAATTTGCGGCCGTTCAGGTCATATATAACATTTTCGATTTTCTGGTTTTCGATGCCCTGTATGCCAGTAACTTCGGCAAGGCTCTGGATGTGACGGATGTTGATTTCCGTAGCATCGGCAGACTGCTGTTCCCAGTTGAAGCCGCAACGGGTAGGCATGAAGGCTTTTTCCATATCGGTGCGGATGAGGATACTCTGTAGCACCTTGGTGTCCTGCTTGGCGGGGATGCCGTAGAGACCATTTTCACGAATGGTTTCCCAACTGCTGCCGAAAGATACGGTGTTGCCCTTGCCATCGCTCAGACGAATGGTGGCAATCTGGTCACTCAGGCCTGAAACTTCTGTGTTCTTGAAACTCAGATACTGGGTCTTGGGCGAGAAAATCAGATAAGGATTACCAGCCTGAATGCCTTCGTTGGTGCAGTCGATGAAGTAGAGGGTAAGGGTGTTGCCCTCTTGTCCGATGGCAGCCATACGCTCCAGACGCGCACCGCTGGCAACCTTCTGCAACTGTTCGTTGCTTACCGACATGGGCAGGCACAGGGTGTTGTAGCCGGCAAAGAGGTAACGGTTGAGCTGCACGGTCTGTTCCATGTTACTCAGTTGCTCGATGTTCAGTTTCTCGCTACTGGCGTAGAGATTCTTTACTCTGTTCTGTGCGGAGACAGGCACACACCAGGTGGCAATGGCCATCAATGAAAGTAAAAATCGTTTCATATCTATAGCGTTTAAAGGTTATTGCTCTGCAATATTACAAAAAAATACGTCTCGTTGTATCATTTGGGGCCTTCTTTTTTCATTTTTTAAATATCTTCGGCGGAGACGATACCGTGGGTAACGGCATAGATGGTAAGGGACGAAACGCTGCGCAGGTGCAGTTTGTCGCAGATATTCTTGCGATGGGTGATAACCGTAGGCAACGAGATGCACAGGCGGTCGGCAATCTCCTTGTTGATGCATCCTTTAACCACCAACGCCAATACTTCTGTCTCACGAGAAGACAAATCACTTTCTCGTCCTCCCCGAGGTATTACCGGTACGATATTATCCTCCTCCCTTTGTGGGGAATTAAGGGGGTGCTGCCCATGAGCATGCTGAAACATCGTGAGTATGCTTTTCAGAAGGTCGTGTTCCAGTTGCGAGGTGTTAAGGGTACGGAAATGCTCGAACTGACGGCCCGCAATAGGTTGCGTGGTCAGCACAATGGTCTGTCGTTGTCTTGCAAGAAAGAAATCGGCATGGGAAATAAGGACCTGCGACGAAACGAAGAAATGAAAAAAACGAGCGGTTTCATCGGAAGAATCTTCCTCCTGTACGAGAGCCTCGACCGAAGCAAACGTGCTGACGTCGGCCATGGGAACCATGTCGCAGATGATATTCTTCAGGCCCGTAGCCTCCAATGTATTCTGGTCTATAATCGCAATTCTAGGAATCATCTTATAATAGGGAGTTAAAGGGAGTTTGCAAAGTCTGTGCCGATAAAGTTGTCCGTACTTTGACAGGCCTGTCCGGCAAAGGCCGTGGCATAGCCGACAAGTCGCTGCCAGCCATCGCAGTCGAGCTTTTCCAAACCGTCCCGTCCGATATTCTCGTGCATGAGCCCATAGATGAATCCGGCATTGAAGTTATCCCCTGCACCAACGGTACTTACCACGTTATCGATGGTTGGAGTACGGAATTCGTGGATTGCCGTCGGGGTACAGATGGTAATCGTATCAGCTCCGGCTGTGCAGATAAAGAGGGAACAGTATTTGCGTATATGCTGCTCGTAAATCTGGCGCGCATCGCGACTTTGGTACATCACCTCGAAATCGTCGGCCGAACCGCGCACGATGGTTGACTCGCGGAAATTCCGGTGGATGGCAGGCAGCAAGGCCTCCAGTTCGTGGGCATGGCTGCGTCGAAAGTTCAGGTCGTAGTATAGAATGGCTCCAGCCTGGTTCGCAGCTTCCAATGTGGGGGCCACCTGTGGGCGCATCCCTTCGCATATGGCATAGTATGAACCAAAAAGCAGCACATCGTCCCTTCGAAAGTCGGGAACAGGCCAGTCCTTGTGTGCCCGTGGCGTTTCCTTATAGAACTGGTATGTAGCGTCACCATTCTCGTCGAGATAGGCCAGTGATATCGCGCTCTTCTCTCCTTGGCGGACCTCGAAATCATCGATGGACACGCCATTTTTCTGCAGAAAGGCCTGTGTGTCCAGTCCTACCCGGTCGTTTCCCGTATAGCCAATAAATCGACAAGGCAATCCTGTGCGCCCTATCGAAATTATCGAGTTGAAACAACTGCCTCCAGGAACGGCCGCTACGGGTTGTCCGCCCTTAAACAAAATGTCCATGATGGTTTCGCCCATCCCAGTTATCCTGCGCATATTTTCAGTTGCGAATTACGAATTACATATATATTTGACGACAAAGATAGCAATTTTTAATTTCTAATTTTTAATTTTTAATTTAAATATTGTACCTTTGCGCGAAATAACAAGTAGATATGATGGATTTTCACGACATGAGCCTCGGCCAAGAGCTGTTGCAGGCCATAGCCGAGCAAGGTTACGAACACCCAATGCCCGTACAGGAGCAAGTTATCCCCTGGTTGCTGAGCACAGAAGAAAAGGATCTGGTGGCACTGGCGCAGACGGGTACAGGCAAAACGGCTGCCTACGGTCTGCCTTTGTTGCAGTTACTGACAACAGAGTTTTCCGAATATTCTGATTTCTCTGAGGATGATGAGCCTGTTGATTTCTTTAAGAAATCCGACAACCCAAAGATTCTTATCCTCAGTCCTACGCGCGAGCTTTGCCTGCAGATTACAGACGACCTGCAGGGATTTGCCAAACACCTGCCCGAGGTGCGCATCCTGCCCGTGTATGGCGGGGCGAACATAGAACCGCAGATACGTGCCCTGAAACATGGAGTGGACATCATTGTGGCCACACCGGGACGCTTAGTGGACCTGATGACAAGAAAACGCGTGGCAGTGCTCGAAGATGTACGTTATCTGGTGTTGGACGAGGCCGACGAAATGTTGTCGATGGGATTCCAGGAAGATCTGGACACCATTTTGGAAGGTGTGCCCGAAAAGCATCGCACCTTGCTGTTCTCGGCCACAATGAGCCGCGAAATCGAGCGCATTGCCCAAAAATACCTCAGAGACAGTCATCAGATACAAATTGGCAGCCGTAACGAAGGTTCTGAAAATGTGAACCACATCTACTATATGGTTCAGGCGAAGGACAAGTATCTGGCCCTGAAACGCGTGGTCGATTACTACCCCAGAATCTATGCCATCATATTCTGCCGTACCCGCATGGAGACGCAGGAGGTGGCCGACTGGCTTATCCGCGACGGTTATAATGCCGATGCCCTGCATGGCGAACTCAGTCAACAGCAGCGCGACCTGACGATGCAGCGTTTCCGTCAGCACCGCGTGCAATTGCTCGTAGCCACGGATGTGGCGGCTCGCGGACTTGACGTTGACGACCTGACCCATGTCATCAACTATGGACTGCCCGATGATGTGGAGTATTACACCCACCGTAGCGGCCGTACAGGTCGCGCCGGCAAGAAAGGGACTTCTATCAGTATCGTACACATCCGCGAGAAGCATAAAATCAAGCAGATTGAGGAGGTGATAAAAAAGCAGTTCGTTCGTCAGTCGTTGCCCGAGCCTCGCGACATCTGCGGCAAACAACTTTACCACGTTATCGACGAAATAGAGCGCGTGGAGGTTGACGAAGAACAAATAGCCCCATTCATGGCCGATGTACAGAAACGTTGGGCATGGCTGGATAAGGACGACATCGTGAAGCGCATCCTTAGTCGCGAATTCGGCCGTTTCCTGCGCTACTACGCCAATGCACCTGAGATAGAAGAAGTGGCAGAGAGAAACGAAAAAGGAAAAGGGAAAAATGAAAAATCAAAGGGCAAGCGCAAAAAAGGCGACCGCACGGCCGAGGAGGGTTACACACGCCTGTTCCTGAGTGTGAGCAAGATTGACGGTTTCTTTGCCCGCGAAATCATCAAGCTCATCAACGACAAGGTGAAAGGTGGAAAGGTAGAGATTGGCCGTATCGATTTGCTGAAGAACATTTCCTTCGTAGAGGTGGCTGAAGAAGATGCCGACCGCGTGTTGCGCAGCTTGAAAGGCACCCGTGTGAAGGGTCGCGAGATTATTGTCGATCGCGCTGATAATCCCAACCATAGTTCCTATGCCTCTTCTCCCAAAGGTGGTGAGAA
The DNA here is from genome assembly GCA_017617235.1 of Bacteroidaceae bacterium. Classification (GTDB taxonomy): domain Bacteria; phylum Bacteroidota; class Bacteroidia; order Bacteroidales; family Bacteroidaceae; genus Physcousia. Next base: position 35,172 of record JAFZWQ010000024.1, on the reverse strand, counting down.
TAAAAAGAAAGGCAAGAAAAAGGGTTCTGCCGCCACTCGCGAAGAGCAGCCCCGTGGTCGGAAGTTCAAGAAAGAAGACTGGATGAAATTCCTGCACCCCGAACTGAACAAATAATCGTTGCATGGTGAAACGTTGCGTATATTTCCTGCAGTTGGCAATCGTTCTCGTTTTCGCAAGTTGCGTAAATGAGGACACGTTCGAGAATACACCTGAAGGAAATTTCGAGGCTTTGTGGAAAATCATGGATGAACATTATTGTTTCTTCGACTACAAGGCAAAGGTCATAGGCCTGGATTGGAACGCCGTGCACACGCAATACAGGAAACGCATCAATGAGAAGATGACAAACGCCCAATTACAGGAGGTGTTGACGGATATGCTGTCGGAACTCCGAGACGGGCACGTAAACCTATATACCTCGGCCGACGTCAGCCGTTACTGGGCCTGGTTCGAGGATTATCCACGCAACTGGACACAGGAACTGCGCGACCAATATCTGGGCACCGATTACAAGATTGCGGCTGGAATGCATTATCGTATCTTGGATGACAATATCGGTTATGTTGTTTACGAATCGTTCTCGTATGGCATAGGGGAAGGGAACCTGGACGACATGCTTTATTACCTGCGTTCGACGGACGGCCTCATCATTGACGTGCGAGGCAATACGGGTGGCCAACTCACCTATGCCGAACGTTTCAGTCAGCGTTTCACCAACGAACGTACCCTGGTTGGATACAGTCAGTTCAAGACCGGACGCGGACACAGCGATTTTTCGGCTCCCAAGGCCGAGTATCTGGAACCCTCGACAGGTGTCAGATGGCAGAAGAATGTCATCGTCTTACAGAACCGCGAATGCTATTCGGCCTGCAATACCTTTATCCGTAACATGCGCGCCTGTCCGCTTGTAAAGACGCTGGGCGACACAACGGGTGGAGGTTCGGGCATGCCTTTCAGCAGTGAACTTCCCAATGGTTGGGCCGTGCGTTTCAGTGCCTCGCCTTCGTTCGATAAGGACATGCAGCAGATAGAATTCGGCATTGCTCCGGATATTGTTTGTGCCCTCGACTCGACGGATGCACAAAAAGGGCGCGACTCCTTGATAGAAGCCGCACGCAAATTACTGAAGTCTAAGGGCTAAAGGCTAAGGGAAAGGATGTTGCACCCAGGACTTTTGCCTTTTGCCGTTAGCCGTTAGCCAAACATTAGTCCATATGGAATAGCTCTGGCAGAGGAATCGTGACGGGCGAATTGTCGGGATTCACCTCCATGATGTCTGCCATCATGTCCCACCAACGCTGGGTGATGGGGTCCACGTTCTCCGTATCCTGCGAACTGCCCTCGCCCGAACACTCCTGATAGGCGAACAGGATGTTGGTGTCGCGGTCCCAGTAGATGCTGTAGTTACCCACACCCTGGTTCTTAATCATTTGTTTCAACTCGGGCCAGATGGCGGCATGCCGTCTTTGGTATTCTTCCTCGAAGCCTGGCTTCAGGAACATCTTGAATGCAAAACGCTTCATAAAATTACGAGTTATTTGGGGAGGTTAAAAGCACGGCTCATTTCTGCCATCTGCTCATCGCTCATGCCTTCGGGCTCGTGACCCATGGCGCGACTCTGAATGTAGATAAGAGCACTCTTGTTGAGGACATCGATTTGGTCGAAAGCGGCCATTACATCGACATCTACGGCGAACACACCATGTTTTTCCCACATCACCACGTCATAGTCATCATCGATGGTGCGGATGGTTGCCTCAGCCAATTCCGTACTGCTGGGCAGCATGTAGGGAACCATGCCCAAACCGCGTGGACAAAAAGCCTTTGTCTCGGGAATCATCGACCACAGCATACGGGTGGCCACGTCTTTCTGCATCCATTTCTGGCTATGGGTCAGGGCTACTAACTCGATGGGGTGCGTATGAACGCTGGCACGATAGGGAGAACCCTTGGCCAACAGATAGTCGTGAACAGCCAGATGACTGGGAAGTTCGCTGGTGGGGCGAACGGGGTTATCGGCAATCATCTCGTACGAGGCACAATCGTCCAGGATGCGGATGATGCTGCCGTTTTCCATAGGACGACGGGCCAGGTCGCGCATGCGCATGTTCGTACCCTTACAATAGAAATAGCACCCTTTCAGATGGGGCAGGGTCAGTCCAATGGGGGTAACGGGACCAATGGCCGGCATCTGGCGGATATCATCGTCCACAAGTTCGGTAACATTCACGGTGATGTTGCCACCGTTACGCTCGGCCCATCCTTTTTGCCAAAGGTAACCTGCCACCTCGGCCACTTTCTCTACTTCGGCCTTCAATGCAGGCCTTCCTTCTAAAACACTTTTCATTTTTATTTCGTTATATCGTTATTTCGTAATTACGACACAGAAGAGCCATAGCGCTCGCGAGTGATTTGTTCCAGCGACTTGCCACGAGTGTTGGGACAACCAATGACGCCGATAATAAGGGAAAGAACAAGGAGTGCTATCATGCAGTAGGCCGCAAGTGTGAAGCCTTCTCCATTTTCTCCATAGATATAGGTAAAGACGAGCCCCCAAACAGCGGAGAGACCACGGACAACGAAAAACATAAGTCCCTGAGCACCAGCGCGGAACTTAGCAGGGAAGAGTTCACTACCCCAGAGGGCGTAGAATATCTGCACGCTCAAGCCGCCCTCGATACCCCATAGAATGGCAAATGCCCAAAGCGATGCTGCACTGCCGATGCCCGTTGTTACTACCATCGCCCAAGGTGAAATGGCCACAAGGAGCCCCAGCACATAAATGAACTTGTGGCTGGTGCGGTCGATAAACTTCGAGAGAATGGCAGTAGTGGCTACGGTACAGAACCAAAGGACGCAACTCAACCAGTTTGCCTGCTCGTTAGTAACACCGCCTGCTGTCTCGTAGATGTGGGGCAGGAAGAAACCCATCACGGAAGCCACGAGGTTCCATGTGAGATAAATCGCAGCAAGGAAAGCTGCAGTGCGGACGGCAATACGGTTGGTAAATAACAGTTTGATGTTATCTACAATACTGCTCTTCTTTTCTTGGTTGGCCGTAAACTCCTTACTCTCATCCAATTGTCTCTGCAAAAGCCAAGCAATGAAAGCAACCACAAAAAGAGAAAAGAAGACGACGCGCGACGAAAACACATTAAGGGCATCGCCTGCGAGGTCCGCACCACCTATGGCATGTCCAATCGTTTCGACCCATCCGAAAAGGTAACCTCCAGGGGCAAAGAACATGCCCAACAAAAGTATCATCATCGGGCCTACGCCCCACGACATCTGCGAGATGCAAATGTTACGACCGCGATTGCCCACCTCCGAACTCTCGGAGATATAGGTCCATGAGGCAGGAACGCCTATACCCACAGAGATGCCTGTGATGAGAAAACCGCAGAGGAGCATAGGAAAGTTCACGGACAGCATGACGATGACCACACCCAGCATATATACCAGCAAGTTGTAGGTGAAGATGAACTTACGTCCAAACCTATCAGCAAGGAAACCACCAATAATGGCTCCGATAGCTGCGCCCAAGGCATTGGCACTGATGGCATTGAGCCATCCGAGATGCATCTCGCTCAGCCCTAAATAGTTTTGCCACAACGTGATACCACTGGCACCTGCTACAATGGCACCCGCATCCAGATAGTTGGTCAGCGACACCGCAATGGTGCTTTTCAGGCTATTGTCTTTCATCTTTTGCTTGTTACGTCACGTTCGTACTTCTCAACCTCGGTGATAAAATCCTGACCTACAGGCACATTGTTGCGCAGACAGAACTCATCATAAACAGCAGCCCAAGGCAGCGACTTGCACTCCTCAAGCAGAGCCAAGGTCTCGAAGCCCTTGCCTGCAAGTTCCAACTGACTGATTTGAGCTGTGGGTTCCAACAGAGCGCGGGTCATACAACGCTGGGCGGCGCGACTGCCCGTAACATAAGCTCCTACACGATTGATGCTGGCATCGAAGTAGTCCAGACCATAGTGAACACGATCCAACGCCTTTGCACGTACGATTTCCTGGAACAATTCCAATGTGGGGTCGTCCATCAAAGTTACGTGGTCGCTGTCCCAACGTACGGGACGCGATACATGCAACATCAATTCAGGTACGAACTGCAATACGGCACTGACCTTGTCGGCAGGGCTTTCTGTAGGATGATAGTGGCCCGTATCAATCGTCAGAATCTTGTTATGCTGGGCAGCATAGGCGGTATAAAAATCATGACTGCCTACAGTAAAACTTTCCAGACCTATACCAAAGACCTTACCCTCGATACAATCCTTCATCATGGGCTGCGGCTTTTCAAAGATTTCATCGAGACTCTCACGGAGTAGCTGACGATAGAGATAGTGGTTTACACTCTGGTCCTTCTGTCCATCGTGTACCCACAGGTTCATGATACAGGAGTCACCCTGCGCCTCACCCATGGCATTGGCAATATCGCGGCAACGCTTCGTGTGCTCGATCCAGAACTGACGGATGCCCTTGTCGGGGTTCGACAGCGACAGACTGCCACTCTTGGGGTGTGAGAAACTGCTGGAGTTGAAGTCAAGCTTTGTATCATTCTCCCTACCCCACTCTATCCACGACTGGAAGTACGAAGCGTCCACTTCATCACGGTCCACGACCTTTCCTTGGAAATCGCCATATATCTCGTGCAAGTTCAGTCGGTGCGTACCAGGAATCAGGCTCTTAGCTTTCAGGATGTCCTGACGCAGTTCGTCGATATTACGGGCACGACCAGGATAGTTTCCTGTAGCCTGGATACCACCGGAGAGGTTACCGGCCTGCACTTCGAAGCCCACGACATCGTCGGCCTGCCAACAGTGCATCGACAGGTGGAAGTCCTGCAACTGTCCCAACACTTTCTCTGTGTCTACACCCACTTCGGCGTAGCGTTCGCGAGCCACTTCATAGGCGCGCTGTACCAATGTTTCCTTCATATTTATATATTTTATGATTTAACTATTTAAGGATTTGAATCGTTCATATGCCTCATCCCAATCGGGAGTGTGATTGGGCATGTAGGTCTTCAATTCTACACTGCGAGCCACAATGCGACGCATTTCGGTCAGTGTGTCAACTCCTCCTGCAGCACGAACCTGAACCAGGGTGTTGCCCAAAGCTGTACCTTCAGCTGGCCCAGCAATAATGGGCAGATTCGTGGCATCGGCAGCCCACTGCATCAGATGTTTGTTCAGGGAACCTCCTCCAATTACATGAAGCTTTCGGATGGAGAAATCGGCCATTTCATCAAGGATTTCCAATATTTGACGATAGCGGAGAGCCAGCGAACGGAAAATACAACGCACATAGTCGGCAGGGCTTTGTGGTTCTGCCTGTCCAGTCTGACGACAGAACTGACGGATAGCTGCCGTCATGCTGTCGGGATGGGCAAACATAGGGTCGTCGGGTTGAATCAAGCCATTGAAACTGGAAGTGTGACACAGGGCATTCAGTTCGTTTACATCTGCCGGCACATCTTTGAACTCCTTACGACAGTTTTCGAAAAGCCATAATCCGCAAATATTCTTTAGGAATCGGGTTGTGCCGTCCAAACCGCCTTCGTTGGTAAAGTTGTACTGGAAACTTTCTTCATTGATAATGGGATGGCTGCTTTCGATACCCAAGAGTGACCATGTGCCACACGAAAGATATGCATATTCGCCATCCTCGGCAGGGACAGCTGCGACAGCCGATGCCGTATCGTGTCCGGCAACGCAAATCACGGGAACAGATCCCACGCCAGTTGCTGTTTGCACTTGCTCGGTAAGCCGGCCGGCCTGGTGTCCAGGCTGAACCAATTTTCCCAGTTTGTTGCGAGTGAGTCGCAATAAACCTAACAATTTCTCATCTATGTCGCCCGTTTCGGGGTTCATCATCTGGCTGGTGCTCAGGATGGTCTGCTCGCATACGGACTGCCCTGTCAGCATATAGGTCAATGCATCGGGAATGAAAAGTATCTTTTCTGCTTTGTCAAGGGCCTCACAGCCATTACGACACAAGGTTTCTAACTGGAACAGCGAATTGAAAGACATAAACTGAATGCCCGTACGCTGGTACAGTTCACGGGCTGGCATATATTGTTCGAAGAACCGTTCAACAGCACCATCGGTATGACTGTCTCGGTAACAGTAAGGCAGCCCTAACAACTGCCCATCCTTGCCGAAGAACGCAAAATCGACACCCCAAGTATCAATGCCTAGAGAGGTCAATTCTATACCTTCATCGGCAACTTTGCGCAGGGCAACCAGAATTTCGTTGTAAAGATGTGGTAAATCCCAAAAGATGTGGCCTAGTATGGGAATCTGCGGATTGCAGAAACGTGTCCATTCCTGCATTTCCACACGATTTCCGTCGAATGTCGATAATACAGTACGTCCACTTGTGGCACCCAAGTCCACGGCAAGAAAATATTTCATGGTTGTCAGGGTTGATATATTCATTAATGTGGACAAATGTACAAAAAAAATCCGGAACGAAGCCGGTATGTCATTACTTTTTCGTAAGTTTGTATGCAAAAACAAGAGCGAAATGACACATCCATCCATTGATTGCTTCATTCCTTACGAAAATGAGGAGCAGGTCCAACAGACACTCGAGCAGTTTCGGACAGACCCGAATGTAGCTAACATACACCAGCTGACCGAACCACCCTACTCTACGCGTGCCCTGCAGCAAATTGCGAACCTCTCACTGGCACGGTATACCCTTATATATATGAAAACGTGGCCGTTGGAACTGGGTTATCAGGCGCTGAGTCGATTGGTAACCATTGCAGATGACAGTGGCGCCTCGCTCGTGTATGCCGACCATGATACCATACTGCCTGATGGCAAACGTGAACATCGTCCACTCATCGACTACCAGTTAGGAAGCGTACGCGATGATTTTGCCATGGGATCTGTATTGCTATTACGCACAGAATGCCTCAAGGAATACTTCCAACAGGACATGCAGCACCCCTATCAGCATGCGGGACTCTATGATCTGAGGCTTTTCCTCAGCCGTACCTGTTTGCCGCTCCATGTCACCGAATACCTATATACAGAAGTTGAGACCGACACCCGGTTAAGTGGGCAGAAGCAATTTGACTATGTTGACCCGCGTAATCGCAGCCGTCAAATCGAGATGGAACGTGCTGTCACCCGTCACCTGCGTCAAATCAATGCCCATCTGGCAGCTGGAGAATATGACCAGATTATTCTGGATCGTCCGGAAATGCCAGTCGAGGCTTCAGTTATCATTCCTGTCCGCAATCGTGTGCGTACCATCGAGGATGCCGTTCGTTCAGCACTCTCCCAACAAACGACGTTCCCTTTCAATGTCATCGTTATCGACAACCATTCTACAGACGGGACCACCGAACTGCTTCGTTCTTTAAGTTGTGATGATATCGCAACAAACGGGACATTGGTCCACCTCATTCCCGAAAGGAACGACCTGGGAATTGGCGGATGCTGGAACCTGGCCATACACGACCAGCGATGCGGAAGATTTGCCGTGCAGCTCGACAGCGATGACCTCTATTCTTCGCCACAGGCGCTGCAACGTATTGTCGATACCTTTTATCAGGAAGGAGCCGCAATGGTCATTGGTTCGTATCGTATGTGTAACTTCCAACTGGAAACATTACCACCAGGACTCATCGATCACAGCGAGTGGACAGAAGCCAACGGGCGTAACAATGCATTGCGCATCAATGGTTTGGGCGCACCCCGTGCTTTCTTCACACCGGTTTTGCGCGAGATACAAATCCCCAACACCAGCTATGGCGAGGACTATGCCCTGGGACTGATGTTGAGTCGTCGCTATCGCATCGGGCGCATCTACGATGAACTGTATTTATGCCGTCGATGGGAGGGAAACAGCGATGCGGCACTCTCAACGGAAGCCGTAAATCGGAATAATCTTTATAAAGACCAATTGCGAACCCACGAGATACGTGCCCGCCAACGCCTGAACAAATTGTGGCAACATGAAGTAAATGCCGATGAAATCGAGCATTTTCATGCTTCTGAAATTGCCAGTTGGCATGAAGCTGCAGAGCGTTATGCAGCCCTCGCCAATGTGCAAACTCGTACGCTCACGGAATCACTGGGCGATACCGAGGGGACGATTATGGCACAATGGAATCCCGCCCGCATTGTAAGCACTGGTGCCAGCATCGACCCAAAAGACATCCAAAAGCGTCCCTGTTTCCTCTGCAATCACAATAGGCCCAAGGAGCAGCATTGTCTGCCCACAGAGAAACATTACGAAATACTGCTCAATCCATTCCCCATTCTTCCTGGGCATCTGACTATTCCTACACGTCGTCATCAGCCACAGACCATTTATGCACACTTCAATACGTTGAGGCATTTGGCCTGGAATATGCCACGTCACATTGTTTTCTACAATGGTCCGGAGTGTGGTGCCTCATGCCCCGACCATTGCCATCTGCAAGCTGGTCTGCGAGGTGTCCTTCCCATAGAACGCGACTGGAAAAACTACGATACACAACTCCAGAAACTTTATCCCATTACAGCCCAACAGGAGGCAGAATTAGAAGATAGCGGGAACAAACGTGGATGTGGCTTGTACATGCTCAATACATGGGTATGTCCTGTCTTCGTGATACGTTCCATGCCCACTGCACCAGACAGCGTATTATGTCAGCGTCTCTACAATGCACTACCCATTCCCGAAGGTAGTCCTGAGCCCCGTATGAATGTCATCTCTTGGCACCAGGAATGGGGAGCTGGGCGCGAAGATGAAATCATCACCCTTGTCTTTCCGCGTAAGAAACACCGTCCCTCCTGTTATTTTGCACAAGGCGATGACCAGTGGATTATCAGTCCGGGGGCATTGGATATGGGCGGTCTCATCATCACACCGCGCGAACAGGATTTTCGCCGCATCAATGCAGAACAAGCCATCAGCATTCTGCGTGAGGTAACGATGACGGAGGAGGAACTCGTACCAGTCATTGACAAAATCAAAGGGACTCCTCTAAATCCTCCCGTAATGGGTGACGCTAACACGGCTGCACAGCCCCTCCCCATTATGGGGGAGGACGGAAGAGCGTCCGAACCCGAAGTTTCGGTCGGCATTATGACAACCGATGTGCTTAAATTTACGCTTAACGGTGAATATCGTGCTAAAGGCGCAGTGGTATCGGGTACACAGACCGTAACTATCGAGGATGGTGCATTGAAGTGGAATGGTAACATCTATCACGACCTGACGCTACGACCCACGGATGAAAAAGCAACATTCAGTTTGCATGATGTAACTATTGGTAAAGATTTTCATTGGGAACGTCAGGAAATACAAACCTTCCAGGGCAAATTGCAATTGGTAGTGGATGAAGGCAAAATCGTGGCAATCAATGTGCTGCCTTCCGAACAATACTTGGCCAGTGTTATCAGTAGTGAAATGAAAGCAACCTGTCCGTTGGAATTCCTAAAAGCAAGTGCTGTAATCAGTCGTTCGTGGCTGTTGGCACAGATGGAAAAGCGCAAAAAGGGACCGGCACAAGCCTTCTTCCAATTTAAGAAAACGGATACCGAACTCATACGCTGGCACGACCAAGAGGAACATACTATCTTCGATGTCTGTGCCGACGACCATTGTCAGCGATATCAAGGCATCAGTCGACAAATCAGTCCGCAAGTACAACGCGCTATTGAAGAGACTCGTGGACAGGTGTTGACTAGTGAGGGAGAAGTGTGCGACACGCGATTCGGAAAATGTTGTGGCGGCCAGACCAACGACTTCGAAAATTGCTGGGAGAATCAGCCTCATTCCTACCTGCATTCCGTCAGTGACCCGTATTGCAACACAAACGACCGCGAATTACTCGCCACAGTGCTGAATGATTACGACCAGGAGACGCAAGACTTCTATCGTTGGACGGTGGAATATACCCAACAGGAACTGCACGATATCATAACGGAACGGTTAGGACGCGATTTGGGACAGATTGTCCGGCTGGAAGACGTTGAACGCGGAGAAAGCGGTCATCTGGTTCGACTGAAAATTGTAGGAACTGAAGCCTCATTCACTATTGGTAAAGAATTGGAAATCAGGCGAACGCTGAGCAAATCGCACCTAAAATCATCGAATTTCACTGTGACCTATGAGCCTGAGGAAGCCAATGGAACCAATGAGCCGGTAATACCACAGCGTTTCATCCTGCATGGTGCGGGATGGGGACATGGTGTGGGACTGTGTCAGATAGGAGCTGCGGTGATGGCTTCGCAGGGACACGCCTACGACGACATCCTTCGCCATTACTACGACGGCGCTTCGATTACCAAAAAATACTAGGAAGCCCTAGACATTCCTCGAAATTCCTAGGGTACCGAGGAGTCCTACTAGGCCTAAAGCTGCTACCAGTAAGGTTTGCAGCGAATGTACAATGAGGACAAACATAGCCCCATTTGTACCATCTACTCCATAGAGCATTAGTACCGTTTTAACGGCAAAGTGCCAAGGACCTGCGCCATTTGGAGTGGGTACAATAACCGCGAATGTGCCGACTACGAAGGCTACAAGCGCCACCGTCGGCCCCAAATGCTCCGTAAACGAGAAACAATAAAAGGTAAGATAGAAATGGAGGAAATAGGCCACCCATATTCCCAAAGAATAAGTCCAAAAGAGCAGTTTGTTCCGTACACGTCGTACACTGAGCAGACCATCCAATAAACCGCGAACGGCCTCGCGTCCCCGCTCGAGCACATGTAGCCGACGAAGGATGTACCAACCCATAAGTAAGACTACAAGCCCACAAAGTACCGTTACCAACCATCCCATCGGGGAGAAACCTGCTACAACACCTTGCACGGACAACCCTGTGCGAGCCATAAAGTGAACAAAGACGGGGACCTGCCACAATACGGTGAAAGCCGTAAGCAGTAATATGAGTAAAACATCCACGACTCGCTCCGTAACCACAGTTCCTAAGGCCCGACTCATGCGCGTTCCTTCGTAACGGGATAAATAGCCACAACGCAAAAGTTCACCAACACGTGGTACGACTAAGCTGCTGGTATAGGAAAGGAAAATGGCATTAATACACGACCGTTGGCGTGGACGCTCGTCCATCGGTTCCAGCATCTGCCGCCATCGCAACCCACGGAATACCTGAGCTAAGATACCGAAAGGGAAACTCAGCAACATCCATCCCCAACGCATATCGACACTTAGTGCGGTACGTACATCCTCCCATTGGAAGCCACGATACATCCACCATAGGATGGCACCGCCGAATGCCATCGGAAGTCCTATTCTAAGAATGGATTGCAACGTTTTCTTCATAACATTTGCAAAGATACAACAAATTTTCAAATGTATTCTCTTCACCTAATCGAAATTTTACACTATCTTTGTACCGATGATACATAAAGTAAAGCCCAAAAAGTTCCTAGGTCAGCACTTCCTTACCGACCTTCGCATAGCCCAACGCATAGCCGACACGGTGGACGCATGCCCCAATCTGCCAATATTGGAGGTGGGACCTGGGATGGGTGTAATGACACAGTTCCTGGCGCAGAAGTCCCGACAACTGAAAGTGGTTGAGATAGATTTCGAATCCGTAAGATACCTGCGCGAGCATTTTCCCATGCTGGAAGATGGAATTATCGAGGACGACTTCCTGACGATGCACCTTGAACGTACATTCCAGGGCGAACCATTCGTTCTGACAGGCAATTACCCTTATAATATCTCAAGCCAGATATTCTTCAAGATGCTGGAATACAAGCAACTGATACCTTGCTGCACCGGTATGGTACAAAAAGAGGTTGCCGAGCGAATTGCTGCAGCTCCAGGCTCTAAGACCTATGGAATTCTTTCAGTGCTCATACAGGCTTGGTACGATGTAGAGTATCTGTTCACAGTGGAACCGGGTGTGTTCAACCCTCCACCCAAAGTACGTTCTGCCGTCATACGCCTTACACGAAATCAAACAGAAAGTCTTGGTTGCGACGAACGCCTCTTCCGACGTGTGGTGAAAACCACCTTCAACCAACGGAGAAAGACCCTGCGCAACAATATTCGCCCTCTGCTTATTGAACTTCATCTTAGCGAAGAGACCACAACATCGCTTCTTTCCGACCCCATCTTTAACCAACGGCCAGAACAATTATCCGTTAGCGACTTCATTGCGCTAACCTATCGTATCGAAGGTTTAACCAAGTGTTAAAAAACCTTAAACCGCATGGACGTTACCTTATTATTATATAATAATGTGTATCTTTGTTCGGCATTTTGCCTAAAAACTAACATTTTACAATCAAAAAACGACAAAAAACTCCCTTTTCGAGGGATAACAAGTGAATAACATTATTAATTAACTTTATTAACTAACACAAATCACAATTATGAGAAACAGATTACTTATTCTGTTGGGCGCAGCCTTTATGACTGTTGCCTCTTTTGCTCAGACGTGGACGGAACCCGTGGAACCCACTGAAGGTTCTGACCCCGTTAGCGGGCAGCTCTACCGCGTGAAGAACGTTGCTGCTGAAATGTACATCGGCAATGGTTCGGTGTTCTTTGGCTGGAACACCACAGCTTGTCTGGTAGAGAACAGCGCCATCACTTGGACGATGACGTACGATGAAGCCAAAGCCGGTTGGACCTTCGCGGGTTACGATGGTGGCTGGCCCGGTCAGTACCTCTTCATCTCAGGTAACGGCATCCCAGGTTATGCCATGCATGTGGATAACCCCACCGATCCTCATCGTTACTACGAAATCATCAAGCAGGAAAGTGGAAACTATCGTGTACGTTGCGTAGCCAGTGATGACACCTATGGTGAAGGTATCGAGAACTGGGAGAATCGTTTCTGGGGCTGGAATCCCGATCCCGAAAGTGAATATCCCACTGCCATGTACGCAGCTGTTGATCCCGATGAAGGCTATGCTTGCGAATGGGCATTCGTCAACATGTCTCTCTACTTCGCTCAGAAGAACATGTACGACCTGACCGTTGAAATCGAAGAAAAAGGTTATGATGTTGACTATTCCAGTTACGAAGCTGCCTACAACAGCGGCGACTACGACCAGACAAAGGCTGCCTATGAGGAGTTGAAGGTCAAAGTTGATAACGCTCGTGTATATGCAGTGTTGAAATATGGTGATGATGGTTTAACTGCTCCCTCCACCACCAATCCTTGCAATGCCACTGCATTGATTAAGAATCCCAGTTTCGATGCTGGTAATATCGATGGTTGGTTGTGCACCTTCAAAAAGACTGGTACAGTTGCTGAAGGTCGCAACTGCGACAACTGCGGTTATCAGGGTGCCAACTACAGCAATGGCGATGTTAAAATAGAAAAGTTCATTGAAGCATGGTCCAACACCGCCAACACTTACAACCCCAACTATTCTTGGCGTGCCCTTGGCGATGCAGAACTGACCCAGACATTGCCTGCCCTGCCTCAGGGTTTGTATAAGTTTACCTGCGATGCTATTGCCAATCAGCAGGATGGACACAACCCTGTTACCGGTGTTGAACTCTTTGCAACCGGTGGTGAGCTGGAGGCAGTCCAGAACATATCTACCGGCAATGGTGCTCCCGAACACTTCGAGGTTACTTTCGTAAGCACGGGTGGTGACATCAAATTGGGTCTGCGCACCAACAACGCTTCTGCCAACTGGATTGCTGCCGACAACTTCACCTTGACTTACTACGGCGAGGTTAAAGATGACCCCGCAAAGGTTCTGCTCGACAAATACATTGCTGAGCTAGAACAGAAATATGGCGATGTATATGGCGTTAAGGCTGAACAAAGCGTTAAGGATGCCTACGAGGCTGCAATGACAACTGCTCAGAATGCCACCGAGGACTACGAGGCTGCACAGGCTTCTTTGGAGGCTGCTGCCAAGGCTCTGCAGGAGTCTATCGACGAGTATGTTAAACTGAAGAACACCCTTACTTCTATCAGCAAGCAGATTCGTATGGCAAGCACAGATTGGAAAGACCTGTCCTTTGAGTTGAGTGACCTGCAGAGCGACTACCAGAAGAAGTACGACGAATGCACCGCTACCAACGAAGAGATTGAAGCTCTGCCCGACAGCGCATACAACATCAGCGCTACTTTCATCAGCGCCGCTTTGGCTGCTGATCCCGAAGGAAGTGTTGGTAAGGAAATTACCTTGTTGCTCAAGAACCCCGGCTTCGACACCGAGTTCTCTGGTTGGACGGTTAACAAGGGTAACATCGTATGGGGTGGTGAGAACGTAGGTCCCCTGCCCGAGGATCATCCTGCTTATCCCTACACTGTAGAGGGTATCGTTGATGGTGGTTGTGCTGAAAAGTGGCACGAGGCATTCGACATTTGCCAGACCATCAAGAACATGCCTGTTGGTGTATTCCAGTTGAGCTGCCAGGCCTTCGAGCGTATCGACGATGGTGGTAAACTGTGGGCCGAATTGTATGCTACTTTGAACGGTAGCACTCAGACTCAGACCGTTAAGGACATTGACGAAGATGCTCAGGAAACGGCTCTCTACGATCCCGCATATGGTGGCGGTCACGGTGAGGCTGGTACCCACAATGGTGACTCTGAAACTACCGACGGCAGATGGCGCCCGAATGGCATGTCCAGCTCTAACGTTTACTTCCGTGCCGGTCTCTACAAGAACTTCTTTAACATCGTAGTAGGTATGCCTTCTGACATGACAGTTGGTATCCGTACCACAAATGCTCAGAACTGGGTATTGTTCGACGACTTCAAGATTTTCTACATGGGTGAGGACCTTGAAAAGTATAAGGAAATGATTAAGGAGAAACAGGCTGAACTTAACCTGTTGCTGGAAGAGAACGAAGTAGCTGTTACCGATTCTGTTTCAACTGTAGTTAATGCCGCTCTGGCACAAGGCGACGAGGCTCTGGCTTCCAATGTAGGTAAGACTTGCACTGATGCCATTATGGCTCTGATCGATGCTGCAGCAGCAGTTACTGCTAACCTGGAATACATGCAGGCATTTGCCGATGATTTCTATGAACTGCAGGAATTCCGTTATTCTCAGGAAGGTCTTGATGGCGATATTCCCGAAATCATGGAAGATGTCGAGGACAAATTGGATCCCGACGGCAATGAGCAGTTCAAGGATAATGCCGAGGTTGAACAGACCCGCATCGAATTGGCTCGTGCTTACAACCAGTTCGTACAGGAATGTCTGACCAGTGGCGCTAGCGAAAGCGAACCCGCTGACATCACTTATGTAATCTACAATCCCCGTAACGACAACTACGATCCCGATGCTACGGACCCCGTTGGTGTGAAGGGTTGGAACGTTCCTGTTGGTAACGTTGGTTATGGTTATCCCGAGGATAAGAGCATTTCCGAGTTCTACCAAACCAATAAGTATGAAATCAACCAGACCATCTACGGCCTGAACCCCGGTTACTATCGTCTGAAGGTTTACGGTTACTATCGTGATGGTAATGGTGCTCGCATCGACAGCTGCCTGAACAAGGTAGAAGGTTATGTAGAGAACTCATACGCAAGACTGTTTGCAGGCAATGCTGAAACTTCTCTGCTGCCCATCAGCGCTTGCTATGAGAAGTACACTGAACTCGTTAACGATGGCAACTACGAAGGCGTAACCACTGGCAACTCTGTTAAGATTACACTCGCAGGTGAAGAAGAGGGCGAGACTATTTACATCCCCAATGGTGTTGCAGCTTGTAAGGTTGTCTTCAACTTCGACGAGGATGAAGACGGCGAAGCTCCTCTCTATGAGAACATCCTGCAGTTCAAGGTTGAGGAAGGTCAGGGCGATATCACCATCGGTCTGCGTAAGGACCACGAGGACAACATTGCTGCTGATCCCGAAAATGGTATCGAAGCTGTCAACTATGGCGACTGGACCGTTTGGGACAACTGGAAGCTGGAGTTCATTGGTACCGATACGCCTGATGTTGACCCGACAACCGCTATCCAGGGTGTTGAGGTTGCAGCTCCCGTCAAGGTTGCCATCTACAACCTGGCTGGTCAGCGTATGAACAAGGCTGTGAAGGGTGTTTACATCATCAACGGCAAGAAGGTTCTGAAGTAATCTGAAAAATAAGCTTATAAAAGAAGCCCCGTCGCGAATTGCGACGGGGCTTCTTTGCGCTGTGCCCGGAACGGGACTCGAACCCGTACGGCTGTTAGGCCAAGGGATTTTAAGTCCCTCGTGTCTACCAATTCCACCATCTGGGCAGCTTAGCGACTGCAAAGATAGTGCAAAATTTCGATTAAGTGAAGAGAATACAAATATATTTGCAGTCTTGAGCGCGAGAAATTTATCTAAACCGAGCGAAATGCCAAATTTATTTGAGCATTTTTGAGGTGCAGTCTATCTTCGGCCTACGAAAGGAGGCCAAAGATACAAAAAATTAAAAATTAAAAATTGTTACCCTTATTTACCGATTATTTATGGAAAGGATGCTGTATTTGTTGTCGTAGTACACACGGTAGCGATATAGAACTTTACCACCTGGCCCCTGAGATACTTGCCCTGTGTTATTCAGATTGTAAGTTCTACCACAACGGGAACAATAGGCAAAACCTCCTTCTTTCAATGTCAGTTTTCGTGTCATGAATCCCGTCTCATCGTAACAATTGCGACAAGCCAAGTCGTAACAAGTCACCTCAGGAACAGCAGCACCGATTTCGGGGATATTGGGCAATCCAACGATGAACCCGCAAAGTCCCATATAGAAGCCGGTGTACCCTTCAAGAGCCAAACGATTAGCTTCGCCTGGAGTACCTGTGGGTTTAGCAAAAAGGAACTTATTGCCCGCTTCGTTAAGTGTAATGGTACACCACTCTCCCATCGACTCGCAGGATGTATAAAGTTGGGAAATGCTGTTGACCGGGCGGAAATCGAAACGCGCAGGCAGGTTGCAGTACTTGCTGTTTACCAATCCGTCGCCGCACGATGTGCACAGCAAAAATAAAAGGGCGCCCCAAATCCTATGAGGCATATTGGCCTTATATGGCTTATAGGGCATATTGGGCTTATGGGGTTTATGGGGCATATGCGGCTTATATGGCTTTTAGTCCTTTAGCAACTGCTGCTCAGCGGCAACAGCCTTATCGAAACCAATATTGTCGTAGGCCTGCTGCATGAGGGATGCAACCTGTTGCGTACATAGATTGCCAATACTGCCTTGGTGGGTATGATGCACCTCTTTATGAGGAGTAAAGCGACCAGCCTCAATATCCATACCCACTTTCTTATAGGCATCGCGGAACGGCATACCTGCCGTCGTCAGTCGGTTCACTTCCTCTACGCTGAACATCAGGTCGTAGCGCGGATCGTCGAGGATGTGTTCATTAACCTCCATCTTGTTGATGATGTAGGTAACCATTGACAGACAGTCGCGCAATTCCTGAAATGCCGGCAGGAATACTTCCTTGATAATCTGTAAGTCGCGGAAATAGCCACTGGGCAGATTGTTCATAATCAGGGTTATCTGATTGGGTAAGCCCTGTATCTTGTTGCATTTGGCACGAGTGAGTTCGAATACATCGGGATTCTTCTTATGCGGCATGATGCTGCTGCCCGTGGTGCATTCCTTGGGCAGGTGTACGAAAGCGAAATTCTGGCTGTTGAACAGACAGGCGTCAAATGCCAGCTTCGACAGGGTGCCTGCAATACTGGCCAGAGCGAAACTGACGGTACGTTCCATCTTTCCGCGTCCCATCTGGGCATAGACAACATTATAGTCCATCGAATCGAATCCCAGCAGGTCGGTTGTCAGCTGACGGTCGAGGGGGAAACTACTTCCATAACCGGCCGCAGAGCCCAACGGATTACGGTTGGTAATGTGATAGGCGGAACCCAACAGGGTCATGTCATCGACTAAGCTTTCGGCATAGGCTCCAAACCACAGGCCGAAGCTCGAGGGCATAGCCACCTGCAAATGGGTATAGCCCGGCATGAGCACTCCTTTGTATCGTTCGCTCTGTGCCTGTAACTGGTCGAAGAGCTGTCGTACATCGTCAGCCACGAGACGTAATTGTTCACGTGTCCATAGTTTCAAGTCCAATAACACTTGGTCGTTTCGACTACGTCCCGAATGAATCTTCTTGCCCAGGTCACCTAACTGGCGTGTTAGCATCAGCTCCACCTGAGAGTGCACGTCCTCTATCCCGTCTTCTATGATGAATTCACCCGTCACCGCATCGGAGTAGATACGTCGCAATGCGCCCAGCAACGTGTCGCGTTCGTTGGAGGCAAGTAATCCTACACGCTCAAGCATAGTAATGTGAGCCATCGAGCCAAGTATGTCGTGTTTGGCAAGGTAGAGGTCCAATTCTCTGTCGCGACCTACGGTAAAACGGGCTACAGCCTCGTTGATGTCATATCCTTTGTCCCAGAGTTTCATAGTTAATTGGTTTATGGGCCTTATGGGTCATATAGGGCTTATAGGCAATTAATAAGGCAGCATTGCCAGCATGTCTGCAAGGCGTTCCACACCGTCCTGCAACTTTCCTTTAAGCATTTGTTTCAGGAAGAAATTAAGGTCGGCACCAAGGGTTACCTTCATGGCACATTGCGTATCACTGGCAGGCAGTAATTGAATCCATAGGTTGGCCTGAACGGGCGAATTTTCCGTGGTAAACTTGATGAGTTTAGGTTCCTCGCGTTCTACGACACGGAGACCGACTTCACCCAACGGAGCAACATTTGCCACCACCCAATCGCGGTCGAACTGAAGGTTCTGCACAACTTCACGCAAGCGGGCCAATTGTTCGTCATTAATCTTATCGCCAGCCTGCTGACGGATAACCTGTTCAAAGGCTGGGTCGGAAATACGTTCCTGAATAGCAGAAAGATGGGTGAGGTCACTCAACTTGCCATATACATTACCAACAGGAGCGTATATCTTCTTAACTGAACTTTCGTATTTTGTCATTTCTTCCAATTTGCAGGATCTTTACGCCAATCGTTCAGCAGCTCAACGTCAGCCTCAGTAATGTATCCAATACGGAGGGCCTCGTTGACAACGGCCTCATAGTTCGTAAGCGTAACTAAGGTGACTTTTGCCTCCTTGAAAGCCTGTTCTGCCTGTGGAAAACCATAGGTATAGGCGGCAACCATACCGATAACCTCACAACCGTTGTTGCGAATGGCTTCGACGGCCTTCAAGCTGCTTCCTCCCGTGGAAATAAGATCTTCAACCACAACGACTTTCATTCCAGGCTTCAATTCACCCTCAATCAGGTTCTCCAAACCATGATCCTTGGGTTTCGAACGCACATAGACAAAGGGCAGGCTGAGGGCATCGGCCACCAATGCGCCCTGTGGAATAGCGCCTGTAGCCACACCGGCTATGGCATCAACCTCGCCAAAGCGTTCCAGAATGATTCGTGCTGTTTCCAATTTTACGAATGAACGTAAACAGGGATAGGACAAGGTCTTACGATTATCACAATAAAAAGGAGATTTCCAACCAGAAGCCCAAGTAAATGGATTGTTAGGTTGCAATTTAATTGCTTTTACATTAAGCAACTTCGCTGCAAAGATTTTCTCTAACGTCTTCATACCTTAAAAATTTATACATTATTCGTTAGCAGGTGCAAAGGTACGCAGAAATCCTGACATGACAAAGAACTGGGATACGATTATCATAAATTCTCCACCTCCGAGGCAATTTCGTCCAATCCGAATCCTCGTCCTGCCAGGTAACGCATCAACTTTCCCTTCCGTTCATAATCGGTGCGAGCATGAATGGCTGGCAACTTTTGTTCAATCAGTCGATGCAGGATTTCTCTGTACTCATCGTCCGGCAACAGACGAAGAGCCTCCTCGCGTTCCGCTGTTGGTAACCCTAACTGCCGTAACATCATATTAATCTTCTGACGTCCCCAGTGGTTATATCGCATTTTATCGAGAGCATAAGCCTGACAGAAACGGCGTTCGTCTATGAATCGTTCCTTTATCAAATAGGAAATAATGCGTTCACAGGCCTCTGTAGATTGCCCCCATCCTATCAATTTCTCTTCTATCTGGCTTATGCAACATTCGCGCTGACTGCATAGAACAGCAGCACGTTCCATTGCATTCTTTTCTTCTATTTCCCTCGATGGAATGGTTCGTTTTTGCATATTATAGGATATTAAAGGCTATTTCCAAAAAATACACCATTTACGAATCTGTCGTGTCCAAAATCGTCCCTTATAACCCGCACGTTTGAGAAGCCGTTTTCCTCGATGAGATGGGCTGTTTCTGCACCAAATGCTTGATTTATTTCAAACCACAATTGGCCTCCATCGCGTAGATGCGTTTTAGCATAACAAGAAATGGCGCGATAAAAGAGTAACGGGTCGCTATCGGGCACAAAAAGAGCTTGGCGAGGTTCATAATCGAGCACATTACGCTCCATCATGGCAGCTTCACTTTGACAAACATAGGGAGGATTTGAGACGATTACATCCCACATGCGATCGTCCGTTGGTGGCTCCAGAATATCCGCCTGTTCGAAATGGGCACGTGCTTCTGGGTAGCGTTTGCCATTACTACGAGCTATGTTTAATGCTTCAGGGCTAACATCCCACCCTGTCACCTCTACTTCGGGTAACGCCAAAGCCAGGGAGAGGGCAATACAACCACTTCCCGTCCCCACGTCAAGGATGGAGGTCACTGAAGGAAGTTCTGAAAGAATCAAATATACCAACTGTTCCGTTTCCGGACGGGGTATTAGGGCACCTGGAGCTATCATAAAATTGTGTCCACAGAAGTTGGTATGCCCCAAAATGTACTGAATTGGCTCATGTTGGAGCAATCGCTGAACAATTTCCTGTGATTTAGCGAGGTCATCTGCCGACAAATGATTATCTTTGTCGAGCAAAAGGTCGGATTGAGTCAGATGGAAACATTCCTCGCAAAGCCAGCGTGCCAAAGCCCGGGCTTCGCCATCGGGATACACCTGCGAAAGGTCTCTCACTATCTGCCGATATATTTTCATACTGCAAAGGTAGTTATTTAATTGAAAATTGAAAATTGAAAATTATTTTGTGAGGCAAAGGGAAATAGATGAGATGTATATGCGACGTTGCCTACAACTGGCACGTTTGGGATGGCAGGGAGCACCTCCCAACCCTATGGTTGGTGCCGTTCTAGTCTGCGATGGTCGCATCATTGGCGAAGGCTATCATCGGCGTTGTGGAGAGGCTCATGCCGAGGTGAATGCCATTAACAGCGTGCGACAGCCTGAACTCATCAGCCATAGTACCATTTATGTAAGTTTGGAACCCTGTGCCCATTATGGCAAGACTCCACCTTGCACCCAACTCATCATAGACCGGAAGATTCCACGTGTAGTGGTGGGATGCCAAGATCCCTTTGCTCGTGTGGATGGACGCGGCATTACCATGCTTCGCGATGCAGGTATCGATGTAACCGTGGGTGTGCTCGAGGAAGAATGTTTGTGGCTCAATCGTCGTTTTATTACTTTCCACACTATGGGAAGGCCTTATATCACGCTAAAATGGGCACAAAGCAAAGACGGATTCATAGACAGTGAACGTAATAATTCCACCATTCCGCCTGTAACATTTTCTACTTCCACCACGCAAGCGCTGGTACACCAATTAAGAGCCGAGAACGAATCCATCGTAGTGGGTCACGGAACTTGGGAATTGGACAAACCTTCGTTAACCGTAAGACATTGGCATGGACGAAATCCCCTGCGATTTGTAATTGGTCATACGATCAAAGGCGAGACGAGAGGGATTAATTCAGACGTAAAATGGGTCAAAAGTCCAGAGGCGTTAGTAAAGGAACTGGCTGAAAGCGGCGTGCAGACCTTACTAGTGGAAGGCGGAGCTCAAACCTTGCAGTCGTTTATCGATGCTGGACTGTGGGACGAAGCCCGTATAGAGACTGCTACTTTCAATCTGAACGAAGGCGTAAAGGCTCCCCGAATCGAAGGGCGTGAAGGCGAAAAACTGTTAATTGACGGCAATAGTATTCGTTTTATCTATAAAATTTCTTAAATAAGAAGCGCGAAGTTTCGCCGAACGAAAGAATTGTCGTACTTTTGTAGGCCAAATTAAGAAACGCGCGTACACATGTATTGCAAGAAACATATTTATGCTTTGCTATTTGCCCTAATGGCACTCCCATTTGTGCTGGGCTCATGCAAGACCGACGACGACGATGCCACAGAGGCTTCCGATGTCTGCTACATCTCTAAATTTTCCTTGGGAAGTTTGAAACGCATAATCTACGGCCAGACCACCGCAGGTATGGACAGTATTTACACCACCAGCTTTTCCGGGACTTATTTCCCCATGATTATTGATCAGAGGAAAGAGACGATCGAGAATCTCGACTCGCTGCCCATACGTGCCCAATTGGACAAAGTCCTGATTACCGTAGAATATGAGGAAAAACTGGCCTGGCGCAAGGCAGATATCAGTGGACTTCAAGACACGACCTGGACAACCTACAACAAGAGCGATTCCATCGATTTGAGCGAACCAATGCATTTCCGTGTCATTTCGAAAAATGGAACTTCAAGCCGTACCTATACGGTAAAGGTAAATGTGCACCAGGAAGTTGGGGACAGCACCCGCTGGGATTCTTTGGGTAATGTATCCGCCCTGATGCCCACAACAGAGCGCAAGGCTACAGTATGGAACGACAAAATGACCATCCTGGCAACCCAGGCCGATGGAACCCTGATATGCATACAGCATCCCCTAAGTGCAAGCGGTGATTGGACCGCCCAAAACACCACAGGAACGGCAAAGGCCATTCCTGGAACCTTGCAGCAGCAGGGCAATCGGCTACTTGTAAGCACCTCCGACAATCAATTGTTAGAGAGCACCGATGCCATCACGTGGACGCCGACGAGATATCCTGCGCTGGCAGGAATACGTTTGGTAGCCGCCAGCGATGACTACGTGTATGCTCTGTCGGGTGGCCGACTTTACCGAAGTGATGGAACCTCGTGGGACGAAGAATTGCTAGACGACGATGTAAACTTGCTTCCCACCGACCAATTGAACAGCGTATACTACACAATGAAAAATGGACTGCCACGCCTTCTGTTGGCAGGAAGCCAGAAAAGTGGCGACCGATATGCTACCCTTTGGGCAAAGTCGTGGAGTCAAGGCGAGGAAAACCAGGAGAAATGGATTTACTATACCCCTAATGCCACCGATAAATACCGCTGCCCAATGTTGAAGAACCTTTGTATCGTACCCTACGACGATGGATTACAGGCTTTGGGCGGAAGCAGTTTAGACGGTAAATACGAAGCCCTCGACAGCATTCGTCACAGCAGCGATCACGGCATCAGCTGGAAGATTTACGAAAACGATGATATGCTTGTGGACTATTATATGCAAAAGGCTGCCGAAACAGCCCAGTATATCACAGCCACAGTAGATAAGTACAACAACCTGTGGATTGTCATCGACAATAGAGTTTGGCGTGGGCGCATCAACCGACTAGGGTTTCTGAGGAATTAAGAGCATGAGACAACTGGCCATCTTATTTATGTGTTTATTCGCAACCACTGCCATTCAGGCAGAGGACGATGACACATTCCAGATGGAAATGGGAGGTGCTTTGGGACTGGATTTCTATATGGGCGATGCCAATAAGACTCCTTTCCGGCACTCCAGTGCCATGGGCGGTTTTATTCTTCGTCGCATGTTCAACCCACGCATGGCCTTGAAAGGCGACCTCACGATGGGACATTTGACTGGCAACACAAAAGGGCGCTATATTCCGCTTAGTGCAGGAACGCCTTCAGCCACAGCTGGTGTTCCCGTAAGTTTCAACTTCAAACGAAATGTTTTGGACCTGGGTGCCCAGTTCGAATTCAATTTCTGGGGATTCGGCATGAATGAGAGTTATAAGGGAAACAGCCGCATCACTCCCTATGCCGTTGCTGGCGTAGGTTTGACATTGGTTACCGGAAGTGGTGGTGGTACGAATTTCGCCATGAATTTCCCTGTAGGTGTAGGCGTAAAATACAAATTGAAGAAACGCATAAACATTGGTGCTGAATGGACCTTCCGTTTCACAACTACCGATGCTTTGGATACCACTAAAGACTGGAAACAACTGAACCAGCCCTATGCGATAGAAAGCTCGGGCCTGAAGAATAAAGACTGCTACTCGTATCTGATGTTCTTTATCACTTACGAAATGCTACCCAAATGTAAAACCTGTCACAACAATGATTGACAAGAACCGAATACCCGAACACGTTGCTATCATTATGGATGGCAATGGCCGATGGGCAAAACAAAAAGGCTTGCCCCGTACAGCCGGTCACGCGCAGGGCGTGGAAACGGTGAAGAAGATAACCACCGAGGCCACTCGCTTGGGCATTAAATATCTGACGCTCTACACCTTCAGTACGGAGAACTGGAATCGTCCTGCCCCTGAAATCGAGGCGCTGATGGGACTTATTCTGGACAATCTCGAAGAAGAGATTTTCATGAAGAACGATGTCCGGTTCCGTGCTATAGGTGGCTTGGAGTTATTGCCTCCACGTGTGCAACAGCGACTGAACGAATGTATGGAACGTACAGCTGGCAACCAGAAAATGACCATGAACGTAATGCTAAGTTATTCCTCGCGATGGGAACTGACAGAGACTATGCGTAAAATGGCCGAAGAAGTGAAGGCTGGGAACCTGCAACCCAACGAAATAACGGAGGAACTTATATCCAATCGTCTGCTTACCAACTTCATGCCCGACCCCGACTTGCTCATTCGCACGGGAGGTGAACTGCGCATCAGCAACTACCTGCTGTGGCAGTGTGCCTATACCGAATTCTATTTCTGCGATACTTTTTGGCCCGACTTCGATGAGGCTTGTCTGCAACGAGCCATCGAGGATTTCCAAAATCGTCAACGGCGCTTCGGAAAGACAGGTGAACAAGTGGAAGAGGGATTGAAAGTATAGAGTTGAGAGATTAGAGTATAGAACAACAAGAATGAAGCTAAAATACCTCATTATATTGTTATTCCTGCTTTGTGCTGGACAAAACATGTTAGCACAGAGCTTGAATAAGGACACTGCCCCCGTCGTCGACTACGGACGCTCGCCTCGGGACTACATCCTGGGTGGCATCACCGTTGGCGGTGTGAGCAACTACGACGACTATCTGCTTATAGGCTTGTCGGGCTTGCAGGTGGGTGAGAGAATCACTATTCCTGGCGACCAGGTTACTAAGGCTATTCGTCGTTACTGGCGACATGGTTTATTCAGCAATGTTTCCATCAGAGTAGATAGCATTGTACGTGATTCTGCCTATCTGCACATACAACTGACACAACGCCCACGCATTTCGGAAATCAACTATTCGGGCGTTAAGAAAAGCGAACGCGAGGATTTGGAAAAGAAGTTGGGCCTGATACCAGAAAACCAATTAACCCCCAACTCCATCGATCGTGCCAAGTTGTTGGCAAAGAAGTATTTCGACGAAAAGGGTTATAAGAATTCCGAAATCGAGATTCTGCAACGCGACGATGCCTCGAAACCCGACCATGCCATCCTGGACGTCAACATCCAAAAGAAGGACAAAGTGAAGGTGAATCATATCTACATCACTGGAAATAACAATCTGTCCGAAAAGAAAATCAAGGGTGACCTGTTCCACAAAGGTGTACTGAAAACCGTTCACGAACGTCACAACACTGGCAGTTGGTTCCGCTCGAAAAAATTTGTCGACAAGAAATACAAGGAAGCCAAGGAAAACCTCATCACTAAATATGCTGAATTGGGTTACCGCGATGCTGTACTCCTGAGCGACAGCGTGGTGGAATTCGACGAACGCAGTGTGGACATCTACCTGAATGTCGAAGAGGGAGATAAATATTACATCCGCAACATCGAATGGGTGGGTAATACCCTGTATAACACGGAAGCGCTCGACCATTTGCTGCGCATGAAAAAGGGCGATGTATACGACCAAAAACTGTTAAACGACCGTTTGTCGGGCGACGAGGATGCCATTGGAAACCTCTATTACAACAATGGTTACGTATTCTATCAGCTCGATCCTGTCGAAACCAATATTGTGGGCGATAGCGTCGATTTGGAGATGCGTATTTTCGAAGGAACCCAGGCTCACATCAGCCATGTGCGCATCATTGGTAACGATCGTGTGTACGAAAATGTAGTACGTCGTGAATTGCGCAACAAACCTGGCGATTTGTTCTCGAAGGAAGCCCTCGAACGTTCTTATCGTGAAATTGCATCCATGGGATTCTTCGATCCCGAAAGCATCGACCCCAAGGTGGAACCCAATGCCGAAAACGGAACGGTCGACGTAGCCTGGGGTCTGACACCAAAATCGAACGACCAGATAGAATTCTCGTTGGGCTACGGTCAGACTGGTGTCATTGGAAAGATTGGCTTGCGATTCTCCAATTTCTGTATGGCAAACCTCTTTAACCGCAAAAGCCTGCGTCGCGGTGTGCTGCCTCAAGGCAATGGGGAGACGTTCAGTATCAGCGGTCAGACCAACGGACGTTATTATCAGGCCTACAGCGTATCCTATATGAATCCGTGGTTCGGTGGCAAACGTCCTAGCTCGTTCAGCATCAGTGCCTTCTTCTCGAAGCAGACCGATGTCAGCGACAACTACTACAATTCGGCTTACTACCGCAATTACATGGGAAGTTACCTGTATGGTGCCGGTAACAATGGATACTATAACAACTATTACGAAAACTTCTACGACCCCGATAAATACATCAAGGTAGTAGGTGCTTCCATCGGATGGGGTAAACGCCTCAGCTGGCCCGACGACTATTTCCAGTTCTCGGCCGATCTGGGTTATACGCGTTATATGTTGAAAGACTGGGAATACTTCCTGGTGTCGAATGGTAACTGTAATTCTTTGGCACTGAATCTCAGCCTGGGACGAACCTCTACCGACAACCAGATATTCCCGCGTCGAGGCAGCGAGTTCCTCCTTTCTGTATCTTTGACCCCACCTTATAGCCTCTTCGAGAACAAAGATTTCGAGAATCTGGCAACCAACCGCAATGCAGTAACCTATAATAAGGAACTGCAGGAGAAATACCGTTGGATTGAATACCACAAGTGGAAATTCAAAGCACGCACCTTCATGGCTCTGACCAAGGGCAGCAAGTGTCTGGTGCTGATGGCACGTGTGGAATTTGGTATCCTGGGACATTACAACAAGAACAAGCGCAGTCCGTTCGAAACCTACTATGTGGGTGGCGATGGCACCTCTGGTTACAGTTCTACCTATGCCACAGAAACCATTGGACTACGTGGTTACGACAATGGTTCACTCACCCCAAGCGGATATCCTGGCTATGCTTACGACCGCTTCACCCTGGAACTTCGCTACCCGCTGATGTTGGGTAATTCGGCCAACATCTACGCCCTGAGCTTTGTGGAAGGTGGTAATGCCTGGAACAACGTGAAGAAATTCAATCCCTTCGACATGAAGCGCAGTGCCGGTGTAGGTGTGCGCATCATCCTGCCTATGGTAGGTCTGCTTGGTATCGACTGGGCATATGGTTTCGACAGTGTGTTGGGTAGCAAATCTGTAGGTGGCAGCCAGTTCCACTTCATCCTCGGTCAGGAATTCTAAGCTAAACTTATATGCCCTATATGACAATTAAATAACAACATAATAGTATGATGAAGAAATTAATAGTAATGCTGTTGGTGGCACTGGGTGCTACTACCGCACAAGCTCAGAAGTTTGCATTGGTAGATATGGAATACATTCTGAAGAATATTCCTGCCTATGAACGTGCTAACGAACAACTGAACCAGGTCAGCAAGAAATGGCAAGCCGAAGTGGATGCCCTGCAGACCGAGGCACAAACCCTGTATAAGAATTACCAGAACGAGGCCGTATTCCTCAGCGAGGAACAAAAGACCAAGCAGGAGGAACTTATCGTAGCCAAGGAGAAAGAGGCTGCAGAGCTGAAGAAGAAGTACTTCGGCCCCGATGGTGAACTCTTCAAGAAGCGTGAAAGCCTGATGACCCCCATTCAGGACGAAATCTACAATGCAGTAAAGGACATCTCGGAACTGAAGGGCTACAGCCTGATTCTGGACCGCGCCAGCGACACCGGCATCATCTTTGCCTCGCCCAAGATAGACATCTCCAACGAAGTCCTTTCTAAACTGGGCTATAACTAAGGCCCATAAGCCCCATTGGCCCTATAAGCCCTATAAAACTCATTAGACACATAACAATAAACAATTATAACATTATGAAGAAGATTTTATTTGTGATGCTGATGCTCGCTCCCATGAGCATTTTTGCACAGAAGTTTGCCCATTTCAACATGGCCGATGTGCTGCCCGAAATGGCAGAGTACAAAGCAGCAAGTGCTGATATTCAGAAACTGACTACCCAGTATCAGGAAGAACTGGAACGTTTGCAGAAAGAATACCAGGCCAAGGCCGAGGAATTCCAGAAGCTGTCTGCCGATGCAAATGCCGCTCAGGCCATTCTGCAAAGCAAGGGACAGGACCTGCAGAAGATGGAACAGAGTATCCAGGACTTCTACCAGGCCAGCCAACAAGACTTGCAGAAACAGCAGTCCGAAAAGATGGAGCCCATTCTGGTAAAGATTAATACCGCCATTAAAAAGATTGGTGAATCGGGTGCCTATGTCTATGTTGTAGATATTTCCGCAGGTGCCATCCAATTCATCAACGAAGCTCTGAGCACCGACATTACGGCTCAACTGAAGACTGAACTGGGAATCAAGTAGTTTAGATTTTAGAGTTAAAAGTTTAGAGTTATGAAACGCATCATTATTGCATTGTTCGCATTATTGCCCATGATGGCAAGTGCACAGGTGAAGTTCGCCAGTGTCGACTACGACACAGTGCTGAAACAGATGCCCGAGTATGCAAAAGCCCAGCAAGACCTGGCTGAGTTGAAAGCCAAGTACGATCAGGAAGCGACTCGTGGTGAAGAGGAATTCCAGACCAAGTTCTCAGACTTCCTGCAGGGCCAGAAGGATTTCCCCGAAAACATCCTCGTAAAGCGTCAGGCCGAGTTGCAAACCCTCATGGAGGCTGGCATTAAGTTCCGCCAGGAAGCCCAGGATTTGCTCAGTAAAGCCGAACAGTCTCTGATAGCTGGTGTAAAGGAAAAGCTGAACGAAGCCATCCGTACCGTTGGCTTGGAAGGCGGCTATGCCTTTATCATCAATACCGACAAGGATGGTTGCCCCTTTATCAACCCCATGTTGGGCGAGAATGTTACCGAACGTGTATTGAAGCAACTGGGCATCGAGGCTCCTGCCACCGAGACTGCTCCTGCTGCAAATACAAATGCACAATAAACCATCAGAAATGGCCGGTTCTATCGGCATTTTCGACTCTGGCTATGGCGGATTGACCGTGCTGCGGGAAATTCGTCAGCTCATGCCCGAGTACGATTACCTATACCTCGGAGACAATGCGCGTGCACCCTATGGCACGCGCTCCTTCGAGGTTGTTTACCAATTTACCTTACAGGCCGTCCGTCGCCTCTTCGACATGGGATGTCCGTTGGTTGTCCTGGCTTGTAATACCGCTTCGGCCAAGGCTCTGCGTACCATCCAGCAACGCGACCTGCCCCTTATCGACCCCAGTCGCCGTGTTCTGGGCGTCATTCGTCCGACTGCTGAATGCATCGGAAACATTACACAGACGCGGCACATCGGCATTTTTGCCACCCCCGGAACCATTCGTTCGCAAACCTACGACATAGAAATCGGCAAACTCTTTCCCGATATCCGTGTAACGGGACAGGCGTGCCCCATGTGGGTACCCCTCATCGAAAACGGGGAATACAATAGCGATGGTGCCGACTATTTCGTCAAGAAGAACATCGACCAACTTCTGACACAAGATCCTGACATCGATGCCATCATTCTGGGTTGTACCCACTATCCGCTGCTTTTCGATAAAATCCGGAAACATACGCCTTCCCATATCCACTTGATTTCACAAGGCGAATATGTAGCGAAGAGTCTGGCCGACTATTTCCGCCGCCACCCCGACATGCAGGCTCGCATCACCCAACAGGGAACCATCCGCTTCCTCACCACCGAGCACCCCACGTCGTTCAACGAAAGCGCAACCGCATTCCTCGACCATCCCGTCACTGCCGAACATATCCACCTCTAAATTTCGAAATATGTTGCGGAAGGTTGTTCTATATTGGCTTTTGCTTTTTGCCCCCTTCCTTGCAATACGGGCACAGGAGGTCTCAGATACGCTGGTCACCTATACGGCACAAGTGGTGGAGGACGAGACCGGCGAGGCACTTCCGTTGGTGGGTGTTTATGTATCAAACGACAATACGACACTGACGAATTTCGACGGTGAATTCAGCATAAAAGCCCATCCCAACGATACCATCCGACTGACCTGTGTAGGTCGTAAGACATTGTATATGCGAGCTTCGAAACTTCCAGCTGCAGTTCGAATGTCCATGTTGGAAGGAACCCTGAGCGAGGTGACGATAAAAGCCGTAGAAGGTACCCTGATACAGGCCTCGCGCCAGATGCAGAAGGCCTATAACCGTCGCAATGGGAAGACGGCCCGTTATTTCTATCGCCAAACATCGGTAATATCCGACAAACAGGACATTGTGGAGGCATTTATCCGCGCCAACTCGGCAGTAAACCTGCGCAACATTGAATTCCTGAGCGGACGGCACGGAAAAATGTCAAAGGACGAATGGGAAAAAACCATCTTCAGCTACATGAACCTGCACCACGTGCTGGAGATTGGGGCCATGACGATGGAAGTACCATTCTGGAGCGGGCTGCTCTGCCCCCTGATGCCACCGTACTTTGGCGTCGCCCAGTACCAGAAGATTTACGACATCACTATGGAGGAAGTGAACAGCGACGACCAGAAGCTGTACCGTATCACCCTGCGCCTGCGCCCCGAAATCAAATACAGATTACCCTATATGGAAGGCACGCTGTATGTGGAGCGTGGCAGTCTGCGCACATTGGCTTTCGACGGAAAAATCAAGAACGTGGTACTCATCTTCAAACGCTCCGAGCTGGAAAGTTCGCTGAGGGTGCCTATAGAACCGGACCTGCATATCGATTACCGTTACGACCACGGCTACCCCGAGGTGGCCGCCCTGTCTATGCAATCGGCATTCGACAATTTCCAAACACGCAGCATGATGTTCAACATGGGCGACCAGGAACAGATAAAAGGGAAGAAAGGTACGCGCGCCAAGGAAAATATGATTACGAGTATCGGCGAGGCAGGCTACGATAGTGTGTTCTGGGCCCAGAACGAGGTAATCAAGCGCACTGCCGAGGAACAACGTATTGCCGATGGAGTGGTGGCTCAGAACCAAGGCCGACTGGATTCGCTGAACCAAATACGTGCCGCAATGCCCCCGCTGGACCGCTTGGCTGACCGTCTAAAGCGCTTCGGCAATGTGATTCCGCAGGAAAAAGTGTTCCTGCACATGGACAACACCTGCTATTTTCTGGGCGACACCATTTGGTTCGCCGCCTATACGCGTTCCACTCTTTCCGATAAGCCCAGTCGCATCAGCCGCGTGCTGTATGTGGAATTGCTGAACCACGATGGTTTCCTAGTGGAAAGGAAACTGGTGGAAATGAAAAACGGTAGGGGAAGCGGCTATTTCGCACTACCAGATACTTTGTATTCGGGCTACTTCGAACTACGTGCCTATACTCGTTGGCAACTCAATTGGGGCCAGACGGAGCATTTCCACACCTGGGCAACCGAATATTGGTTCTATAACCGTGCAATGGCCAAAGATTTCTTCCGAGACTACGAGAAACTCTACAGCCGCGTGTTCCCCGTCTATGACAAGCCCAAAGAGGAGGGTGATTTCTATCGCGATATGACCCTTCGTCCCCTTCGCCGCTATTTCAAAACGGCCCCCAAACCTTCTGAACTGCGCCTCTCGCTTTTCCCCGAAGGAGGTAATCTGGTGGCAGGTGTGCCCTGTAACGTAGCCTTCGAGGCTGCCATGTCCGATGGTGAGGTACGCGATGGCGAACTGCAGCTACTATCGGGCGATACTCTGGTTACCAAAGCGGTTACGGAAAACCGCGGGCGAGGTTCCTTTACCTTTACGCCTGTCGAAGGAAAGAAATACCAAGCGGTGTTCGCTACAGCCGACGGAAAAAACGCGAAACAGACCATCAAGGCCGTGAAACCTGAGGGTGTAGCCCTGCACGTTTGCCGCGAAGATACTACCTGGCAGTTTACCCTAAACATACGGGGCAAAGCTGCCCAGCAGCCACTGGGACTGACCATTATGTGCGAAGGGCGACTCAAAGATTTCCGCACTATCGAAGCAGGTACAGACAACCTTCAATTCTCCATACCCACTACCCTACTTGATGTGGGTGTGAACCAGGTCTCCGTCTTCGACTCGATAGGTCACATCTATGCCGACCGTCTTTTCTTTGCTGCCCACGATAGTTTGATATGCCCCACCCTCTCCATATCGGGTCAGAAGGAATATTACGAACCCTTCGAACTCGTTACGCTGGGACTGCAAAGTTCGGAACCCGGTTCATCGACGGTGTCCCTGGCTGTACGCGACAGTAAAACTCAGGACAACACTTTCGATACGGGAAACATCCTAACAGAGATGCTGCTGGCCAGCGAAATCAAAGGGTTTGTGCCCCATCCCGAATGGTTCTTCGAAAGCAACGATCAGGAACACCAACGTGCGCTGGACCTGCTGATGCTCACACAGGGCTGGCGCCGCTTCAACTGGCAGGATATGGCCGTAGCAGGGGCTTGGGATATCACCCATCCAGCCGAGCACACCCAGATAGTGACAGGCACCGTGAACCGCTATTGGATACAAACGGAAGAGAGTGAAGAACCAGAGGATGTGACCGAGCAGAACAATCAGGAAATACCGTCAGGCAACCCGGCCGACGGCGTGCCAACCCCTTTGGCCATGCCCAATGAATATGGGAAATGGAATATGGCCTGGAATATGAACGACATCTACCAGAACCGCAGCAACATAGGGGCCATATCCGACACCCATAACGGCATTTACAGTATGCAGGGAAGAAGTTGGCAGGACAACGACTACAACGCCTTGAACTACCGCACCAGCAACAACTATCGTCAGCGCATGCGGGAACGTGACTTCCTGGCCATGCGCCGATACACCGAGCAGGGGAACCTGAAGAAAGAGGTACGCGTACATGCAGAATTTACGAATCCTGCGGACCGGAAGGACTACGTCGTGGGCGAAGTGGAGACGAAACAGGGAACATTCCGCATCGACCTCCCTTATTTCTATGGAGACTGTGTCTTTTTCCTGGCGGCCAGCGACACCACGAAATGGCACCGCAAACTGGATGGGCTGAAGAAACGCAAGCCCTACCAATGGGTGAAAATCGACCAACAGACCGACTACGACAAACTGGCCAAACGCCTGCCCGACCTGCCCGAATACTACGTGCGATTGAACTTCCCCTATCCGCGATGGGTGAAGCCCTACACCTACTATCAGGTGCATAATGCCCCAGTGAGCGAGAAGGGAGAAAGCAAGCCACAATTACTTACCGATGGCACCCACATGCTCGACCAGATTACCGTTCGGGCGAGACACGGCGGACTGCGTTCCGTCGACTACACGAAACCGGCCTATGTTATTGATGCCTACGAGGCTGCAAACATGGCCATGGATGCCGGACTGATAGAGTACGTCAACAGTTTTTCCGAAGCCAGTATTGCCGCAGCAGCAGCCCTCGTCAGCGATATGGGCATGTATCGGCACTATAATGTAGAAGTCAGTCAGGACAGCCATTATGGCAGGGATTTACCCCCCATAGAGGCTGCACGCTACGATATGCTGACCTACATCGACAAACTATACATCTATACCGATTATTCGCCGCGTCGCGAGGGCGATGAGCGCTACGAAGCATCGAACCAGCCCCCTGTGCGTATCGACCTGCGTACCTATCCCAATTGGGAACAACGTGTGAACTATCGCGACCGCCGTTACATCCTGCACGGCTACGCCTATCAGGAGGATTTCTACAACCCCGACTATCATCGTAACCCACCCAGCGAGGGACAAAAGGATTACAGGCGCACCCTTTATTGGAACCCCGACTTACAACTCAATGAACAGGGTCAGGCCCGCATCCGTTTCTTTAACAACAGCCAACAGACCCGACTGCAGGTAGAAGCCGAGGGCATAGCCCCCGGCGGTACCCTACTTTTCAACCGCTGATTACCGGAATCCGATACTTGCCATACCCTAAAAGACGTTGATTCGCAAAAACACTTAACACCCCTAAACCAACAGGCGTACAAGTCCAATAAATAAAAAGATAGGTGAGCATCAGGTTAAGTGTTAGCATCTTCTTGAAATAAGATAGTATTCATAGGCGCGAAGGATTAGTAATCCTAGCGTCGTAGGAATAGTAATCCTAAGCGGGTAGGAATAGTATCGCTTGGCTTGTCACACAGCTGTGTGTCAAGAGGAGCGACGCAACGCTAGCGGTGGAGCGTTGCAACGCTAGGCGTCTAGCGTCGCAACGCTCCGTGGGTAGGGTTTGTATCGCTCCGATATAAGGGAAAAGGAACAAAACAAATAAGGTGGAACCAATGGCTCCACCTTATTTATAACTATAGGATGTGGGATTTACTCCTTATCCAGCAGGATGTTCATGATTTCGCAAGCGGCCTTGGCCACGGAGGTACCGGGACCGAAGACGGCAGCGACACCAGCCTTGTAGAGGAAGTCGTAGTCCTGGGCGGGGATGACACCACCGGCAATGACCATGATGTCCTCACGACCAAGTTTCTTCAACTCCTCGATGAGCTGCGGAATGAGGGTCTTGTGACCGGCAGCCAGAGAGCTGGCACCAACCACATTCACGTCGTTCTCGACAGCCTCGCGAGCAGCCTCAGCAGGTGTCTGGAACAACGGGCCCATATCGACGTCGAAACCGCAATCGGCATAGCCGGTGGCTACCACCTTGGCACCACGGTCGTGACCGTCCTGACCCATCTTGGCTACCATGATACGAGGACGACGGCCCTCCTTCTTTGCAAACTCTTCGGTCAACTGACAAGCCTTCTCGAAGTCCTTGTCGTTCTTGCTTTCTGAACTGTACACGCCTGAAATGGTTCTGATTACTGCCTTGTAACGTCCTACG
>JAFZWQ010000023.1 GCA_017617235.1 Bacteroidaceae bacterium | reverse complement strand
GTCATCGCCTGTCAGAAGCCAATCTGCTATAGCAACAGTCATTACGGTATCGTCCGTAAACCTGGAATCTGAATAGAACAACTTAATGTCAGTACTTCGACATGGGCAAAACTCATAAACAGAACCTATTACATCTCCTGCAATCGCACCTATGAGAATCTTCTTATCCATAACTTTTGTTTTAATTCATTTTGTATGTGTTCGCATGGCGAGAGCCACAGCCTCGCCTACTAATGCCACGTTAGCAAGCAAATAGTGATTGGTGTTCCAACCACGGAATGTTGAACCTGCGATTTCAGCAGTTCTCAATAATTGCTTGCGGAATTCCATATCATTGAAATAGGTTGCTGGTCCTATAGCAAAGGCCGTACCTGAGGGACTCAGATTAAAAATTATGGGGCCGGAGTCAATGTCCAATCCGAACCAACATGAGCGGTCGTAATACTCGCGGATTCCTGTTACAGGACGTTTCTTTTTGAAATACTTTTTCAGCAGTCCATATTGTTCTTTGGCAAAGGTTGTATCTACAAAGGTAAGATAATAACAGCTAAGTGCAGAATAAGAGCCCTTTATGGGTTCCGCCAGTTCTGTACCATCGTAGCTTAGGAAGGATTTCAGGAGTCCCGTTTCCTTATCTACCCATTCCGTTTTTGCCTTATGCAGCCATTCGTTTATAGTGCTTTGGTATCTATCGTCACATTGGCGCGTGAAGTTCGACAAAGCTACAATCGCAACAAGCATATCTGGTACATAAACAGCCTCGTCAGGATAGGTCTGGAGGTTCAGTGTTGGACTCTTCTTCATGCGCCAGTTCAATGTGCCGCATAGTCGGAAATACCAATCATCATATTTGTCTCCTCCACCTACTGCTTTGTATCCGCTAATCATCCAGGCCAGGATACTCAAATACGACATGTGGCTCTTCTCGCTGTCCCAACTATCCAGAGGGTCTTCACCCCAGCGTGCCGCATCATATTGTCTCATCCGTTCCGTCATTACGATTTCAATGAGTCTGTCTATCTGCCCCAGAGACCTTTCTCGTTCTTCAGGATAAAGCTTTGCGATATTCACCAGCGCAGCCGTAAGCATAGAGCATGAATACATAGCCCATTCTCCTTGGAACTGCGATTCCATACCTTCTGGCATCTCCTCAAAAACTTCTTGCTGGGAAGTCACCAAACGGTCCACAAGATAGTTGCGTCTGCGTAAAATCTCCGTTTTCTCCCCTTCAAACGACCCATGCCCCATTGTTGAAACAGCTACCCATATCCATTTCAGCAACACAATTACGGCAACTGCAGCAAACGTTTTCAGCAGCCTCCTATATGGTTCCTTCAGTCTTCGTCCCATCTTTATCTTTTAAAAGTAGTATGATTAGCAATAGGGCTACTAAAAGATCCACAACATTCCACATTACCCGGTCAAGATCTACTTTAATGAATGGCTCAAATAATAAAACAAGTGCACTAAAGGTAATGGCTAATGGAATTTGTTTCTTGTCATAATACATAAACGCCATTACATAGAAAATGTCATAAGCCACGAATAGCCCAATCATCTGTAATGTCTATACTAAGTCGATTGAAGATGTTCCTGTATAAATCGTATGACCTCTCCGATTCCTTTTCTTTACAAATTGAAATGACATATGGGTCGTTCATGTCAACATTAGAAATAGCTCTTATATATAACCTCAACAAATCATAATCATATTTCAATTCACATATTTCAAATGCTTCGTTTTGATTTTTATATACAACATACTGTTTGGTAATTTCTCTGTCAGACAATTTTTTTCTAAACTTACATGCATAATAATATCGGAAACCATTGAATTTTCGAGACTCCATATCCTTAATAGTCTTCAACTGTCCAGGAATTGATAGATAGTACACCTTATTAACGTAATCAATTTCTTCTTTGGATAGATATAAATCTGCATATTTAGAATTCGGGCATACTTTCAAATCCTTTCCTTCTATCTCCAAGATATTTTTGTCAAAGCCAAAGTTATATTCTCCTTTATCAAGAAAATAAGTGTGGGAAACAAGAGCTAATCTTTTGATAATTGCACTCTTGATATTCATGTTATCTTGTAATATATAGACATCTGTATCACGAGATAGATGAGTGCACTTTTCAACTACTCGAGTTATTTCTTCAAAACCATAGACATCATCTTCACTTCTGTAAACATGAGATTTCATAGCATCGTATAATTCATCATGAGTAGTATCGCTTTTGCTGCATGATGTCAAAGTGATAGTTACACAAACTAATACATAAAACATCCTTTTCATAATGTCTTTGCCTCCTCTAATAGTTTTTCCAGAATATCAATATTTTCTTTGTTATTAAGTGCATTAGAATAAATTCTATTTGCCTTTTCCAACTTATCTGGTTGATATGGCTTTATAAATTTTTCTGGATTAGAAAGGTTTATGACTTGCTCATATGCTGTCAACTTATTCGCTGATGGTTCTTCTATATATACCTTCCTGACGTTGTTTTTTTTGTTTCTTATGTAGAACATTGTCAACGTTATTATAGATAAGATTGCTAATAACAGGAATAAGATATTGCAAATGCGTCTTTTTTCAATAACAAACGAATCCAAATCCTGATTATATTGGGTGTCATTAAAAGACAGATACATGGTTCCACTTCTTTGAGACATGTAATACACTTTATAGAAACCATTGTAAATCCATCTTAAATTGCCATAAGGGAATCTAAACTTATCGTGGTTATTAAAATTAAAATTAGCGAAATCGAATTCATCAGTATAGCTATTGGGCATATTCGTTTCAAAAAAACTTCGAAACTGGAAATAATAATAATCATTACGCAAATTGAAAATCTTATTAACCTTATCCTCGTTTTGTGGTTTATAATACATTCGATTGTCTTTATCCTCTTCCTGTATATATTTTTTCGCATCTATACAACAGTCATCGAGTGATGGTCGATAATTACGTAAAGATATGTTTTCAGTTTTATAGCCAACGAAAACAGGGTAATAATTAAAAACCTCTATGGTATAAAGATCTTGATCTGGTACAATGTAAGTGCCTACCCATGGTCTACTTTGAATATAATACAAATCGTATAAATCGCTAAAGTTTCCTGGACGTACAGATTCAAAGGCCATTCTTACAGAATTACCATAACGACCATTGGGGAACAAGTTCCATGCCAA
Source organism: Bacteroidaceae bacterium (assembly GCA_017617235.1). GTDB lineage: Bacteria > Bacteroidota > Bacteroidia > Bacteroidales > Bacteroidaceae > Physcousia. Next base: position 29,981 of record JAFZWQ010000023.1, on the reverse strand, counting down.
CTCGTAAGGTGGCATATTAGAGTCTTGCCTTTTGTCAATAAGTCGCACAGCATCCATATCCATACGAAGGTATTTTGCGCCACCATAGTCTTTAAAAAACAATAGCGCATTGTCACTTCCCCATGCCTCTTGTATTTGTTTTTTAATATCTATTTCCAGAGATTCCTTCTTTTGCTCAAAAGTAGACACTGCAAGACCTGGGATATAGTAAAAGTAGATCCTTATGTATATTGCTATACATATAACAAAAACTATAACAACAACAATTGAGTATAATATCTTTTTCATACAATTCTTTGTCATAAATAGTTGTGAAACAATACAAAACATTTTTAGAATATCTCGCTGCGGCAACTTCCTTTAGTTTGGAAGTTTCCATCACGTTGAAGTTGCAAAACATAAGAAAGAACACAATCAGAGATGGCTTGAGGAGCGTCCTTGGAGAAAGACTCGTATTTGACAAAACCTCCTTTTACACCATTCCCCATTTCCTTTTCTGGATTCCAACCTTCTCCATAGTAAAAGAATGGTTGGAAAGTGCCGTTTGGAAGATCAAATGTATATTTGCATCCAGCACAGATATAGGCGTGCGATATTACGGCACCATCCTCATTATTTCTCTTAATGATTACCACTATATCCGAGTTTTCAGGAGCGGTCACTTCTATAGCTGAACACTGATCCCTCCTACAAACATAGTTATCACCAAAAAACTCTATATAAGGTTTATCTCCTGTTCTTAAGTGATTATTAAGGTATAATCTGTCTTGCTCATCCAGCTCGGTTTCATAATAATCGTTACTATAAGCCTTGTCAGAAGTAACCTCTGAAGTAGGCTTTTGATTGTTATCTTCATCGACACCTCTACACTTATCCACAATGAATGCTCCAGCAAATATTAATATTACAACTAAGCATCCACATCCGCCACTATCATTGTTTTTTTCCATAGATTAGATATATTGGAAGGTTTACAAAAAATCAAAGAAAAGGGTCTTTTTATAATCTCAGGTTATCTTGTATGTGGTTATCTACTTTTTTTAAGATGTCCAAACTAATACCTTTTTTTGAAATAAAATCAGAAAATATCTTGTATTTGTTCTCATCATCTCCATAAGTCACAAACTGATAATCTCCACCAAACACTATCCTTTGGACTCCATATATGACTCTTTTCAAATTAACATCCCATGAATCGCATGCATAAGCCACAGCATTAAAATCTCCTGAATCCTTTTTGGGTAAAATATTTCTTGCTAAAACCATATTGAAATTATCTTTGTGGTACTCATAGAAAACGATATCCTCAGTAGAATGGATGACTTTCCATGTCCATCCATATGCCGTCATTATTGGATGGAATGTTGTTTCCCACTCTATTGCATCTATACCTCCTCTTGAATAACCTACAATTTGGGCTGTTATATAATCAAGACACTTCAGTATCCTTGTCGAATTATTTAGGCTTATTATGTCTAATCTTGCCTGAGGATGGTCTGACAAACGTGTTTCAGTATCAACTTCATCTGTAGTCTTCTTAAAATTCTGGGTAAGTTCATATATTTTTACTGTATTTGAATGATGGCTAGGGTTATCCATAAAGGATCCTGTTAACTCTGTTACAGCATTCATCCATTCTTTAGTTCGCGGTGGCTGTGCAGACAATTCACATAAAGAAATGGATAGAGAAGCAACAATTAAAAAAATTAAACGTTTCATATTTATCAATAAACTTATTAGTAATCCTATTATCTTATACTATCATACTGCATTAAATACTTGAGAACGTTTGAAATTATACCATATACATCTGCTCTTTGAACTGTCTGATACCATTATAATCATAACCATCTCGCAACTCCGCCATGATGTGAGCATGTCCCTCGTCGATTCCTACTAAAACTATATGTTCCATCTCTACATAAAGCAGTTGCTCCAGCTGGAGTAGAATCATAATATGTTGGAGATTGAACTCTATAACCATCTACATTAGTATAATACCTAACTCCTGTATTATGAGTCGTAGCATAGGTATTATAAGTAGAAATTCGCGTTTCTCTTTTAACCTCTTGATGTGGGGGATTGCTGGACAAATACTTTGTAGAAATATAGCCAATATTACCGCCATATTCCACAAGAACCCACTTACAATCACAATCTTCATCAATTGATACGGGTGTTCCTTTAGGCAAAGATGTGATAACTTCATATTCAGTACCAGGACCAAAACGTAAATTGAGGTTTGTTGTAACATAACGTACATGTGCAACGCCATTGATGTTGAACATCGTCAACAAGACAGATAAACATAATAGAAATCTACTCATAATCTTTTGCTTTTAGTTTGTAATTTCTTGCTGCAAAGATAGGGAGATTATCTGCACATATCATTAAAACGGCAACATTGCCATGCAAAGATGGTAAAAAAGTGCGGATGTCGCTGCAACGTTGCCGAGGGGTGTGGAATTCACTTCTTGTCATACTTCACAATGGGAATATCTTCATAATCACAACCACAGTTGGAAGTGCGTACTCTTACAAAGATTTTCGATTTATCCAAACGTAGAACGTAGGCATTGCCGTCTCTTTCCGGCTTGTACTGGTCAGAATATGTCAAGTCAGGAATTTCACCACTTATTATGCTTTTAATTTTTGCAATGGATGGCTTTATATTATTGCAATAAGAAACGGATAACCCTTTTAAACGTGATTTATATGTTCTAAGGGCAACTTGGAAATATATGTCATATTGTTGCGGAGTTAAACATATTTTCTTCTCGTTACCATCATCAAACTTGAAAGCAACTTGATATCTTCCAGTCTTCATATCCTGCCCTAAGAATATCAAATCAGGAGCCACAGGTGGTGGGGCAACAAGGAAATCAAAAAGGGCTTTGTAGAATCCGAAATACTTAAACTGTCCTTTGCTGTCGCTGATGGTTATCGACTGACGAATGCTGACCTTGCTCTGATAGAATCCCAAAATATCATCAACCAAAGTGAGGATATTCGATGAGATAGGAATGCATAGGAACTCTGTATAATATTGAATGGAGCCGCCTGCACTGCAATAAGGCACAACAGATGTACCTATATTAATAAGGAGGGAAGGTGGGGTGTTGTGGAGTGCCTTCACCTGCAAGCGTTCGTATAGCACATTGCGGAAGAAATCCACCGTAGTCATATCGCACAAACGATCATAAACCTGCTGGATGGAAGTTTCCTCAATGTTGGGAGCCATATAACTGATGACATCTTTGACGTATTGCTTATTCATTCCACGAAACTCTTCCACCATTTTAGGGATGTAGATGAAGTTGAATCCGCAGAGGCGAGTAATCGTAACCAACAGACGGAAATGCTGTTTCAGTTCTTCATTGCGCTCTTCGTCGTATGAACTTTCCAGATAGACCATATATTGGTCATTAAAACTTGCTTCACCCGTAGGACATGAAATAAGGTATGGCTTGGAGGGCGTGGTACCATCAGTCTTCTTGTTATCCTCAATAAGGCAATACTGAAGGGCAATAAGTAAAAGAGCCTCTCGAGGCACACAAATATTATCACTCAGAGCAATACTATAAATGTGATCAAAGAATGCCTTTCGCTCTCTGATAGGCAACTCTTTCAGCGTGTTTACAGCATCAGAGAAGCGAATCTTTCGTGCATCGCTCATCTCCTGGTGGGTGATGGAGTACCCAGACATGAGTTTCTTCATGTCCCTGATCTCACTCTCCTCAATGATATTATCAGCCTTAATCATGTCGCTGATAATACGAGCCATTGCAGTCCTATGTTCACGTGTCATGGTATTATTAACTATTTATTCTGTGCCACAAATATAGTGATTATTTTGTTCAATCGGACAGGAAAGCACAGATTATTTTTCACAAGCCTTGCGGAAATGTGATTTCTGTTGAAAGTTACGCGTTTACGTGCGCGAGAGTCTGCGTACGCGTAAAAAAGTTAAGAGGTATAGCGGCTGTTTCACTTTTTTACCTTAGCGGTGCGAAAGTAGAAATGACAGCGAGGGGGAGGAAGGTTTTCAGGGAAATGCTTGGGGGAATCGGAAATATGTTGTAGCTTTGCAGGAAGTGAAGAAGGTGTTTTTGATAAAGAGGCATCCGATGGGGGGAACGTTCCTGGCCATCTGCCTGTTCGGATTTGTGTTTACGGTGAGGCCCCTGACTGCTACGGAGTATAACCACGAACGGATTCATGCTGCGCAGCAAAGGGAATTGCTGTATGTGCCTTTCTTCGTCTGGTATGTGTTGGAATGGCTGGTGCTCGTGGTGAAATACAGGGACAGGATGAAGGCTTATTACCACATCCGCTTCGAGCGCGAGGCATATAATCACCAGGAGGATATGGAATACCTGAAGCATCGCAGGCATTTTCACTACAGATAGGCATTGAAAAGCAAGAGAAATGCCGAAAAACATTTGGTAGTCTCAAATAAATGTTTTACCTTTGCATCGCTTTTCGAGAAAAAGCCGAATTATTGGCTGACAATAATCTGGGTTTTCCGAAAGAAAAGCCGAATTGGCTCAGTTGGTAGAGCAACGCATTCGTAATGCGTGGGTCGGCGGTTCGAGTCCGCCATTCGGCTCTGAAACACACACATTCACAGAGTCTCCCCAACAGGAGGCTCTTTTTTTTATTCCACGAACTGATACAAAAGAAGAGCACCGCCCCCCCTGGTTGCAGGAAGACGGTGCCCATAGAAAATGCTATTGCGCTGACGAATCAACGATAGAATACGTAGTTGCGCAGGTAGTTAACGGCTGCCCACACGAGCATCAAGGAAAGCATGATGACGATGACGATGATGCCAATGGCCCATGCAATGAAGTGCTGGGTGTGGTCGTCGTCGGTAGTAGTGCTGCCGTCGCTCCAGTGGGTGGTGGTGCGGATGGTCTGGGCACCGGCAATCATGCCGAATACGCCACCCAACAGCCAGTTCAGGGCGCCACGACCCGTCTTACCCTTTATATCACGGTCGTAGAGCATGAAGGTGGGCTTCATGCAGGAAAGGATGTAGGCTACACCGCCGAATACGAAGAAGGGAATGCTCTTCCATCCCATACCCCATACCATGAGGATACAGAAGATAACCAACAGGGTGACGAGGAGTTTGGAGCCGTCGAACTCGCGCTTGCGGCTGGTCTTCATGATGTCGATGAAGGAGTTCACCACGTCGATGGTTTCGGCATCGGTGGGAGCAATCTCCTTAATCTTTTCGATGGTGGCAGCACTGGAGTCAATCATAGACTTCTTGGTGATGACGCGCGAATCGTCCTCGTCGTAGAGGGGAGTCCACGACAGGCGCTCGGTTTCCAGCAGGTCCAGAACTTGGTTCTTCTCTTCTTCAGTCTCCTCTGCGGGACGACCAGCTGCAGAACGTGCAGCCAGCATATCCTCTTGCTTCAGGGGCTGGAAGGGGTTCTTGCGGATAAAAATCTCGTAAAGCATGTGACCAATCATCCACAGAATGCCCAGGAAGATGAGCACACCCAGCAGGATGGCAGCAATGCCCTTCATGCGGCTGCTCATACCACCTGTGTTGGTTGTGGTGTCTGATGTGGTGGAGGCGTCGTTGTATTCTGCCTCGAAATCGTCGTCGGGGCCCATGTATTCGCCCTCTTCGCCATAGTCGCCTTCAACAACTTCTGTGTTGTTCGAATCGTAGTCCTGCGCCCAAGTAATGGCGGGAGTAGCCACGAAGAGTGCCAATGCGGCCCAAAGAATCAGGAATTTTTTTCTCATAATGTTTTAGATTTAAGTTGGTTTATGAATAGGTTAATTAAGAGATTCTGTTGTTTTCCGGAAAAGCCACACGTGGGGTAAACGTCTTGGCCTCCTCGAAATCCATCATAGCATAGGACATGATGATGACAGTGTCGCCCACCTGTACCTTGCGAGCCGCTGCACCATTCAGGCAGATGCAGCCCGAACCGCGAGGCCCCTTTATAATATAGGTATCGAAGCGTTCGCCGTTGTTGTTGTTGACGATGTAAACACGCTCGCCGGCAATCATGCCCACGGCATCCATCAGGTCCTCGTCGATAGTAATGCTGCCCATATAGTTGAGGTTGGCCTCAGTGACACGAACACAATGCAATTTCGATTTCAGTACTTCTATCATCATCTGCCTCAGCCTTTATAACGGATATGGTCTATCAAACGAATGGGCTGACTGCCGCAGAACACGGTGATGCAACCCACGATGTCGCTGCTCTCGTCCCACGAACGGACATCGGCCAGCGTCTGCCCATCGACGATGCTGTAGTACTGAACCTCGAGTCCTGGTACGGCATTGATGTCGGACACCACCTTGTCGTGTACCTCCTGGACAGACATCTGCCCTACCCAATCGCGACTCTGGCGCAGGGTCTGATAGATGTGGTTGGCCGTCTGGCGCTCGTCGGCAGTAAGCAGGGTGTTGCGGCTGCTCTTGGCAAGTCCGCCCTCCTCGCGAATGACGGGACAGGGCACAATCTGAAGTTTGAAACCCAGGTCGGCCACCATGCGACGGATGACGGCAATCTGCTGGAAATCCTTCTCGCCAAAATAGGCACGGTCGGGTTCCACCATCATGAACAACTTCGACACAATCTGGCAAACACCATTGAAATGGCCAGGACGGAAGGCACCCTCCATGACGCTGTCCGTTGGGGGATAACTGAACTGACGCGTATCGGGCTCAGGATAAATCTCCTCTACCGACGGAGCAAAGGCCAACGTGGCGCCACAGGCTTCGAGCAGGGCGCAGTCGGCCTCCAGCGTACGCGGATACTTGGCCAAGTCTGTCTTGTCGTTGAACTGGGTGGGATTCAGGAAAATGCTGACAACCGTAACATCGTTCTCCTGGACGCTGCGGCGAACCAGCGATGCGTGGCCCTCGTGCAGAGCACCCATAGTGGGCACCAAGCCCACCGTCTTACCCGCCTGACGCACCTTGTCGAGTTCGGCACGCAAAGCGGCAATCGTAGTAATTCGTTCCATACAGGTTTATGAAAACTTCCTTTTGAGGTACAAAGATAGTGCAAAACGTGATAATAAAGAAACAAACTACCCAATAAATAGATAAAAAACGTGAAATAAGGCCTAAAATGAGGATAATGTCATGAATTTTTATTAACTTTGCACCGCGTTATAATATTCATCGAGATGAAAACGGAGAAGATTTTGTTCATCACACAGGAGATTAACCCATATGTTCCTGATTCGGAACTGACAAAGTTGGGGCGTAACATCGCAATGACAGCCATCGACGACAACCGGGAAACGCGTGTCTTCATGCCCAAATGGGGAAACATCAACGAACGTAGGAACCAACTTCATCCCGTACAGCGAATCTCGGGCATGAACCTCATTGTCGACGATACTGATTATCAGCTCATCATCAAGGTGGCTAGCATCACAGGAACCCGCATGCAGGTTTACTTCATCGACGACGACGACTTCTTCGGAAAGCGTCTGGCCGAGGTGGACCGCGAGGGCAAAGAGTACACCGACAACTACACCCGTTCCGTATTCTACGGACGCAGCGTGCTGGAGACCGTGAAGAAACTGCGCTGGACACCCGAAATGGTACACTGCCAGGGTTGGACATCAGCCTTCACCCCACTCTACCTGAAAACGGCCTATGCCGAAGAACCCTGTTTCCGCGAGTGCAAAGTCGTTTACACCGTTACGGACAACAAGTTGACCCTACCTTCAGGCAACAATATGGCAGAAGTCCTGACCTATCGCAATGCCGATGCCAGCTGTGTCGAAGAGTTCAGCGCATCGTTCTCCCCCATTGACCTGGAGAAACTGGCCATCAAATACTCCGACGGCGTAACGTTCTACTCAAAGGAAACGAATCCAGAACTGCTGAAATACGCTCAGGAACTGGGTAAGCCCGTCCTGGAAGAGAAAGAGTGCGACGAAAGCAAATATCTGGAATTCTTCGACCAGATTTGGGGCACAAGAATCATACCCAAAACCGAAGACTAACCGACTATGCACAGCATACTATCCAAAGGTTCGATGCTGGCCCTCGCCGCCCTGACATTTGCGGCCTGTGACGACAGCACGGGCAATCTGGGCATCTACCCCGTAACCGACGGCATCACCAATTCCACAGCCATCTACGACATCATCACCCAATCCATAAAAATGGATTCGGTAGTTGCCAACAGTACGAAGAACTATGTGGGATGCATCAACGACCCAGAAACGGGTATCGACATCTCAGCCGACTTTGCCGCACAGTTCTATACCCAGGAGAATTATAAATTCCCCAACAAATCGCTGATGATTGGCGAGGACGAGAACGGCGACAGGAAGCATGGTATCGTACAATGCGACTCGTGCGATGTAAGCTTGTATTTCGAGAAATACTACGGCGACGAAGACAATCCCATGAAGTTGGAGGTCTATGAGCTATCGGGCGACAGCGACAAAATCCTGAGCGAAGATTCTGTTTATTACACCGATCTGGACCTGACGCAATTCCTGGCTGATGGCACGAAACCTTTCGCATCCCGTGTTTTCACACCACACGACTTCAATTTGGAGTCCACAACGCTGAGCAGCAAAAACTATAGTCAGCATGTCAGCGTATCACTGCCCAAGTCCTTTGGACAGAAGATTATGGATAAGTACTACGAAGACCCCGATAACTTCAAGGACTCCTACCACTTCATCCGTAAGGTATTCCCAGGCTTCTACTTCAAGACCAGCGGTGGAAAAGGCACAATGTTGTCTGTTCACGTAGGAACCGTAAACCTATATTACCGCATTGGCGACGAATACGACCAGGACACTGTGTACAGCGCCATGACACGCTTTGCATCAACCCCAGAGGTTATCCAAAGCACGCACTTCGACAACGAGAACCTGAGTGCGCTGCTGGCAGACAACAGCTGTACCTACCTGAAAACACCCGCTGGCATTTGCACAGAAATGACATTGCCCATCGATGAGGTATTCAGCGGAGAACATGCAACAGACAGCCTGAGCATGGCCAGCATCACCCTGACCCGTTACAACAAGGACCAGGACAAATATCAACTGGGAACACCCGATGAACTGCTGATGGTGCGGAAAAAGGATATGTACAGCTTCTTCCTCGAACATCAGGTGGCTGACAAACGTACAAGCTACACCACCAGTTTCACCAGTTCCGACAACAGCTATTCCTTCAGCAACATCTGCCGACTGATTTCGTTTTGCAAACACGAGAAAACAGAAGCCATGCTGCAGGCAAACAAAGAGCGGAAGGAAGCTGGGTTAGCAGAATACACCGATGCTGAATGGGACACCCAGTGGCAAACCCAGAATCCAGAATGGAACAAGGTCGTCATCATTCCCGTTGTAACCAGCAATGCTACCGTACAAAACAACGGAACATCCGTAAACACACAGGTGAGCGTGACCCACGACTTGGATTTGAACAGCATAAAGCTAGTGGGTGGCAGTACCAGAATAAAGATGCAGGTCGTATACAGCAAGTTCTACCACGAGTAGCATGAAGAAGCGCGAGCTTTACGACAAAGTGCTGGCCTATTTCCAAAAGGCAATGCCCGAAGCGGAAACTGAACTGCATTTCGAAAACAACTTCCAACTGCTTGTAGCCGTTATGCTCAGTGCACAATGCACAGACAAACGGGTGAACATGGTAACCCCACGTTTGTTTGCTGATTACCCCACCGCAGAAGCCATGTCGCTGGCCACTCCGGAAGTCATCTACGAATACATCCGTTCCGTATCGTACCCCAACAGCAAGGCACGTCATTTAGTAGAAACTGCAAGAATATTACAAGCTGATTATCAGGGAGTAATACCAGAGACATTAGAGCAACTCACGATGTTGCCGGGTGTAGGCAGAAAAACTGCCAACGTGGTGCAAAGCGTAGCCTTCAGCAAGGCGGCTATGGCTGTGGACACCCACGTTTTTCGCGTCAGTCATCGCATAGGTCTGGTCCCCAAAAGCTGTACCACACCACTGGCCGTAGAACGCGAGTTGATGAAGAACATTCCCACGGAATTGGTTCCCAAAGCCCACCACTGGCTCATTCTGCATGGGCGCTATGTGTGCCAAGCCCGTAAGCCCAAATGCGAATCCTGCGGTCTCTTGGGCACTTGTTTAAGAAAATTATGAATTATGCGCTCGGCATCTTTGAAAAAATGACGCTTGCGTAATAAATTTCATGGAGCAAGAATTGTGAATTGTGAATTATTTTGTATCTTTGCACACGATACATTATTCATCCATAAAATAACAAACAACTATGACCATTAAAGATTACAAGTTTGCTGGTAAAAAGGCAATCGTACGTGTAGACTTCAACGTGCCCCTCGATGGCAATGGTAACATCACCGACGACACTCGTATCCGTGGTGCTCTGCCCACCCTGAAGCACATTCTGAACGAAGGTGGTGCCGTCATCATCATGAGCCACATGGGTAAGCCCAAAGGCAAGGTGGACATGAAGAAGTCCCTGGGACAGATCAAGGACGCTGTTGCCAAGGCTCTGGGTGTTCCCGTTGCATTTGCTCCCGACTGTGCTAAGGCTCAGGAGGCTGCTGCTGCCCTGAAGATGGGCGAGGCCCTGTTGCTGGAGAACCTGCGCTTCTATCCCGAAGAGGAAGGCAAGCCCGTTGGTCTGGAGAAGGGTACTCCCGAATACGACGAGGCCAAGAAGGCACTGAAGGCCACTCAGAAGGAGTTTGCCAAGACTCTGGCTTCCTATGCTGACTGCTACGTAATGGACGCCTTCGGTACAGCACACCGCAAGCACGCCTCTACGGCTGTCATCGCTGACTACTTCGATGCCGACAACAAGATGCTCGGTTTCCTGATGGAGAAGGAAGTACAGGCCGTTGACAACGTTCTGAACAACATCAAGCGCCCCTTCGTTGCCATCATGGGTGGTTCTAAGGTGAGCACCAAGATTGGTATCATCGAGAACCTGCTGGGTAAGGTGGACAAGCTCATCCTCTGTGGTGGTATGACCTACACCTTCGCAAAGGCTCACGGCGGCGAGATTGGTAACTCTATCGTTGAACTCGACAAGCTGGACGTTGCTCTGGGTGTTGAGGAACTGGCCAAGAAGAACGGCGTAGAGCTGGTTCTGAGTACAGACTCTGTATGCTGCACAGGCTATGATTTCAGCACATTCTCTGTAAAGCCCGGTGCACAGATTAAGACCTTCCCCTCTAACGCTATTGAAGAAGGTTGGGACGGTCTGGATGCAGGTCCAGAGAGCCGTGCTGCATTTGCTAAGGCCATCGAAGGCGCTAAGACCATTCTGTGGAACGGTCCTGCCGGTTGCTTCGAGTGCGACGACTTCACCGCTGGCAGCCGTGCTGTAGGTGAGGCTGTTGCTAAGGCTACTGCAGAAGGTGCCTTCTCGCTGATTGGCGGTGGCGACTCTGTAGCTTGTGTCAACAAGTTCGGTCTGGCTGACAAGGTTAGCTATATCAGCACTGGTGGTGGTGCCCTGCTCGAGGCTATCGAGGGTAAGGTTCTGCCCGGTGTAGCAGCTATCAAGGGTTAATACCTATAGTTTAATAAGTAAAAAGTAAAAAGTAAAAAGCTCGGCAGCCATGTATTTTAGAGTGTTTTTACTTTTTGCTTTTTACTTTTTTACTTTTGTCTCGTGCCAACGGGAACAAACTTCGGAATCCCCCGAAGAAACCCAACAGCGCGACTCCTTGGCATTACACATAGCGGTAATGCCCGTAATGGATTGCCTACCTATTTATTACGCTGAACGCATAGGGATGTTCAAAGCCGAGAAACTAGATGTAAGGCTGGAAGAATACCTGTCGCAAATGGATTGTGACACAGCCATCCAAAACCAACGGGTGGAAGTGGCCTATACCGACATACTGCGAGTCCTGCAGATGAAGGAAAACATTGGTGTTGTGACCATCATGTCAGGAAAGTTGAGTTTGCTGACAGCACGCACAAAACGTATTCGCAAACTGAAGAATATGAACGAGCGTATGCTGGCTTTGGACAGACTGAGCACATCCGACTATTGGAGCGACAAACTGATGGAAGAGGCTGGGATGGAGCAAACCGACATCTATCGCCCCCAAATTAACGACATACGCCTACGCACCTCAATGCTTACGGAACAATTGGTGGATGCTGCACTTTTGCCAGAGCCCTATGCTACAGAAGCCGAGATGCGAGGCGAACGGCGCATGAAGACACAATTAGAAGCAGACACACTGCCCTATTTCAATTGCCTGGCTATCAACCGGCAATCGCTATCCGAGCCGTATCGGAAGAAACAAATCCAGCAGTTCATTGCCATTTACGATAAAGCCGTTAAGGAGATGAACGGAAAGGATTGCCAACAAGATTCGATTCGCAGAATCCTGGGACGCCAATACGCTATGCCGACAGAGGTTATCGACACATTGAAAATCCCCAAGTTCGCCATCTCGCAGGCCCCAAAGGAAAACGATGTGCAGAAGGCCACACGATGGTTGCAAAGTCGCGAAAGGACACTCCTGAAACAACGTATCGACTCACTGGTCTGTAAGTTACAATAATCATGAAGGGCACGCAGCAAAGAATCGATGAGAACACCTTTTCCCAGCTTGCGGGTCATGTGGAAAACGAGCTGGCAAACGGGCATTTGAGTGTTGCGCTGAGTATTCTGAGCAATATCCTAACGATGCTTCCTGACATTCCTGGACGGAACAAGGCACAAGAGGATGTTGAAACGACGACTGCCAATTACAAGCGTTTGCTGCAATATATGGCAGAAGGGAAAGAAGACCCCCAACGGCATTCCATCCATACCAATCTGACACATAAGGTATTCCGCATTCTGCAGGACTTACGGCGCACCTACCAAGTCAGCACCCAACAGACCATCTATACGTCGACCATCGTTCTGTTGGAGCACGGAATCGAGGAAGTTTCACTGGAACACCTATTGCAGAATGCCCCCACAACAACCGACTATGATTGGCAAGACCAATTGTTCGATACTATCTGGACCTCGCCACAACTGACATCTACCGAAGAGCAGGAACTGAATCTGTTCCTATATTCAGCTCCGTCCATAGTGCAGTGTTACGTGATGAGTGCTCTGACATTGGCCCTGCTTCATTTCTTCGACCCTGCCAAGTTCCGGATATTAATTGCCCACATCAATGCCTCGAAGACGGAAGTAAGCGTACGGGCAATGGTGGGCATATGTATCATTTCACAGGTACGGCTAAACCAGTTATTGCTTTTCCCGCAACTTGCCGATGAAGTGGTCAGCATCTTTCAAGTTCCAGAACGTTTAGCAGAACTGGAAATCATACAACATTTCATCTATCTGTACCAAGAAGCGGAGCGTTTCCAGCAACGGATGGAAAAAGAGATTCTCCCCACCCTGATCAAGGTCAGTCAGCAAAGGAAGAAACTGGGTTTCGACGAGATGGAAATAGATTTGACAGACCCAGAGGCTACGCCCAACATCACGCAGAAGACCCGTCGAATGCTCAACGACAGCATGCAGGAAATGGTTCACCTGTTCCACGAAGGCATGGATGTAAATCTGCAAACTTTTACCTCCCTGAAAAGATTCAGCTTCTTCCACAAAGTCGGACATTGGCTGGTGCCATACGACAAGTCGAGACCTGAGGCTGCGGGGAATGACATTATCAACCATCTGCCTCTGTGCGACAGCGACAAATATTCCGTAATTCATCTGTTCAAGAACCTCTCCGCAAGTCACCTCGAGGAACTTAAGCAGAACATGGAGCAGCACGCAGAATTCTTCGCCACACACAACATAGATATGGATAACGAATATAAGAACGTTATCCAATGTCTGTACAGACTGCTGAAACGTTCCTCGTGGACAGCCCTTTGGCCAGATGTATTCGCACCCAACACGCTGTTCATTCATAATCCATTATTCCATAAACTGATTGCAAGTTCCCCTAGCTATCTACTCAGAACAGGAAACAGTTTGCTGAGACACAAGAACTGGGATGCTGCAGAAATGCACCTGAGCCAGTATGCCCAATTGGAAGGAGCAGACTACACGCTGCTCGCACAAATAGGATTATGCATGCAACAACAGCAGAAATACCCAAGTGCCATCCGAAACTACCAACAGTCCTTGATGTTGAAACCCGATAATCCTCCCGTCACCTACCGCCTGCAATATTGCTATGCCCAGATGGGGCGTTACCAGGAACAGTTGGATTGTCTGTTACAGTTGGAAGAGAAAACACCTGAAGACCCAAGAATACTGACAGAGTTAGGGCTTTGTCTCATTCAACTCGAGAAATGGGAGGATGCGGAAAAACGCTTCTACAAGCTCGAGTTCAAGGGGAAACGCATCGTTCCCTCCATCAGATCTATTGCGTGGTGTTGCATGAATCGGGGCGAATACGAAACGGCCAAGAACATGTACCTGCGCATATTCAACGAAAGACCCGCAGAAGCAACTTGGGAGGATTACCTGAACATCGGGCATACCGTTTGGTTGCAGGGAGACATTGCTGCCGCCATCGTCTTTTATACAGAATATGCCCAGCGCTATCTGGCAACTAATCCAGAAGCAAAAGACGCGCTGCAACCCTATACGGAGGATCAGGAACTATTGCTTTCGAAGGGTAAGGCACAAGAAGACATCAACCTGATGTACGACCTGATTTCCGAACAACTTTAGGAAGAATTACAACAGCCCCTTCAACGGCTGGAACATACGTCCCACGAAACGATGTTTCAGGGAGAAGCGTTGTTTATAGTTCTGTGGGGTAAGGATTTGACTATCCTTCACGTCTTTATCAAACAAATCATTAAGCTGTTTGGTAATTGTCGAGTCAAACACAAAAGCATTCACTTCGTAATCGTATCGTAGACTTCTTCCATCCAGGTTTGCCGTACCCACGCTACAGAATTCATCGTCAACGGTCATCAATTTTGAATGATGGAATCCGCCCTCAAAGTAGTACACCTCAGCACCTCGCTTCATCATCTTCTTCATCTGGATAGCAATAACATCGGGCACAATCTTGTTATCGGAAGTTGCTGAAACCATAATGCACAGACGAATACCACGACGCAATGCATGCTTCATGGCTCGACGCACGCTGTGGGTTGTGGTAGGATATGGATTAACGATACGAACCTCTCGTTTGGCTGATTCGAGGGAAGCAATCATAGATTGACGTATCTGGCGATTCGTCAAACGAGGTTCGCGATTCACAATTGTGACAACAGAGTTTCCATACGTCAACGAATCCGTCTTATAGGCATCCGCATCCAAATGTTCCTTTGCCGTACGTTCCCAAATACGAATGAATATTTTCTCGAATTCGTTGACTACAGGTCCTTCGAAACGTGCCTGCATATCGCGCCAAGGGCCAGTTTTCGGAGTTCCATGCAGATAGTAATCAGCCACATTCATTCCTCCCGTCCAAGCCATACATCCATCTACAACCACAATCTTACGATGGTCGCGATGTAACATATTCTGAATCCATGGGAAGCGCGCAGGGTCGAAGATTTCCATGTGAATACCCAAGGAACGAATACTGTCGACCTGCTTATCCGTAATGGGTGTAGGAGCTTTCCAATTCCCGTAGGCATCCAACAGCAAACGAATATCTACGCCCTCTTTTGCCTTTTCGTGCAACAGGTGTATCAATTCAGAACCAACTGAATCCAGACGAAAGATGAAATATTCCAGATGAACGAAACGTTCTGCCCTACGGATATGGGCAAACAAGTCATCATATTTTTCACGTGCCGATGGTAAAAGGGTTACCTGGCAACTGTCGAATTCAGGATTCCCCTGCTTCATCAGTGCCTTGCGAACCAGTTCCGTAGAGGTTTGCGCCTGTACGAAGGATGCGAGTAGAGTAAAAAGGAGAGAGAGCAGAAGTCTGTTCATATCATACAACTGAAGTTGTCGACAATGCCTAACAGATGTTGCTCAGCATCGACAACCAAAACGGCATGTATCTTATTGTTCTGCATGACACGTTGTATATCGCTAATCTTTGTATCTGGACTTACACATTTGGGGCTTCGTGTCATAACGGCCGAAACGGGCATCTTGAAAAAGCGTTCCTGTAAGTTCTGCATGGCTCGACGCACATCTCCGTCTGTAATAATGCCCTGAATCTGGCCATTCTCTATAATCACACACAGTCCCAGACGTCCCTCGCTGACATGGGTTACCGTCTCTGGCAACGGGGTTTCAGGAGAAATAATCGGCAGGTCGTCGCTGCGCATAACATCGCGAGCCCTTGTCAATAATCGCTTTCCCAACGAGCCACCTGGATGGAAACGTGCAAAATCGCGTTCCTGGAACTGACGACGTTCTATCAGCGCGCAAGCCAAAGCATCGCCCATAGCCAATGTAGCCGTTGTGCTGCATGTGGGTGCAAGGTTCAGCGGACAGGCTTCGCGACGGATGTCAACATTAATGTGACAGGTGGAATTCTTTGCCAGCAAACTTTCCGGATTGCTACTGATACCGATAAGTGCGATATGTTCCTCTATTAAAAAAGGAACGAAACGCAACAATTCATCCGTCATTCCACTATGGCTGATGGCAATTACCACATCGTCGGGAGTCATCACGCCCAAATCGCCATGATAAAGGTCGAGTGGCGATACATAGAATGCCGGAGTACCCGTACTGCTGAGTGTGGCAGCAATTTTGGCACCGATATGTCCGCTTTTGCCCACACCCGTCAGGATGACCTTTCCCTTGCATTGATATATCAAATCCACCGCTTTGTCGAATTGTTCATCCAACTGCGGTATCAGGCTCAATATGGCTTGTGCCTCGTCACGTAGGCACTGCTCTGCTATTTCTCGATTCGTCACTTGATTAATTCCTTTAAAACGTTCTCAAAATCGTTCAGGTATAACATATTTGGTCCGTCGCTCAAAGCCTCATCGGGATTAGGATGTATTTCAAAGAAATAACCATTTGCACCAAAGGCTTTGGCTGCCATTGCCATAGCCGGAACGAACTCACGGTTGCCGCTGGTCTTTCCCCCACCGGCACCCGGACGCTGTACACTATGTGTGCAATCCATTATTACACGCTGTGTCCAGCGCTTCATGTCTGGGATATTGCGAAAGTCGACAACCAAGTTGTTGTATCCGTACATATTTCCCCGTTCCGTCAGCCACACGTCAACTGCTCCGCTTTCACGGCACTTCTCGACGGGGTACTGCATATCAACTCCAGACAGGAATTGGGCCTTCTTAATATTCACGGGCTTACCCGTCTTTGCTGCTGCCACCAGCAAGTCTGTTTGTCTACACAGGAAAGCAGGAATCTGGATGACATCTACCACCTGCCCTACTGGTTCAGCCTGCTGACTTTCGTGGATATCCGTAACGAGTGGCAGTTGATATTTCTCACGGATATCGGCCATCATCTGCAAACCCTGTTCCATCCCAGGACCACGGAAACTGCTCAAACTGGTACGATTGGCTTTATCGAAAGAAGCCTTGAAATAAATGTCCAAATCGTATTTGTCGCGAAGTCTCACCAACTCACGTGCCACCTCTTCCAGGCAGTCCATAGACTCAATGACACAGGGGCCAGCAATAAAGATTGGTTTCATTTGCTTTATATTTTTTGCAAAAATACAAAATAATTCTCAATTAATCCGTATCTTTGCCGAACGAAAGCATAAATAGAGAAAAATATGATAAAAATCAATTCATTCGAAGAGTTCCAACAATGGGTTGGAAAAGACTTAGGGAAAAGCGACAACATCCATGTTACACAAGAACGTATTAACCAATTCGCCGATGCCACTATGGACCACCAGTGGATTCATGTCGACGAGGAACGTTGCAAGCGCGAGAGTCCGTTTGGGCAAACCATCGCCCACGGCTACCTCACGATGTCGCTGTTGCCCGTAATGTGGAACCAGATTATCGAGGTTGGCAACTTGGAACGCCAGATGAACTACGGAATGGATAAGCTGAAATACATTCAGCCCGTTCTTTCAGGCCAGCACGTTTACATGACAGCACATTTGGAAGAGGTGCTGAACCTGCGTGGAGCCATTAAGACCACCGTTAAGATTACCATCTGGATAGACGAGACAGGCAAGAAGGCATTAGAGTGCCTGGCCATGTTCGTCTATTACTTCAAAGCATAATATCCTTCAGGATTTCAGCAATACGCTTTTCCGTACGTTCTGTAACAGGAACCAGGGGCAAGCGTAATTTGTTTTCTATCTTGCCCAAGGAATGGAGGGCAGACTTCACGCCAGAGGGATTTCCATCGATAAACATCAGACTATACAGTTCAAACAGTTCATCGTTTATAATCTTGGCCTCTGCCAAACGACCTTCCTGCATCAGATGTACCATACGGGCAAACTCACGGGGAATGGCATTACCCACCACGCTGATGATGCCCAAACCACCTGCCTTCATAATCTGCAGCGTCAGGCTATCGTCGCCAGAGATTACATCGAAGCCCTCTGGACGTTTTTCCAAAATCTCCTTGATTTGATCCAGCTTGCCACTGGCCTCCTTAATAGCAACAATGTTGGGAACATCGTGTGCCAGACGCAAGGTGGTGTCTGCCGTCATATTCACACCCGTACGACCTGGTACATTATACAGCACAACAGGGAGCGGAGAAGCCTGGGCAATTGCCTTATAATGCTGATAAAGACCTTCCTGCGAGGGCTTGTTATACATGGGACAAACAGACAGAATACCATCTACACCCGTCCAATCCGTATTCCGGATTTCCTCGACAACAGCCGCAGTACAGTTGCCGCCACAGCCCATCAGGATGGGAAGTCTTCCACGTACGTGCTTTACAATCTTGTCCTTAATCGTCAGTTTCTCTTCGCGAGTCAAGCAGGGAGTTTCTGCTGTTGTACCCAAGATGCAAAGAAAATCCACACTGCTCTCGATGTGGTAGTCTACCAACGACAACAATGTATCATAATCCACACTTCCATCCGACTTGAATGGTGTTATGAGGGCAATACCCAACCCTTTGAATTTATGGTCTTTCATATGTTAAAATTATTCTATCAAACTTAAAAATTCGTCTTCACCAACAATGCGGATTCCCAATTTCTGCGCCTTTTCCAACTTGGCAGGTCCCATATTCTCGCCTGCCAGAATGAAACTGGTCTTGGCTGATATGCTGCCCACATTCTTTCCGCCATGTTTCTCTATCAATGCCTTATACTCGTCCCTGCTGTGATGGGCAAAGACACCACTGATTACGATGCTCTGCCCCAGCAGTTTGTCCGTGTGTTCCGACAGTTCGTCTTCCGACAACTCCATCTGCACGCCATAACTTCTCAATCGCTCCACAAACCATACGTTCTGAGGATTGGCAAACCACGTGATGATGCTTTGGGCTATTACGGTGCCTATGCCGTTTACCTGCAACAGTTCTTCGACGGAGGCCTTTGCCAACGCATCTATCGACTTGAAGTTACGAGCCAGCGTCTTTGCTGCCGTTTCACCCACGAAGCGAATGCCTAAAGCATACAAGACACGTTCGAAGGGTACATTCGTACTTTCCTGAATACCCAACAGTATCTTGCTGGCACTCTTGTCCTTCTGTCCCCTCGCACCACTTATCTGGTCGCGACGTATTTCGTACAAATCGGCAGGGTCGTGAACGATGCCTCGACGGAAGTATTCCGCAATAGTCTCTGGTCCAAGCGAATCAATATTCATCGCCTTTCGACTGATGAAATGCTCGATTCTGCCCTTCAACTGAGGAGGACAGGAAGCATCGTTCGGACAATAGGTTGCCGCCTCGCCTTCGTATCGCACCAACTTTGTTCCGCATTCCGGACACGTGGTCACAAACTCTACGCGTGGTCCCAGGTTTTCGTCGCGTGCATCCAGGTCCACATCTACAATTTTGGGAATTATCTCGCCACCCTTCTCCACAAACACATGGTCGCCAATGTGCAGATCCAGGTTACGGATGAAGTCTTCGTTATTTAGGGTTGCCCTGCGTACAACGGTGCCAGACAACTGTACAGGATCCATATTGGCAACGGGTGTTATGGCACCCGTACGTCCCACCTGGAACGTCACTTCGCGCAATACGGTGGATTGTTTCTCAGCCAGGAATTTGTAGGCAATTGCCCATCTGGGACTCTTTGCTGTCAGCCCCAAGCTACGCTGCTGTGCCAGGGAATTCACCTTCAGCACAATGCCGTCCGTAGCCACAGGCAGGTTCTTGCGCTCCACATCCCAATAGTCGATATAGTCGTATATTTCCTGCAGCGTCGTCACGAGTTTCATCTGCGGACCAATCTTGAATCCCCACTCGTGTGCCTTCTGGAGGTTATCGTAATGACTTTCGCCTGGAATCCCTTCTCCCAAAAGATAATACAGGTAGGCATCCAGTTTTCGTTGTGCCACGACAGCCGAATTCTTGCTCTTCAGCGTACCGCTGGCCGCATTACGAGGATTGGCAAATAGGGGTTCTTCGGCAGCCTCGCGTTCACGATTCAACGCCTCAAAACTCTCCCAGGGCATCAGCACTTCGCCACGTATTTCGAATTCATCGGGATAATCTGCACCATTGGGCAGCACCAGGGGAATGGAACGGATGGTCTTTATGTTCTCCGTCACATCGTCGCCCCTCACACCGTCTCCACGGGTTACGGCACGCACCAATCGACCTTTTTCGTAATGCAACGAAATGCTCAGTCCGTCGAACTTCATCTCGCAACATACCTGGAAAGGTTGACCCGACAGGCCATCCTCTACCCTTTCGTACCATTCGCGCACCTCTTCCTTATTATAGGTATTGGCCAGACTCAGCATGGGACGTTTGTGTTCCACCTGCTGGAACTCGTGGTTCAGGTCGCTTCCCACACGCTGTGTGGGACTGTTGGGGTCGTAGAGTTCAGGATGGCGCGCCTCGAGGTCTTGCAACTGACGCATCATCTGGTCAAATTCCAAGTCGCTGACAGACGGCTGATTCAACACATAGTACTGGTAGTTGTGCTTGTGCAGTTCAGCCCTCAGTTGCTCTATCTTCTGACGCTCGTCCATCACTGTTGTTGTAACTTGTCCATATTCTCCTTTGCCACCTTTAGGTATTCCTTTACATAAGGATGGTTCAGGAACGAGGAAGGCGCTCCAATCACTATCTCCTCGATTTGCGGGGTCAGCACGGGATAGGCATATTCACTGGTCATAATCATGAATACCCCTGGTCCCAGCACATTGGTATAATTCTGTTTGATGAAACCCGTCACCAACTGGTCGCTCATGATGGACAGATGGCGTGCTTCTGAATTCAGGCGTTGCATCACCTCTTCGTGTTCCATTCCATCCATCACCATACGTCCCTCTTTTCTGGGGAGTTCCGCCATCAGGTTATCGATTTGCGTCTTTCTCTTAATAAAGGCATACAGGCTGTCGTTCAGCGGACCACCCATAGCGACCTGTGCCATTTCGTCAATCTTCATCTCCACATCTCCACCCTCCAGCACAACGGGCATCAGGCTCTGGTTGCCCCAAAACAAATTCGCCATAACCACGGAATCCGTATTACCCTTGAAGGTGAACTTGCCGTGTGTCACACAGCACGAATCTATGTCCTTCATATTCTGGTTATCGAACACCTTCAGATACAACATCTTGCCCTCCATGCCGTGAACCGTTGTGGAACCATTCACTATATAATGGTCGGAACACGAGGACAATATACCCATAAGCACCAGAAGTTTAAGTGCCTGGGGGATACGGAAAGCGGTATAGAGTTCGAGAATGGCGCCTATGAGCAAGCAAACCACCCATTCGTTGTGCTGCACCAGGTTATATCCCAAAGCCTGTGCCGTCATCGCTACTGCCGACAACAACAATGCCACAGCCCCCAGCAATTGCTGACGACGCAGACGCGCTACCACGAAATCGTTGCCCTCGTATGTTGCCTGCAGTTGAATGGTGACAAACATCACCACACCCACGACATAGAGCACATTTGCCACCCAGCCGGCAAACAGCCAGGTAGCAGCACCTGCTATCATGAGCAGGGCACCAATACGGAAAACTAAGTTCTGAAATTTAGTTAGATTCTTCATGCTCCGCCGTTGCTTGGCTCTCTTGGGCAGCATCCATGACTACGTATACATCCTCGTCGGGATATTTCATAAAGAACTTCTCACGCGCCACACGAACCACGGCTTCAGGGTCGTTTTCCAAAGCCTCCAGTGCTTTCGTGTCACGATCGTATCTGTCCTGGTATGTACGCATTTCATACTTCAAGGCATCTATTTCCTGAAGTCTCTTATGCCTGTCCCAGAAGCTGTCTTCATCGACAAAGCCAACCACTATGGCAAAAAATGCCAACACCACAAAATACTTATACTTACGTAGAAAATCCCAGACGGTTTGGATACTGCTCATGGTTCATTCTTTAATTATGTCGCAAATTTACGAATTAATTATGAATTATGAATTGTGAATTATGAATAAATTTGTATCTTTGCAACGATTATTAACAATCTGCATGGAACAATACATTGTATCGGCCCGAAAATATCGTCCGGCCACCTTCGACATGGTGGTTGGTCAACGGGCCCTCACCACTACCCTTCTCAATGCCATCCGCACAGGTAAACTGGCTCATGCCTACCTGTTCTGCGGCCCTCGAGGCGTGGGAAAAACCACTTGTGCCCGCATATTTGCCAAGACCATCAACTGCCAGAATCTGGGTGCCAATGGCGAACCCTGTGGCGTGTGCGAATCGTGCCGGGCTTTCGAGGAAGGCCGTTCGATGAACATCCACGAACTGGATGCCGCTTCGAACAACTCAGTCGATGATATTCGCGAACTTATCGACCAAGTACGCATTCCGCCTCAGATTGGACGCTACAAGGTGTTCATCATCGACGAGGTGCACATGCTTTCGCAACAGGCCTTCAATGCCTTTCTGAAGACGTTGGAGGAACCCCCTCACTATGTCATCTTCATCCTGGCCACAACAGAGAAGCATAAGATTCTACCCACCATCCTCAGCCGCTGTCAGGTGTACGATTTCCAGCGCATCACCATCAAGAGCACTGTCGACCACCTGAAATATGTAGCCGAGAAGGAAGGCTACCAGGTCGAGGACGAGGCGCTGGCTCTGATTGCCCAGAAAGCCGATGGCGGTATGCGTGATGCCCTCAGCATCTTCGACCAGATGGTTAGTTTCACAGGGGGTAACGTCACCTACGAGAGTACACTGCAGAACCTGAATATACTGGATTCCGAATACTATTTCCGCATTGTGGACAACATGCTCAACAAGGATGTAGAATCCTCGCTGGTACTGTTCAACGAAGTTACGGAACGTGGGTTCGACGGTGGAAACTTCATTGCCGGCCTGGCTTCGCATTTCCGCAACCTGCTGGTCAGCCGCGATGCCAAGACTCTGCCCCTGCTCGAGGTGAGCGAGGCCCAACAGCAGCGCTACCACGAACAGGCCATGCGCTGCAAGCCCCAGTTCCTGTACAAGGCCATTAAGTTGTGCAACGACTGCGACCTGGGCTATCGACAGAGCCGCAACAAACGACTGCAGGTGGAGTTGTGCCTGATTCAGTCCACCCAAAGTACAGACGACGATGGTGCCGGCGCGGGGCTTTGCCCTGCGAAGATACTTAAACCCATATTCAAAATACAGCCCCAGGAAAAGCCTGCTCCTGCCCCAAAGAAGGAAAAGAGCAAGCCCGTTACGCCCCACGTAACCCCTGCGGCTGAGAAGCCCGCATTGCGCACGCTTAACCTCAACAGCACCAGCATACGCAAGAAAAGCGAGAATGCACCCGTTGCACAAGAGGATGATATCCAAACGGATACGCAGAGCGAAGTTGCAGAAAATGGACAGCTGGAACTGGATGCCCTGATTCTGGCCTGGCAACAGTTTGCCAACAGGCTGCCAAAAGCAGAGGTAACAACGGCTCAACGCATGAGGACTATTACCCCACAGTTGATTGACCAGCACCATTTCTCAGTCACCGTCAACAATCCTTTGATTGAAAAGGACCTGACGAAACTGCGTCCCAAAATCGAATCCTACATCAAACACCAATGCCACACGCAGGTCAGCATGGAAATCCATGTAGCACCCCCCGAAGTGGCCATAAAGACATATAGCAAGCCCGACCAATTCAAACTGGCTCTACAGGACAGCTCTGCCTTCAGAATATTACATGAGCTGTTCTCCCTGGAATTGGCATAGCGATACCATTGAACGAAAATATGAGTAGAAAACGTAAAGAACTGCCCATACTGGAGCAGATAGAAATAACGGATGTGGCTGCCGAGGGTAAGGCGCTGGCCAGGGTCGACGACCTGGTGGTGTTCGTACCCTATGTGGTGCCTGGCGATGTGGTGGACCTGAAACTGACGAAGAAGAAGCACCACTATGCCGAAGCAGAAGCCATAAAGTTCCATAAGTACAGCGACAAACGTGCAGAGCCTTTCTGTCAGCACTTTGGCGTGTGTGGCGGCTGCAAATGGCAATGTCTGCCCTACGAAGAGCAGCTGCGATGGAAGCAGAAGCAGGTGATGGACGCCCTGACGCGCATCGGCAAGGTGGAACTGCCTGAGTGCAGCCCCATCATGGGCAGCAAGAAGACTCGCGAATACCGCAACAAACTGGATTTCGGATGCAGCAACAAGCAATGGCTCACCTGGGAACAAATGCGCGAGGGCGTTCCCTTCGAACCAGGTATAGGTTTCCACATCAGCGGTGCCTTCGACAAGGTACTGCCCATACACAACTGTGGTCTGATGGATAACCTGAACAACGACATCAGGAACTGGCTCTACGAGTATGCCATCACAAAGAAACTCA
The DNA here is from genome assembly GCA_017617235.1 of Bacteroidaceae bacterium. Taxonomy (GTDB): domain Bacteria; phylum Bacteroidota; class Bacteroidia; order Bacteroidales; family Bacteroidaceae; genus Physcousia. The sequence goes on along the minus strand of JAFZWQ010000023.1, from coordinate 5,142 downwards.
CATTCTACGACCTCAGAGCACAAGAGGGTTTCCTTCGCGGCATAGTTATGAGAAACTCGTTGTCTGGCGAATGGATGGTAACGGTGCAATTCGGACCAAAGGCTCACGTCGAGGCAAGTAAGGAAGCAGCAGAAGAGGAAGTACGCACGGAGAGCCTGTTCGACAAGGAAGAGGCTATGCGACTGCTCGAAGCCATGCATGTCCGATTCCCACAGATTACGAGCCTGATGTATGTCTATAACCCCAAGTGCAACGACACATTTGGGGACTTGGACGTGAAGTGCTACTTCGGTACATCTTACATATATGAACTGATGGAGGACCTGCGTTTCAAGGTTGGTCCCAAGTCATTCTACCAGACCAACACGGAGCAGGCCCACGAGCTGTACAAAGTGGCTCGTGAGTTCGCTTTTGGATCCTCTCCCCATAGGGAGGGTCTTCCCCTGGTGTATGACCTGTATACAGGCACTGGGACGATAGCCAATTTCGTGGCTAAAAAAGCCCGTAAGGTCATTGGTATCGAGTACGTACCTGAAGCCATTGAGGACGCCAAGGTGAACTCGGAACTGAACGGCATCACGAACACCTTGTTCTATGCTGGCGACATGAAGGACATACTGACGGACGAGTTCATCCAGGAGCACGGAAGGCCCGATGTCATCATCACAGACCCACTACGTGCCGGCATGCATCCAGATGTGGTGAAGACCATCCTGCACGCTGCTCCACAACGCATCGTCTATGTTTCGTGCAACCCAGCTACACAGGCGCGCGACCTGCAGCTGCTGGACGAGGCGTACCAGGTGGTAAAGATTCAACCCGTGGATATGTTCCCCCACACCCAGCACGTAGAGAACGTGGTGTTGTTATTGAAAAAATGAGAAATATGAAACCAACTGCTATATTATTGCTACACTGCCCTGACAGACAGGGTATTATTTCGGAAGTAACCAAGTTTATCACAGACAACAAAGGAAATATCGTCTATCTCGACCAGTATGTCGATCGCGAGGACGGTGTCTTCTTTATGCGCATCGAATGGGAACTCGACGGGTTCCTGATTCCGCGCGACAAGATATACGACTACATCACCACGCTCTATGCCCAGCGCTACCAGATGAAATTCAGCCTGTACTACAGTGACAAGCGTCCCCGCATGGCAATATTCGTCAGCAAGATGAGCCACTGCCTCTACGACATGCTGGCACGCTGGAAGGCAGGTGAGTTCAACTGCGACATCCCCTGTATCGTTTCTAACCACGAGGACCTGCGCTATGTAGCTGACCAGTTCGGTATCCCCTATTACGTGTGGAGCATCAACAAGGACCACTCGAACAAGGAAGAGGTGGAGAAGGCAGAGATGGAACTGCTGAAAAAGGAAGACATTTCGTTCATCGTGCTGGCTCGCTACATGCAGATTATCAGCGACGAGATGATTGCCCAGTACCCCCACCACATCATCAATATCCACCACTCGTTCCTGCCCGCCTTCGTGGGTGCCAAACCCTATCACCAGGCCTGGATGCGAGGGGTGAAGATTATTGGTGCCACCAGTCACTATGTTACTGCCGAACTGGATGCCGGTCCCATCATCGAACAGGATGTGGCTCGTATCAGTCATAAGGACACGCCCGAAAGTTTGGTGCTGAAAGGCAAGGACCTGGAGAAAATCGTGCTGTCGCGTGCCGTATCTAAGCACATCGACCGCAAAATCCTGACCTACAAGAATAAAACGATAATTTTCAGCTAAGCCCCCCGACCCCCTTTAGGGGAGGAGGAGCAAGTAAGAACCATTAAGAATGAAAAGGGAAGTGTGGATTGACTGGATGCGAGTCTTGGCCTGTCTGATGGTCATGACGGTGCACAGTGCCGAACCGTTCTATCTGGGTGGCGACGGGTCGCTCATCCTAACACAGACTGATGCCCGTTGGGTGTCATTCTTCGACACATTTGTACGTGCCTGTGTGCCTCTGTTCGTGGTGGCCAGCAGTTATCTGCAGTTTCCACTTCACTACCCCACTGGCCAGTTCCTGCGTCGCCGTATGATGCGCGTCGTCGTGCCTTTTGTCATCTGGTCAGTGGTTTATGCCCTGTGGTGGGGCGAGCCCGTCGATAACTTGCGCAGCCTTTTGCTCAACTTCAACTATGCCGCAGGTCATCTGTGGTTCGTCTATATGCTCGTGGGGCTCTACCTACTGATGCCTATGCTGTCGCCCTGGGCAGAAAAGGTCACAAAGCGCGAGCTACAGTTCTATATGGCCCTGTGTTTTCTCACCACTCTGATACCTTTTGTACGTGCCTGGGTGGGCGACACACCACCCGTCATCTACGGTCCTACGGGGATTCCCAATCCTGCCCGCTATCCCCTGTGGGGCGAGGCTTCGTGGAACGCCTACGGCCTGTTCTACTACCTGAGCGGCTTCATGGGTTATATGCTGCTGGGCCTCTACCTGCGTCGTTTTGTGGGTGAACTGTCGTGGCGACGCACACTAACTATCGCCCTGCCCTCGTGGCTTATAGGCTTCGCCATCTGTTTCTTCGGATTCCTTGTGGCTGTCGAGACCGATGCGAAGGGACTATACCCCATCAGCGGACCTGCCGGAATGGCTGCCATTTGGGAAACTACGTGGATTAACGACACGGCCAGTGTGGCCCTGATGACCATCGGCTGGATTCTGCTCTTCCGAAAATTCACGTCCAGCGGACGTTTCTTCCAGCGCATCCTGCTGCCCGTCAGCAAGGCCAGCTACGGCATGTATCTCTGTCACATGATTGTGCTTGTGGCCATCAGCGGTTGGCTGCGCACGACCTTCGGTACTGGCATCGAGGGGATGTTCGGCATCTGGACGACGCCCCTGCAAATCGTGGGCACAGCCCTTGCCACCTTCCTCGCCACAGCCGTCTTCGCCACCCTTGTCCAGCGCATTCCGCGCCTTGGCAAGTGGATTGTGGGTTAGCGGACGGTGGTGAACGCTTCGTTCAGGGTGAAGGTGCGTTCGTACCCCTTAGTTTTTATCGTATAGGTATTTCCCAGCTGGAAATCGGGATGGGTGACCAGGCTGGCGCTGCGTCGCATACTGAATGGAATCGTCACGGTGTCCAGCACCTTTCCTGTGGCATCACAGATTTGTATGGGTTCATCCTGCACCACGCCCAGTCCTATGAGCAGCACGGTAGGCTGTTGGGCCGTCTCATTCGTGGGCACAGAGGGCATTTCGCCCATGCCGCCACCCACCGAGAATACCTTGCCGCCTTCCACCATCACTGGCGCAAAGTCGCAATCCAGTCCCTCTTCGGGTGAACCCACCTGACTCCATGCATATACCGTTCCGCCGCGAATCACTATGGCAGGTTCACTGCTCTCTTCGTTACTGCCAAATGGCGAGAAGAAGCCCGACTTAGGGTTGGCATCCACGGCATCGTTACCCGTGCTGCGAGCCACCACGTTGGCACCGTTGAACTCAATCACGTCGTTGGCATTAATGGCATCGTCGGGGCTCAGCACATCAATGGTTCCGCCATTCAGAATCACACCTTCCTTGCCCTCTATGCCTTCCGCTCCGGGAGTGCTGGTTCTCACAGTCACCTTGCCACTGTTCACCACAATCTGACCCTTCGATGCTATGCCTTTTGTCGAGGACACATACTTGTGTTTGCCGCCAAAGCCGCCTTCCGGCATCCCCGGTATGCTGTCCATACCCTCTGGGCGCATGGCTCCGAAATCTGGCATCTTCCCCTCGAACTGCTTACGCATCTCCTCGAAATGCTTCTTCACTTCCTCTGGAATACTGTCTGGATTGAACGGTGGCATCCCACCCATACCTCCGGGCATTCCAGGGAACCCGCCTTTTGGCATCCCTGGTATGCTGTCCATACCTTCTGGGTGCATGGCTCCGAAATCTGGCATCTCGAAAGGCTTCTCGCCCAAGTTATTGCCCGTCGTTGTCACGTTCAGCGTCAGTTCCTCTATCGTGATGTCCTTCTTGGCCTTTATGCCTCGACAGCCGTCGCCCGTGGCCACAATGTTCAGCGACCCCTTGCCCGACAGCTGCAGCTTGCCCTTCGTCCAGATGGTGGCCGACTTGTTGTTGGCCGTATCGCGACAGGCCGTAATGGTCAGCGTGTTTTCCGTACCCTTGGCGGCTACCACCTCCACCTTCTTCTTGTTCTTCAGCACCAGTGGAGCGCCCTCAGTGCTGGTCAGGTCCAGTCCCTCCAGTCGCACTTTCGCCTTGCCAACGGACTTCAGACATACCCGTCCATCGCTGCACTTACCCGTCAGCAACACCGTCAGCCGATGGTCGGCATACTGGCTCTCTATGTTCACGCTGGTACCGTCCACCGTCACACTCACGCTGTCCTTCACCGTCTGCTTCACCTTCGCCTTCGTGGCGCCAAAGTGCACCGTTACATCCTCTGCCCACGCTGTGCAGGCCGTGCATAACACCGCTATCAAAAACAGGAACTTCTTCATTAAACGTTTGACTTTACACTCTTTTATTCTTTATTTATTATGATACAAAGATACGAAAAAATCCCCACATTCACAAGAAAAACAGTCAACTCTTTCGAGAAAAAACTATCTACACCACCCCCCAAACTTATGCAGTTATTCACTTATTCACTCGGACAGGAAGGTTTTTAAAGTGTTTTTAGCACTTTTTAATTGTAAATTTCCTCCCAGAGAGAATAATAATTTATAATATATATTATAATAAGAATATTTATGACATTAAACTCCAAAACATTCCTGTCCGAATGCATAACTGCATAAGTGGGTAACCTCCTCCTATTTTTCGTTTAAAACACACCCGCGTCACAACGCTACCGCCGGAGCGACGCATCGTTAGGCGCTTAGCGTTGTGACGCTCCGCAGGTAGGGATAGTATCGCTTGGCTTGTCACACAATTGTGTGTCAAGAGCCTCGTTGCGATGCTCCGGCCCAGCAAGGCCTTAATTAGCAATGTACTTCTGATAAAATCTTTCCATTATTTCGACCATCTCTTGTGGTAATCTTTTAATCACCTCCTCCTTGATATGGTTAGGTACACCACTATAATATGCTTCAGCAATACTTCCAGCTATAGCGCTCATCGTGTCAGCATCGCCACCCAGAGAAACGGCAAGTCGGATGGTACTCTC
>JAFZWQ010000022.1 GCA_017617235.1 Bacteroidaceae bacterium | reverse complement strand
GCCGTACGCCAACTGTTACCATCACAATACACGCCCCACAGATAAACCTGCGTGCCGCCCAAGGGGCCAAGGCTGTAGAAGATGTCGCGAGGCTGCTGGCGCAAGTACTTCTGCATTAGCAAATGGGGGCGCAGACAGCTGGCAAAACCATAGTCGTTCTCTTGGACACGCACATTCTCATAGCTGCACCAGTCGTATTTCAGGTAATCCACACCCCATTTGTTCCAGACCTCAGCATCCTCCTTCTCGTGGCCGAGACTGCCCAGATAGCCGCCACAAGTGGTTGCTCCAGGCGAGCTGTAGATGCCAAATTTCAGTCCGCGCTCATGGAGCCAATCGACAAGTCCCTTCATCGAGGGGAACTTCTCGTTGGCATCAAGCGTGCCGTCGGCATTGCGCTCAGGAGCTTCCCAGCCGTCATCTATATTAATGTAGCTATAGCCATAGTCGGCCAAACCTTTGTCGATAAGCGCCTGTGCCGAGGAAATCACCTTCTCCTGCGTTACAGTCAATCCCCAGCAGTTCCACGAGTTCCAACCCATAGGAGGTGTTTGACCAATCATGTCTGCGCCTACCTTCAAGGTGAACTCCTGTGAGGCTTTACCCTTTGCATTCTCGGCTACGACGGTGAAGGTCAGGTTGCCAGCGCGGTCAATCTTTCCGCTCAGCACGCCGTTTTCTGTCAGTTGGAGTCCTGCGGGCAGGTTGCTGCAGGTGAACTTCATGGGCCGTTCACCCGATACGGGGAAGCGATAGATGACGGGAGAGCCTGGACGCACACCCCAGACAGGAGCTCCGTTGAAGCGAGGTGTGGCGGGAGCTGCTGGCGTCAGAACGTATTTCAGCTGTTTACTCTCAGTAAGCACCTTTCCAGTCTTGGCATCGGTATAAGTCGCTGTCAGCAGGCACATCTTCCTCTTGTCGTAGGGCACGGAAATGCGTGCAGGCTTACCACGTTTAATGGAAAGTTTCTTGGTCAGCGTGCTTATCTTGTCTCCCGTTTCACGGTCGGTCAGAGTGACAGTAAATGTTCCGCTGGTAGCAGAGGCATAAGCAGTACCTATCTCCACATCGCAATGGGACTGTCCGTTACTATCTTCTATAAGGCTCATGGAGAGTCCATCAGCAGCTTTGGGGCAGGATACTATCAAGGGGTTGTTGTACAAACCGCCCGAACCGCCTCGGTTATAGACACGCACAGCTACCACGTTGTCTGCATCCAGGCGAAGACCATCCTTCTTGACATCCACCACAAAGTTCTGAACAACGTTAACGCCACAGAAAAAGCCAGCAGGATTGGTCGGCATACGACCTGTAGTGCCTATCAGCTTGCCGTTTAGGTAGCATTCATCCGCATCGTCAACCATGGGCAGGTTGAAGACAAGGGCATTCTGCTGGTCGGAACCCTGAAACACGCTTCGAGGAATCGTCACGTGGATGCGATACCAGGCGTAAGCTTTCGTGTTCTGGGAGAAACCCTGCTTGTCCCATTGCTTTGTAATGTCTATATCGCTCCATGTGGCATCGTCCATCTCGGGCTTAGCCCAATTCATGTCGTCACCTTGTTGGAACTTGGCCTTGCTAACGGTTACATTCTGTGCACTCAACTGCAGTCCCATCAGGGCCATCCATGCGACTAAAAACAACTTTTTCATTGCTTTATTTATGGCTTAAAAGGATAAAAAATCGTGTTTGACGCTATAAATGTACAACATTCTTATCTACATCCAACGAAAAATGCACAGTTTTTTATAATTTTTCGTATATTTGCCACCATAATACCAACGCAAACGAATCAGAACATGAAACGTCCCATATGGTTAAAGAGGGAACATCTCCGCTCCATCATCTTTGATGACGACACGCCTGCAGGTCGTCGATTCGACATTGTACTGACCATCGCCATTGCCGTCAGCCTGATTATACTTTTCATTGAGAGCAGTCCCTCACTACCCTACTGGCTGAAATTCAGCCTCGGTGTGCTGGAAGGTCTGCTCACTGTGCTGTTCACAATCGAATACATTGCCCGTCTCTACAGTGCTGAGAGCCGTCGTGCCTATGCCTTGGGAGGATGGGGCATCATCGATCTGATGGCAGTATTGCCGCCATACTTGGCCTTCTTCCTTCCCGGTGCACGTTATCTGCTCATCCTACGAAGCATACGTTTCATCCGCATCTTCCGTATTTTCCGTCTCTTCTCGTTCCTGAACGAAGGAGAGTTGTTACTGCAAGCCATCGGACGCAGTTTCCACAAGATTGCAGTCTATTTCCTCTTCGTATTCGTCCTCGTAATCTGTCTGGGAACGCTCATGTTCATCATCGAAAGTGGACAACCGGACAGTGCCTTCCGCGATATTGGCACCAGCATCTACTGGGCCATCACCACCCTCAGCACCGTGGGCTATGGCGACATCACGCCTGCCACACCCGTCGGTCGGTTGCTCTCGTCCTTCATCATGCTGTTGGGCTACACACTTATTGCTGTTCCCGGAGGCATTGTTACCGCTTCGTTCATCAACACCACCAACGACCCAGTGCGCAACGGACGTTGCCCCCGTTGCGATGCCAAAGTTCGCAAGGGGGACAAGTTTTGTTCGCAATGCGGAGAAAAGTTATAAACGTAGGTTAATCACCCATAGCCCGCAGGTATTCCTGCCAGAGGGCATCGATAGTGTGACCAGCACCCAAGGCATAGCTGACGGCTCCGTCCCACGACCAAGGAACAACCACCAGGCACGACTGGTTCATTTTGCGGATGAAATCAGGGTCTTTCGTTTCACGTACCCAATTAAAAAAGTATCCCACGTAACGATAGCCATCGTGGTAACTGCCACCCTTCGGACGGTCGGGTTCACCATGGAAACCTCCACAGGCCACACGCACGGCATCAGCCGTTCCCTCCACCATTTCCCATACGGCATGATTGGGGCCTCCATAGGGACCAATGCCCTGTGGCTCCAGTTGGAAGGCATGCGTAAGTTCATGCAGCAACACACCACGGGTCTCGAAGTCCACACGTGCCGTATCGTTATCGACAAATGCCCCTTCGACGTGTCCCGTCGTATAAGTAATGCTGACGTGTCCGTTGCCGCCATCCTTCCACGAAACACCTTTCGCGTCGCGCAGGATGTAATCCAATGTTTCCAACATCGGAATGCTGTCTTCGGGGGTGAAGTACAGACACTTCATTACCTCGCGAGCCACACTGCGGATATAGGGATCGGGATTGGGAATGAGCGAATGATAGATTTGTGAGCCCTTCGTTTTGGGCGCCTTGTCGTTAAAGTTAATGGCCTGCAGGTGTGCGTTCCATCGCAGGTCCTCGGCAGATAGTTCCGTACTCATGCGACGGGCGATGGAAGCACCAGCCGATTGCAACTCGTCGGACAGGGAATAAGGTTTGTCGGCGGACGAAAGTCCCCTCTTGGTGTTGGGTTTCGCTGCCATCTCAAACTCGATGACACAACCCTGCGTCAGCTGCTTGTGGGTGAAATACAGCTTGGAATACGGCTGACCATTCAAGCGAACCGACTTCACATAACGGTTCTTATCGCTCACCTTGGGCGCACGTATCTCTATGGCCTTGCCGTTCTCCAGCGTAACCTTCATGTAAGGCAGATAGGGCGCTCCCATCACATACTGGTCGGAACCCGGACAAACGGGATAGAAGCCCATGGCCGAGAAGATGTACCAAGCCGACATCTGTCCACAATCATCGTTGCCGCCAAGGCCACGGATGTGGTTGCGATACATCTGATTCATGATGACGCGAAGCCACTGTTGGGTCTTCCAAGGAGTAGAGGTCCAGGCATAGAGGTAGGGCACATGGTGACTGGGCTCGTTGCCATGAACATAGCCGCCGATAAGACATTCGGCCGTGATGTCCTCGTTGTCGGCATAGTATTTTTCAGGCAAATCCATCTCGAAGAGCCGGTTGAGTTTGTCCAAGAAAACTGTCTCGCCTCCCATGCAACGAATCAGACCGCGCACATCGTGCGGCACATGGAACGAGAAGTTCCAAGCATTGCCTTCGATGAATCCCTCGCCATAGGTCTGGTAGGGGTCGAGGTCGGCCTTGAACTTACCGTTGCGATAGCGGGGCGAAGCAAATCCGATGGTTGGGTCGAAGGTGTTACGATAGTTCTGGGCACGCTGTTGGAATTCAAAGGCAATGTCGTCGCGCCCCAGCAAGCGGGCTGCACGATAGATGGTCCAATCGTCGAACGCATATTCGAGCGTGTTCGAAGCTGCTGTACCGTCCTTGTCGTAAGGAACATAGCCAAAGCGACGATAATCACTGATGCTGGACAGATAGCGGTTGTTGGCTGTTGCCACCATCGCCTTCAGAGCCTCGTCGGCATTCAGTTTCGCACCTTTGGCCAGAGCGTCGGCCAGCACCGTAACGGCGTGATAGCCCGTCATGCACCACCCTTCGTTACCCATCAGGCTCCACACTGGCAACATGCCCACGATGTTCTGCTGCTGGTGGGCAATCATGGAGCGTACCATGTTGGTGTTGCGTGAAGGTTTCAGCAGGCCCAGCAACGGATGCTCGGCCCGATAAGTATCCCAGATGGAGAAGACGGTGTAGTTGTCGAAATCCTTGGCCACGTGAATGTTTCCATCCAAACCTCGATACCGTCGGTCGACATCCATATAGATGGAAGGGTTAATCATCGTGTGGTAGAGCGAGGTGTAGAGCATCGCCTTTTGGTCAGCAGTTCCTTCGCAATCCACAACGCTCAGTTCGCGTTCCCACGTATTGCGCGTATTTTCTGCGATTTCATCGAAGGATTTGCCTGCGGCCTCAGCTTGCAAGTTTCGTTTGGCACCTTCCGTTGAGACAGCGGACAAGGCAACCTTAACAACCAGTTGAGTGTTCGCCGCTGAGGTCTGTGGGTCGAACTCGAAGTAGGAAACTACCGTACGCCCAGCAATGTCGGGGAAGTTGTGATGAATATCGAACTTACCCCAGAAACCGCCGTAGGGTTCCCTTTTCTTATCGGCATAACCATAATTCTTGATAGGTTTGCTGAAGGAAATGGCGAAATAGGTATAGTTGCTGCGTGCCCAACCATCTGTAATGCGGTAGCCCGTCAACAGGGTGTCGTTCTCGACACGCAGGGTCGACCACAGCACCTTGCCATCATAGTTATAGATGCCATGCGTCAGGTCGAGGATGATGCGCTGACAGTCGGCATCCTTGGGAAAGGTATATTGATGAACACCCACACGCGGGGTAGCCGTCAACTGTGCCTTTACGCCATTATCGGCCAACACGACCTCGTAGTAACCAGGATGAGCCTTTTCCGTTTCGTGCGAGAAGCGCTGACGATAACCTCCATCGGGATTCTCCGCTGTGCCGGGATTCAGCTGCAGGGCACCCGTCTGGGGCATGATGAGCAGGTCGCCCAGGTCGGAATGGCCCGTACCGCTAAGGTGGGTATGACTGAAGCCCACGATGGTATTGTCGGTATGCTGATACCCAGCACAGTACTCGTAAACGCGTCCCTGATAATGACCATTAACGCTGTGCGGAATGGTGTCGGTATCGGGCGACAGCTGCACGATGCCAAAGGGGGCACAGGCTCCTGGGAAGGTGTGTCCCATTCCCTCGGTGCCGATGAAGGGGTTCACGAAATCGGTTCGCAAGGTTTGGGCTCCTGCGACTCGACATACAAGCAACAGGAGCAATGTGAGGCAATGTTTTCTCATCGCGTTTAGAATTTTACCAGGATTCGGAACACTTTTCCAGGGGCAGCATCCCAGTCGGCCATAGCCCGTGCTGCATCCTCGGGAGCTACGATGCCCGATATCAGTCGGTCTGTGGGACAATCGCCACGACGCAGGTATCGGATAACGGCACGGAAGTCATCGGGCAAGGCGTTACGCGAGCCACGGATGTCCAATTCCTTCTGCACGAAGAACTTGGTGGTAAGGTTCACGTCGGCAGGGGCATAGCCGATGCATACCACGCGACCTGTGAAGGCGACCTCGTTGATGGCTGTCTGGTAGGTAACGATGGAACCTACTGCCTCCACTACCACATCAGGACCGCAGCCATTGGTCAGTTGCGACAATGCCTCGTGTACATCTTCCTTGCCGGAGTTTACCGTACCTGATGCGCCCAGTTCGCGGGCCAACGCCAGTTTCTCGTCGTCCAGGTCCATAGCAATCACCGTAGCACCACGCAGCGAGGCACGCACGATGGCACCCACGCCAATCATGCCGCAACCGATTACCAGCACCGTATCGCTGTCCGTAACCTGGGCACGATCCACAGCATGGAAGCCCACACTCATGGGTTCAATCAGGGCGATGTCCTGGGGCTCGATGCCTTCGGCAGGAATCACCTTCTGCCAGGGAACGCTCATGAATTCACGCATGGCACCATGACGCTGTACGCCCAGTGTCTCGTTATGCTGACAGGCATTGAAGCGACGGCGACGGCACGAAGGGCAGTTGCCACAGGCCGTATAGGGGTCCACGGTAACCGTCTGTCCCTTGCTGAAAGCCACTGGTACATCGCTGCCCACGGCTTCGATGGTGGCACTGATTTCGTGTCCAGGAATCACGGGTTTCAGGGCCATACTGTTACGACCGCGAAACGTGTTCAGGTCCGAGCCGCAAAAGCCAACATAGTTAATGCGCAGCAGCACCTCGCCGGCAGCGGGCTGCGGGGCCGGAAGCTCTATCACCTCCAGCTTCTTTGTGTCAGAAATCTGTAATGCTTTCATGCTTTATATGTATCTTTTAACCTTAAACCACCGCGAAGATACGAAAAAAGCTGCTATCCGCAATGGAACAGCAACTTTTTTCATAGTCTTTAACCTTTTGCCACGAATTGCATGCTGCTATCTTAGCCCCCCATCCCTACCGTCGGAGCGTTGCAACGCTAGGCGCCTAGCGATGTGACGCTAAGCCGGTAGCGTTGGGACGCGGCTGCTCGTGGGGTGCGTTTACAGATTATGTCGACGGTTTAGTGGCATCTTCACTCTTCATCCATTCAGCTACTGTGAAGCCAACATATCGTTTAAAGGCTGAACTAAAGGTATTATAGTTGTAGAACCCGCTTTCATGAGCGAGTTGTAAGGCTGTAATTGATTGTAAAGAATCTTTATTTTCTCGATAAATTCGGATAAAATGTTCAATTCGTAGGCTGTTTATGTAGGTATTGTATGTAATGTTCCGTTGGGCAAAATAAGCGCTCAGGTAGGTACGGTTTGTACCAATAGCTGTGGAAAGCTGCTGCAGGGTAAGGTCGTGTCGCAGGTAGAGTTGGGTATTCTCGCAGTGTTTCTCTAGCATCTTCTCGATGTTTTCAGGAATATTATAGGAGTTCGCATCAGGGGGGGGGTAATTCCGATTTATTTATAACAACGTTCTCAAGCTGTTGCAACGTCTCCACGCGCCATATCAGGAATCCTACGATAACAATCGTTATCACCTGTGCCAAATACTCCTTTATCATTTCTCCGGCGTTTGTGGTATAAACATCGTAAACGACAAACAGGACAATCACGAACACAAGGCTCTGCCACACCTCCTTGTGTTCCAGGTCTACATAATTCTCATGCAGCCAACGGCCGTATTGCACCAACGAACGTATGTAATATATGACAAACAACAGGATGACAGCTAATTGCCAGTAATGCACCAATTCTATGCCAATGAATACGTCGTGCTTGGCAATACCCACTGCAGTAAAGACCACAATAGGGATGTGTGCCACGACCCAGGGCCAGAGCCTGCGTCGGCAATCCTGCAACATATTCAGCAGCAATGCCATAACCAATGGAACCAGCGTTATACGATCGAGCGCAATGGTCACAGTGTTACGTATCAGGCGGTCGTCCGTCAGCCAATAGACACCTATCACATACCACCACACATGGCTCAATGCCGCCATAAGGAAGAAGGCAGCTGTCCATCGGCGCAAAGCCGTCGGAGGATTCACAGCAGGGGCAATGGCGTTGTTGCGTCTCAGCCACAGATAGAGACCAGCTGCCATGACCAGCATGCAAACCCCACCGTAGAGCATAATAAAAGTGTAATCCAGAAGACTCTCTTGTCCGTACATGTCCTTTCGAATTTGTCCACAAAATTACGACATATTTTCATAACAGCATGGTCTCGGGAGTCACAGAATTTACAATTCACTCACAAAATTTACAAAATCTCACCCCACACCACCTCCATCTTTGGCATACTTCAAAGAAACACCTACCTTTGCAGCGATTTTAAAGACATAATAAAATATGGTAACAAAGGATGTTGTCTTATTTGCCGTGATAATCGCTGTCATTTTGGTGCTGGCTGTGATTGGTCTCTTGTTAATCCTGCAGTCGAAACGCCACGACCAATTCTACGATTATCGTTGGAAAATTTTCAATGAACCTGAAGATAAGTCCACTCGAAAAGACTAAATAATTCACATCATCTCGCAACTTTAACATCGGATTCACGCAATAATATAAATATAATGTGTACCTTTGCACCCTGATTGCGTTAATCGAGTCGATAATGAAGTTACAGTTGCGGTTCTTCCTTTTATTAATACTGATTTTGCTGACGGCTGAGGCATCTGCCGACGACAAATTGACAGGTGTGGTGATTGGCACAAAGGAGTGTGTGGATTACAACAACACGTCCAAGTCCACGACGACCGTAAACACCTGCGCCAATGCCTTCGACGGCAACCTGAACACATACTTTGCCTCGTGGGAACGCAGTTACACGTGGGCAGGCTTAGACCTGGGCAGCCCTCATGTCATTACCCGTGTGGGCTGGTCGCCACGCAACGACAGTCAGGGTGAGGCAAGGGTGTTACTGGCTGTTTTCGAGGGTGCCAACAGTCCAGACTTCATGGATGCCCTTCCGTTGTATATTGTCGATGAAAAGGGCAAAATTGGACAAATGTCGTATGCCGATATCGACTGTTCGCGCGGCTTCCGCTATGTGCGGTATATCGGACCCTCCGATGCCCGTTGCAACATTGCCGAGCTAGAGTTCTACGGTTACCCCGACGAGGGCGACGATTCGCATCTCTATCAGGTTACGAACCTACCCACCGTCAGCATACACACCCTGAATGGCGAAATACCCTACGACAAGGAACATCAGATTGTATCGCAACTGACCATTATTTCCGAGAACGGCACGAAGTTGCTCTCAGAATCCGGCACAACCCGCGAACGCGGTAATGCCTCACGCGGCTTCCCCAAGAAGCCCTATCGCATAAAGTTCGATACCAAGCAGAAAGTGCTCGATGCCCCAGGCAAGGCAAAGAAGTGGACCCTGATCAACAACTATGGCGACAAAACGCTGATGCGCAATCTGTTGGCCTTCGAACTGAGCAAGCGGATCGGCATGCCTTACACGCCTTATGGGACCGCAGTCGACGTGCTGCTCAATGGCGAATACAAGGGTTGCTATCAGTTGTGCGACCAAGTTCAGGTTCACAAGCACCGCGTGGAAATCACAGAGATGACCTCTGCCGACAACAGCGGGATAGAACTGACAGGCGGCTATTTCATCGAGATAGATGCCTATGCCGATAAAGAAAACTCGTGGTTCAAATCCAACAAGGGGAATCCTGTCACCATAAAATCTCCCGAGGAAGACTCCATCACGACACAGCAGAAGAATTACATCAAGTCCTATTTTAACAATATGGAGAGCCAGTGGTCGACGTACCTCGACACGAATACCTTCCTGCGCCATTTTCTGGTGGGCGAACTGTCGGGCAACACAGATACGTACTGGAGCGTCTTCATGTACAAGGATCGCGAAAACAACCAGATGTACACAGGTCCCGTGTGGGATTTCGACTTGGCTTTCGATAACGACAACCGCACCTATCCCGTCTGCAGCAAGAGCGACTACATCTATCGCAGCGGTGGCAGTTGCGCTGGGAATATGAAGACATTCGTCGACAACATCGTAGTGAAGAATGCGACAGCAAAGAAACAGATGCTCGAGATTTGGGACGAGGCCCGACAGGCAGGACTTACCGAAGAGAATCTGGTGGCCTTCATCGATTCGCTGGAAACGGAACTGAACCAGTCGCAACGCCTGAATTTCCTTCGCTGGAAAATCATGAACACCAAGGTGCACCAAAATCCCAAACTCTGGGGCAGCTACACGGCCGAGGTACAGAACGTGCGTCGTTTCATGAAGGAACGCCTGGCCTGGATGGACAAGAAGCTACAATACACCTACGTTCCCAACGCCATTGCCACCGTCCGCGTCAACACCGCCCTGCCCTATCGCGTCTTCACCATCGCCGGCCAGCCCTGTGGCAACAGCCTCAACGACCTACGCCCCGGTGTCTACATCATCCACCAGGGGACAACCTCCCAGAAAGTTATTGTACGATAAACAAATAGCCGCTATCTTACGGTAGCGGCTATTTATTTATAATCAGTCTTCGTAGAGGTAGAAGATTCGATCCATCATTTGCCATTTCTCGTCGCTGGTGGCACCTTCGGCACACTTTTGGAAGATGGCCATGTAGTCCTCCCATTCCTGCTGACGAGGCAGCGTGGCCAATCGAGCCATAGCAGAGTCCCAGTCGAAGTCAAGGGGCGTATCAACAACCATCACAATGCGCGTGTCCAACAGATAAACCTCCATCTCGAGGATACCGACCTGGCGGATTCCCTCACGAATCTCCTTCCACGCCTCCTCACGGCTGTGGCGACGACGATACTCGGCAATCAACGCGGGATCGTCCTTCAAATCCATCGTCTGCACGTAGCGTTTCACAGGCACCCCGTGCTGCTTCTGTTTATAACCTGAATTTTCCATTATCTATTCTTCAGTTTAAATGACCAGAAACCGTAAATCGTAATCAGCAAGAAACAGAAGAACGGCAAACAAAACGAGACATTCACAGCGGGCCAACCGAAAATGACCTGCTGGTCGATGAAATGACCCTGCAAAGGAGGCATCAGGGCACCACCCACGATAGCCATTACCAGGAAGGCTGCACCCAGGGAGGTATCCTCGCTCTGGACATTCTCGAGCGCAATACCGTAAATGCTGGGGAACATTATGGACATAAAGAAGCTGATGCAGACGAGGCTGTAAAGACCCATCATGCCTTCGATGCAGATGGCACCGAACGTGCAGATGGAAGCACCCACGCCAAAGAAGGCCAGCAGACGACGCTGGTTGACCCACCTCATGATGAAGGTTCCCAAGAAACGCCCCGTCAGCGACAACGACATCGCCAGGATGTTATAACGCTGGGCCGTAGCTTTGTCGATGCCCAAATGGTCGGCATACTGAATAATGAAGGTCCATACCATAATCTGCGCAGCCACATACAGCACCTGCGCCAACACTCCGTTGCGGTAAATCTTGTTGTGCCACAGACGGGAAAGAGTGGTGCGGGCGCTAGTCTTACCATCCTGCTCGCCTTTCAGGGAGGGCATTTTGGTAAGGGCGATGATGACAAACATCACCAGAACCACCAGACCGATGGCCACATAAGGGTCGCGGATGACAGCAAGATCGTGCAAACGGATATTATTTTTTTCGGCTTCGGAAAGTGAGCCGAAGATAATCTGTCCAGTAGCATCACGTTTATCGGAGATAAGGTTGGGCAGTACAATAAACGAAGCCACTGCCATACCCGACAGCGAGCCCACAGGATTGAAGGCCTGCGCCAAATTCAGGCGACGTGTGGAATTTGACTTGTCGCCCAGCGAGAGGATGAATGGGTTGGCGCTAGTCTCGAGGAAGGCCAATCCAAACGTAAGGATGTACAGTGATACGCAGAAGAAAGTGAATTCCTGGAACTGCGCCGCAGGGATGAACAGGAACGCTCCAACGGCATAAAGCCCGAGGCCGATAAGCACACCCACCTTATACGAATATTTGCGGATGAACAGGGCAGCGGGCACAGCCATTGTGGCGTAACCTCCATAGAAAGCAAACTGCACCATCGAAGCCTTCGCTGCCGATATTTCCATCAACGTCTGAAAAGCCGCCACCATGGGATTAGTGATGTCGTTGGCAAAACCCCACAGGGCAAACAGCGAGGTGATTAGAATGAAGGTGAAGAGGTATTTCTTCTCGACTAATCTTTTCTTTTCCATACCTTATTTATATAATGGTCCGAAATTGGTGCATGCTCGATAGTCAGCTCCCTCTTTGTCCATTCCAAAGGCATTCCATGCGGCGGGACGGAAGATGTCCTTATCCTCAATGTTATGCATGCAGACAGGGATGCGAAGGATGCTACACAATGTCAACATATCGGCACCAATATGGCCATAGGCAATGGCACCGTGATTAGCTCCCCAACTGTTCATCACGCTATAAACATCCTTGAAGCAGTCCTTAGTAGGGTCAAGGCGAGGTACAAACCAAGTAGTGGGCCATGTGGGGTCCGTACGCTTGTCGAGGATATCGTGCGTCTTCGGGGCGAGTTCCACCGTCCAGCCTTCAGCCAACTGCAGCACGGGACCAAGGCCCTGCACCATGTTCAAGCGCATCATTGTCATAGGCATTCCACCCTTGGTGACGAAGTGTGAGCTGTAACCACCGCCACGGAAATAGTCGCGGTCTGCAGGCATCCAACTAGTGGCCTTCAGGCAGGCTTCCACATCCTGGTCGGTCAACTCCCAATGCGGTTTGATGGTGGGTTTACCGTCCTGGTCGGTAGCAGCACCCGTTGCATCGAGCGTCGTAGCCCCACTATTAATAAGATGTATAAAGCCGCCAGCTGCTGCGCCCTCAGGACGCTTTCCTGCAACACGTTCCACAGCCTCTGGGCTCCAATAGGTACGGATGTCGGAGAACATGACACCACGGTTGGTCAACAGATGACCGAAGAGCATCGTCATACCATTCAAGAAGTCGTTCTCGGTAGCCAAAATCTTTGCCTCACGTTTACCGTTCCAATCGAACGATGTGCATAGCATCGATTCTGGGAAGTCAAAGTTTGGCTTATAGTCTGTCCACTGACGTTGCCCCTGCACACCAGCAGCGATGGCATTGTGTCCCAGAGCCTCTTCCTTGTAACCCATATCGAGCAGACGCGGGTTGCCCTCCATCAAATCGCGAATAATCATCATGGTCTTCACCGTGAACTCCCAGTCGGCATCCTTCTCGGCACGGTTCTTGCCTTTGCCCTTGCCATTAAAAGTGGTCATGGGTGTGCCAGGGAACAGCGGACGGTCCTCGTTGTAGTCATGACCTTCCTGCGGCTTACAGTACTTTTCTACCCATTCCATCGCATTTTTGAACTCCTCGGGGTCAAAGATATTGAAGTCGACACGGCGCAGAATTTCTACCAGCGATACGTATTCCGTTCGCATGCCCAGATAGTTCTGCAGGAAGTCGGCATTGACAATACTACCAGCAATACCCATGCAGGTGTTACCCAGCGACAGGTAACTCTTGCCCTTCATTGTAGCAACGGCCTGAGCAGCACGGGCAAAGCGCAGAATCTTTTCTGCCACATCGGCAGGAATGGTGTTATCTGCAATGTCCTGCACGTCGTGACCATAGATGCCAAAAGCGGGCAGACCCTTCTGGGCATGGGCAGCTAATACGGCAGCCAGATAGACAGCACCTGGACGCTCTGTTCCATTGAAGCCCCAGACGGCCTTGGGGTAGTGAGGATTCATATCCATCGTTTCTGAACCATAACACCAACATGAGGTAACCGTGATGGTAGAGCCAACTCCCTCGCGCTCGAATTTCTCAGCACAAGCAGCACTCTCTGCCACACGACCAATGGTGCCATCGGCAATCACGCACTCCACAGGCGAACCATCTCCATTGCGCAGGTTTGCAGTTATTAACTCGGCAACGGCTTTAGCCAGTGCCATAGTCTTTTCTTCAAGACTCTCGCGGACGCCGCCCTGGCGACCGTCGATAGTGGGACGAATCCCAATTTTAGGGTAATTCATGGTTTTATCTTGTTATTATTCGCTCATATTTTTAATGTAGGGAAGATCGGGCAGATTCTCGAAACCATAGAAACGTTGAGCGTTTCCGCCAAGGAAAGCTGCCTTTTGGTCCTCGTCGAGTTCTGTGGACTTGATTACGAAATCATAGGACATGCGATAGGTGATAGCAGTGATAGTGCGGGGATAGTCGCTGCCCCACATCAGTTTATCCCAGCCCACCAACTCTGCTGCCTCGCGAATGGCTCGAATTGCCGATGGATAGGGATAAAATTCAGGATTGTAGAGCCACGTGATGCCACCCGATTCTACCATTACATTCTCGTTACGCGCCAGCAGAATCTCTTGCCGCCAGTTCTCGTTCTGCCAAGGGGGCGTAGAGGGTTGGTCGGCCATTCCGAGGTGTCCGATGGCAAACTTCAGGCGCGGACATTCGGCAACAACTTCGCGCATTTCAGCCGTTTGTCTGTCGCCATCGGCCAGACACATTGAGACAATCATGCCCCGTTGTTCCATCATCTTGAAGACGGGCATGAGGGTCAGCAATGATTTCTGCATGCGATGACCCGGGAAGGCTATGCCTTTCAGGCCAGCATCGGCAACGGTCTGTGCCTCTTCGAGATCCCAAGCCATACCCATACAGAAGAAGCGGTCGGGATATTGCTTCTGCACCTGTGTCAGGTAAACATTCTGGTTGCCGTCAATGACTTCCTGCACCACTACGGCTGCGCCCACCTGCGCATAATCCATATTAGAAAGGAAAACCTCGGCCGTATTCCGTCCATCAATCATAAATGGGGGTAACATCTGCCGTTCCTCACCAAAGAACACGCTGCGGCTGCCATTTCCCTCTTTCGTGCGAATAGCAAGGCCATTGACGGTGGTATCCTGTCCTAACCACAAATGCGAATGAGCGTCAACTATATTCATTGGGATTTGTCAATTATTCATTTGAATTGTCACGTGTTGCACCATGTCAGTCGCATAGCCGGACCTATAATTTCCTGAACTTCTTTTACTAATTGCCAATCGATGGGCTCAGACACATATTCCAGGTTGCGGCGAACATTATCGGGATTAGCAGACGAGAACAACGTAGTAGGAACACGGGGATTGCTGACAGAGAACTGCATGGCGAGTTTCTCGATGGGGTAACCTTTACTCTTGCAATACTGGGCAGCATACTGACAGGCCATAACCAAGGGTTTCGGAGCCGGGTGCCATGCGGGTGCACCGCGTTCAGACAATAGGCCCATAGATAACGGCGAAGCATTGATAAGACCAATGCCGTGAGCCTCGAAGTAGTCGAGATAATCGGCCAAAGCATCGTCGCACAAGCAATAATGGCAGAAATTAAGAACGGTCTCCACAGTGCCCTCTGGCGCATGGTCGATGACCCAACGCAGGTTCTCGAGCTGCAGGTCGGTAATACCGACATGGCTCACCACGCCCTTTTCCTTCAGTTCGACCAAAGCGGGCAAGGTTTCGTCGACAATCTTTTGCAAACCGCCAGGCAAGGAAGCCTGGAACTCGATGTCGTGGACATGAATGAGGTCAATATGCTCCACCCCCAAACGGTCCATACTTTCATAGACACTCTCCTGTGCCCGTTTGCCGCTATAGTCCCAAGTGTTCACGCCATCCTTGCCATATCGCCCCACTTTCGTGGAAAGGATATATTTGTCGCGAGGCAACTGACGCAGGGCCTTGCCCAGCACAGTCTCGGCCTTGTAATGCCCATAGTAGGGCGATACATCGATAAGGTTCATACCCCCTTCAAGGGCTACAGCAACAGTATCTACGGCACGTCCTTCATCTATATCGTGGAACACACCACCCAGAGATGAAGCCCCAAAACTTAAGGGAGATACAAATAGTCCCGTTTTTCCTAATTTCCTTAGTTCCATAAGCTATTTTTTCGATTTCTGCAAGGCAAAGATAATGCAAAACAAAAAACTATGCAAGATTATGGGCATAAAAAAGCCCCGACAGCAGTAGAGACTGTCGAGGCTCGATTTGTAATGAATGGCAATTTCTTACATCATGCCGCCCATGCCACCCATACCGGGATTACCCATCGGCATTTCAGGTTTATCCTCCTTGGCATCGCAGATGACGCACTCGGTGGTGAGGAACATGCCAGCGATACTTGCTGCATTCTCCAAAGCCACACGTGCCACCTTGGCAGGGTCGATGATACCGCTGGCCTTCAGGTTCTCGTACTTATCGGCACGGGCATTGTAACCATAGTCGCCCTTGCCGTTGCGAACTTCGTTGACGACAACGCTGCCTTCCAGGCCTGCGTTCTCAACAATCTGGCGCAAAGGTTCCTCGATGGCGCGACGGATAATCTGAATACCCGTTTGCTCGTCAGCATTCTCGGCCTTAAGACCTTCCAGCACCTTCTGGGCACGTATGTAGGCAACACCACCGCCAGGAATAATACCCTCCTCAATGGCTGCACGGGTTGCGCACAAAGCATCATCAACGCGATCCTTCTTCTCCTTCATCTCCACCTCACTGGGGGCTCCTACGTAGAGGACTGCCACACCACCTGCCAATTTGGCAAGACGCTCCTGTAACTTCTCCTTGTCGTAGTCGCTTGTAGTGTTGGATATCTCGTTCTTAATCTGATTAATACGGTCCTTGATGAGTTCGCTCTGACCATGACCGTTCACGATGGTGGTGTTGTCCTTCGAGATGGTCACTTTGTCAGAAGAACCCAGCATCTCGATGGTTGCCTGCTCCAATTTCAGACCTGTATCCTCGCTGATTACCAGACCACCGGTCAGAGTAGCGATATCCTGCAACATGGCCTTACGACGGTCGCCAAAGCCAGGAGCCTTAACAGCACAAATTTTCAGTTGCGTACGCAGGCGGTTCACGACCAACGTAGTCAGAGCTTCGCTCTCGACATCCTCGGCAATAACAAGCAGAGGACGACCGGTCTGTACGGCAGGTTCCAAAATAGGCAGGAAGTCTTTCAGGTTGCTAATCTTCTTATCATAGATAAGAATATAGGGATTTTCCATCACGCACTCCATCTTCTCGGTATCCGTAACAAAGTAGGGAGACAGATAACCACGATCGAACTGCATGCCTTCGACAACACCGATGGTAGTATCACGGCCCTTAGCCTCCTCAATGGTGATGACGCCATCCTTGCTGACCTTGCCCATAGCATCTGCCAGAAGCTTACCGATTTCAGGGTCGTTGTTAGCGCTTACGGTAGCCACCTGCTCTATCTTCTGATAGTCGCTGCCCACCTGCTCAGACATCTCCTTAATCTCACCTACAACGGCGGCAACTGCCTTGTCGATACCACGCTTCAGGTCCATGGGATTGGCACCAGCAGCGACATTACGCAAGCCTTCGCGAACGATGGCCTGAGCCAGAACAGTAGCAGTAGTCGTTCCGTCACCAGCATCGTCACCAGTCTTTGAAGCTACGCTCTTAACCAACTGTGCACCAGCATTCTGGAATGCATCGGCCAACTCAACTTCCTTAGCTACGGTAACACCGTCCTTGGTAATCTGAGGAGCACCGAACTTCTTTTCGAGAATCACATTACGACCCTTGGGGCCGAGAGTAACCTTCACGGCATTTGCCAACTGGTCCACACCCTGCTTCATCAGGTCGCGGGCCTCGAGGTTGAATTTAATATCTTTTGCCATAATTTTCTATTTTTACAGTATTACGTTATTTCATTATTACGCCGATTCATTTACGCCAGAATGGCAACGACGTCGCTCTGACGCATAATGAGGTACTTCTTTCCCTCCAGTTCCAGTTCTGTGCCAGCATATTTTCCATAAAGCACCTGGTCGCCTACCTTCAGCACCATTTCTTCGTCTTTGGTGCCTTGACCAACGGCTACAATTGCACCTTTCAGGGGCTTCTCCTTTGCGGTATCAGGGATGATGATACCACCTACTGTCTTTGTTTCTGCGGGTGCGGGCTCGATGAGCACGCGGTCTGCCAATGGTTTAATGTTCATGACTTGATTTAGTGATTTAATTATTAAACGATTTTATGATTTCTTTCGCTCGGACGGATAACAAAGTGCGTGCCAAACCTACAATCGGCATAAAAAAGTTAAGAATATTTCTTTTACTTAAAAATAGTTTGTATCTTTGTGGGACTATGAAAAGCGGTCTGCCAACCATACAGTTCATCGGTTACGACATCATATTCTTCGGAGTATGGGGAGGCCTGGCAGCATTTCGTCCTTTGGGAGGATACATCTGGGATCCTTGGATTATCAATTTCAGTACTAGTGTGCTTTTCACCTTGTTAGTATGTTTGTCTGCACGGTTAGCACGTACTGACCAAACGATTATCGGAATCCTGACTACTGCCACATTCATTATTTTTTTCTGTCCGGGCGAAGAGGTATTCTTTGAACGTGATCTAAATTCCCTGACCGAGTTATCGTCACAGTGCATCGTTCCTTTCTTTATTGGGCAATACACTCGTGTCAGCCAGAAAGAATTCCACAAGTGGTATTTTCTAATGCTCTTGATGGGCATTTTCTGTAGCTATACCCACAATGGAATCACCATACCCCTTTGTTGCACCTTCGTTTGGCTGGCCTTCCAGCGGCGCGAGCGTTTCTTCCGCCAAGCCTGCTGGCCCATGGTGATAGGCGTAATCATTGGCACCGGCCTGAGCATTTGGCAACGGCGCAACGACAGTTTGAACTTCGCCACGGATCTTACCGTGCTGACCTCGGTTACCAGCATTGCCTTAAAAACTCTGTGGGAAACAAAGGTTTTCGTCCTCTCATTAGGCATTACGGCATATCTAATTTCCAGGAAAGAAGGGCGCAAGACGCTGAAATACATTGTTCGCAGACATTATGTATTGGCTCTATGTTGCATCTTCTCGCTATTCACCATGCCTTTTGCCCCTCTGGGTATCGAGAATGCAGTAACCGGTGTATGTTTCTTCAGCATGTTCTGGTTGCTGTTCCTTTGTCAGTATTTAGTAGAAAAATATCTTAACCGTAAAATTTAAAAACCATGAAGCAGTTTGAGAAAGTAGTGGGCCTTATCGACGCCCCGTTTACCCCATTCAAACAGAATGGCGATGTGAATCTGGAACCCATCCCCGCCTATGCCCAGATGTTGGCAAAGAACGGACTACAGGGTGTATTCATCAATGGCTCCAGCGGTGAAGGCTACATGCTCACCAGCGAGGAGCGTATGCAAATTGCCGAGGCCTGGATGGCAGCTGCCCCCAAGGGATTCAAGGTTATCGTTCACGTAGGAAGTTGCTGTGTTCGCGAAAGCCGCCGACTGGCCGAACATGCCCAGAAGATTGGTGCGTGGGGTATTGGTGCTATGGCACCCCCATTTCCGAAAGTGGGCCGTATCGAGGAGCTGGTGAAATATATCGAGGAGATTGCCTGCGGTGCACCCGACCTACCCTTCTACTATTATCATATTCCTGCCTTCAATGGTGCATTCCTGCCTATGGTAGAATTGCTAAAAGCTGTGGATGGTCGTGTTCCAAATTTCGCTGGTATTAAGTACACCTTCGAAAGCATTTATGAATATAACCAGTGCCGACTGTATGCCGGTGGTAAATTTGACATGCTTCATGGACAGGACGAAACCATCTTGCCTTCGCTGGCTATGGGAGGAGCACAAGGCGGCATCGGTGGTACCACGAACTACAACGGACGCTGTTTGGTGGGCATCATTGAAGCATGGAAACAGGGTAATATAGAGAAGGCTCGCGAACTGCAGAACTATGCCCAGGCCGTCATCAACGTCATCGTTCATTTCCGCGGCAACATCGTGGGTGGCAAGCGCATCATGAAGTTGATGGGGCTGGACCTCGGTCCCAACCGCACACCATTCCAGAATGTCACCGAAGAGGAAGAAAAGCGTCTGAAAGCAGAACTCGACGAAATTGATTTTTGGAACCACTGCAATAAATTCTAATCCACATAGACCCTATGAGTCTTATGAGTTCTATAAGTCCCATGAAAACTATGAGAAAGTCACTAATCTTCCTGATGCTTCTGTTGCCATTGACACTGGCTGCACAAGAGAAGCTTGAAATCGAAGCCCTGCCCTCGCACAATGTTGCGGGCGGTCAGGGAGTGGCCGCAGCATTCAGTGGAAAGACGGGCGGAAAGATCACCCTTGCCGGTGGTTGCAACTTCCCCGAAAACATTGAAGCCCCAGGGGCTGTTAAGAAATACTACAGCACCATCTGGTATCTGGACAAGGAACAATGGTTCGAACGTCCATTTACCTTGCCAACTCCTGTTGCCTACGGTACCAGCGTCAGCATCAACGGAACTATCCTGTGCATGGGTGGTACGAATGGAGAAAAAAGCTTCAACAATGTCTATCGGCTGACGGACAAGGCTGTGAGCAACATGAATCCACTTCCCATGGGGGTGGACAACGGAGCTGCCGCCACAGATGGCGAGACTGTTTACCTGGTTGGCGGTCAAACCAACGGCAAGCCCCAGATGAACGTCTATTGTCTGGCAGATGCCACATCATCTGACGCCCAATGGGAGGAGATTGCTGCTTTGCCCGGGCACCCCCGTCTGCAGCCCACGGCTGTGGTGCAAACCAATGGTCTGGACATTTCGCTCTACGTATTCGGTGGTTATGATCCCGAGACGGGAATAATTGCTGACGATGTGCTGGAGTTGAACCTGAAGACGATGCAATGGAGCACCCACAAAGGTAATCAGGCCACAGTGGGCATGACGGCCACTACATCGGGTTACAGCCACGTGCTGTTCTTTGGTGGTGTAAACAAGGCTATCTTTGAAAAGGCAATTCGCGGAGAAATGGGTGACGATTACCTCTCGCACCCTGCTCCCTGGTACCAGTTCAACCCGGACGTACTGGTATATCATACCATTACCGATTCGTGGTACGCAATTCCCGGATCTTCTCTGTTGGCCCGTGCCGGAGCCAGCCTCATCGCGCAGGACGGGACATACGTGCTTGCCGATGGCGAGAGCAAACCTGGTGTCCGCGCTTCGGAAGTGATGAAGGTACACTTCACTCATTCCGTGAACTTCGGTGTACTCAACTGGATCGTACTAGTCATCTACCTATTCTCCATGTTGGGACTGGGTGTTTACTTCATGCGGCGCGAAGGAGGAAGCGATGACTTCTTCCGTGGAGGAGGGCGTGTGCCTTGGTGGGCTGCCGGTATCAGCATTTACGCCACCATGCTTTCCGCCATCACTTACATGACCATTCCTGCCAAAGCATACGCCACAAACTGGACCTACTATCCCATGTTGGTGATGATTCTGGTGGTCAGCTGGCCCGTAATCCGCTTCTACCTGCCCTATTTCCGCAAGTTGAATATCACCTCAGCCTACGAATACCTGGAACTTCGCTTTAATGCCTTCACCCGTCTGATGGCTTCGAGTCTCTTCATTATCTTCATGGTCGCACGTATGGCACTAGTGCTCTACCTACCTTCGTTGGCACTGACGGCAGTAACGGGTATAGACATATACCTTTGCATTGTCCTAATGGCTGTCATCACCATCATCTATTGTACAATGGGTGGCGTGGAAGCCGTTATCTGGGGCGATGTTATCCAGGGAATCATACTGGTAGGTGGCGCTTTCTTTGCCGCAGCCTGGCTGTGGAGCAAAACCGACGGTGGTTTCTCGGGCGCTTGGCAATTGGCTGTCGACAACGACAAACTGCGTCTCTTCGAATGGAGTTGGGACTATCGCCGTGTTACCTTCTGGGTTGCCATTCTGGGTGGCGGTATGGCCAACAATCTTATATCCTATACCTCTGACCAGACGGTTATCCAGCGCTATCTTACCACGAAGGATGTGGACAGCGCCAAACGGGGAATCTGGATGAATGGTCTCATGAGTGTGTTCATCAGCGTTGTTTTCTACGTAATTGGCACTGGTCTCTACACGTTCTTCAAGACCCATCCCGCCGAACTCGACTTCACCATGGCCAAGGGTGATGCCATATTCCCATTCTTCATGATGAGTCAATTGCCGCAGGGTATTGCCGGATTGCTAATTGCAGCCATCTTTGCAGCCACCATGTCCACCATTTCAGCCAACATAAACTCTGTCTCTACGGCCTTCTCCATCGACTTCTGGAAGCGGTTCAGCCCAAACACCGATGACAAGCAGATGCTGCGTGTGGCCCGCTGGGCATGCGTTATCAGTGGTTTCATCGGCATGGGGTTGGCTCTACTGATGGCTACATGGAACATTCTGTCGTTGCTCGACTATTTCAACACCATCCTGGGATTGCTCACCAGTGGGTTGGGCGGTCTGTTCTTCATGGGCCTGTTCCTGAAACGCATCAATGGTCGTTCGGCTTTGGTGGGCTTCATCACAGGCGAGGTTGTTGTGCTCTATCTTCAGTTCTTCACACCTGCCGATGTTCGTCCGTCGTTCATGCTCTTCGGCCTCATCGGCATGGTAGTCAGCATCCTGGTTGGGTGGTTACTTTCATTCGTTTCCAAAACTCCTGCGAAAGAAGTGAAATGATATATTATTAACAAAATGAAAAAGTTCCTTTTCCTGGCAGCGCTGCTCTTTACCGGTATCGCTGCCCACGCGCAGAAACAAGTCAGCGCAACCAGTCCCGACGGACAGACCAAAGTAACGGTTACTGTTTCCGACCGCATCTACTACGATGTTGAGAGTCATGGCGAGAAGTTGTTCCAACAGTGTCACATCGGCATGACCCTCCGTGACCGTACCCTCGGTGAGAAGCCCGTACTGAAAGGCAAGAAGGTAACGACCGTCAAAGAGACCATCACTCCCATCCATCCCCTGAAGTCCAGCAAAGTGGAGAACAACTACACGCTGCTTACGCTCACCATGGGCGGCAACTACAAAGTGGAATGGCGCGTCTATAACGATGGTGTTGCCTACCGATTCATCACAGCATTGAAGGGTGACATCGAGGTGATAAGCGAGGACGGCACCTGGCAGCTTACGGCTCCCTGCAAGCTGGTGATGCAGCAGCCTGGCGGTTTCAAGACCAGTGCTGAGGAGAATTATTCCGTTGTGGCCAGCAACGAATGGAAAAGCAGCGATCGCATGAGCGAACTTCCGCTCCTTGTCATGGGAGAAAAACAGAAGGTGCTCATCTCCGAGTTCGACCTCTTCGACTATGCCGGCCTGTTTCTTAAGTCGAACGACGCCAATGGTTTCTCCATCATCCAACCCAAGTGTCCGATTGAATACGAGGACCAGGGCGACCGCAGCCATAAAATTCTCAAGGAGGCTGACTATGTGGCCAAGACCTCTGGTACACGCTCTTTCCCCTGGCGCTACATGTATATCACTCAGAGCGACGCTCAGTTGCCCCTGAACGCAATGCCCGAACGACTGGCTCCTGCCAATGCCATTGGCTCCACCGATTGGATTAAGGTAGGACAGACCTGCTGGGACTGGCTAAACGGCATTCCCTTCGGTCCTGATGTAAAGTTCAAGTCCGGCATCAACCTCGATACCTACAAGTACTTCATCGATTTTGCTGCTCGAAACGGTGTGGGCTACATCCTGATTGATGAAGGTTGGGCGCTGAACACACGCGATCCCTTCGTGACCAATCCCGAAGTACATCTGCCTGAGATTATTGCTTACGGTAAGAGTAAGGGCGTGGGCGTCATCCTGTGGCTCCCTTGGCTCACCGTTGAGCACCACATGGACCTCTTCCAGAAGTTCGAGGAATGGGGCATCAAGGGCACCAAAATCGATTTCATGGACCGTCAAGACCAGTGGATGGTCAACTTCTATGAGCGTGTAGCCAAGGAAGCGGCCAAGCACCACATCTTCGTCGACTTCCACGGTGCCTTCCACCCCAGCGGCCTGGACTACAAATATCCCAACGTGCTGACTTATGAAGGTGTTCGCGGTATGGAGTACAATGGTTCGTGCAAGCCTGATAATAGCGTCTGGCTGCCCTTCATCCGCAATGCCGTAGGACCTATGGACTATACGCCCGGCTCTATGCTGAACTACCAGCCCGAGGTGCATCATGGCAATCGTCCCATCTGCGCAGGCGTGGGAACAAAGGTGTTCAATCTGGCAATCTTCGTACTGGCCGAGAGCAACCTACAGATGTTGATGGACAATCCTTGTCGCTACGACCAATGGCCCGACTGCCGAGACTTCCTCACCAGCGTTCCTGTAAACTGGGACGAGACACGTGTCCTAGCTGCCGAAGCTGGTCAGTACTGCGTGATTGCCAAGCGCAAAGGCAGCAAGTGGTTCATTGGTGGCATCACCAACAGCAAGGAACGTGACCTCCAGCTCACCTTCGACTTCCTGCCCGCAGGCAAGGATTACAAGATAACCAGCTTCGTCGACGGTATCAATGCCAACATCATCGCTATGGACTATTTCTGTCAGGAGAGTAAGGTCAGCAGCACCACCACGCTACCCATCCACATGGCTCGCAACGGTGGCTGGTGCGCCAACATAGACCTCGGAAAGTAATCCTACCATCGCAGCATTATTAATCCTACCCACGGAGCAATACTATTCCTCCTTGGGTAGGATTACTATTTATTCGTCTGAAGTGGCCAACAAATCACTTCGGAGGTTAGGCTGCCTGACTCTTTTTTACATAATAAATACTTACGCGTTGTGGATGGTAAGCTGTGGGAAGGGGAATCCGATGCCGCGTTTGTTGAACTCGGCATAGATGGTCTCCTGCATTTCGAAGAACACTGCCCAGTAGTCGGCGGCATTTACCCAGACGCGAGCTGTAAGGTCAATGCTACTGGCTGCCATAGTCGACAATGCAACAAAGGGAGCCGGATCGGTGAGAATGCGGCTATCTTTGGCAAAAATCTCGTACAAAGCCTTTTTGGCCTCTTCTACGTCCTGTCCGTACTCGACACTGACGGTAAAATCGACACGACGCTGCGGTTCGCGACTATAGTTCGTAATAGAACCACTGCTCAGAGCTCCATTGGGCAGATAAATGACCTTGTTGTCGGGGGTCTTCAAGACCGTGTTGAAAATGAGGATCTCGCTGACTGTTCCAGAAAAACCCTGTGCCTCTATGAAATCCCCAACACGGAAGGGTTTCAGCAGCAAGATGATGAGGCCGCCTGCAAAGTTCGACAGATTTCCACTCAAAGCCATACCTGCAGCCACACCAAAAGAGGCCAAGAGAGCTGCGAACGAGGTGGTGTTGACACCCAGGGCACTGACTACGGCAATAATGAGCAGGACTGTCAAGAGGATGTTCACGAACGACTTCAGGAATGTCTTAATGCTAGGATCGAGATTGCGGCGATCCAAGGCGTTTGCCAATACCTTATTAATAATAGAGACGATAAAACGTCCCACAATGTAAATGATTACGGCCACCAAAATGGTTTTTCCTGCATCGATGCAGAAATTAACGGCCTGTTGCAGGAACTGGGTCAGATAACTTACATCGCCACGGGCTAGTCCGCTTACGGCTTCCTTGGTAACTTCTACAGTTTTCTCTACTGCTGCACTGTCTACAGGTGTTGCTTCTAATAAATTCATCATGGTTTTGGAGTTTATGATTAATAATAATGTCTCATTTATGATTAGTTTTGTCGCAAAGTTACACATTAAATTAAGAATTAAAAATTAAAAGTTAAAAATTATTCGTAACTTTGTCACAAAACAAACGCAAACATACAACAAAATGTACTTACTTGGATACGACATT
Source organism: Bacteroidaceae bacterium (assembly GCA_017617235.1). Classification (GTDB taxonomy): domain Bacteria; phylum Bacteroidota; class Bacteroidia; order Bacteroidales; family Bacteroidaceae; genus Physcousia. The sequence continues at coordinate 34,453 of JAFZWQ010000022.1, read as the reverse complement.
GGCAGCAGTAGTGTGAAAGCTGCCCTGGTGGAAACACAGACGGGAAAAATTGCCGCATCGGCTTTTTATCCCAAGAGTGAGATGCCCATCGCCGCCCCTCAAGTGGGTTGGGCTGAACAAGATCCCGAAATGTGGTGGCAAAACTTGAAGCAAGCCTCAGCCGAAGTGATGCAACAAGCCGGAGCCCGTCCAGAGGACGTGGAAGCCATCGGTATCAGTTATCAGATGCACGGACTGGTGGTTGTAGATAAAGCAGGCAAGCCCCTGCGCCCCTCCATCATTTGGTGCGATAGCCGAGCCGTTCCCTATGGAGAGAAGGCTATGCAGGATTTGGGCAGCGACTACTGTCTGAGCCATCTGCTGAATTCGCCTGGAAATTTCACAGCATCTAAACTAGCATGGGTTCGTGAGAACCAGCCCGAACTATTTAATAAGGTATTCCGTTTTATGTTGCCCGGCGACTACATCGCCATGCGACTAACGGGTGAGATGCAGACCACCATGAGCGGTCTGTCCGAAGGTATGCTTTGGGATTTCAAGGAGAATAGCATTGCCAACCGCCTTATCGAATACTACGGCATCGACCCCACCACGCCCTGCGACATAGTACCCACCTTTGGTCACCAAGGTCAGCTGCGCAGCGAAGTGGCCCAGGAACTGGGTCTGAAGGCCGGCACACCCGTTACCTATCGTGGTGGTGACCAACCCAACAATGCCCTTTCGCTGGGTGTAATGAATCCAGGTGAGATTGCTGCAACAGCAGGTACTAGCGGTGTAGTATACGGCATTCTGGACAAAATCAACTACGACCCACAGAGTCGTGTCAACACCTTTGCCCATGTAAATCATAGTGCTGAAGACCCACGTCTGGGTGTTCTGCTCTGCATCAACGGAACGGGCTGTCTGAATAGCTGGATGCATCGCAATGTATCCTCCGACCTATCGTACAGCGCAATGAACGAGGAAGCCATGAAGACTCCCATTGGTGCCGAAGGACTTGCTGTGCTGCCCTTTGGCAATGGCAGCGAACGCATGCTGGGAAACCAAGCACCTGGATGCAGCATACACGGACTGAACTTCAACACTCATACCCGTGCCCATTTGCTGCGTGCTGAACAGGAGGGCATCGCCTTTGCTTTTGCCTACGGCATGGAAGTGATGCAGGGTATGGGAATGGACATTCGCAAAATCCGCGCAGGACAGGCCAACCTATTCTTGAGTCCCCTGTTCCGTCAGGCCATTGCAGATACCACGGGTGCTACCATCGAACTGTGTGACACAGACGGTGCTGCCGGAGCTGCCCGCGGAGCTGGTATCGGTGCAGGCATCTATCGCAATGTCGAGGAAGCCATGTCCACCTTGCGCATCGTCAATACCATCGCCCCCAAGAAACCTGAAGCCTATCGCGAGGCTTACGAGAACTGGAAAAGTTGTCTTTAATATGAACAAGGAATTAATTATTTATAAACCAAATAAACAAAACAATTATGAAAGAGTATTTTGCAAACATCGGTAAGATTCCCTTCGAGGGAGCAGAGAGCAAGAACCCCATGGCTTTCCACTATTACGATCCCGAGCGCGTGGTGATGGGTAAGAAGATGAAGGACTGGCTGCGTTTCGCTATGGCTTGGTGGCACACATTGTGCGCTGAGGGCGGCGATCAGTTTGGTGGCGGCACCAAGACATTCCCTTGGAATCAGGGCAACGACCTTGTAACAATTGCCAAGCAGAAGGTTGACGCTGGATTCGAGTTCATGCAAAAGATGGGTATCCCTTACTATTGCTTCCATGATGTTGACCTCTGCACAGAGGCCGCTACCGTAGAAGAGTACGAGAAGAACCTGAAGGAAGTAGTTGCTTACCTGAAGCAGAAACAGGCCGAGACTGGCATCAAACTGCTGTGGGGTACCGCTAACGTATTCGGCAACGCTCGCTACATGAACGGTGCCAGCACCAACCCCGACTTCGACGTTGTGGCACGTGCTATCGTACAGATTAAGAACGCCATAGATGCTACCATCGAACTGGGTGGTGAGAACTATGTATTCTGGGGTGGTCGCGAAGGTTACATGAGCCTCCTGAACACCGACATGAAGCGTGAGAAAGAGCACATGGCCACCATGTTGACTATGGCTCGCGACTACGCTCGTGCCAAGGGATTCAAGGGTACTTTCCTCATCGAGCCCAAGCCCATGGAGCCTTCGAAGCACCAGTATGACGTTGATACCGAAACCGTTGTAGGCTTCCTGAAGGCCCACAATCTGGACAAGGACTTCAAGGTAAATATCGAAGTTAACCATGCTACACTGGCTGGCCACACTTTCGAACACGAATTGGCTTGTGCAGTAGACGCTGGTATGCTGGGGAGCATCGACGCTAACCGCGGCGACTACCAGAATGGTTGGGATACCGACCAGTTCCCCATCGACCACTTCGAACTCGTACAGGCTTGGATGCAGATTATCCGCAACGGTGGTCTGGGTACTGGTGGCACAAACTTCGATGCTAAGACTCGTCGTAACAGCACCGACCTCGAGGACATCTTCATTGCTCACATCAGCGGTATGGACGCTATGGCCAAGGCTCTGCTCAGCGCAGCCGAACTGTTGGAGAAGAGCCCCATCCAGAAGATGGTTGCCGAGCGCTACGCAAGTTTCGACAAGGGCGAAGGTAAGAAGTTCGAAGAGGGCAAGATGACCCTCGAAGAGGCTTACGAATATGGTAAGAAGGTGGGCGAGCCCAAGCAAACCAGTGGCAAGCAGGAACTGTACGAAGCAATCGTTGCTATGTACTAATTCCCAATTACACCTTTTTAAAAGCAAAACCCGCGGTGGATCCGCGGGTTTTTGCATTTTATGCCATCATCTCTATATAGAAGCTAAACGGACGAAAACCATCGTTGCAACTAATCATCGCACTCATGGGATTCTGCATCCAGCCATCGTAGAAATTGCCTTCACCTTTAGCCAGTGATTCCACGAACTCACGCATTGCATACCAGGCTGCGGGACACATACCTTCGGGACGCTGTCCGTCGACCGAAATCCATTGCTGCCCTACCCTAACATCACAGGCATGCTCGATAGGATTTTCATACTTCGCCATCAAATCTTCATAGACCGTCTGACGGATAGCTGTAATCTTTACCTTATTCATTTTTAGGGGATATATGGAACGTAGCCACTTATTCAGGAATCGATATATCGCTATAAACCATAAGCCGCAGGCGCTTTTGCACTTCAGACGGGGGGAGTGAAGTGGCAAGCGAAACGGTGCGTTCCTCACCAGGCAGCAGGTCGAAGAAATTATCCGAGAAATGATGATCTGAATCTCCTTCAAGGCTGAGGAAGATTCCGCGAGCGTAGTGGTCGGTTGTTACCTTTAAGCATTCATCTTCTACCTTAACCTCAACATTTGCAGGCTGTAACCTAAGATCCTTGGGATAGACAAGTATGTAGTTGTTGGTATAGAAGTCTTGGGCTGCAGACGGTATCTTGCCCTTGTTGTCGGGAGCAAATTCGACATGAATGATAGCCTCATTGGCTGCGATGCCGGCCTTTGCTAACAGCTGAACCGTGGGCATCTTCCAGACATCGGTGGCGCTGTTGGCTGCAACCTTTACGCGCTGTGTAGTGGTAAAGCAACGTTTGCTAGCCGTATAAACCCCGACGGTAAGCGTTCCATTAACAAGTGTCAGGCGGTCATTGACAAGATTTATGCAAAGCATGCTGTCCTTCCGCTGGATGGGGGACACCAGGATATCGGCCATAGCAGAACGCAACATGTAATGAGCAGCCTTCCATCGACCATAGTAATCGCGGGTGCTCCACGAAGCTACAGGCCAGCAGTCGTTGATTTGCCACAACAGCGACCCCCAGCAGTAGCCTTTGTCGCGACGATGCGCCTCCACTGCTGTCTTCATGGCATCGCCCTGCATGAGTTGTCCTACATAAAGCAATGTGTCGAAACCTTGTGGACGTCCGTATTCCGTGTTCAAATAAATCTCGATGAGTTCGTTGGCATGAGCGCCACCACGCTGGTGAGACATCATCACGTCGGAGGTGATGCTCCACTCCTTGCTATCGGGACAGAAACGCTTCACTGTGGACAGTTCAGGGAAACTCTGCATGCCATATTCACTGAAGAAGCGTGCTCGTACCTTGTTGTATTCGCTGATGGGTTCACATCCGTGCCACACTTCCCAATAGTGGTAATCGCCACGTGTGAAATCGCGACGCCCATCCTCTCCTGCAAAGGGCGATGAGGGATGATACGGAGTTTGCGGGGCATACTCACAAACCACATCGGGCAGGGTCTTGAAGAAGATGGCTTTGTGTTCCGCCCACAAACGCTCGGCCACATCGCTACCCATTTGCTTGGAACGCGATTTCCATCCCCAGTTGGACCAGGCATCCAGAACCTCGTTGTTACCACACCAAAGGGCGATGCAGGGATGATTACGCAGTCGACGCACATTGTCGATGGCTTCCTGACGGATGTTCTCTAGGAACTGCTTGTCGGCAGGGTACATGGAGCAGGCAAACATGAAGTCCTGCCATACGAGGATGCCGTTTTCGTCGCACAATTCATAAAAGCGGTCATCCTCATAGACACCACCTCCCCACACACGCAGCATATTCATATTCACCGCAACGGCATCAGCAATGGTACGACGATAAATGGAATCTGTGACACGTGGCAGGAAAATATCACATGGAATGTAGTTAGCCCCCTTCATGAACACCTTCTCGCCGTTCAAAGTAAAGAAGAAAACCTCGCCCTTTCCATCGGCATCGGGCTCGCGATGAAGCTTTATGTCGCGAAGACCGGCCTTTGTCAACAGAGAAGTCTCAAAGGGCTTATGGGTCTCATCGGACTTCACGCTGGTCTGCAGTGTGTACATATACGGTTCGCCCAAGCCATTACTCCACCACAGATGCGGATTGTTAATGGTATAAGGCAGGGTGAATTCGTTGGTGCCAGCGTGCAGGCTCACCTTTTGGGAAATCAGGCGGCGCTGAGTGGCTGAGTCCGTAACGGTAATGGCGACCATAGCATCGCGGTCTGCCTCGATGGTCACGTGATGTTGGATGACAGCTCGCTTGCGGTTCACCTCCTGCTGCTCCACGAAAACATCGCGGATAACAACGTCGTCCCACGCGGTAAACACCACAGGGCGCCAGATACCAGAAGTAACAAGACGTGGTCCCCAATCCCATCCATAGTGATAACCGGCCTTGCGGATGAAGGGCGAAAGCCGACGGTCCAATAGTCCCCCGTTCTGGCTTTGATCGTTATCCGCAAAATACTCATTCGGATGCGCTTCCCACTTGGGCATATCCACTTTAATAGGTGAATGCAGGTAAACACGCAGATGGTTTGCTCCAACATGTGTGAGACGGGTAACATCGGCCTGCCATGTGCGGAACATGTTATCGGCCTTCAAGATGAGCGAGTCATTCAGATAGACATCTGCGTAAGTGTCAAGACCATAGAACGTAAGTTCGCGACGGGCCCGCTGCTGCTGGGCTTCGGTAACTTCGAAATGAAGGTCGTAGAGCCAATCCTCCTTATCTATCCACTGTACGTTGCGTTCGTTCAACCCGAAGTACGGGTCCTCTATGCTACCGATGGCCATCAGGTCGGTGTGCACGTTTCCTGGCACAGTGGCAAGATGCCAGTTCTGGAAACGCTCCTGACGGAAAATCCAACCAGAATCGAGCGTGACAGACTCCTGAGCAAATAAGGAGAAAGCCGGAATGGCTATCAGGATGCTGACGAGAAAACGATTCACGCTTGTCATTTTCGAACCACCAAAATACTTATCTCATACAACAGGTAAACAGGTACAGAGACGAGTAAAAGGGTGAAAGCATCGCTTGTGGGAGTGATGATGGCGGACACGATGACGATTCCCAGGATGGCGCCTCGTCGATACGTCCGCATACGAGTGGCTGTCAGCAGACCAAAACGGCCCAAGAGCCAACTGACTACAGGCATTTCAAATACCACACCCAACATCAGGCTGAGCATTACCATCGTATCAATGTAACTCTCCAGCGAGATGAGATTATTCACCTCTTCACTCACCTGATACCCACCGAGGAAACGAAGGGTAAAGGGGAAAATGACAAAGTAGGAGAACAAGACACCAACGATGAACATAACATAACCGCTCAAGACCAAGCGGATAGCCAGTCGACGTTCCTGTTGATAGAGGGCAGGTGAGATGAAGTGGAAGAGTTGATAAAGGATGTAGGGCATAGCTGCAATCAAACCCGCATAGAACGAAACCATCATGTGGGTAACAAACTGGCCCGTTACAGCCGTATTTATCAGTTGCAGGGATTCGTCCTTGGGATACAGGATTATTGCAAACACCTCCTCCTTGAAGGCGAAAGCCACCACCATACATACCAGCGTGACCAACAAACTTTTGAAAATCACGCCTCTCAACTCATCGAGATGATCCCAAAAGGTCATTCTTTCTTTTCCTCTTCCTTCTTTTCTTCTTTATTCTCCTCGATGGCAGAAACGGTATCATTCATGCCATCCTTGAAAGCCTTGACGCCCTGACCAAGTCCACGCATCATTTCGGGAACCTTCTTGCCTCCATAAAGGAGAAGTACGATGAGTAAAACGATTAGCAGCTCCTGAATGCCGATGCCGCCAAGAAAAAGTAATTGTGTCATAATGTATTTTGTTTAAGTTTCTCTACAAAGTTATCTATGCGCTTCATCTCGCGTGGAATGTTGATGTTCTGGGGACAATGTTCGACGCAACGCCCACAGCCAATGCAGTGGTTGGCCTGCCGCAAACGGGGCACCGAACGGTCGTAACCGATGAGGAAGGCCTTACGTGCTTTTCTGTAATTCTCGGCCTGCTGACTCTCTGGCACATTGCCTTCGTTCACACACTTGTTGTAGTGCAACAATATGGCTGGGATGTTGATACCATAGGGACAGGGCATGCAATACTTGCAGTCGTTACAGGGTATGGTGGGGTACGATACATAGAGGTTTGCCACCTCGTTCTCGAGCCACGTCTGTTCCTCTTCACTCAATGGTTCCAGAGGACTATAAGTACGCAAATTGTCCTGCAAGTGTTCCATATAGGTCATGCCCGACAGGACGGTGAGGATGCGAGGCTTGGTGCCTGCATAGCGGAAGGCCCACGAGGCTACGCTGTCCTCGGGTCGTTTGCTCTTTAGGGTTGCCACGATGTGGTTGGGCATCTTCACCAGTCGCCCACCCAACAAGGGTTCCATGATGACTGCCGGAATGCCGCGTTTGTCAAGTTCATTATATAGATACTCGGCATCGGTATTGGCTTTGTTCGTTTCGTTTGCCAAGTGCCAGTCCACATAGTTCATCTGTATCTGCACAAAGTCCCAATGGTACTTGTCGTGGTTCGCCAACAGATAGTCGAAGACCTCTATCTCGCCGTGATACGAGAAACCCAGGTTTCGGATTACGCCTTCCTCGCGTTTCTTCAGGAGATAGTCGAGCAGTCCATTGTCCATGTAACGTCCGTTCAGGACATCCATGCCTCCCATGCCGACACCATGCAACAGCAGATAGTCGATGTAGTCGGTCTGCAGGTAACGGAGCGAGTTCTCGAACATCTTCACACCTTCCTGATACGACCATTGTTCAGGCGAGAAGTTCGAAAGCTTAGTGGCGATGTAGTACTTGTCGCGCGGATATCCGCTGGCCACGAGAGCTGTTCCCGTACTGGCCTCGCTCTCGCCTCGACAGTAGGCTGGGCTCGTATCGAAATAGTTCACCCCATGGTCCAAGGCATACTTCACCAGGCGGTTCACTTCCTTCTGGTCGATTTCCTCGGGAGCAGGTGTTCCGTCGCTCGATGGCTTCTGGGGCTTGTTGGGCAGACGCATCATGCCGTAACCCAACAGAGAAACATGGTCGCCCGTTGTGGGATTGTCGCGATAGGTCATCTTGTCCGTCGGAACCTCACCCGTGTGGTGTCCCAGCGGGTCGAAGTCCTGTTTCTTTTTCAGTCCACAACCAGCCAGAGTCGCTGTTGCAGCTCCTGTTCCCAGTATCTTGATGAAATCTCTTCTTTCCATAATTGTCAATTATAACTCCCGGTGGGTTTCGTAGCCCTCGACATAGATGGCGCTGAAGGGACGTGCCGGACACAGATTCTCGCAGGCGCCACAACCGATGCAAACCGATTCGTTGACGGCGGGTATCCAAATCTCATCGCTATCGTCCAGCGGCACCATCTCGATGGCTCCCGTTGGGCAATGGCTGGCACAATGGCCACACGTGATTCCTTCTGTGACACACAGACAATTGTCCTTCACCCAAACGGCATGACCAATCTGCTGGGCTGTTTTCTCCTCGATGGTAATGGGACGGATGGCTCCCGTTGGGCAAACCTGCGAACAGCGGTTGCATTCGGGTCTGCAGTATCCCTGTTCGAACTGCATCTGGGGTTGCATCAAGTGTTCCAAATCGTCGCTGGGACGCAACACCTGATTAGGGCAGTTGGCGATGCACAGCTGGCAGGCTGTGCAATGTTGGGTAAAATGCTCCAAGGAGAGCGAACCAGGAGGAACAAGGCGTGTCTGCCGTTCAGGAGTCACCTTGTCCTCAATCGTGGCCAGTCCGCCATCTACGGTTTTTGCTACAGCATTTGCCGCAGCCCCCGTAGCCACCAATGCCAAGCCTTTCATGAAAGCACGACGGTCCTCATCCGGTTTATTGGTCTCATTAGGCTCATGAGGCTTATGGGCCTTATGGGGCTTATGAGCCCTGTTTCCAAATCGCAGGGCGCCTTGCGGACAGAGCGACATGCAGTCGCCACACATCACGCAACGCGTCATATCCACATGGTGGTCTCCAATATTGATGCAACTGGCCTTACAGTTCCGCTCGCAGAGACGGCAACCGTTGCACTTGTCCTTATCAAAGACGGGACCAAACAGGGAGAAGTGACTGATGTAGCCCAGTATCGTACCCACAGGGCAGATGGTGTTGCAATACGTTCTGCCGCCTCTCCAGGCTAGAATGCCCACGATAAGTAGGGTTCCTGCAGCAATTCCGAGTGAGAGGACGGAACGCAACCACACATCGACAGAATAGAATAGGTAGGAATCGTAATGTTCGGCGATGGCTGCCAAACCATTGTTCGCCCAAAGGTATAGAGGCTGCATCAGGTTCGTGGCGATGCGGCCGTAGGCGCTGTAGGGAGCGATGAGGATGGCCAGCGTGTTGAATCCGGCTATCATCAAGACAAGGAACACGAGCAATACCAGTGCCCGCAGGATGCGCTTGGTTGGCGAGTAGCTGTACTTGTTGGCATACTTCGCCTTCTTGTTCTTGCGGAACAGTTTGCGTTTGCTCACCCAGGCGATGAAGTCCTGCATTACGCCTAACGGGCAGATGACGGAGCAATAGATGCGGCCAAACAACAGGGTGAGCAGGACGAGGCCTACCACCACAACCACATTCAGGGCCAGCACAGCGGGCAGGAACTGCACTTTGGCCATCCAGGCGAGATAGCGCTGAGCCGTTCCCGTAAAGTCTAGGAAGAGCAGCGTCACCCCAATCCAGAAGAGGACGGCAAGTGTTGTTCGAATCTTACGTAACATACCTATTTAACTAATGCTTTCTTTCCATTAATGATGTACAGACCTCGGGTGGGCCTGGAAACACGGCGTCCCAGCAGGTCAAAGATGCCCCGTTGCTGGGGTAGCGTCTCGATGAATACGGGAAAAACGTCGGTTTCATCGCCGTTTTTCGTAAAGTCGGTAACGCGATTGGCCATCGTGTTCAGAGCGCGGACGTCGGTTGCCGAGAGTTCGCGGCTGTGCATCAGCACGTCATCGATATAACAATCTGCCGAGCCCCAGAACGAGCCCAGTCCCAGATAGAAATACTTCAATTTCCTGACACAATCGACAAGTTCCGCACAGGGCAATTCCTTCACCTTGGTCACGCCTTTGCTCGAAGCCATAGCGTGGGGCGATTTGTTGGTGCCGTTCACATAGAGGCGAATGCCGTTCTCAGGGCCTGCTGTGAAGGTAACGAAAGCCCACTCGCCCACAGGGATATCGCTGAATGTGCCCTTGTCGGGGTGATTGATGTCGAACCAAGTGGTGTCGTTCGCGTTGTATCCCAAGTAACTGTTGCCAGTAAGGAAGAAACGTGCTCCCTTGGCGGTTGACGAGGTGCTGTTGAAGAAACCCCATAGGGCGTCCCACACGTTTGCATCGCTGCGCTTTACCCATAGGCTGACGGAGAATCCCGTGAGGTCTTCGATGCCCACGAGCGGATTGTTCATACGGGTATAGGAGCAGTTGGCCTGACTGCCAAAGAACTGATGCAGGACCATTCCGAAGCGGTCATAATCGCTTTCCAATACTGGCTTCGTGCCCGTCCCTGCAGCATTGTGGTAGGTATGCTGCGCTTCATCGTAGGCGTTGTAACAGGGCAGCACATCCATATTATAGTATGCCTTCAGGTCTGTTCTGTAGTCGCCAGAGGGGGTTGTTTTCTTCTGTGCCTTCACATCGTAGCTTTGCTGCCAGAAATATTCGCCGCAGGACAGGTTGACGGTGAGGGTTACTGGGGTTACTTCGTCGCGTGGATTGTATTTTCCCGTCTCGCTGATGACGTCGGGTTCCGACGAGGTCCACTTCAGGACGGTGTTATCCGTCGTGGGAAACATCAGGCTGATGTTCTTGGAGTAGGTGGCCCCAGACTTTACATTAATGGTATTGTTGGTATAGTTATAGGCCACCGCATGCTTGGGGCGAAGCTTATAGCCCCACACGGGAGTGCCGTTGGAGGCGACAGCGGTAAAGGCCAATGCCTTCAGTGGGGTGGTCTGATAGTTCTGCTGGGTGGCGCCGTTCACCTCCTGTTCGACGAATACACCATAGTAGGTGGTATTGCCGAGTTTGAGGGTGAGATACGAGGTTCCGTCCGTCTGCTTCCAAGTTCCCGTCTGGGCTCCTGTGACGCTGCCGTCGGCGTTCAGGGTCACTTCCGTGGGAACTACCTCTTCGTATTCGCCTTGGTTCTGTGCGTAAGGCAGGAGCATGAAGTGATAATTTCCCACGATTTCATCGACGGAAATGGGGGTATGGGCTATGGCGGAATCGGTAGTTTCCTCTCCCCTGTAGCAGAAGGGTGCGCAGACGAGCCAGTCCTTTTCGTTGAGGAAGAGTTGGTGGGTGCGAACCTGATGACCAAGCGTGCCGTCGTTGAACTTGGTGTGATACACGACGAACGAGCGGCCTTTGTCGTCCAGACAGGCTGAGTTGTGCCCCTGGGAACGTTCGCCAACGGTCTGGTTGCCCCATTGGTTGTATGCCGCCATCAGTCGCAGGCCGCGATTGTCTGTGGCGCCTTTGCCGAAGTTCAGCACCCAGCGGTCTGCAAAGAGGGCAGACTTGCCTGCGGCATCGACGTAGGGTCCGTCGGGGTTCTTCGAGCGGAAGATTCGCATCTCGTAGCCTCCCTGTATGTTTCCGTCGGCATCATAGCCGCCTGGGGCGAAGCCGCCGTAACTCATGAACAGATAGTAGTACTGGCCAATGTGCTGGATGTACGAGCCTTCGCCGCTGACGTAGTATCCACCGGCTATCTTCTTGCCGAAGTAGGGGTCGCTGACGCCGTTGGCGCCCTTCGAGTCGTAGTCGGAAGCGTACTGATAGGTATAGTCGCGCAGACCGGTTTCCTTGTCCAGACGGAGCATGAAGATGCCGCCGCTCCACGAGCCGTAGGTCATCCACAGCTCGCCCTCTTCATCATAGAACACGCAGGGGTCTATGCAGTTTGGCCAGTAGGTTCCCCACTTTCCCTGCTGGTTGTAGCGTGGGGGCAGGCTGGACAGCGAGCCGAGGGCCAGGTGCATGTCGCTATTCTTGTACGACGGCGCGCCGTTTTCCCCGTTGAAACCGCCCATTACGACGGGCCCCTGATAGGTAAACGGGCCTGTGGCGGAGGGCGATGTGAGCAGGATGATGACGCTGGCCCAACGGTCGCCGTTCAGGCTCAGATACATGCACCAACGCTTCATCGTCTCGTTGTAGATGATATCCGGCGCCCACATGTTGCCGTTGATCCAGGTCTCCTTATTCTCCGCGTACCAAGAACACCAAGCTTCCGCGTCCACCTGGGGCATATCGACCAGCTGGCCGCGATAGTCCTTCGTCTGCTTCACCACCTGTTCGTTGAAGGCGGTCTTGAAGTCGCAGCGCGTGCCGTCGGGTTTGGCAAATGTCTGGCTGCTGGCTGACAGCGGGTTATAGGTTACTAGGTCCTTGCTGCTGGCAACGCCAAGGTGCGAGCCCCAGATGTAATACGTGCCCTTTCGGAAAACGACGGAAGGGTCGTGGATAGAGACGACACTGCCGGTAGCGGGCGTCGCCAAGGAGGTCATCTCACTCACCGTCAGCGCTGTCTGCGCCTGAACATTGCAGGACAGACCCATCGCAAGAGCCGCTGCAACCCACAGTATTCGTTTGTTTCTCATAGTCCGACAATCATTGTCATTCGTCGCATAAATCAGGGCAAATATACGGAAAATTGACGAGAATGGCAAGTATTTTCGACAATATTACAAAGGTTAGTTGCAAGGAACGCTTCCCAAAGTGTATTCATCGTTCGACGGATGTACGTTCACCGCCGATGTCTGTATATTCATCGCCGATGGATGTGCGTTCATCGCCGATGGCGGAAGTTAGGAACACAATCCTTTCAACTATGGATTGAGAAGCTGGCAAATTAGGGACGCATTTTTGACACGTTTCTCACGAATTTTCCGTAACTTTGTGTCCGTCGAACAGACAAGAAAGGAAGAAACGCATGATTGTTTGCATTGCAGAGAAACCGTCGGTAGGGCGCGACATCGCCCATGTGCTGGGCGCTACGCAGCAGCACGACGGATATATGGAGGGCAACGGATACCAGGTTACCTGGACCTTCGGCCACCTGTGCGAACTGAAGGAGCCTCACGAATATTCGCCCATGTGGAAGCAATGGAGTCTGGGCCAGCTGCCCATGATACCCCAGCGCTTTGGCATCAAGTTGAAGTCGGACAAGGGCGTCGAGAAGCAGTTCAACACGATAAAACGGCTGATGGAAAATGCCGAACGCATCATCAATTGCGGCGATGCCGGCCAGGAGGGTGAGCTCATCCAGCGGTGGGTAATCCAGATGACGGGCGCCAAATGCCCCGTCCAGCGCCTGTGGATTTCGTCGCTGACGGAAGAGGCTATCCGCGAGGGCTTCCAGACGTTGAAAGACCAGTCGGAATACCAAAGCCTGTACGAAGCCGGACTGTCGCGCGCCATCGGCGACTGGACACTCGGCATGAACGCCACCCGCCTGTACACCCTGAAATATCGGAACAACACGACGCAGGACAAGCAAGTACTGTCCATCGGACGCGTCCAAACCCCCACCCTCGCCCTCATCGTGCGCCGTCAGCAGGAGATAGAAACCTTCGTGCCCGTCCCCTATTGGGTGCTGACGACGAAATACCGCGACGTCATCTTCTCCGCCGTTATGGAGGAGGGAGACAAAGGCTTCAAGACTCGCGAGGAAGGCGAAGCAGCCCTGGCCGCTGTGCGCGAACTGCCCTTCACCGTCACCAGCGTAGAGAAGAAGAAAGGCACAGAGGCGCCACCCAGACTGTTCGACCTCACCTCCCTGCAAGTAGAGTGCAACAAACGGTATGGCTTCTCTGCCGACCTCACGCTGCAACTCATCCAGAGCCTCTACGAAAAGAAATACACCACTTATCCGCGCGTCGACACCACCTTCCTGCCAGACGACGTCTATCCCAAATGTCCCCAAATCATGAACGGACTGCGCGCCTACTTCCCCCTCATGGAACGCATCAAGGGCAAGCCGCTGGCGAAGAGCAAAAAGGTATTCGACAACAAGAAGGTTACAGACCACCACGCCATCATCCCGACAGGCGTCGAGGCGAAGGCAATGACAGAAGTCGAGGCGAAGGTCTATGATTTAATTGTGCGCCGTTTCATCGGTGCTTTTTACCCCGACTGCCTCTTCGACACCACCACCGTTATGGGCCAAGTCGCCGACATTCAGTTCAAGGCCACAGGCAAGCACATAACCGACCCCGGATGGCGCATTCTCTGGCAAAAGGAAGAACAGCAGGACGACCAGAAAGACAACGAAGAAAAGACGCTGCCCGAATTCAAGAAAGGCGAATCGGGACCCCACGAGCCCGACCTGGCCGAGAAACAAACCACACCCCCCAAGCCATACACCGAAGCCACCCTGCTGCGCGCGATGGAGACAGCGGGCAAATTCGTGGACGACGAGGAACTGCGCGACGCCCTGAAGGAAAACGGCATCGGACGCCCAAGCACACGTGCCGCCATCATCGAGACCCTGTTCCGCCGCCACTACATCCGCAAGGAAAAGAAGAACCTATGGGCCACGCCCACAGGAGTGGAACTTATCGGACTCATCAAGAACGAGTTGCTGAAAAGCGCAGAACTCACAGGTCATTGGGAACGCAAACTTCGCCTCATCGAAAGCCGGCAGTACGAAGCCAAGCAGTTTATCGACGAATTGAAGCAGATGGTCAGCGACCTCGTTCTCTCCGTCCTATCCGATAATACGAGCCAACGCGTACAATAAAACCACCCTCGCGCACGTTATTATAGATGTATGAAACGTCGCGCACTCATATTTTTGTATCTTTCAGCCCTATTGCTGGGACTCTCCAGCTGTGGGGCCGACCAGAACATCAAGAAGGGTGATGCGCACTTCGCCATCGGCGAATATTACGCAGCTGCAACGGAATACAAGAAAGGCTACAGCCGCACCTCCATAAAAGACAAAGAGAAACGTGGCGAACGAGCTTGGAAAATGGCGGAATGCTACCGTCGTATCAACTTCACAGCCAAAGCGATAGGTTCCTATCAGAATGCCATCCGTTACGGATACGCCGACTCGATGGCTGTCCTGCGGCTGGCCCAAATGCAGCATCGGAACGCGGATTACAAGAATGCCGCCAAGAGCTACGAACACTTCCTCGACTTCATTCCCAACGACGAACGGGCCAAACGCGGCCTGCAGAGCTGTGTGCAAGCACCTTTGTGGAAAAAGAAAGAGACACTCTACACCGTAAAGAAGGAACCCATCCTGAACTCGCGTCGTACGGACTTCTGCCCCGTATTGTATGGCGACGAGTGGGATCAGCTGTACCTCTCCTCCACCCGTCCACAGGCTGCAGGCAACGAGATGAGCGACATCACGGGCATGAAGGCAGGCGACCTGTTCCTGGCAAAGAAGGACGAGAAGGGGAAATGGCAACAACCGGAGGCCTTCGAATCGGAGGTGAACAGCGAATACGACGAAGGGGCATGCTGTTTCTCACCAGACGGAAAGACGATGTACTTTACCCGTTGCGCCCACGATCCTTCGTATCCCCGCTATGCCCAGATATACACTAGCCAGCGCAGCGATGCCTCGTGGGGAAAGCCCACGCTGCTGCAAATATCGAAGGACACATTGTCCAGCTATGCCCATCCTGCGGTTAGTCCCGATGGGCGCTGGCTCTACTTCACCAGCGACATGCCGGGTGGTCTGGGAGGACTGGACATCTGGCGCATTGCCATCACCGAAGGCGGGCTGGGCGGTGTGGAAAACCTAGGGGAGCCCATCAACAGCGAGGGCGACGAGATGTTTCCCGTCTTCCGCCCCAACGGCGACCTCTACTTCTCGAGTGACGGACATGTGGGCATGGGAGGCCTCGACCTCTTCTGTGCCAAGCAGGACAGCGACGAGGTGTGGACCGTCGAGAACCTGAAAGTTCCCATGAACTCCTCAGGCGACGACTTCGGGATGACCTTCGAGGGACTGCACAATCGCGGCTTCTTCTCCTCAAACAGGGGCGACGCCCGCGGTTGGGACCACATCTTCTCATTCGAGTGTCCTGAGGTGATACAAATCGTCAAGGGCTGGGTCTACGAGAAGGATGGCTACGAATTGCCACAAGCCCTCGTCTATATGGTGGGCAACGACGGAACGAACCTCAAACTCTCCGTACGTGGCGACGGTTCGTTCGAACAGGAGATAAAGCCCAATGTCGACTACCTGTTCCTGGGCACCTGCAAAGGTTACCTGAACCACAAAGAGGAACTGCGCATCGACACCAGCTCCGTCAGCCGCGAATTCGTGCTCCAGTTCCCCTTGGGCAGCATCACGGCACCCGTCCTCGTCCGCAACGTGTTCTACGAATTCGACTCTGCCGAACTGACGCCCAACAGCACCCAAGCCCTCGATTCGCTGGTCGACTTGCTCAACGAGAACCCCAACATCACCATCGAACTAGCTAGCCATTGCGACTATCGCGGACCCGATGAATACAACGAACGCCTCAGCCAACGCCGTGCCGAGAGCGTAGTAAACTACCTCATCGAACATGGCATTGCCGAAGACCGTCTGACCCCCGTTGGCTATGGCGAGAGTCGTCCGAAGATAGTCACCCGAAAGATTGCCGAACAGAACCCCTTCCTGCAGGAAGGAGACACATTAACAGAGAGTTTCATCCTCAAAATCGAAGACGAAACCCGCCAGGAAGTTTGCAATGCGCTGAACCGTCGTACCGAATTCCGCGTTCTCCGCACCACCTACGGACTCTTCGACCAAACTACCCCACAACCCGAGGCCACGCCTCAAAAGCCCGAAGACGAATAAATCTGTCATCTCCGACAGAACGTCTCAACGCTACCCGCCTAGCGTCACATCGTTCCCCGCCTAGCGTTGCAACGCTCCGACGGTAGGATTAGTATCGCTCCACGAGAAGGGATGGGAAGGGAAAGAGATTTAGAGAGAAGCAGTGAAGGCAAAGCCCACGGTGCGGGTATTGTACTGATAGGTGGGGACGAGCATCATGGCAGCATCGCTTTTCTGTTTCTTCTTGCGTTTATCCAGCCCGAACCAGCGGCGTTCGTAGGGCAAAAGCCAATAGGCGGCGTGTGTGGACAGGATGCCCACGCCTGCACCTGCCAACACATCGTTGACATAGCAACGGTCGTTGTACATCTGCAGCACACCGATGCCAGCCGCAAAGGTGTACATACCCATTCCCCAGGCCCATCCGCGCTCGATGCGAGTTTGTTCAGCCGCCATGAAAGCGGCAGCAGTCTTGATGGAAGGGAAGGCATGAACGCCATGACCGTCGGGACGCGGTTCACGGACACATGCCTTGACGATGTGACCTGTGGTATAAAGTAAGGTATAGGAGGTGAGTTTCACCAGCATGCGGTCGGTAAAGGAGTGCTTGGCTTTGGGTCCCAGGGCGATGACGCCAATCTGGGCAGAAAGTGTGAGCCATGTCTCGACGTTAGCCTTGTGGTGCGTTCCGCGTCCACGCTGCATAGCATCCCGCACGTCATACTTCATGTCACAAAGCCGTTTGTTTCCCACAGCCACGGCTCCCACGGTTATCATGGCTGCAGGCACAATCACCTGCTGGGGTCGGACACGACAAAAGTCTGCTACTCGCGTGCTGTCGTCCTCATGAGCCCATAGCGACATGGGCATGAAAGCAAACAGCCAAAAAGCCAGTAGCAGGCGATGTCTCATTCAAAAAAAGGGGGCAAATATCAGCCTATGTTACCTACCTTAATAAGATACTCTGCGATTTGTACGGCATTCAGGGCAGCACCCTTCTTAATCTGGTCCGATACCAACCAGAAGGTGATGCCGTTGGGGTTGGCCAGATCCTTGCGGATACGGCCTACGAAGACGTCGTCGCAGTTCTCGTGGAACAGAGGCATGGGGTAAACCTTGTTCTGCGGGTCGTCCTCGAGCTGAAGGCCGTTACCGTTACGGATGGCCTCCTTGAACTCCTCCACGCTTACGGGGCGCTCCGTCTCTGCCCATACGCTTTCGCTGTGGCAACGCAGAGAGGGCACGCGAACACACATAGCCGAGCAGTCAGCATCGGTATGCATAATCTTCTTCGTCTCGTTGTACATCTTCATTTCCTCCTTGGTGTATCCGTTGTCGGTGAATACATCAATCTGGGGGATGACGTTGAAAGCCAGCTGGTAGGCAAACTTCTCAACGGTGGGCTTTTCACCTGCCAACACCTGACGGTACTGCTCGTACAGCTCAGCCATAGCAGCTGCACCTGCACCGCTGGCAGCCTGATAGCTGGCAACATGTATGCGCTTGATGTGACTGATGTTCTCCAGAGCCTGCAGGGCAACCACCATCATAATAGTCGTACAGTTGGGGTTGGCAATAATGTTACGCGGACGGTTCAGGGCATCCTCGGCATTGCACTCAGGAACCACCAGGGGCACATCCTCGTCCATGCGGAAGGCCGACGAGTTGTCAATCATCACGGCACCGTGCTTCGTAATGGTCTCGGCAAATTCCTTCGAAGTACCGCCACCTGCGCTGGTGAAGGCGATGTCCACTCCCTTGAAGTCGTCGTTGTGCTGCAACAACTTTACTTCAATTTCCTTGCCGCGGAAGGTATATTTGGTACCAGCACTGCGCTTGGAACCGAAAAGCAGAAGTTCATCGATGGGGAAGTTACGCTCGTCGAGCACTCGCAGGAATTCCTGCCCTACTGCGCCACTGGCGCCTACAATTGCTACTCGCATATCTAAAGGTTTAATGTTTAACGTATAACGTTTAAAGGAATTCGGCTGCAAAGATAGTGAAAAAAAGCGATAAATCATATAAAATCATTTGTGAAATCACACGTTTAATCGTATCTTTGCAGTGTGATAGAGACATCTGCCCTCATAACCGACCCCACTTGGACATTTTTCCTGGTGCTCGTCATTATTCTGCTGGCCCCCATGTTACTCAGGCGGTTACGCATCCCCCCCATCATCGGACTGATGCTGGCAGGTGTACTCATCGGCCCCTCTGGATTAAATGTAGTGGAACGCGACCGCTCGTTCGAGATATTCGGACAGGTGGGCATCTATTACATCATGTTCCTGGCAGCCCTGGAACTGGATATGGGCAGCGTCTCACACTATGGGCGCCGCGGGCTTCAATTTGGCCTGCTCACATTCCTTATCCCCTTTGCACTGGGTTTTCTGGCTGCACGCCAACTGTTGCATTTCGGACCTGAAACCTCCATGCTCTTGGCCTGCACCCTGGCCTCACACACCCTGGTAGCCTATCCCATCGTGGGACGTTATGGTATCGGGCGCCATCCCAGCGTAGTCATCAGCGTAGTTGCCACAGCCATCGCCATCTTCCTGGCCCTGTTGATGGTGGCCATTACCGTGGGGCGCCTGCACGACAATGCCGACTGGCATTTCTGGCTATTCTTTGCTCTGAAGTGTACCCTGTACGGCGCCTTTGTGGTTATCGTATTCCCCCGTTTGGGCCGATGGTTCCTGCGCCGCTACGACGACAGTGTCATGCAGTACATCTTCATCCTTGCACTGGTCTTCCTCAGCGCCTCGTTGGCCAAACTGGTGGGTCTCGAAGGACTGTTAGGTGCATTCCTGGCGGGTTTGGTGGTGAATAGACTCATTCCTCGCACCTCGCCACTGATGAACCGCATCGAATTCGTGGGCAATGCGCTCTTCATCCCTTACTTCCTGATAGGTGTGGGCATGATTATCGATGTTCACATCCTGTTCTCGGACGCCAACACCATGTGGATTGTGGCAGTGATGGTGGTTACAGCCACCCTCACCAAATGGCTTGCAGCCGTTGCCATGACATTGACTTCGCGAGGCGACCGCGACAGCTGCACCCTGATGTTCGGACTCACCAATGCCCATGCCGCAGGCGCACTGGCCATCGTCATGATTGGCACAGACCCTGCTGTCAATCTCATGGACAATGCAGTGTTGAACGGCACCGTCATGCTCATTCTGTTCTCGTGCATCATTTCATCGCTGGCCACCAATCGCGGAGCACGCCATCTGGTACTGAAAGGCACTCAGTTCGAGGAGAACCGCGGTTCCTATCACGGACGCTGTCTGGTTACCTATTCCCAGGAAGCCAATGTCGACTCGCTGACCCAGTTGGCGATGCTCATTCGCAACCCCTATATCCCTGAAAGCCTGATTGGTCTGACCGTCTCTTTCGACGATGAAATGGGCAAAAAACATCATCAGAATGCCCGTCGCATATTGGAAAAGGCACAGGAGGTGGCAACGGCCGCCGATGTACAAATGGTAACCATGAACCGTGTATCCACCAACATCGCCAGCGGCATCCTACACACCATGACCGAAAACGATTGTGGTGAGATCATCCTCAGCCTTGGCAGCCAGACCGACGACACACCCCAATCTTCGTTGGGCACCATCATCGACAATATTCTGGAAGGCACGCGTCGCGAGGTCATGGTCCTGCGCAGCATCGTCCCCCCCGGCACACTTCGACGTGTCATTGTTGCCGTACCCCAGAAGGCAGAATACGAGGTGGGATTCTACAAATGGTTGGAACACGTAAGCCGTATTGGCGAACAGCTCGACTGCCATCTCGAATTCCATGCCCATCCCGATACACAACCTTACATCCAGAGCTACATGCGGCAGAAACACGGTAACCTGCGTTCCGAATTCTTCGAAATGAGCCGCTGGACACAAATCGAGACACTTTCGTCGCGCGTCAGCGAAGACCATATGTTCATCTTTATTATTGCACGCGCAAACTCCATCTCCTACCAAAGTCGTTTCGACAACCTGCCGCTGCTCATCCACCGCTATTTCAGTCAGACCAGCGTCATGCTGCTCTATCCCGACCAATGGGGCGAGCCGGCCGAAACACTTTCCATATTCCAGCCTAACGGTCGTGCCGTTACCCGCCAGGGCAACTGGTTCCGTCGTTTATTCCACAAAAAACTTTAGGATTAACCTTCGCTTTGCTCTGGGTTATCGATTTGGCCGTCACGCATGTGTATGGTACGGTCGGTCAGACTGGCAAGTCCTTCGTCGTGGGTAACAATGACAAAAGTCTGTCCGTACTTTTCACGAAGGTCGAAGAATAGCTGGTGCAACTCTTCCTTGTTCTTGCTGTCCAAGCTACCCGAAGGTTCGTCGGCCATCACCACGGCAGGATTGTTCACCAAGGCACGGGCAACGGCTACGCGTTGTTTTTCGCCACCCGACAATTCGTTGGGCTTGTGGTCGGCACGTTCGCTCAATCCCATAAACGCCAACAGTTCCAAGGCACGAGCCCGTGCCTCTTTTTTGCCCATTCCACCGATAAAAGCGGGTATCATGATATTCTCGAGAGCCGTAAACTCGGGCAACAACTGATGGAACTGGAACACAAAGCCAATCTTTTGGTTACGGAAGCGGCTCAGGCGTTTTTGGGACAGACTGCTGGTATCTACTCCATCGATTTCCACCGAGCCCGTGTCGGCTTTGTCCAACGTGCCCATAATCTGCAACAGCGTGGTCTTTCCTGCCCCACTGGGGCCTACAATGCTCACGATTTCGCCCTGACTGATGTCAAGGTCTATGCCCTTCAGCACCTGCAACGTGCCGAAACTCTTGGTAATGTTGCGTAGTTTAATCATTTAAGCTTATTCCTTCGTCCGTAATCTGTATTAAGCGGCGTTTGTACAAGTCGCCCACAGCCTTTTTGAATACCTTTTTGCTGACACCGAACACGGCATATATCTCTTCGGCAGGACTCTTGTCCCCAAGCACCGTACGTCCAGCGTTGTTTCGCAGGTGCTCCAACAATACGTCACTGAACTCGCGTGCAGCCTGCTGTCCAACGGGTTGCAACATAAGGTCGATTTTCCCATCCTCGCGCACCTGCTGGATATACATCGTCAGTCGGTCGCCCGTATGTAATTGGCGGAACAGTTGATGGTCGTAGAGAAGGCCGCCAAAGCGGTTGTCCACGATAACCTTGAACCCGAGGTCTGTCTTCTGCCACACCAGTCCATCCACAGCATCACCCACCTGATAGGGAGGCATTTCGTGCGAAAGGAACTTCTCCACCTTTGCCGAGGCCATGATACGGTGACTTTCCTCATCCAGATGCACATGCACGATGTATCGGTTACCCTTCTGCATCTTCATCTTCTGCTCACGGAAAGGTACGAACAAATCCTTCATCAGTCCCCAGTTGAGGAATGCCCCGAAGTTGTTCACCCAGGCCACCTCCAACCAAGCGAAGTCGCCCACCTGTGCCAGCGGATGTTCCGTGGTGGCAACGAGCCGTTCTTCCTGGTCAAGGTAGAGAAAAACGTCGATTTCATCGCCAATTTTCGTTCCATCGGGCACATAGCGGGCAGGCAACAAGATATTACCATGCACCTCGCCGCCATCCAGATACAATCCGAAGTCCACCTGCTTCACCACCGTCAAGCGGTTCACTCTTCCCAGTTCCACCATTGTATTAGTTACGAGATTTGAGTTACAAGTTACGAAAAAAGGCATCTCGAGCGTTTGCCCTTGATGCCTTCATTCAGTCTTTTTGAAACGCTCGTGGATTACTCTGCAGTCAGTGCTGCGCGCTTTTCAGCGATACGAGCCTTCTTACCAGTCAGGTTACGCAGGTAGTACAGCTTAGCGCGACGTACCTTACCTACCTTGTTTACGGTAATGCTGTCGATGTTGGGGCTTTCGATGGGGAAGATACGCTCTACACCAACGGTACCCGACATCTTGCGGACAGTGAAGCGACGCTTGTCACCGTGACCGCTGATTTTGATGACAACGCCACGATAGAGCTGGATACGCTCCTTGTTGCCCTCGATGATTTTGTAAGCCACGGTAACTGTGTCACCAGCCTTGAATGCGGGGTGCTGCTTACCTGTAGCAAATGCTTCCTCAGCAATTTTAATTAAATCTGCCATTGTTTTGGTTTGTTAAATTGTTGTACATCTCAACCCGAGGCATAACAGGGAACTCTTCATCCTGCCAGCGACCTGGGGCGGAAAGCGGGTGCAAAGTTAGTGAAAACCGAGCGAAGTGCAAAATTTTAGAGCATCAAAATGCAAACAACGGTGTAAAAAGATGTGCTTGCATGTCTTTTTGGACAGTTGGATACTCAAAGTTATGTACGAAAATTAATTTCGGCCAAAATTTGACCAAAGGTACTTCTTTCCATCCACAATGTAGATGCTTCGTGTCCTGTTTCCGGGTTTCACCTTGCGTCCCTGCACGTCATAAACCACACGCTCCTCATTTGTCGATGTTTCGACGGCATTCACCGAACTGGGAACCGGTTCTGTATAGTCAATATCGGTGAGGTAGCTGCGAGCCGTCGCCCCCGTCTGGAAAGAAATGTTGAAGACGAGATAGACTGTAGCGGACTTCCCGTTGCCATCCTTATAATGCAACGCCTCGCGGATGGTGCGCTTTGTACCATTGCTGTTGGCATTTGGATATTGACCGACAACGGCGCTCTTCGTGGATTTGGTAAACTCGGCATATACCACACAGCCGCTGCCGTATGAGATGGCAGTTCCGTTGGCATTGAACCAGTGCCCAAAGTCGCCATTCGTGGTTTTGGCCACTTTTTGTAGAGTTCCGTTGGACTTTGCAGCATAGTTCATGATGGTGCCGTTCTGCTGCGAAGCGCTGTAAGGAAGGATTTGTCCGAATATCGCATCGCCATCCATCTGGAACGCCGTGCAGATGGCATTGAGTCCGCTGCCGGAGAAGTTGACAGCAGCTCCGTCATAGCCCGAAGTCGGTGGTAATATGACATCGTAGGTAAGGGTGACATCCGCGATGTCGCGCCCGTCAATGGCTTTCTCGAAATCGGGTTCCTTCATGTAGGGGATAATGTTGGTGGCCGTCGTACCCACGAGTTCAAACTGATAGGGCCACTGGTCATCATTCTTGATATTCTCGTCCCACTTGTGTTGGATATAGCTGCTGAGGGCTGGACTCACGACCAGGAACATGCGTTTGGTACCCGACGGCACCTCTGCGGTAATGTCCTCGGTCACCTCGTCGGTACCCTTGCAATGAACGGTATTGTCGTTGCTGTACTCACGTGTGCCGTCGTTCTTCAGAAAGACATAACCCACGCGGAAGCCACGTGCCGAAGCACTGATGCGGTTGTATTTCGTTACGCCAGCACTGACCAGCGCGCTGCCATTGTTGTATTCTCCCGGATCGGCCTCATGGAGCGCACAGCCTGGAACGAGCGCCGTGAACTTGGTGGTGACGGTGGTACCGGCAGCCGGTACGGAGAGTTCGATGACATTAAATCCTGTACCCTGCGGTGCACTGGCATAGGCCACCTGATACTTGTTTTCGTCGAGCTGCACGGCCCGGTAGTCGAATTTACCGATGTAATTATCACGATATGGGGCTGCCGCATCGAAGTCGTAGGTGGCGCAATGCAGGGCATAGTCGAAATAGAGTTCATACAGCGCCTCGGCAGAAAGGCCTTTCAAAGCCATAAGGGCTTGACAGAAATCCTTGGCCCCCGTCATTTTCTGCTTCCACACCTGCGCCACGGTGGTGATGTCGTCGTAGTGCTGGCAAAGATAATACAGGAACCAATAGCTCTGATAGCGCATCCATTCGTGCGAGAAGGCGTAATTAGCATTGTTCCCGAAAAGCGGATAACTCTGTTTGAACATTTCCGACGGGTAGGCCTGATTGGCCTGCCACTGCGCTGTCTGCTCCCAGATGGCTTGTCCGTTACCTACAGGCAGATGGAAACCGGTTCCAATCGTTGTCGAAGAGGTATGGTTGTAGTTGGCAGCCTCGGCATAACACATATAATGGAAGGAATGCCCCACCTCGTGTGCCAGAGAGTGTCCGGCCGGCTTCACCGTAGCAGGATTCAGCCACAGGGCACTGCACTCGTAGTCGTAGCCACCGCCGTAGCAGGTCCATGTGGTGGTGTAGTTCATCAAAATCAGAATCTTGTACTTGTCCCGCATGTTGCTGCACGAGAAAGCCAGTTTGTTGACATTGAGGTCGTAGCAGGTCTCTGCCACCCGCAGCACAGCATCCACGTCGAAAGTCATCTCCGTACCGTTGAGTGCCGGTGCCTTGCTCGGATCGTCGCCGAATCCCTTTTGCCAGAAAACGATGCAGTTGTCCGATTCCTTGCTTCGGTTGTACGACCATTGCAACTCGCTGTTGCCGCCTTCGGTATATTCCTCCGTAGTGGCATTGTATTTCCAGCTATCGGGGATATACACGGTCTTTTGCGCATGGATGCCTTGAAGTACCCATGCAACAAAAACAAAAATAGTGCCTATGTTCTTCATATTCATCGTGGTTCTACTTTCCCGCATCCTCAAAATCATATTAATTATGCAACTGTTTCACGGGGAAGGTAAAGTAAGTATCGGGAAAAGGCTCGTCCTTCAGGGTAAAGTGCCACCACTCGGTGTCAAAAGGCTTGAACCCGTGACGCAGCATGGCCTGGCGCAGAATCATGCGGTTCTGGAACTGCTGCTCGGTGATAGAACGCTCCTTTGGCGATTTTCTGTTGTCCCCATTATACTGTCCAGTCTCAGGATTACCGCAGAAATCGGGATGACTTTCAGGACCGAACCAGTCGAAGGTAGCACCCATATCCACCTCTTTTTCTGTCGCCATATCAAAGAGCGTCAGGTCAACAGTAGAACCACGCGTATGACCGCTCTTCAGACAGATGTATTCCTGTGGGAAGAGCACACTCTTGTCCAGGTCGGGATAGAAATAAGCCTTCATCAGCGTATCAGCGATATCCTCTGCCCAGCGCACGAAGTGGTCAACACCCTTCTGCGGACGGTAAGCATCGTAGATTTTCAGGCGATAGCCCTGTTTGATAACATCATCGCTCACGGCTTTCAGACTGTCAGCGGCCTGCCTGGTGAGCAATGCCGTCGGCTCCTCGTAACCGTCGATACGCGTTCCCACAAAGTTATATGTGCCAAAATAACGTATCTCCAAGATGGCATCGGGCACCACGTCTGTCAGGGTCACAAACTGGCTGGCATCTTCCTCCGGACACACCTCCGTGCTTTTCGTAGAACAGGACAGCAGGAGGATACAAAGGACAAGCAGAGATAATAGATTCTTCATTGTGTTATGGATTTATTGTAGATAATGCTTTCTAAGAAGTCGAATGTCTTGTTTCGTAATCATGAGTTGATGGTGCAGATAATCGCTCATGGAGCCGTATTCGCGGTCGATGAGGTCGAGGGTGAGCTGGAAGTTATGAGTGCTGACTCCCATGAAGGCACGTATTACTTCCTTCTCGTTCTCTCCTCCTCCACGCATTTCAACCTCGGAGCATAACTTGGCAACAAGGTCGGTATATGCGTCATTTGAATGGTCGAAGTCGGCTATGATATCTTCGCG
Organism: Bacteroidaceae bacterium; assembly: GCA_017617235.1. GTDB lineage: Bacteria > Bacteroidota > Bacteroidia > Bacteroidales > Bacteroidaceae > Physcousia. The sequence goes on along the minus strand of JAFZWQ010000022.1, from coordinate 8,163 downwards.
GCTGACACCTAATGCTGACAGAAGGAACGCTGCGCCCCATCCCGTGCGGTCTTTTCCCTGAAAGCAGTGCCACAACACGCCACCGTCGGATGTCTCAATGACCATACGGAGGAAGGTGGCATACTGGAGTTGGGAGTACTCGCTGCGTATCAGCGACGGATACATGTCGGCAGCCATCTGTTGCACTTCCGGATAAAACGAGTAATTGACAATGTGATGCTCAAGGTCAAGGAATGCCTCCTCGGGTATAGCCTTCCCTGTGCGTTTTTCCTCGCTCATGTCAATGGTAGGCAGCAGATGATGCATAGCTCCTGGCACATCACGGTCAGGCAGGAACTTGGCTTCATTCTCTGATCGGAAATCGAAGATGTGCCGCAGGTGATACTCCTCTTTCAAATGCCGGATATCTTCATCTGTGGCATCATGCAGATGAGCAGTACGCAACAAGCAACCCCTGCGAACCCGTTTGCCGTTGGCTGCAGGCATGCCTCCAAGGTCACGAGCGTTGACGATATTTTCGAATTCTACGTTCAATCGACGATTTCAAATAAACTGATGAACCCCGTAATCTTGAAAATCTGCTGAATATCCTCGTTCATGTTCCGAATCTGCAGTTTTCCGTTTTTTTCAGCTACTTCCTTACGCAGGGTGAGCAGGAGGCGCAAGCCGGAAGATGAAATATACTCCAGTTCGCCACAGTCGATGACCAAGTGTCCGGCAGCATATTGATTCAGGTCTTGGAAATAGGGTGCAACCTTTATGGCGGCCGTGGTGTCTAACCGACCTTGCAGCTTAGCAACAACAGGATTGCCATTTTCGATAATTACTTTCATATGAATAAGTTGAGAGTTGATATTACGATTTTTGAAGTTTCTTAATGAGTGTCAGGATGTTCTTGTCATCTTTTCGTTCATATTGTATATCGTCCATGATATGCCGCACGAGATGAATACCAAGTCCTCCGATGGGGCGTTCTTCTAATGACTGTGTAATGTCTGGCTCGGCTTGTGCAGTCGGGTCGAAAGGAATGCCGGAGTCGGTGATAGTGAATACCACCTGGTCGGGTGATATTTCTGCCTCGACAAGCACCTGACCACTTATGTTCTTCGGGTAAGCATATTCCATTACATTAACAACGGCCTCTTCCAAAGCCAGATTCATCTGCACCGTGGCGGTGGCATTGATGCCCAACTCCTCGCACACCTCATCAACGAAGGCTGCCAGTCGTGGCACCTCCTGTGTGTCGTTTGGAAGGACGATGGATTTCACATCACGTTGCTGTTTGACTTTGTCTTCATTCGGCGCGACTCGGCCATCCAAGCAAGCATGGCGGCTCTCGCTGCTTCGAATGTTGATGTACTGTATGGCAAGCATCGTCAAATCGTCGCTCTGTTCAGCGTTGCCAACAAACTTGTGAACAGCATCGCTCATGCGCTGGATAATCAACTTCGGCTCCTGCTCATGTGCGTCCAGTACCTGTTGGGCCACTTTTTCCACACGTTCCATTTTGAACTGTGTATGTTCTGTATCCTCCGCTTCTGTCAGTCCGTCCGTATAGAGGAAGATGGTGGTATCCGTAAAGATTTGCACCTCCTGCGTCACGAACTTCCAGCCCGACATGACGGCTACGGGGATGTTGGGCTCTACGGGCAGCGCACCCACCCCTGCTCCTATGAGTAACGGGGCATCGTGACCGGCGTTGCAATAGTACATATGACCCGTAGGCAGGTCGAGCACACCGACGAATAGCGTAACGAACATGTTCGTTTCGTTCATATCAACCATCGACTCGTTCATGGACGCCACGATGCGGTCGGGCATCAGCTCGTGGGCAGAGACGGAGCGGAACAGAGAACGGGTGACGGCCATAACCAGCGAGGCAGGCACGCCCTTACCGGAGACATCACCGATGCAGAAAAAGAGTTTCTCGTCGCGGATGAAGAAGTCGAAGAGGTCGCCGCCTACCTCCTTGGCGGGAGTCAGCAAACCGAAGAGCTGTACATCGTCGCGGTCGGGATAGGTGGGGAAGGTCTTAGGCAGCATGCCCATCTGTATGGCTCTGGCAATATGCAGTTCACGGCCTATGCGCTCCTTCTCGGCATTCACGGTCTGCAGGCGGTTGAGATTGCGGGCAGCGCGCCAGATGATGTAGGCAAGCAATACCAGACCAATAAGCATCAGCACAGAAATATTGACTGCCATCCATCTCAAACTATGATAGATTTCGCTGTCAACACACACCACGGCCATCGACCAGCCAATATCGCCGTCCATCTGGCCGTAGAAGACATATTTCTTCACACCATTATCATCGCGGACGGTGGCCTGTCCACTATGTCCGGCCATCATCTGTCGGTTGATGTATTCAACCGTGGTGTCGGCCATCCCTTCTGTTGCCTGCCAGATGCTTTTGCGCATCACCAGGCTGTCCTCCGGGCAGACCATGATTTGTCCTTTTCGCGACAGGAGCAGGTTGTAGGACGATGGATAGATATGTCGTGCGTTGATGACTTCCGACAGCCATTCGAGCGAAACATCAGCAGTAAAAATGGCTACATTCCGGCCCGCAGCATCATGGATGGGCAAGCTGTAGGTCGACATCATCATCTCGCCACCGCCCTCGTCGAAATAGGGTTCGCTCCAATGACCACGCCCCGACTCCATCGGTGCCGTGTACCATTCCATGGAGTGATAGTCGTACTGATCGGTGCCCAACTGTTTGCTCGTTGTGGTTCCGTCGTGCTTGTAGGTGTAAGGCGAGAACTGCCGTCCCTTATCTTTATAATAATAGGGTTCAAAAGCCACAGCACTTCCTACGATGTACTCGTTGTCAGCCAACAGTTTCTGGGTGACAGCCACCATGGAATCCGGCTGTGAGAGGCTCTGCTCTACGGCCCATGCCATGTTCTCCACCGCCACCTCTACAACGTCCATCACGTTGCGTATCTCCAGGCTTTTCGCCCTCAACTCGCTCTCTGCGCGGTGCTCTACCTCCTGGCGGATACCGTCTTGGGCATAGTAGTACTGTATAGCTGTCGTTACCTCTACCAGCACGGCCGCAGTCACGATGATGGCCAGACTGCTTTTGTTGCGCAACGATGCAGGGATGAGTCTTTTAAATATTTTGCTCATAGGATGTTTACGGATTTAGCGGTGTTAACGGATACACAATATTGACGATGAAGATGTTGGCGGCCAGGATGATGAGGTTCATCAACAGACCGATGCGCATGAAGTCGCTGAAGCGGTAACCGCCAGGTCCATAGACCAGCATGTGGGTGGGTGAGCCAATGGGCGTGGCAAAACTGCTGCTCACGCTAATCATCAATGCAATGAGGAAGGGGTAAGGCTCGTAGCCCAGCTTCTCTGCCGCCTCGTACATGATGGGGAAGAACATGGCACCTGCTGCTGTGTTCGAGATGAACTCGGTTATAAATGTGCCCACAAAGCAGATGGCTGTCATGACCACAATGGGGTTCGTGCCACAAACATCCAGGATGCCGAAGGCCAGTCGCTCGGCGATGCCCGTCTTCTGAATAGCCAATCCCAGCACCACCGACCCCGCAAACACCATCAGGATGTCCCAGTTGATGGCCTTCATGGCCTGATTCGGCGTACAGCAGCGGAAGATGAGCATGGCCGCAGCAGCGATAAAAGCGCACTGCAACAGTGGCATGACTCCCAAGGCCGAGAGAGTCACCATCGCTATCATGATGATGGTGGAAATGAGTGTCTTCGGACCAATATTCAGCACCTCTGCGCCCTTCACCAGTCCGTGCGTGTGCTGCAACTCCAAGATGTCCTTGATATTACCTGCAAACACCAGGTGGTCGCCACCCATGATGAACTCGTTCTTATCGATGGGAACCGCAACGTTGTCGAAGTGGTGCATCTTGATGAGCCTGCCGCCCTTCACATCGAGCAGTCCGGCATAGCCCAGCGTCTCGCCAATGAACTTATTCGACGACGGCACCAGCATCTCGACGGTATATTCTGCCGTGTCCTCCGAGTCCGATTCAGGAGCCTTGCGGTCAGGCAGCAGTCGGCGCATGGCGATGATGCTGAGCACACCGATGAACAGACAGAACAAGCCAGGTATCGTTGTCGCCAGCACGTTCATAGATATTCCTGTATTGTCGGTATAGAGTCCTGAAATAATCAGGTTCGGCGGCGTACCAATCAGCGTACACACACCACCCATGCCCGATGCATAGCTCAATGGTATCAGTAACTTCGAGGGCGAGATATTCAGTTTCTTCGACCACATCTTGACGATGTTCACAAAGAGCGCCACCACTGTCGTATTGCTCAAGAAGGAACTCAGTCCAGCCACGGGCAGCATCAGACGCACCACGGCCTTGGTGTACGTATTCGGTTGCCCCAGCAGGTTCTTCACTATCCATTGCAGCACGCCGGTATACGTCAGACCCGCAACTACAACAAACAGCACACCAATGACAACAACCGATGCGCTACTGAAACCCGAGAAAGCCTCTTTGGCATCGAGCACGCCCGTTACAAACAGGACACCGATGGCACCCAGGAACACCAGGTCGGCACGCAGTTTTGTAAACAGCAGCACGGAGAACATCGACAGCACCGTGGCAATCGTTATCCATGCATCTATGCTAAATCCCCAAAACATCATAGTTATTGACTATTATTACACTTTCCATTCTCCGAACGTCTTGCATACATCAAGGATGTAGTCGCGGCGCGAAGCTACGCGCTTTTCGAATATGGCTTTACATTCATTCACCACCTCTTCGGGGAACGAGTCGCTCAAGGCCAGCCAACTGAAGTTCCTGATGCACGACACCACTTCGATTTGACGTTTGCGTTGCTCCACCACCTCTGCAGGGAGACCCTCAAAATAGTACCCAATGGCACGGTTCCACAGTTCAACACCCAATGCTTTGGGCATACCGATGATTTTCTCATAGTCACCCACCAACGACACCATGGCCGAATAGGCGTGCCCGAGGTCGAGCATGGGGTGACCATAGCCCACTTCACCCATATCGATTAACATCAGCTCGCCATTCTGCAGCATCGCATTCTTGGTCTGCAGGTCAAGGTGCAGCAAACGGCGTTCCTCGGGAATGGCATCCAGGATCTGCAACAGGAGGTCGATGCTTTCCTGTGGGAAATAGCGCCGGATATGCATCACTTGCTGTCGTTCATGCTCCATGGCACTGGGCACGCTGCTACCCGCAGGCACCTCAATCTGATGAAGCTGGCGGAACAGGGTGGCATACTGACGGGCAAACGCGTCAATCTTCTCCGGCTCGCGTTTGATGCTGGCACTCAGGGTGACGGCATCCAGCAACTCATATACCAACCCGTATTGGCTGCCAACCATCACCACATCAAAGGAAATAGCCGTAGGCATACCCATGACGAAGGCTTCCTTGGCCATGGTAATCTCGCCACGCACCTCCTCTATCGTCGTACCTTCGCGGAACACCTTGATGATGGTGTCGTCATCCAACCGATACACAGTGCCCACACCACCAATGCCAATGACTTCACAACCATCAACACTCAGTCGGCGCATGGCCCGCTCCACATTCATAATCTTGGTGAAGCCCGTCATGCTGAGCACATCATATACTGCCGGCTGCGCACCAGTAATGCGAAAGTCCTTGTAGCGTTTCGTCAGCGTCAGCAGAATGCGCAATCCGGAACTGGAGATATACTCCAGTCCATCCGCATCTACGACAAGGCTTTCGATAGTGCCGGACTCCGACAGACGTTGCTCCAACTCTGCGGTCAAGGCCTGAGCTGCAGACGTATCAAGCCTGCCGACAAGTGTCAGCGTGGCCTTTCCTTTTTGATTTGTCAGTTGTGTAGTCATAGCCGTATATGTTTTACGTTATTCAATCACAATACTATTGTCTTCGTTTATGCGCGTAATGGTTGCCAGCGCATGATAGTTGATATGATGGTCGCGCAGGAACTGCCCACCCTGTGCAAAGCCTTTCTCCACCAGAAAACCCATGCCTACAATTTGGGATCCCGACTGGCGGCACAAGTGTATGACACTGCCAGAGGCATGACCGTCAGCCAGAAAATCATCGATAAAGAGTATGCGGTCTTTCTCCGTCAGGAAACGGCGGTCGATACACACGGTGGTTTCATCGCCCCTGGTGAACGACCATACCCACGATTTCCAGGACTCATCGACGGTCTTCGGTGCTTTCTTCTTAATGAAAACTACGGGCAGGTTCATCAAATAGCCCGTCATGATGGCGGGGGCGATGCCCGATGCCTCAATGGTGACAATTTTGTTGATTCCCTGATTTTTAAACAGTCGTGCGAACTCCTCAGCACAATGCATCATCAACTGAGGGTCCAGCTGATGGTTCAAGAAAGAACCGACCAAAACCACGCCTCCTTCAGCCCTAGCATGCCCTTCTTTCAAAATTCGTTGTTTTAATTCTTCCATCTGGTCAAATACATGGTATTAGACTTATTCTGCCTACAAATATACAACTTCTTTTCCATAAATGAAAAAGAAAGTCTCTGGTTTATTTGTTATGTAATTCATTCCAAGCTCTTGTCCTGACCGCAATGTTCTTGGCCAAACACTCGCTGTAGAGCCAAGGCTCGCAGCTGTGGATGTCCCCCACGTTGAGTAGGTCTTTGTAGGGTTTGTATTCCGAACCGCTATAGCCGCTGACTACGAGAACGTGATATTCAGGCGATAGGGTGACGGTGATGCTGTCGTGGAGCGTGGCAGGCATATCATCCGTGCGCCAGTTCACTGGGTTGATACCCATGCAGGTAGCAGCGATGACGGGCTTGATGTATTTCACGTCCTTCACCGTGTTATAGCAGATGGTTACACCCGTGTCCGTCTCTCCTTGTGCAGCTTTGATATGCTTGGTCTGCAGGGTGTCCTCTGGTGTTACCTTGTAACCCAAGACGTAGGCCGCTGCCAGCTGACTGTAGGTCTCGTCATCCATGTGTTTCAACAATTCCACCACAGCCAAACCGCCCTGACTGAAACCCGCAATAATAAGAGGACGGCTTTCATCGCGATGCGCTAGGAAATAATCGAAGGCTTCGCACACATCCTTCATCGCCAGCCGAGTTCTACTATATACGGTATCTTCATTCTGTGTTTCGAAGGCTTCAATCGTAGCATGACGATAGAATGGAGCATAGAAGCGGTTGCCTGGAGCCATGTAGGCAGCTGCGCGATTCATCTCTATGGCCATACGCTCACGATGCGTGGAGTTCCACACATCGGCATAGTGACAGACCGCACTGTCTGCTGTCATCCAGTCCTTTTCCCACGTAGAAACGACATAGAAGATATCAGCACCCGTACCCTCCACGTCGCCATCCTCCGTAATCCACATCGTTGTGTCCGCATAGTCTGGAATCTGCGGAATATACTGAGCCGTAACAATCGCATTGACATTATTGCAGTAGTGGCATGTTATCACACACACGCTACAGGCAATGACAGCGAAAGCGGTTAAAAGCCAGAATCTTAATCTTTTCATATTAGTTGTTCAGTTGCTTCACGGGGAAGGTGAAGTAGGTATCGGGGAAGGGCTCGTCCTTTAGGGTGAAGTGCCACCACTCTGTATCGAAAGGTTTGAAGCCGTGACGCTGCATAGCCTGACGCAGAATCATGCGGTTCTTGAACTGCTGTTCGGTGATACTTCGTTTTGGATTAGCAGGACTCTTTGAGTTGTCGCCTGTATATTCACCCGTTTCTGGATTGCCGCAGAAGTCGGGATGGCTCTCGGGGCCGAACCAATCGAAGGTGCCGCCCATATCCACCTCTTTCTCCGTATTCATGTCGAACAGGGTCAGGTCAACGGTGCTACCGCGCGTATGACCGCTCTTCGCACAAATATACTCTTGATCAAAGAGCACGCTCTTGTCCAGGTCGGGATAGAAATAGGGCTTCATTAGCGTGTCAGCGATATCCTCGGCCCAGCGCACGAAGTGGTCAACACCTTTCTGCGGACGGTAGGCATCGTAGATTTTAAGGCGATAGCCCTGCTTGATAACGTCATCGCTCACGACCTTCAGACTGTCTACGGCCTGCTTGGTAAGCAGTGCCGTCGGTTCTTCGTAGCCATCGATGCGCGTACCCACAAAATTGTATGTACCGAAGTAGCGGATCTCCAGAATCACGTCGGG
>JAFZWQ010000021.1 GCA_017617235.1 Bacteroidaceae bacterium | reverse complement strand
TTCGCTCCCATCCAGAGCGGTATCATGACCACCGTTCACGCTTACACTGGCGACCAGATGATTCTCGACGGTCCTCAGCGCAAGGGTGACCTGCAGCGTGCTCGTGCCGGTGCTCAGAACATCGTTCCCAACAGCACAGGTGCTGCCAAGGCTATCGGTCTCGTTATTCCTGAGCTGAACGGTAAGCTGATCGGTGCTGCTCAGCGCGTTCCCACTCCCACCGGTTCTACCACCATCCTGCACGCTGTTGTTAAGGGTGAGGTAACTGTTGAGGACATCAACGCTGCTATGAAGGCTGCTCAGAACGAGAGCTTCGGTTACACCGAGGAGAAGCTCGTCAGCAGCGACATCATCGGCATGAAGTTCGGTTCTCTGTTCGATGCTAACCAGACTATGGTAAGCAAGATTGGCGACGGCAACTCCCTCGTTCAGGTTGTTGCTTGGTACGACAATGAGAACTCTTACACCAGCCAGATGGTTCGCACCATCAAGTACTTCGCAGAGCTCTAATTAGCTAACGTTCGTACATAGTAAAGGCCACTCGGGAATCTCGGGTGGCCTTTATTGTATCCTTACTTTGTGCCACGCTGTGCCATAGTATGGCACACATCTGTTCCATAGTATGGCACAAACTTGTTTCATAGTATGGCACAACGGAAAGGTTAGTTTCGTGTTGCCTTAATTCTCGCCTTGGTCCTTTTGGTATTATTGGAATGATAGGTTCCAAAGCCGCGTGAGTTGAAGAAATAGTCCTCGACAACACGGTCGTATCTACGTGGCGTGGTGATGCCGTGATTGGCAAAGATGGCTGCAATCTCCTGTTGCCGCTGTGGCGTGATAAGGAATTCGCCTCGGTAGAAGCGGTAGAAGGTGCTTCGAGAGCCGAAGAGGGCAATGACGTCGTGGCGTATGGCTGTTGCCTGCCATGAGGGGATGCCGGTGAACAGGTGGCTCATTCCCCAGGCGAGTTGCTGCTTGCATGCTTGTGTAAACTCGGAACATGTGCCGTTTCTCCATGCTTGGGGAAGTACACAGGAATGGCAGCATTCCGTCTCTGGAGCCAGTGTATAAACGATGTGGCGCAGACATTCTCCTGCCCTGGGGCATTGCTCGTTGAAGCACAAGGCCCACTCTTTGGGCACATTTCCATATATAAGTTCGGAATCCATAGTTCGTTGTTTATTAGTGTTTTATGGTATAATGAAGTTCAGACGTTCCTGTTGCACCGATACTTGCATAGGTGCTGCGGCCTCTGGGAAAACCTGTCCGTCGAGGGAGACGCAGGCAGAGCCAATATTCTCTATGGTAATGCGTTGGCGCGTGCGATAGGGGCGCACGTTCCGATGTCCGAGAATACGTCCTGTGACGAGCATGTACATTCCTGCAAGCAGTTGTGAGATGGCTGGGTGCGAAACGGTGGTCACATCTAGCATGCCGTTGTAAGGGACAGCATTCGGCGTGAGGCCGTATCCACGAGCATTACCTATACATATGTTCATAAAGGAACCCTCCAGCGTTTCGTGGTTGACAATGAAACGTGATTCGTGTTCCATGCGGTGGAAGAGCATGAGGAAGAAACTGGAGAGGTATGAGAGCGATGAGAGTCCCCAAAAACGATAGGTCTTGTGCTTGATATTCACTATGCTTGCCGCTACGCCCACGTTGACGCAGTTGAGGAAGTAACGTTCGCCATTTTCCTGATGCAAGACACCCAAGTCCACACGTCGGATACGTCGGCGAATAAGCACGTCCACCGCCTTCAGCGGGTCGTCTTCGTCCATGTCCCAGAATCGGGCATAGTCATTTCCGTGACCATTGGGTATGACGCCAAACACAATGTTTTCGTGTGCATCGGGAGAGGCGGAAAGCGCTCCGTTGATGACGCGATTCAACGCTCCGTCTCCACCAACAACGATAATCGTCTTGTATCCGTTCTGGGCAAGCATTTTGCCCAGACGTTCCTCAGAGCCTTTTCCCTCGCTTTGCACAAAGTCGTATTCCACCTCGCGTTCGTTCAGTCGACGACGAATCTTCTCCCATCGTTTGTGGGTGTGCAGCACGCCGCTTTTCGGGCTATAGATTATTCCCCAGCGTTCCATAGTTTTAGTATTTCGTTTATTTTGTCTTCCATCGGTAATGTGGCATCTATCCAATGAATAGGAATGCCTCGACGTTCCTCCATGCCGCGAAACCAAGTCATCTGTCGCTTGGCAAACTGGTGGATGGCAATCTCCAATTGTCGGAACATCTCATCGTACGACAATTGTCCAGTACAATACAGGGTTACATATTTATATTCCAATCCATAACGGATGAGCCGTTCTGCTGAAACGTGCTTCAACAGCTCCTGTACTTCCTCAATCATTCCATTCTCAAGTCGTTCCTTGAGTCGTTTGGTGATTTTGGCACGTCGCAGTTCGCGATCTATGCGCAAGCCTATGGTCAGGCTCCTGCGGTCGGGGAACCGTACAGGGCCCAGTTCGAAACTCTTCAGTACTGATTCGATGTATAGGCCCGTACCGCCGCACATAACAGGGATGCGTCCCCGTGTTGTAATGTCCATGAAGGCATTCTGGAAAGCACATTGGAACTCGTAGACGTTGAAACGATAACCGGCATCGGCAATGTCGATAACGTGGTAGGGAACCTGTTCGCCCTCGACGATGTAGTCGTCCAAATCTTTTCCCGTACCTATCGTCATGCCACGATACACCATACGACTGTCGGCACTAATCACCTCTCCGCCTATCCTGTGGCAGAGTTGTGCAGCCAATGGCGTCTTGCCACATGCCGTAGGTCCCAATATTGTAATCAGCTCGTATTTCATCCGATTTTTGAAATGTTCTCCAGCTCAGCCTCGTTAATCAGCTTAATTTTCTTACCGTCGATGGCCACCAAACGTTCTGCTGCAAAGGTGCTCAAGGTGCGGATGGCATTGCTTGTGGTCATGTTCGACAGGTTGGCCAAATCCTCGCGACTCAAATAGATAGATAGCGTGCAACCATCTTCCTCTAATCCATAACTATCTCTTAGATAGAGAAGCGATTCGGCCAGTCGTCCGCGAATATGTTTTTGAGTGAGGTTTACTGTACGTTCATCCGACATTCCTAGCAGCTTGGCAAGGCTTTGTATGAAAAACCAGGCTAGGTCCTTGTTGCTTTGTATGAAACGCACCATCAAATCCAAGGGAACTTTGGCAACGACAGAATGTTCGAATGCTGATGCTGTAGTCAGGAAATTCTCGCCAGAGATGTATGCTCGGTATCCAAAGTATTCTACGGGCTTGTACAGGCGCATTGTCTGGCTTCTGCCGCCCACTCCAGCCTTGAAAACCTTTACTTTTCCCGAGAGCAAACAATAGAGGAACTTGGGACGTTCTCCTTCGTTGTAAATCAATTCGTTCTTCTTGAATTCCTGTGTCGTGATGCTCTTTTTCAGCAATTCTTTCTGCTCGTCTGTCAGGTGGGCAACCAAGGTTGACATTTTGGTAAGAACTTCGTCGATGTTTTCACTCTTTTTGGACATAAGAAAGATAAATATTTATGTTTTACGACACAAAAATAACGGATTCTATTGGCTTGAACAAGAAAATATTGAAATTAATTATATTTTTGCTTTTAGAATACAATATTTTTACTTAATTTTGAGTGTCCATAAAAACACTAAACCTAATCAACTATGAGTTATTTGCGCTTTGACAAGACTCTGATGACGAATCTTCAAGAATCTCTGCCTAAGGAGATTTTGCGTTCAAATCGTTCCGGAGCCTACTCGTGTACAACCCTGGTGGATTGTAACACGAGAAAGTATCATGGCCTGCTGGTTGTGCCGGTTCCCGAATTGGATGATGAAAACCATGTACTCCTCTCATCGTTGGATGCAACGGTGATTCAGCATGGGGCTGAATTCAATTTAGGTCTGCACAAATACAATGGCGACAACTTTGCACCTCGCGGACACAAGTATATTCGCGAGTTTGACAGTCTTCAGGTACCTACCACCATCTATCGTGTTGGTGGTGTGCTTTTACGCAGGGAAATGGTGTTTCAGCACTTCGAGAACCGTCTGATTATCCGCTACACCCTGCTTGAGGCACACAGCGAAACCACGTTACGTCTGCGTCCGTTCCTGGCTTTCCGCAGCGTACGTGAATATACCCACGAGAACAGCCGTGCCCGTCGCGATTATCAGCCAGTAGAAAATGGTATCAAGACTTGTCTGTATCCAGGCTACCCCGATTTGTACATGCAGATAAATAAGGAAAATGAATTTATTTTCCATCCCGACTGGTATCGCGGTGTCGAATATCCAAAGGAACAGGAGCGTGGTTATGCAACAAACGAGGATTTGTATGTTCCCGGCTATTTCGAATTCAACATCAAGAAGGGCGAAAGCGTGGTCTTCAGTGCCGGACTTTCGGAAATTAAGACCGATACGCTGGCTCAGTTGACTGAGTTCGAAATCAATGTCCGTACTCCACGCGACAACTTCTATAATAATTTGGTCAACAGCGCTCACCAATTCATTATTAATCGCGATGGCGAGAATTACGTGCTGGCAGGCTATCCCTGGTTCAAGAGTCGTGCACGCGACCTCTTTATATCATTGCCGGGCCTGACTTTGACCAACAATGAAGTTGAGAAGTTCGAACTGGTAATGAAGACTGCCGAAAAGGCTATCCGACAGTTTATTGCCGATGAACCGATAGGTGTACGAATCTATGAGATGGAACAGCCCGATGTGTTCTTGTGGGCCGTATGGTGCATCCAGCAATACGGTAAGATTGTGGGCTTGGCCAAGTGTATAGAGAAATACGGTATGTTGGTTCAGGATATGATGGAATTTATCCGAGGCGGCAAGCATCCAGGCTTGGAACTCCACAATAACGGTCTGCTTTATGCTCCGGGTGGAAAGGACAAGGCCATTACATGGATGAACAGTTCTTCCTATGGTCGCCCCATCATTCCACGCACAGGTTATATTGTTGAGTTCAATGCCCTCTGGTACAATGCTTTGAAGTTTGGAGCCGAGATTTGCCGTCAGGTAAAGGACCAGAAGGTTGAAATTACCCTCGAGGGACTTGCCGAGAAAGCAGGAAAGAGTTTCGTTGAGGTCTTCCTGAATGAACATGGCTATCTGCTCGACTATGTCGATGGTAACATGATGTCGTGGGAGGTTCGTCCCAACATGGTATTCGCCGTTGCCTTCGACTATAGTCCGCTGGACGCCAAGCAGAAGAAAACCATTTTGGACTTCTGTACCAAAGAGTTGCTGACACCCAAGGGCCTGCGTTCGCTCAGCCCTAAGAGTGGCGCCTATAATCCCATGTATGTCGGACCGCAGCAGCAGCGCGACTATGCCTACCATCAGGGAACGGCTTGGCCATGGTTGGCTGGCTTCTATATGGAGGCATGTTTGCGTGTCTTCGGTCGTAGCCGAGTTAGTTTCATCGAGCGTCAGTTGGTGGGTTACGAAGAGGAACTCTTCTACCACTGCATCGGCACTATTCCCGAACTGTTCGACGGTAATCCGCCCTTCCACGGACGCGGTGCAATCTCGTTTGCTATGAACGTTGCCGGAATCATGCGTGTCGTGAAGTTGCTCGATAAGTATAATGAATATTAAAATAAGGAGGAGCCAATATGAAAGTTTTAATGTTCGGATGGGAATTCCCTCCTAAAATCTACGGCGGACTTGCCGTTGCTTCCTATGGTATCACGAAGGGCCTAAGTGTGCAGGGCGATGTGGAAACCACATTCTGTATGCCGAAACCTACTGGCGAGGAAGAAGGCTTCCTCAAGATTGTGAACATGAGTCAGGTACCTGTCGTGTGGCGCGATGTGCAATACGACTACATCAAGGACCGCTTTGTTGGGCACACAGCCGAGGATTATTATCGTTTCCGTGACCATTTGTATGCCGATTTCAATTATTTGCAGGGCCTCGACGATTTGGGTTGCATCGGTTTTGCTGGTGGCTATCCCGGTAATCTGCACGAGGAAATCAACAACTTCAGCATCATAGCTGGTGTGTTGGCACGTTCCGAAGAGTTTGATGTTATTCATGCTCACGACTGGTTGACCTATCCAGCCGGTGTACATGCCAAGATGGTTAGTGGTAAACCTCTGTGCATCCACGTTCATGCTACTGATTTCGACCGTTCTCGCGGTAAGGTGAATCCCACCGTATATTCGATAGAGAAGAACGGAATGGACCATGCTGATTGTATTATGTGCGTCAGCGAACTCACCCGTCAGACGGTTATCAACCAGTATCACCAAGACCCGCGTAAGTGTGTGGCTATGCACAATGCCGTGTATCCTTTGAGCGAGGAGTATCGTAACATCGAGCCTCACAAGAAACCTAACGAGAAGGTAGTTACCTTCCTGGGTCGTATCACGATGCAGAAGGGACCAGAATACTTCATAGAGGCAGCCAAGCGTGTGCTGAATCGTACACACAATATCCGTTTCTGCTTTGCTGGTTCCGGCGATATGATGAATGCCATGATAGAGTTGGCTGCCGCCTACGGCATTGCCGACCGTTGCCATTTCCCCGGCTTCCAGCGCGGCAAGCAGGTTTACGAGATGTATAAGAATTCTGACGTGTTCGTTATGCCTTCGGTCAGCGAGCCATTTGGTATAGCTCCTCTCGAAGCCATGCAATGCGGTTGCCCCAGCATCATCTCGAAGCAGTCGGGTTGTGGCGAGATATTGGAGAATGTCATCAAGGTTGATTATTGGGATATCGATGCAATGGCAGACGCAATATATTCGATATGCACCAATGAAGCCCTGCATAAGTACCTGGCAGAAGAGGGCATGAAGGAGGTAGATGGCATCACTTGGGAAAAGGTGGGCATCCGCATCCGTTCGTGCTACGACCAGCTCATCCAACGTGGCTACTTTGATGTCAACGACTACAAGGCTTAAACAAATTAGAAGTGTAAAATTAAAAAGTAAAATGATATGAAAACAATTTGTTTATATTTTGAGATTCATCAGCCTGTGCATCTCAAGCGTTATCGTTTCTTCGAAATCGGTACCGACCATTATTACTACGATGACTACGAGAACGAGCGTGCCATTGCTGAGACTGCCCAGAAGAGCTACATCCCCGCGCTGACCACAATGTTGGAGATGACCCAGCTTTATGGCAAGCAGTTCAAGGTGGCCTTCTCGCTGTCAGGTGTTGCTATCGAATTGCTGGAGGTTTATGCTCCCGAAGTTATCGAGCTGCTGCAGCAGTTGGCAGAAAGCGGTTGTGTTGAGTTCCTGGCCGAACCTTACAGTCACGGTCTTTCTTCGCTGGCCAACGAAGAAGTCTTCATTGAGGAGACCAAGCGTCAGGCCAAGAAGATTAAGGAAATGTTCGGACAGACCCCGAAGGTGCTACGCAACTCTTCGCTCATCTACAGCGACGAGATTGGTTCGTTGGCAGGCCGCATGGGCTTTAAGGGTATGATTGCCGAAGGTGCCAAGCACATCCTGGGGTGGAAGAGCCCCCATTTCGTCTATCACTGCGCCATGGATCCCAATGTAAAGTTGCTGTTGCGCGACTATAAATTGAGCGATGATATCTCTTTGCGTTTCAATGATTCTTCGTGGAACGAATATCCTCTGTTTGCCGACAAGTATGTCGATTGGATTGCCCAGTTGCCCGAGGACGAGCAAGTGGTTAACATCTTCATGGAACTATGCGCATTGGGTATTTTCCAGCCTCTGTCGAGCAACATACTCGAATTCCTGAAGGCGTTGCCTGCAGTGGCCAAGCAACGCGGCATTGTCTTTGCTACGCCCAGCGAAATCATCGGCAAGACCAAGTCTGTGAGCCCCATGGAAGTGGCTTATCCCGTTAGTTGGAACGATGAGGAGCGCGATACCAGCTGCTGGTTGGGTAACGGTATGCAGCGCGAGGCATTCAACAAACTGTATCAGGAAGCTGATCGTATTCTGGCTTGCAAGGACCGCCGAATCAAGCAGGATTGGGACCGCATCCAAGCCTCGAACAACTTCCGCTTCATGACTACCAAGCCCGCTTCGGTAGGAATGTATCGCAGTTTCTACGACAGTCCCTACGATGCCTTCACAAACTACATGAACATCTTGGGTGATTTCATTAAACGTGTACAGGACCTCTTCCCCATGGAGGTGGAGAGCGACGAACTGAATGCCCTTTATACTACTATCCACAATCAGGGTGAGGAAATTGCCGTTCGCGACAATGAAATCAGTCGTCTGCGTGCCCGTTTAGAGAAGTATGAGCCTACTCCCGATGCTGTAAGTCCCAAGTCCATGAAGACTGAACCGAAGGAGGAGAAGAAGGCAGCTCCTGCCAAGAAGCCTGCTCCTAAGAAGGAGGCTCCTGCTAAGACACCTGCTCCTAAAAAAGCGACCCCAAAGAAGGCAGCTACTCCCAAAAAGGAGGCTCCAGCCAAGAAACCAGCCCCTAAGAAGGCTCCTGCTCCTAAGAAGAAATGAAACGCATTTTTAATCTAATTCTGTTTGCCCTTGCACTCATCCCGGTGCAGGGGCAAACTGTGGTGTCGCTACATGGTACGGCCCCTGCCGATGCACGAACCATATACTTATACGACGACTTGGGTTTACAAAACATGTTTGACAGCGTGTCTGTTGTCGACGGGAAGTGGCAGTATGAAAGTATCAGGCCTGCGCAACAGATTGTGATGACTTTGATATCCGACGTTGCCATGAAGTCCCAGAATACTAGTGGAGTAATAACCCTTATGGTCGATACTATATCAACAGAGGTGGATATGGTAGCTGGAATGGTAAAGGGTTCAAAGGCATCCAATGCTATCCATAATACCATCAAGGGATTATATGCATGTATGCAAAAGCAGCGAACTTCCGACTACGACCCGAAAGATGAGGCCTTGACATTGATGCGTAGTGCAGTGATGGACAATCTCGATTCCATGTTGCCCGTTTTACTCGTGCCGATGATAGCCGACGGCATGACTATCGGTGACCTGCAAAAGGTCTTCTACGAGGGCGCTCCCTATGCCAATCATCCTAATATGCGTAATGCAAAGCAACGTTTAGCATTCCTGTCTGGTAATTCGGTACGTTCTTTAGGCAAGCTGTTTACAGATCTCAAGATGAACGACACCGACGGCAAGGAACATTCCTTGAGCGAATGGTGCGGCAAGGGACGTTATGTGCTCATTGATTTCTGGGCTTCGTGGTGTGGACCTTGTCGGGCCGAGATGCCTAATGTCGTAGCATGCTACGAGAAATATCACGCCCAAGGTCTCGACATTATCGGCATCTCATTCGATACACAGAAAGATGCATGGTTGCGTGCTATCACTGACTTGAATATGCCGTGGATTCACCTCAGCGACCTGGCTGGGTGGAAAAGCCTTGGAGCCTCCATTTACGAAATCCGTAGCATCCCCTCGAACATCCTCTTGGATGGTACGGGTAAGATTATTGATATCGATTTGCGTGGTGCTATGCTCGATGCACGCCTCTCCCAACTCTTTTCCAAATAATCCTTTCATTAGTGGGATAGAAATTCGATGAAACGTTTCTTGTCATTTCTTTGGTTCGAAATCTTCTTCGTGGGGATGGCATTTTCCAATCCTATCGACGATATGTTGTGCCGCATTCTGCCCAACAATGGCGATGCCGCCAAGTTCAAATGTATCGTTACCGGTGGCGATACGCAGCAGTTTACCATCTCTTGCAATGGCAGGAAAGTCAAGGTCAGCGGTTCAGACCGAATAGCAGTGGCTGCGGGTATTAACTGGTATTTGCAGCACTATGCCGGAGTCGATATATCGTGGAATTCACCTACAGGTACACTGCCCACGCGACTGCCCGTCTGTGCCAAGGAGACACATACGGCCAGCGTTGACTGGCGATACTACCTGAACTTCTGCACTTACAGCTACTCTATGTCGTTCTGGGATTGGGAGCGCTGGCAGCAGGAACTCGACTGGATGGCGCTGCACGGTATAAACATGCCACTTGCCATCACGGGTATGGAATGCGTTTGGAAAGAGGTGCTGATGCATTCTTATGGCTACACGCTGGAAGAGGTTAACACCTTTGTCACTGGTAGCGCATACTATGGTTGGTTCTTCATGAACAATATCACGGCATGGGGCGGTCCGCAGCCCGAGAGTTGGTATAGCCAACAACAGACATTGGGGCGCAAGATTTTTCAACGGATGAAGGACTTCGGCATGCATCCCGTCATCCCTGGATATGTGGGCATGATTCCCAAGGATTTCATGATGCAGGCTGAGGCTTCCAAGATTGCGGGTTGGAACGCCTTTGATATCGTGAATGGTGGCAACTGGTGCTCTTTTGTCCGTCCTTACTTCGTTAACAATACAGACCGCCTGAAGGAGTTCGCCCATAACTATTATGCAGCATTCCGGAAACTCTATGGCGATGTTTGTACTACTCACTTCTATGCCATCGATCCTTTCCATGAGGGTGGGGTGCCGAGGGGTGTCACTAGTGCTGAAGAATCTGTGAAGGCTATGTGGGAAGCGCTGACCGCTTACGACAAGAATGCTGTGTGGGTTGCACAGCACTGGCAGAATAATCCCACAACCAACGTCACGCATACCATTTCTCGTGGTCGGCTTATTATCCTCGACCTTCATGGTGATCAGTATGCAGATACCTCATGCAGTGGACAACATACCACTTCCGATGGACAGCCTCATGACTGGGTATGGGGACAGGTTTCGAACTTTGGTGGAAATGTGGGATTGTTTGGTCGTGTTGACAGATTGATAGAATGTTTCTACACGGCCCGTAACGCCAAAGGAACTAACGGGCTAGTAGGTATTGGTGCACTGCCAGAAGGCATAGAAAACAACGCGATGCTTTACGACCTGCTCTATGCTCTGCCTTGGACAAATACAGACTATACCCGCACTACATGGATTTCCGACTATGTGAGGATGCGATATGGGCTTTATGAGACCAATGGAAATGATGTGACCTTTGATGCGATACGCTCTGTTTGGACGCGCCTCGGTGCTGGAATCTACCAGTGCCCAAACAATTACCAGCAGGGTACGACGGAGAGTGTCTTTATGATGCGTCCTTCGCTCACTGCGAGCGTGGTCAGCACATGGGCCGCTTCTACATGGTACTGGGACATAGCCGACCTGCGTGTCGCTTTTCGAGAGATGCTATCGGTCAGTGATGCACTCAGCGATAACGATAATTACCGCTATGACCTTGTGGATATTGCACGTCAGGCTCTCGCCGACTATGGTAAGGAGTTGTTGGATAAGATAAAAGAAAATAATGTACAGGCAGATAAGAATCGTTTTCTGGAACTAATTCTTGACCAGGACCGCCTGCTTGGTACTCGTGCGGAGTTCCGTTTAGGCCGGTGGACGGAGGCGGCTCGTGCGCTTGGCAACACTATGTCTGAGAAGAATCTCTACGAGAAGAACGCCCGTATGCTGCTTACCACCTGGGGAGATCGTGCACAGTGCGAGAGTGGGCGCCTTCACGACTATGCCAATCGTGAATGGAACGGTCTGCTGTCTGCTTACTATTATCCCCGTTGGAAGGCATTTTTCGATAACGCTAATGTCGCCCAGAATTGGTTCGATGATTTCGAATGGCCATTTGCTATGGGGGAATCTTGTGCTTACGGAACTTTCAGTGCCACCCCAGAAGGTGATGAGTTAGTTATCAGTCGAGAACTCTACGATAAATATCTTCGCAATCTAATCAAATAAATATCTGCAGTGAAGTGCAGATGAGTTGCAAAAAAGAAGCCGTCGGGTTGTTATGCAACCCGACGGCTTTATTGATAGGTTTGTGCCTAATTACTTGTGGTTGAGTGCGAGGTCAACGTTAACGGCGCAAGCTACAGAGCAACCAACCATGGGGTTGTTACCAATACCCAGGAAGCCCATCATTTCTACGTGAGCGGGTACTGAGCTGGAGCCTGCGAACTGAGCGTCGCTGTGCATACGGCCCAGAGTGTCAGTCATACCATAAGATGCAGGACCAGCAGCCATGTTATCGGGATGCAAGGTGCGGCCTGTACCACCACCGGATGCAACGCTGAAGTAGGGCTTACCGGCACGGATGCGCTCCTTCTTATAGGTACCTGCAACGGGATGCTGGAAACGAGTGGGGTTGGTAGAGTTACCAGTGATGGAAACGTCTACATCTTCCTTCCACAGGATAGCAACGCCCTCGCGAACATCGTCAGCACCATAGCAGTTCACAGCTGCGCGAGGACCCTTTGAGTAAGCAATGCGCTTAACTTCCTTCAGTTCGCCAGTGAAATAGTCGAACTGTGTCTGCACGTATGTGAAGCCGTTGATGCGGCTGATAATCATGGCAGCGTCCTTGCCCAGACCGTTCAGGATGCAACGCAGGGGCTTGTCGGCTGGTCTTGACTTGTTGGCCATCTGTGCAATCTTAATAGCACCCTCAGCGGCAGCGAACGACTCGTGGCCGGCCAGGAATGCGAAGCACTTGGTTTCGGGGGTGAGCAGACGTGCTGCCAGTTCACCATGGCCGATACCTACCTTACGGTCGTCAGCAACAGAACCAGGAATGCAGAATGCCTGCAGACCCTCACCGATATAGTTGGCGGCTTCTACAGCATCCTTTGCCTTTTCCTTCAGAGCAATGGCAGTACCTACTACGTATGCCCACTTTGCGTTCTCGAAGCAGATCATCTGGGTTTCCTCACAGGTCTTGTAGGGATCCAGTCCAGCTGCGTCACAAATTTGGTTAGCTTCCTCGATAGAAGCGATGCCGTGCTTATTCAGACAAGCAAGAATCTGCTTGATGCGACGGTCTTGACTCTCGAATTTTACTTCTCTAATCATAGCAGTTCCTCCTTAATCTTTACGTGGGTCAATCGACTTAACGGCACCGTCCTCGGGTTTCGTACGGCCGTAAGTACCTGTAACACTCTTCAGGGCCTCGTCGGCAGGAACACCCTTCTTGATGGCATCCATGAACTTGCCCATGTGAACGAACTCGTAGCCGCAAACCTGGTCATCCTCATCGAGGAACATCTTCGTGATGTAACCCTCAGTGAGCTGCAGATAGCGTGTGCCCTTTACCTTTGTACCATAAAGGGTACCTGTCTGCGAGATGAGACCCTTGCCCAAATCTTCCAGACCAGCACCAATCATCAGACCGCCCTCGCTGAAGGCACTCTGTGTGCGTCCATAAACAATCTGCAGGAACAACTCACGCATGGCGGTATTGATGGCATCACATACGAGGTCGGTATTCAGTGCCTCCAGCAATGTCTTGCCGGGCAGAATCTCGCTGGCCATGGCGGCACTGTGGGTCATACCCGAGCAGCCGATGGTTTCCACGAGTGCCTCCTCGATGATTCCTTCCTTCACGTTCAGTGTCAGTTTGCAGGCACCCTGCTGAGGTGCACACCAACCGATACCATGAGTCAGGCCCGAGATGTCCTTGATTTCCTTTGCTTGTACCCACTTGCCTTCCTCTGGGATAGGAGCGGGACCATGGTTGGGACCTTTGGCCACGCAACACATGTTCTGTACTTCTTTGCTGTAAACCATAATTATTAATTAATAAATAATGTGTTGTAGTTTCTTTTGGCTTCAAAGATACCCAAAATATGTGATACTGCCTAATGTTTCGGCATTTTTTTTATCAATCAATAGGGTAGTCCATGTATTTAAAGCGGCGAATGCTCTTCTTGGGCGTCTTTTCGAACTCTTCGTCCATGATGCGGATACCAGAGAGTGCACAATAGGCAGGGATGATAAGGTTCAGGTCTTTGCGGTTCTGTTCCATGATGGCCTCGAGGTCGCCCTTGCTCAATTGCAGCTCCTTCACCTTGTCGGGATCGGGATAAACCAGGCCGTAGAACTTCTCACCCTTCTGGATAACGACGCACTCGCTCACCAGTGGCAGACCGACCAGTTTGTCCTCAATCTCCTCTGGATAGACATTCTGTCCGTTGGCACTGAGGAGCATGTTCTTCGAGCGGCCCTTGATGAAGACATTGCCTTCGGCATCCATTACGCCCAGGTCGCCAGTGTGGTACCAGCCGTCTTTCAGCGTCTCGGCTGTGGCCTCCTCGTTTTTGTAGTAACCTAGCATCACGTTCATGCCACGGGCCAGAATCTCGCCAGGTATGTTCTCGGGGTCGCTGCTGTTGATTTTCAATTCCATGCGTGGAGCGGGTCGTCCGCAACTTCCCTTCACATAGGTCTGCCAGTCGGAATAAGCCAGAATGGGTGAACACTCCGTTGCACCATAGCCCACGGTGTAGCGGAAGCCGATGTCGTGGAGAATGTCCTCCACTTCCTTGTTCAAGGCCGAGCCACCAACGATTACTTCGTAGAAGTTGCCACCCAGGGCATTCGTCAGTCCGTCGCAAATCTTCTTGCGGATGCGGTCTCCGATGACGGGCGTCATCATAAGCAGGCGAACCTTCGGGTCTTGTAATTTGGGCATAATGGCCTTGCGAACAATCTTTTCGATGATGAGTGGCACAACGATGAGCACACGGGGACGGATGTCTGCGAGAGCCTTGAGCAGTACGGTGGGGCTGGCTAACTTCGTCAGGAAGTTAACATGTACTCCGATGGTAAACTCGTAGATGAACTCGAACGCCATACCATAGGTATGAGCCATGGGCAGCATGGAGAGAATGCGCTTGCTATCGGGCGTTTTGAATTGTTGTCCGAACACCTCGTCGGCAAACTGACGGTTGCTCCACAGGGCACGATAGGGTATCATCACACCTTTGGAATTTCCCGTCGAACCGCTGGTATAGTTGATAATCGCCATTTCGTCTGGCTGGTCGGGATAGTAAGGCTCGATGTGATGTTTGCGGAAGTTCATGGGGAACTTTTCACCAAACAGACGATTCAGGTTCTCGCGAGCGAAGGTTAGCTGTTCGCTACGTGAAACGAATAGGTGGTAGTCTATAATCGAGAGCACACCCTCCAGAGCAGGCATCTCGTCGGCATTGATATCCTGATATATCTTGTCCTCGATGAAGAGCAGTCGGGCATCTGAATGGTTCACGATGTCGTGAATTTGTGCCGGGTGGAACTCGTGCAATATGGGTACAGCCACCGCTCCGTACGTTGTTATTGCAAAGAATGCAGCACCCCAGCGGCTCTGGTTGCGTCCGCACAATGCCACCTTGTCACCTGGTTTCACACCGCTGTGCTCGAACAGGATGTGTAATTTCTCGATGATGCGGGCTACATCCTTGTACTGTAAAGTGGATACTCCATAGTCGGACATAGAATCTTGGTCCCAGTACTGCTGAATGGCATCGAATATCAGTTGATTGAAACTACCTGCAGTTTGATTTTGTATTTCCATAATAGAATATTGCTTGTATTTTCCAATTATTATATTTCCTCTTATTGTGCTTGCTTAGATGGGATAATCGAGATACTTGAAGCGGCGAATGCTCTTCTTCGGGGTCTTTTCGAATTCTTCATCCATAAGATGGATACCAGAAAGTGCACAGTACGAGGGAATGATGGTGTTCAGTTCCTTGCGGTTCTGCTCCATTACGTCTTGCAAGTCAGCTTTGCTGAGACCCAATTCCTTCACTTTGTCTGGATCGGGATATACCAGTCCGTAGAATTTCTCTCCCTTCTGGATAACCACGCACTCGCTGACGAGAGGCATGCTAACCAGTTTGTCCTCGATTTCCTCTGGGTAGACATTCTGACCGTTGGCTCCCAGCAGCATATTCTTCGAACGTCCTCTGATGAACACGTTGCCCTGTGCATCAATAACGCCCAGGTCGCCAGTGTGGTACCAACCATCCTTCAGTGTTTCGCGAGTGGCTTCCTCGTTCTTGTAGTAACCCAGCATCACGTTCATACCGCGAGCCAAGATTTCGCCAGGTACGTTTTCGGGGTCACTGCTGTCGATTTTCAACTCCATGCGTTCAACTGCCCGTCCGCAGCTGCCTGGCGCGTAGCTGTCCCAGGGTGCGTATGCCAAGATGGGCGCGCACTCTGTAGCGCCATAGCCCACAGTGTAGTGGAAACCAATATCGCGCAGGACATCCTCTACTTCCTTGTTCAGGGCCGAGCCACCAATAATCACCTCGTAGAAGTTGCCTCCCAGGGCGTTGGAGAGAGCTTCGCATATCTTCTTGCGGATGCGGTCGCCCACAACGGGGGTTTTCAACAACAAGCGTACTTTTATGTCCTGAACTTTTGGCAGAATTGCCTTGCGAACCACCTTCTCAATGATGAGGGGCACTACGAATATGCAGCAGGGACGCAAGTCTTCAAGTGCCTTGAGCAATATGGTGGGGCTGGCCAGCTTCGTCAAGAAGAAGATGTGGGCACCGTTCGAGAAGGAGTAGATGAACTCGAATGCCATAGCATAGGTATGTGCCAAGGGCAGCATGGACAGGATGTTCTCGCCCTGGTGTATCACATGACCAATATTGTTGTGGGCAAATTCACGATTGCTCCACAGGGCGCGGTAGGGTATCATCACACCCTTGGAATTACCCGTCGAGCCGCTGGTGTAGTTGATGATGGCCAGTTCTTCTGGACTGTCCTTATAATAATTAATGTGATGTCTGCGGAAGTTCATGGGGAATTTCTCGCCAAACAGACGGTTCAGGTTCTCGCGGGCAAAGGTCAACTGTTTGCTGCGACTGAAGAATAGGTGATAATCGATGATGGAAAGAACACCCTCCAACGATGGCATCGAATCTGGGTTCAACTCCTTGTAGATGTTGTCCTCGATGAACAGGAGCTTGGCATCCGAGTGGTTTACGATGTCGTGAACCTGGGCCGGATGGAACTCGTGCAGAATGGGCACAGCCACAGCCCCATAGGTGGTGATGGCAAAGAATGCTGCACCCCAGCGGGCTTGGTTTTTGCCACATAGGGCAACCTTGTCGCCTGGCTTTACGCCACTGTGTTCGAAGAGAATGTGTAACTTTTCTATGATGCGGGCTACGTCTCTGTACTGAAGGGTACCTGCCCCGTAGTCTGTCATGGAATCATAATCCCAGAATTTTTGGATAGCATCGGCTATCACTTGGTTGAAACTACCTGCTGTTTCCATATTGCTTATTGCACATTTCTAAATTACGTGTGCAAAGATACAATAAATCCTGCACACGACCAAAAGTTTTGTGCAATAAAATCACTTTCCGATGCAGAAATGGGAAAAGATGTTGTTCAGGGTTTCTTGGGAGGTAATGTTGCCACCTGTGATTTCTCCCAGGTCGGAGAGAACAAGGCGTAGGTCTTCGGCAACGAGGTCGCCTGAAATACCCATTTCCAGGCTTTCGATAACACGGGCCAGATTGCTGGATGCGTGCATCAGGGCTTCGTAATGTCGGACATTGGTTACGACAACTTCGTTTTCAGGCAACTTGGGGGCGATGTCAATAAGTTGTTGGCGCAGTTCGTCGAGTCCCACACCATATTTTGCTTGGAAGTTGTCTGTTTTGTTTTTGATTCGGATGACGGTTTGATTTTCGCGAATGGGAACATCGGGGTAGGGCACACCGGGTTCTGTCATCATCAATATGATTTGGGCTTGTTGGGATGCTGCCAGCGAACGGTCTATTCCGAGACGCTCTATCTGGTCGTTGGTATGACGGATGCCTGCAGTGTCTATGAAACGGAAGGTGATACCACCCAACTGAATCGTATCTTCAATGGCATCGCGCGTTGTCCCTTGAATGTCGCTGACGATGGCACGTTCCTCACCCACGAGGGCGTTAAGCAGCGTGGATTTCCCCACATTGGGGGCTCCGATGATGGCTACGGGAATACCATTCTTCAACGCATTGCCTGCCTGGAAGGTGCCAGCGAGGTGGCGTACACGTTCGTCTATGGTTTTGGCGAGTGCGAGTAACTCTGTGCGGTCGGCAAACTCCAGTTCTTCGTGGTCGCTGAAGTCGAGTTCCAGTTCCAGCAGACTGGTCAGGTGCAGCAGTTGGTCGCGCAACTGGGCCAGTTCGCTGCTAAAGTGTCCTCGCAATTGGCTCATTGCCATCTGGTGGGTCGCCTTGTTGGTGCTGGCAATGAGGTCTGCAACGGCTTCAGCCTGCGACAGGTCGAGTTTTCCGTTGAGGAAGGCCCGTTGGGTGTATTCGCCAGGTCGAGCCATACGACAGCCCTTTTGCACCAACAGGTCGAGGATACGTCGAACGATGTACTGCGAACCGTGACAACTGATTTCCACCGAGTCCTCGCCCGTATAGCTGTGTGGAGCGTGGAAGACGGAGACGAGTGCTTCGTCGATAAGGGTTCCTGTCTCGTCGGTGATGGGGGAGAGGAAACGACTCTTTGCCGTATCCGCATGACTACATATCGAACGCAGAATCTGGAAGGATTGTGGTCCAGAGATACGGATGATGGCAAGTGCTCCTCCCGTCGGAGTGGCCAGGGCGCAAATGGTTTCTGACATTGAAGATTGAAAGGGTTATTTCATGAAGACGAAATAGACGGCTGCAATCAGGCAGATGAAAGCTGCGAAGTGGTTCCAGTGCAGACTTTCGTTTTGGAACATCAGGTGCGCCATGATGGCAAACACCATCAGTGAGATGCATTCCTGAATGACTTTCAGTTGCACCAGGTTGAATGGTCCTCCGTTTCCTGCAAACCCAATGCGGTTGGCAGGAACCTGACAACAGTACTCGAAGAAGGCAATCAGCCAGGAAAAGGCGATAACGCCTATCAGTGGCCAGTTGCTGGATGTTCCGTTTTGTTGTAATTTAAGATGCCCGTACCAGGCAAAAGTCATGAAGACGTTGCTAAGTACGAGCAACAACAGGGTGTATATTCCGTTCATAGGTTCAGATGCGATCCAGGACAAGCTGGATTAGGGTGTCGATGGAGTTCTTGTAATTGGTATTCATCTCCTGGGCATAGCGGTTGGCAATTACCATGCAGCACGTCATGGCGCGATGTCCCAATAGTGATGCCAATCCGGCCAGTGCGCTACTTTCCATTTCGAAGTTGCAAACCTTCATGCCTTCGTACTCAAAGGATTCCACTTTCTCGTTCTGTTTGGGGTCGGCAATGTTGGCACGCAGGATGCGGCCCTGAGGACCATAGAAACCGCCACAGGCAATGGTGTATCCACGCACCATATCGTCACCTGCCACACGGTCGATGAGTTCGGGGTTGGCCTGTGCCACATAGGGTGCTGCCAGCAGGGGATTCCAGTCCATGTGCTTCTTGAATGCTTCTTCCAGCTTCAGGTCGCACACCTCGTTGCGTCCAGCATAGAAATTCAGCAGACCGTCGAATCCGATGCTCTTTACGGAAGCGATGAAACAGCCTGTTGGGGTGTAGGGCTGCAGACCGCCGCAAGTGCCGATTCGTACGCAGGTCAGCGTCCTGTGCTCTGGTTTCTCGGTACGTGTTTTGTAATCGATGTTGGCCAGCGTGTCCAACTCGTTCATCACGATGTCGATGTTATCGCATCCTATGCCGTGACTCTGTGCTGTGATTCGCTTGCCTTTGTAGGTTCCGGTAATGGTGTGGAACTCGCGGCTCGACACATTGCATTCGATGTTGTCGAAATGTGCTGCAACGGTGTCCACACGGGCTGGGTCGCCAACCAAAATCACACGGTCGGCCAGATACTCGGGTTTCAGATGCAGATGGAAACAAGAACCATCTTCATTGATAATCAGTTCGCTTTCAGGAAATGTTTTCATGATATGTTCTCCTTTCTTGTTTAAAGTCCCAGTTCATATTTGCGTATGTCTTTCTCCAGTTCGCGAATGCTTGCGACCAGTCTTTCCTCGCTCTGTTCCAGACTCAGGATGTCTGGTTTCAGTTGTGTGCGTCGCTCCTGTGTGGCGTTGTGGTAGTCGCGTCGCATGTTGTCCAGTGTCTTGCGGGTTTTCTTCAGTTCCTCTTGGGCTGCGAGCCACGAATCGAATCTTTGCTGGGCTGCCTCGCTGCGGAAATCGCTTTTCTTGCGATAGACCATGTTGTCTGTCACTACGAAATACACGTCCGATGCGTTTGCTGCCTGCTGCGTCTTGTTGGCTTCGCGCAGTCTGAACTGTGCACCACGAACGGCCTCGTTGTTGGTCCACGTATCCCGTATGCTGGTGATGCGTGCCAACTGGCGCAGTTTCTCTATGGGCGTCTCCTCTGGCACATACACCTTGCGGGTTTCGTTGGGCACGAAGATGTAGATGCACACCTTGTCGGCAGGCATGTTACGGTCTGTTACGAACCATCCCAGGTTGCTGAACTCGTCGATAACGTACAGATAGTCGTTGGCGGGCGAGTTGAAGGGCATACCTATGTTCTCAGGTGCCAGAAATCGTTTCTCGTCGGCATCGTATCGCGACATGAAGATGTCGTATCCTCCCAGACTTTCAGGCCCCTGTGCGGCAAAGTAGATGGTGGTTCCATCCGTCATCACGAAGGGGTAATTCTGGTGTTCACCGCTTTCCGATATGCCTTTCAGTAGCGTGGGTTCCGAACTTGTGCCGTCGCCGTAGATGGTTCGTGTGTACAGGTTCAGGCTGCCTTTCTTGTCGGCTTGTGCGTAATACACTTGGTCGCCCATTTCCGACTGAAATACCGTACAGTCCATCGTGTCCGGCTGGTGGAAGAAATTGGCATAGTCCGACAGCGTGCCGCATTCCGGATTCAGGTGGATGTGCGACAATACGTCGTTGCGCGACACCACCAGGCTGTCGATGAACATTACCCGCTCTACGGCATTCAGTTTCATCTGTGCCTTGTGCACCCGCTGCAGTTTCTCTTCCTGCTCCAGCGTGGGTTCGTTTTGTTTCTTGCGTGTCGTTATTTCGTAGTTCAGTAACTGTTCGGCGGACGTAAAGTCGTAGGCAGCCAGAGCCTCTTCCACAGTCATTTGTGGAAGTACGGGCTCTGGCTCTTTCTTGACTTTTGTAGTCCTCTTGCGCTGGGCCTGCACATTGGTCAGGGTCATCAGCACGAGTAACGACAACAGGATTTTCTTCATGCTTTCTGCTTTAAGTATTCGTCCATAGCGGCAGCGGCACGACGACCGTCGCCCATGGCCAGGATTACTGTTGCACCACCACGCACGATGTCGCCACCTGCGAATATGGTGGGGATGTTGGTCTGCATGCCGTCGTTCACCACGATGGTGTTCTTGCGACCCAGCTCCAGTCCCTCGATGCTGGTGGGCACGATGGGGTTGGGACTTACACCAACAGCCACAATGGCCTGGTCAATCTGTATGGTTTCTGTAGCACCGGGGATGGGCTGTGGGCTGCGACGTCCGCTGGCATCGGGTTCACCCAGCTCCATCTTCTGCAGCACCACTTCAGTTACGTTACCCTTCTCGTCGGCATGATACTCGATGGGATTGTGCAGGGTCAGGAATTCGATGCCTTCCTCCTTGGCGTGCTTCACCTCTTCCAGACGGGCGGGCATTTCCTGCTCGCTACGACGGTAGGCGATGAATACGCGTTCTGCACCCAGACGCTTGGCTGTGCGGCAGCTGTCCATAGCGGTGTTGCCGCCACCAACCACCATTACGCTCTTGGCCTTCTTGATGGGGGTGTCGTATGCGGGGTTCGAAGCATCCATCAGGTTCACACGGGTCAGGTACTCGTTGCTGGACATCACGCCGTTGGCGTTCTCGCCGGGAATGCCCATGAAGTTGGGCAGACCTGCACCCGAACCTACGAAGATGCCCTCGAATCCTTCCTGCTCCAGTTCCTTCACAGAGATGGTCTTGCCGATGATGCAGTCCTTCACGAACTTCACACCAATTTTCTCCAGGTTGTTGATTTCCACGTCCACAATCTTGTTGGGCAGACGGAACTCAGGGATACCATATTTCAGCACACCGCCAATCTCGTGCAGTGCCTCGAATACGGTTACCTCGTAACCCAGTTTGGCCATATCACCTGCGAAGCTCAGTCCGCTGGGGCCTGAACCCACTACGGCAATCTTCTTGCCATTGGGGGCAGCCACCTCGGGCAGGGCAATGTTGCCGCTTTCGCGTTCGTAGTCGGCAGCGAAGCGCTCCAGGTTACCGATGGCCACAGCAGGCTCCTTCATCTTCAGGTGGATACACATCGATTCGCACTGTTTCTCCTGCGGACAAACACGACCGCAGACGGCGGGCAGCGAGCTGGTGCTCTTCAGCACACGGGCAGCATCCAGGAAGTGTCCACGCTCGATGTTCTTGATGAACGAGGGGATGTTGATGCTAACGGGACAGCCCTGCATACAGGTGGGGTTGGCGCAGTCCAGACAGCGCTTTGCTTCGCGCTGTGCCTGCTCTACGCTCAGTCCCTGGTTTACCTCCTCTGTACGTGTTGTGGCACGATATACGGGGTCCAGTTCGGGCATCACCACGCGCTCTATCTGGGTGCGCTCCTTGGCCTTCATGCTCTTGCGCAGTTCCTCGCGCCATGCAGCGTTGCGGTCCGTCAACTCGGATAGGGGAGCGTTTTCCACTTCTGAGTTCTGAGTGCTGAGTTCAGAGTTGATATTCTCCTGCACTTCGCTCTTTGCACTTTGCACTGGTTCTGCCAATGCAGCCTGATAGGCCTCCATTGCAGCCAGCTCCTCGGCTTTGAAGGCACCTGCGCGACGCAGCATCTCGTCGAAATCCACCTGATGTCCGTCGAACTCAGGACCATCCACGCACACAAAGCGTGTCTTGCCTCCAACGGTAATGCGGCAGGCACCGCACATACCCGTACCGTCCACCATGATGGTGTTCAGGCTCACATCCGTGGGGATTTCGTATTTCTTGGTTAAGAGACAGCAGAACTTCATCATGATGGCAGGACCGATGGCGAACACCTTGTCCACCTTTTCGCGCTGGATAACCTGCTCGATACCTACGGTCACTACGCCCTTCTGGCCATACGAACCGTCGTCCGTCATGATGATGACCTCGTCGCTCGACTTGCGCACCTCGTCCTCCAGGATAATCAAGTCCTTCGAACGGCCTGCCAGTACGCTGATAACGCGGTTTCCGGCAGCCTTCAGAGCCTGGATGATGGGCAACATGGGGGCAACGCCTACGCCACCGCCTGCGCAAACCACCGTACCGAAGTTCTCGATGTGTGTGGCGCGTCCCAGGGGACCTACCACGTCAGTGATGTAGTCACCCTCGTTCAGGGCGCACAGCTTGCTGGTGGATGCACCTACGGTCTGGATAACCAGCGTGATGGTGCCTGCCTTGGGGTCGCTTCCTGCGATGGTCAGGGGGATGCGTTCTCCGTTTTCGCCAACGCGGATGATGACGAAGTGTCCGGCCTTGCGGGCCTTTGCAATCAGTGGGGCTTCAACT
>JAFZWQ010000001.1 GCA_017617235.1 Bacteroidaceae bacterium | reverse complement strand
AGGGCCTTCTTGTCGAATACGGGGTGCAGCAGCTCGTCGAGCTTCTGGGGCTCACAACGCAGGATGGCAGTCTTCTCATCAATCTTACCCTCGTGGAGCAGGTCGATGGCAATCTTCACCATAGCAGCACCGGTACGCTTACCATTACGAGTCTGCAGGAACCACAGCTTGCCCTCCTGGACGGTGAACTCCATGTCCTGCATGTCGTGGTAGTGGTTCTCCAGGTTCTGCTGAATCTGGTTCAGCTGAGCATAGACATCAGGCATAGCCTCCTCCATCGAAGGATACTTGGCAACGCGCTCAGCCTCAGAGATACCGGCGCGCTCAGCCCAGCGCTGTGAACCAATCTTAGTAATCTGCTGCGGTGTACGGATACCGGCAACAACGTCTTCGCCCTGAGCATTGACGAGGTACTCGCCGTTGAACAGAGGCTCACCGTTGGCGGCGTCGCGGCTGAAGCAAACACCCGTTGCGGAAGTGTCGCCCATGTTACCAAACACCATTGCCATGACTGAGACTGCGGTTCCCCACTCGTCGGGTATGCCTTCCATCTTACGATAGAGAATAGCACGCTCGTTCATCCATGAACGGAACACGGCGCAGATGGCACCCCACAGCTGCTCTACGGGGTCGTTGGGGAAATCTTTGCCAGTGCGCTCCTTGATGGCTTTCTTGAAGCGGACGACCAGTTCCTTCAGCTCTTCGACGCTCAGGTCCTTGTCCAGCTTCACGCCACGGATGGCCTTCACCTGCTCGATGATTTCCTCGAACGGGTCGATGTCGGTCTTGTTCACGGGCTTCATCTCCAGCACAACATCGCCGTACATCTGTACGAAACGACGGTAGCTGTCATATACGAAGTGGGGGTTATTGGTCTTCTTCACCATACCCTCGGCAACCTCGTCGTTCAGACCCAGGTTCAGGATGGTATCCATCATACCGGGCATACTGGCACGGGCACCCGAACGAACGCTGACCAACAGGGGATTTGCAGCATCGCCGAACTTGCAGTTCATCAGCTTCTCGACGTGGGCAACAGCGGCCATTACATCGTCGTTCAGCAGCTCCATAATCTTCTCCTGACCAACTTCGTAATACTCGTTACATACGTCGGTGGTGATGGTGAAACCGGGAGGAACAGGCACACCGATGTGGTTCATCTCGGCCAGGTTCGCACCCTTACCACCCAGTGCTTCACGCATCTGGGCATTACCTTCGGCTTGTCCGTTTCCGAAGGTGTAAACTCTTTTCTGACTCATGTTTGATGTATTAATGTTATGTGTTAATTTGGTAATGATTTCTGCAAAGATACGAATAAGAAATCAATGTGCAAAGGATTGTGGAAAAAAACATCCTAAATTGTAAAATATCGCGTAAAAATGGGGGAAATAATATATAATAATGTATCTTTGGCAAGGTTTTTGTTAGTCGACAGGCAAAGCATTAATTTATAACTATGGATAAGGAAACAGAATACAAAGAAAAAGTCCAAGAAGAGAATATCGAGACGGAAAACGTTGATAACGAGTCCGTTAAGTCAGAAGAGCCCCAAACCGAGGAACCTCAGGAAGAAACCATAGAGGACAAATTGGCACTTGCCGAGGCTCGTGTGGCAGAATTGGAGAAGGAACGCCTGTACAAACAGGCCGAGTTCGACAACTTCCGCAAACGCATCGTCAAGGAGAAGGCCGAGCTCATCCTGAACGGAGGTCGGAAAGTTCTTGAGGCCATGCTGCCCGTAATCGACGATTTGGAGCGTGCACTTTCCCATGCGGGAAACACAGAGACCACAGAGCAAACAGAGGCCACAGAGAATAGTTTGCGCGAAGGCCTAGAGCTCATCTACAGGAAGTTCCTGAAGGTGATGGAGGCACAAGGCGTAACGCAGATGAAGACGGAAGGTGCTGACTTCAACACCGATTTCCACGAAGCCGTCACCCAGTTCCCCGCCCCGTCGGAGGAGCTGAAAGGTAAGGTTATCGACTGCACGGAGAAGGGTTACATGCTGAACGACACCGTACTCCGCTTCGCAAAAGTGGTAGTGGGAATCTAAGGAGGAAGAATTATGGCAAAGCGAGATTACTATGAAGTGCTGGGCGTACAGAAGAACGCCACACAGCAAGAAATAAAGGCCGCCTACAAGAAGATGGCCATCAAGTACCACCCCGACCGTAACCCCGGCAACAAGGAAGCCGAGGAGAAGTTCAAGGAGGCGGCTGAAGCCTACGATGTGCTGCACGACGAACAGAAGCGTGCCCGTTACGACCAGTTTGGACACGAAGGTCTGAACGGAATGGGAGGTGGCTTCAACGGTGCTGGCGGCATGAACATGGACGACATCTTCTCGATGTTCGGCGATATCTTCGGCGGACGCATGGGAGGCGGCGGTTTCGAGTTCAACTTCGGAGGTTTCGGAGGCGGCGGAGGTCGTGGTGGACAGCAAGTCTATCGCGGCAGCGACCTGCGTCTGAAGGTCAGTCTGACGCTGAACGAAGTAGCCACAGGCGTAACCAAGAAGTTCAAGGTGCGCAAGAATATCACCTGCGACCATTGTCACGGCAGCGGTTCAGAGGACGGACAGACACAGACCTGTCCGACGTGTGGCGGCAAGGGTTACACGGTACGTACCGTAAACTCGATGTTCGGCCGCATGCAAACCCAGCAGGCCTGCCCCACGTGTAACGGCGAGGGACACACCATCAAGAACAAGTGTACGAAATGTCACGGCGAGGGTGTAGTAACCGGCGAGGAAGTCGTAGAAGTAAAGATTCCTGCAGGCGTTGCCGACGGTATGGTGGTTACTGTTCCCGGCAAGGGAAATGCCGGAAAGCACAACGGAGTAGCCGGCGACATCCAGGTGTTCATCGAAGTACAATCCCATAAGGATTTCGTGCGCGAGGAACAAAACCTTGTTTACAACCTGTTGCTCGACGTTCCCACAGCCGTTTTGGGCGGTTCGGTGGAAATCCCCACGCTAGACGGCAAGGCGCGCATCAAGATAGAGCCCGGCACCCAGCCCGGCAAGGTGGTTCGCCTGCGTGGAAAGGGCTTGCCCGCAGTTCAGGGTTATGGCTACGGTGTAGGCGACCTGATTGTACACATCAGCGTGTACATCCCCGAAACGCTGAACAAGGAGGAGAAACAAGCTATGGAGCAATTCGCCAAGAGCGACAATTTCCGTCCCTCGGAATCGTGCCGTAAAAAGGTATTCGAGAAGTTCAAGGCAATGTTTAGCTAAGGGACCCCTACCCCTCACCCTCCCCGAGGGGAGGGCGTATATACAATTAAACATGACAAGTAGAAATCAACGAGAAGAGGTGACTACTCCCCTCCCCCGGGAGGGGCAAGGAGGTGGGGTCACCTATCGCGAAGCTATAGATTATCTGTTTAATGTAGCCCCGTTGTTCCAAAACATCGGGGCTGGCGCGTATAAGGAGGGGTTAGAAAACACCCGTACGCTCGACGAACATTTCGGACATCCCCATCGGGCCTATCGCACCATCCACGTGGCAGGCACCAACGGCAAGGGCTCCGTCAGCCACACGCTGGCAGCCATCCTGCAATCGGCAGGCTATCGGGTGGGTCTCTACACCAGTCCCCATCTGGTGGACTTCCGCGAAAGGATTCGTGTCAATGGCGAGATGATACCCGAGGAACGTGTCATTGACTTTGTGGAAAACGAACGTTCGTTCTTCGAACCCCTGCACCCCTCGTTCTTCGAGCTTACAACGGCTCTGGCCTTCCAGTACTTCAAGGAACAGCAAGTGGATTTTGCAGTTATCGAGGTAGGACTGGGCGGACGACTCGACTGCACCAACATCATCACCCCACAGCTTTCCGTCATCACCAACATCAGCTTCGACCACACCCAATTCCTGGGCGATACGCTGGAGAAAATTGCTCACGAAAAAGCGGGCATCATCAAGTCCGGTGTACCCGTTGTGATTGGCGAAACCAGGAACAACGATACGGCAACACTTCAGCATCCGGAGATTCGAAAAGTATTCCTCGATAAAGCATTGGAAGTCAACACTTCCATAACATTTGCTGAAGAAAAGGATGAAATCATAAACTGGGGCAACGGCACCTGCGAAACGCGTCATTTCGGAACCTTCAACACCCAGCTTGGCGGACTGTGCCAGCAACGCAACACAGCGACTATTCTGGCTGCCGTGCAACAGTTGGATATGCAACTGTCCATCGAAGCCATTCATAACGGATTCGCACACGTATGCGAGCTCACAGGTCTCATGGGACGCTGGCAAAAGATTCAGGACAACCCCACCGTCATCTGCGACACGGGTCACAACCCCGCTGGCCTCCAATACATTTCGGAACAGTTACGAGTTACGAATTACGAAATACGAAATACAACTCAGAACTCAGAACTCAGCACTCGGAACTCTCTAAGGATAGTTCTCGGAATGGTGGGCGACAAGGATGTTCGCACCTCGCTTTCCCTCCTGCCCAAGGATGCCTTGTACTACTTCACCCAGGCCTCAGTGAAACGCGCCATGCCGGCACAGGAGATTGCCGCGCTGGCCAGTGAATTCGGGCTTCGGGGAGACATCTACCCTACTGTTTCCGAAGCCTATCAGGCCGCTTTGCGCGAAGCCTCGTCCAACGACCTTATCTTCGTAGGCGGTTCCTCGTTCATTGTAGCCGACCTGCTCACTTTTTTGCAAAAATAGATTAAAGTTTATTACTTTTTCGGCCGAATCGTTGCAAAGTTCAAAGTTTTTCAGTAAGTTTGCGATTGCAATTGATTAACTTTAAACCTTAATAACGATGACTCCACAACACATCTCTGGCCTGAAGCGCGAAGATTTTCAGGCCGTTGTACAGGGAAAGCAAACCGATCTGTACACCCTCGTGAATAACAATGGAATGGAAGTGGACATCACCAACTATGGTGGTGCTCTTGTGTCTATAATGGTACCCGACCGCGACGGAAAGATGGGTAACGTTATCCAGGGGCACGATAACATCAAGGATGTCGTGGCCAGCCCCGAACCTTTCCTCTCCACTCTCATCGGACGTTATGGAAACCGCATTTGCAAAGGCAAGTTCGTGATGAATGGCAAGGAATACAGCCTGGCCATCAACAACGGCCCCAACGCGCTGCACGGCGGTCCTACGGGTGCTCACGCCCGTGTCTGGGATGCCGAACAGATTAACGAGCATGAACTGGTTCTGCGCTACGTCTTCGCTTACTACGAGGAAGGCTTCCCCGGCGAGCTGAAGATGACGGTGCGCTATACGCTGACCGACGACAACGAGTTGGTTATCGACTATCGCGGTATGACGAACAAGAAGACCATTGTGAACATGACTCACCACGGTTACTTCTCGCTCAGCGGCATCCAGAATCCTACGCCCGAGGCCACGAACGTTATCCTGCGCATCAATGCCGACCACTATGTGCCCATCGACGACACATCAATTCCCACAGGCGAAATCCTGAAGGTTGACGGAACGCCCTTCGACTTCCGCACCCCGAAGCCTGTTGGTCAGGACATCGATGCCGACGACGTACAAATCAAGAACGGAGCCGGATACGACCACTGCTTCGTACTGAACAAGCAGGAACCGGGCGAACTGACGCTGGCTGCCGAGATGACAGAACCCGTCAGCGGACGCACCATGGAAGTTTACACCACAGAACCCGGTGTACAGTTCTACAGCGACAACTGGGCTACGGGCTATCCCCTGCAGCATGGTTGCACGGCTCCCCGCCGCTCTGCCCTGTGCTTCGAGGCTCAGCACTTCCCCGACAGTCCCAACCGTCCCTACTTCCCCAGCGTAGTGCTGCGTCCCGGTGAGGTTTACACCCAGAAGACCATCTACAAGTTCGGAACGGACAAGTAAGACCCCTACCCCTTCCCTCCCCGAGGGGAGGGAGCTTATACTGATGAAAACAACAATTAATTAATAACTTAAAAAAATGACCTTAACTCCACAATAGTATATACGCCCTCCCCTCGGGGAGGGAATGAGGAGGGGGTCGAGTTTTTTATTATGGAACAAAAGAAACAATGGGGCGCCATCATCGTCATGATAGCCCTGTTCGCCATGATTGCCTTCGTGACGAACCTTTGTTCGCCTATGGGCGTAATCGTGAAGAACCAGTTTGGAACCACCAACTTCATGGCCATGATTGGTAACTATGGAAACTTCATGGCCTATCTGGTTATGGGATTCCCTGCCGGCATGATGATTCAGAAGTGGGGCTACAAGACGACAGCCCTCATCGGACTGTTGGTCGGCATCACGGGTATCATCGTACAGTGGCTTTCCGGTTGGGGCGGTATGGCCGTATATCTGGTTGGAGCCCTCATCTCGGGTGGTTGCATGTGCATCCTGAACACCGTTGTAAATCCCATGCTGAACCTGCTGGGTGGTGGTGGCAACAAGGGTAACCAGCTCATCCAGACCGGTGGTGTGTTCAACAGCACCGCTGCCGTAGCTGTTTACATCATCATGGGTGCCCTCATCGGCGATGCAGCCAAGGCAAAGATTTCTGACGCTACTCCTGCCCTGATGATTGCCCTTGCCATCTTTGTTATTGCATTCATCGTTATTCTCTTCACCAAAATCGAAGAGCCCCAGCAGGCTTCTGCCGCAAAGACTGGCGAGAAAGACCCGCACTCTGCATTCTCTTTCCGTCACTTCAACCTGGGCATCCTCGCTATCGGTCTTTACGGTGGTGTCGAGATGGGTATTCCCGGCTACATTCTGCAGTATCTGACAGCTGCCGGCGATGCAGCTACTCCCGGTATGGGTATGGATGCCGGTTATGTAGGCACATTGGCCTCTATCTACTTCCTGTTCATGCTCATCGGCCGTTTCGTCGGTGCCAGCGTGGGTGGTAAGGTCAGCACCAAGGCCATGATTACCTTCGTAGCCAGCGCAGCCATCATCCTGATACTCTTAGGCATCTACCTGCCCACCACGATAGCCGTCAGCGTTCCCGGTATCGACTACACGAACATGGCCATTCTGTGGGGCAACGTGCCTGTTGGCATCTTCTGCTTCCTGCTGGTAGGTCTGTGCGCCAGCGTCATGTGGGGCGGCATCTTCAACCTCGCCACCGAGGGTCTGGGTAAGTACACCGCCATTGCTTCCGGTGCCTTCATGACCATGGTTTGCGGCTTCGCCATCATGGTGGGCATCCAGGGTTTGGTAGCCGACCTCACAGGTTCCTACCTCATCTCGTTCTGGGTACCCCTGCTCTGCGCAGCCTACATCCTCTACTACGCCCTCATCGGCAGTAAGAACGTGAACACCGACATTCCCGTAGAATAAAAGCCCCACCACCATTCCCCTCCCAGAGAGGGGCGTGGTTAGTTTAGAAAAAATAAAAACATTAATATTAACTTAAAAAATGACCTTACCCCCCCAATAGTATATACGCCCTCCCCTCGGGGAGGGAACGGGGAGGGGGTCGCGTTTATTACTATGAAATTAACTATCGAAGATGTTCGGAGCCGCTTCATCAAGCACTTCGACGGAAGCACAGGAAATGTTTATGCCGCACCTGGCCGTATCAACCTCATCGGTGAGCACACCGACTACAACAACGGTTTCGTATTCCCCGGAGCCGTAGAACAGGGCATGATAGCCGAACTGAAGGCCAATGGAACCCGCAATGTCCGCGCCTACAGTATCGACCTGAAGGATAAGGTTGAATTCTCGCTCGACGACGAGAAGGGCCCCAACGCCACGTGGGCACGCTACATATACGGTGTATGCCGCGAGATGATGGCTCTGGGTGTTCCCGTACAGGGCTTCAATACCGCCTTCGCAGGTGATGTACCCCTGGGTGCCGGCATGTCCTCCAGCGCAGCTCTGGAGAGCGCCTATGCCTTTGCCCTGAACGATATGTTCGGCGACAACAAGATCGACCGCATGGAACTGGCCCGCGTAGGTCAGCGCACCGAGCACAAGTACATCGGTTGCAACTGCGGCATCATGGACCAGGCCATCAGCTGTCTGGGCAAGGCCGGCAACCTCATGCGTATGGACTGCCGTTCTGGCGAGATTGCCTACT
The DNA here is from genome assembly GCA_017617235.1 of Bacteroidaceae bacterium. Taxonomy (GTDB): domain Bacteria; phylum Bacteroidota; class Bacteroidia; order Bacteroidales; family Bacteroidaceae; genus Physcousia. The sequence goes on along the minus strand of JAFZWQ010000001.1, from coordinate 34,446 downwards.
TCCCCTGGCATCCGAAGGGCTACAAGCTGATGCTCGTCAACAGCTGCATCAAGCACGAACTGGCCGGCAGCCCCTACAACGAGCGCCGTCTGCAGTGCGAGCACGTAGCCGAAGTCATCAAGGCCATTCATCCCGAGGTAGAGTCCCTGCGCGATGCCACGATGGAGATGCTCGAGGAGGTTCGCGGTAAGATTACCGGCGACGAGTACAACCGCGCCCGCTACGTCATCGGCGAGGTAGTTCGCGTGCTGGCAGTCTGCAAGGCCCTGGAAATGGACGACTACGAGCTCGTAGGTCAGATGATGTACGACACCCACTACGGCCTCAGCAAGGAGTACGAAGTTAGCTGCGAGGAACTCGACTTCCTGGTAGATGTTGCCAAGGAAGAGGGCGTAACCGGCTCACGCATCATGGGTGGCGGCTTCGGTGGCTGCACCATCAACCTGGTAGCCAACGAAATCTACGACCACTTCAAGGAAGTTGTCCAGAAGCGCTTCTTCGAGAAGTACGGCAAGAAGCCCATCGTCATCGACGTAGTCATTGGCGACGGAGCCCGCCGTCTCCTCTAATCCCCCACCCTACACACAGAAAGGCGCCATCCGCATGTGATGGCGCCTTTCTTCTTTAATTATGCATTACCGCCAAGGGCATCTATTTGGTCGAGGATTCTCTGGTAGCGGCGATGCTGTAAATCGTGCTCTTGTGTTCCGCTACGGTTTGCGCAAACTCTTTCTCTAATGTTGTCATTCTTTCGTCTGTTTTTGAATCCATTCACCCATTAGACGCGGCAAAGGTACGAAAAACTACACGAAAACAAAAAATAATCTCAGAAACTGAAAAAAAGCGCCATCCCTCCCCCAATGGAATCGCACCTTATTTTTTGGTCAAAAATATCATTTTTTATACCTTTGGTATAAAAGTTATCCCCCGCCGCATGGCAAAATCCCCGATGAAATGGAGCTTTTTTTATAACAGTCAACTCTTTCAGGAAAAGAGTCAAACTCTCCAGTGAAAGTTGTCAACTCATCCCAGCAGGGAGAGTCAACTAAATCCCCAAAAGACACACAATTGGATACAGAATACAGAATACAGTTTTTTAGGGGACGGGTATCATCACTTGGCAAGAATGGGTGAAATAATTTTTACTATATATAATTAATTATATATAGTAAATTTTCAACGTCCATATTTTCATGTGCTCATGAGAAAACTGTATTCTGTATTCTGTATCCATCCGATTGCAAAAACAACTCCCACCCCACGTACCAACGCTACCGCCCGAGCGTTACAACGCTACCCGCCTCGCGATACTATCGCTCCGCGCCTAGCGTTGGGGGGCTAACGGCGAACGGCAAAGGGCGAACGGCAAAGGGCGAACGGCTAACAGCTAAACTTCTAAAATATTTATAAAAAAGGTGGAGGAAAATTTGGAAGAACGAAATAAATGTTGTATCTTTGCATCAAAGATGCAAAACACAAAAAAATAGCACATATTACGACCTGATATTAAATCTGAATTAAAACAAATAATGATATGAGACGGATATTTGGAATTTGGTTGTTGCTGCTGCCGATGGTGTTGATGGCAGCGCCGGTGAGCCAGGAACAGGCCATGCAGCGGGCGCGGGTGTTTGTGAACAGTCGTCCGCGAATAGCACAAGGTGGAAAGTTGAAGGCGGCACGTGCCCCGCTGAAGTTACAGAGTGCACAAGCCACTGCCAGTTACTACGTGTTCAACGTGGGTGAGGGGCAGGGTTTTGTGATTGCCTCGGGCGACGACCGCACGCCTGCCATCCTGGGCTATGCCGATGACGGTCAGTTCGATGCCGACAACATCCCCAGCAACATGCAGGCGTGGCTGGAGGACTATGAACGTCAGATGAGCCTGCTCGACAAATATCCGGCAGCCCAGGCGACGAGCACTATCCATGAGGCCATCGACCCGCTGCTAATAACCACGTGGTCTCAGGAAACACCTTATAATGATATGTGTCCTATAGTCGATGGGATACAGGCTCCGACGGGATGTGCAGCTACGGCAATGGCACAGATTCTGAACTACTACAAGTATCCCGACCGCACAACAAAGACCATCCCTGCCTATACCACTGATTCCGATAGCATCGACATGCCCGAGATTCCCGTGACGGACATCGACTGGGACAACATGCTCGATGACTACAAAGGCAGTTCGACAACAGCACAGAAGAATGCCGTAGCCACGCTGATGAAACTCTGCGGTTATGCCATGCAGACGGAATATCATGCAGAGGCCAGTGGTTCTCCTGCCAATCTGGTCGCCAAAGTGCTGCAAGACTATTTCGGCTATGACGAGACCGTGCACGAGCAGAAACGCGTTGACTTCAGTGCCAGTGAGTGGGAAAATCTCATCTATGACGAATTGGCCAACAGCCGACCAGTATTCTATTTAGGATTTCATACATATGGTGGCCATGGCTTTGTGGTGGACGGCTACGACGGCGACGGTATGTTCCACATCAACTGGGGATGGAACGGCGATGGCAACGGATACTACCTGCTGTCTGTGCTCAATCCAAATAGCAAAGGTCTCACTTACTCATACGGCGATGACGGTTATAGCTTCGAACAGGCGGCCTTCGTGGGTATACAGCACAGCACGGGCGAGAAGTTTGCCGAGCGGTTCGACATCTTGGGCATTACCAATAAGGGAGAAAGCAGCTACGTACGTAATTCCCCGTCGGAAGACTTCATAGGGCTATCTATCAGCATCCGAGGATACAACCAGACCTGCTTTGAACATCAGTTCCGTCTTGGCCTTGGATTGTACAAACCTGGTGGAGAGGCCGTAAAAATGCTGGTTTCCCAATCGGAAGAAACGATTATGCCTTATTATGGCCATAGTTCATTACTGTTCGATTCTTTCGACTTTGGGGCGGGTTTAGAAGACGGCGACTATTATATTACCCCAGTGAGTTATACTGAAAACTCTGAAGATTGGGAACCCTGCTGGGGATCGAACGTCTATCGCATCAAAGCCACCATCAGCGGCAATACGCTGACGTTGACGGAACCCAGTATCAACCTGAGCGGAACATTTGCTCCCATTGACAGCACAAAAATCTATACCACGGTGAATGTGCAGGCACAGATTACGAACAACGGTTCATACTTCAACAATTATGTCTATCTGGCCGTTGACAACGTCATCGCAGGCGGACGGATATTTGAGGCAGAAGCTGGGGAAACAGCAACGTTCGACATCGACTTTAAGCCGAAATCTGCAGGTACGAAGACATTGAAATTGTATTTAAAAAACGATGATGGGGGATTTACCACTTTTGCCATAGGCAGCATCACCATCATAGAAGAAGATGAAGGTGTAAAGCCGCTGCTGACGGGAACCACCACCCTGACCAATGCCAACAGCAAGAACGTTGTGGAAGAGACCACAGTCAACATCTCGGCAGAGTTCCAGAATATTGGCGATGGAGCCTTCGTAGATGACTGGGTCTTTATAGTTTTATATAAACGTGACACAGAGACAAAAAAGTGGAACAGGATTGACTACAAAAGCCAAATAGCAAACATCAACCCTGGCAACAACGCCACCATCAGAACATCATTTAAAAACCTGGAGTTTGGCGGCGCTTATTGCGTGAATCTACGATATACCCTAGACGGGGGCAAAACCTATACATATTTAAATGAAAACAATACGTACTTTGATGTCGTAGATCCCGCGGCACCTGCACCCGTCATGACGGGCAGCATCGCCCTGACCAATGCCAACGCCAACGGCGACATAGAAGGGACAACGGTGAATGCCGAGTACACGGTTCAGAACACAGGAACGGCTGCTCTGGAAAACGGTGGCCTGTGGATTGAACTGTATCAGGTGGATGCATCGGGGCAGGGCAAATATCTGAAATACAAGGGCGTTAATATAACGCTGGGTGTCGGGGAGTCCGAATCACGTACGGATTCATTCGACAACCTGGAGGTTGGAGGCAGATACTATCTGATATTGACCTATAATCTGTACGGAAGTTCTAATTATATGCCAATAGACGATACTGCCATCTACTTCAACGTGGTAGAAGAGGGCTCTGGCATCGAGACGCTTCCGACCACTACCCTGCCCTTCACCTCAACATACGACCTGCAGGGCCGTCGCGTCTCTGCCAACCACAGGGGGCTCGTCATCAGTCGCGAGCTCAAGCCCGACGGCACCGTCGTCGTCCGAAAGGTAATAAATTGAAAATTGAAGATTGAAAATTGAAGATTGAAAATTGAACATTGAACATTGAACAAAAAAAGGCGCTATTCCGTTGAGAGTAGCGCTTTTTTTTGTAACTTAGCGGCGTGAACTAACAACTTAACGATTAGATAAATAGAATTATGAAAAAGAAGGTAATGATGTGGGCGGCCGTATTGTGCTGCACCATGGGTATCGCAGTGATGACGACATCTACTTCTCGCCCGACAATAAAACGGAGGTGCAGCTCATTAAATACTCAGACGAATGGTCGAACATATTTTTCCAACCCACAGATACGGCGGATTTTAAATACATAACTAAAGAATAATGGCATTTTGACGGCTCAGAATTTGGCATTGTGCGCACTTATTCGTATATTTGAGACCGAAATGTGCATTTATCTTTAAATTAAATATAGAAAAGTATGAAAACAATCGTAAAAAACGTGCTTTTTGCCCTGTCGGCAATGGCCGTGATGGCATCGTGCCAGACAAAGACGCAGGAGGCCGAACTGACCGCCTCGGGACTGAACCCCGCAGACTTTGAAATGACCATTGACAGCATGGAGACCAAGCTCTACACGCTGAGAAACAACAACGGCATGGAGGTGTGCATCACCAACTTCGGCGGTCGCGTGGTAAGCATCATGGTTCCCGACAAGAACGGTGAGATGAAGGACGTGGTGCTGGCCTTCGACAACGTGCAGACCTTTGCCGACAAGGAGAACCACCCCAGCGACTTTGGTGCAGCCATCGGACGCTATGCCAACCGCATCGCACAGGGCAAGATTACCGTGGACGGCAAGGAGATACAGCTGCCGCAGAACAACTTCGGACACTGTCTGCACGGCGGTCCCGACGGATGGCAGTATAAGGTTTACGAAGTGGAGGCTGCCACAGAGAGCTGTCTGCAGCTGAAGCTGGTGAGCCCCGACGGCGACAACAACTTCCCCGGCGAGGTAACAGCAACGGTGGTGTACAGCCTGACGGACGACAATGCCCTGGAGATTTGCTACGAGGCAACGACGAACGCACCCACCGTCATCAACATGACAAACCACAGCTACTTCAACCTGAACGGCAACCCCGAAGAGGCCATCACCAACCACGACCTCTACGTGAATGCCGACACCTATACCCCGGTGGACGCTACATTCATGACAACGGGTGAGATTGCTCCCGTAGAGGGCACTCCGATGGACTTCCGCACAGCACACAGCGTGGGTCAGGACATCAAGAACTTCGAGTTCGAGCAGATTAAGAACGGCAACGGATTCGACCACAACTGGTGCCTGAACACCAAGGGCGACATGAGCCAGGTGGCTGCCAGCATCTACAGCCCCGAAACGGGCATCCTGATGGAGGTATTCACCGACGAACCCGGCATACAGGTGTACAGCGGTAACTTCCTGGACGGCAGTGCTGTGGGCAAGAAGGGCATCACATACAACCAGCACGCAGCCATCTGTCTGGAAACCCAGAAGTATCCCGACACGCCCAACAAGAGCAACCTGGAAGGCTGGCCCAGCGCCACGCTGAATCCCGGTGACACATACGTCAGCCATTGCACTTATAAGTTCTCTGTTAAATAAGCACAGAGAACGCAGAGAAGACAGAGGTAACAGAGACAGAGAGATTAAAGAGAAAGAAGAAGATGATAGCACAAATCCAAAAAGGTATAAACCTCTGTGTGCTCTGTTTTCTCTGTGTGCTCTGTGCATAAGAATGAAATGATTATGAAAGATAAGGGTAGCAAAGGCTATTTGATAAGTATTGTGATGGTTGCCGTACTCGGAGGCTTGCTCTTCGGGTACGACACCGCTGTAATATCGGGTGCCGAAAAGGGTCTGCAGGCCTTCTTCATGGAAGCCAAGGACTTCACCTATACCGACGGTTGGCACGGATTCACTTCCGCCAGCGCACTCATCGGATGTATTATCGGTTCATCTCTGTCGGGCCTCCTGGCCACGAACTTAGGACGTAAACGCTCGCTGATTATCGCAGGTTTGTTGTTCTTCATCTCTGCATTGGGCAGTATGGAACCCGAGTTCCTGTTCTTCAACTATGGTGAGCCTACCTATTCGCTGCTCATCATGTTCAACTTCTATCGCGTGATAGGCGGTATCGGCGTAGGTCTGGCCTCAGCCATCTGTCCTATGTACATCGGTGAGGTGGCTCCCTCTAATATAAGAGGTATGTTGGTAAGCTGGAACCAGTTCGCCATCATCTTCGGTCAGCTGGTGGTTTATTTCGTGAACTTCTTCATCCTGGGCGACCACATCCAGCCGCTGGTGGAGGAGATGGGTAAGGGCATTGCCGCCATCAATCCCGCCGCACAATGGACGGTGACCACAGGATGGCGCTACATGTTCGGAAGCGAGGCAGTACCCGCAGGACTCTTCGCCCTGCTCATCTGCTTTGTTCCTGAGACTCCGCGTTATCTGGTATCGATTGGTCGCGACGATGTGGCTTCCCGTATTCTTGCCAAGATTAACGGCACAAGCAAGGCCGCACAGATTCTGCAGGACATCAAGGACACGATGGTGGTGAAGACCGAGAAACTGATGACCTATGGTGCTATGTGTATCTTCGTGGGCATCATGCTCAGCGTGTTCCAGCAGGCCGTTGGCATCAACGCCGTGCTGTACTACGCACCTCGCATCTTTGGCGATATGGGTATGGACGACCCGATGATGCTGACCGTATTCATGGGCATCATCAACATCTCGTTCACTCTGGTGGCTGTGTTCACCGTTGAGAAATGGGGCCGCAAGCCGCTGCTCATCTCCGGTTCGCTTGGAATGGCGCTGGGTGCCCTGGGCGTAGCCATCACCTTCGGCAACGAGAGTCTGGCCTTAGTCACAGCCGCATCGCTGCTGATTTATTCGGCTTCGTTCATGTTCTCGTGGGGCCCCATCACGTGGGTACTCATTGCCGAGATTTTCCCCAACACCATCCGTGGTGGTGCTGTAGCTATCGCTGTGGCTTTCCAGTGGATATTCAACTTCATCGTCAGCTCGACCTTCGTGCCGATGTTCAACATGCACCTCGGTAGTGATGAGAACTTCGGACATTGGTTCACTTATGGTCTCTACGGACTCATCTGCATTGTCGCAGCCATCTTCGTATGGCGACTGGTTCCCGAAACCAAAGGCAAGACGCTGGAGGACATGAGCCGGCTCTGGAAAACAAGAAAATAAAGACCCCCTCCCAGCCTCCCCGAGGGAAGGAGAAGGACTGCTTGAAAACGGATAATAATTATTAGTAACAATAGACCCAAGCCCCTATATGGTCTTCCCCCTCGGGGGATAAGAGGGGGGCTGCATTATGAATTGGAGTTCAACTGAATTTATTTGGCTCGACTGGGCGGTACTCGCCATCGGCCTGTTTGGCGTGGTTTGGGCGGTGTACCACTCTATCGTCAAAGACAAGAAAGCCCAAAAGGGCGAGGACTCTTCGGCCTACCTCTTCGGTAAGGGCGAACCCTGGTATGTAATCGGTATGGCTATCTTTGCCGCCAACATCGGTTCCGAGCACCTTGTAGGTCTGGCCGGTACAGGCGCCAAGAGCGGTGTGGGTATGGCACACTGGGAGATGCAGGGATGGATGATTCTCATCCTCGGTTGGCTGTTCGTACCTTTCTATCAGCTGCTGATTAACAAGATGGGCAAGATTATCACCATGCCCGACTTCCTGAAGTTCCGCTACACCAAGCGTACGGGTTACTGGCTGTCTGTCATCACGCTGGTGGCTTACATCCTGACGAAGGTGAGTGTAACAGCCCTGACGGGTGGTATCTTCTTCAAATATCTCTGGGGCCTGAACTTCTGGTACGGAGCCATTGGTCTGATTCTCATCACCGCTGTGTTCACCGTATTCGGCGGCATGAAGGGTGTGATGACCCTCTCCAGCATACAGACCCCCATCCTCATCATCGGTTCGTTCCTCGTGCTGTTCCTGGGTTTGGCTACCCTGGGCGGCGGCAGCATTGTCGAAGGTTGGACCAGCATGATGGATTACTGCGGTCAGTTGAATAACGGCTACGGCACCACACACATGTTCCACTGGGAAGAGGGTGACTCGATGTATGCCGAATATCCTGGCTTCGTGGTATTCCTGGGTGCCTGCATCATCGGTTTCTGGTACTGGTGTACCGACCAGCACATCGTACAACGTGTACTGGGTCAGGTTCCCGGTGAGGACAATGCCGAGGTGATGAAGCGCGCACGTCGCGGTACCATTGCCGCAGGTTTCTTCAAGGTACTCCCCTGCTTCATGTTCCTCATCCCCGGTATGATTGCAGCAGCACTGGCCGAGAAAGGTGCCTTCCAGATGCAGGAGACCGATGCAGCCTTTGCCATCATGGTACAGCAGGTGCTGCCCGCTGGTATCAAGGGTATCGTAACCATCGGATTCATTTGCGCTCTGGTGGCCTCTCTGGCAGCCTTCTTCAACAGCTGTGCCACCCTGTTCGTCGAGGACTTCTACAAGCCCCTGAAGCAAGGTCTGAGCGAGGCACAATATGTATTTATCGGTCGTGTAGCTACCGTTGTAGTGGTTATTCTGGGCTTCGCCTGGCTACCCATCATGATGGGTATGGACACGCTGTACAACTACCTGCAGGGCATCCAGTCGCTGCTGGCTCCCGCAATGGCTGTTGTATTCGCCTGCGGTATCCTCAGTAAGAGAGTTACCCCCAAGGCTGGTGAATACACCATGATTGTCGGTTTCGTAATCGGTATGATTCGCCTGGTTACCAACGTATTCACCGACACGGGTCGTGCCACGATGGAAGGTGCGTTCTGGGAGAACACCACATGGTTCTGGCAGACAAACTGGCTCGTGTTCGAGTGCTGGCTGCTCGTCTTCCTGTTGGTATTCATCTATGCCGTATCCCTGTTCACACCTGCTCCCAGCAAGGAACAGATTGATGCCATCACCTTCACCAAGGACTTCAAGGCTTCCATCAAGCAGAGCTGGGGTGCATTCGACATCATCGGTACCCTCGTGGTTGTTGGCCTCTGCGCCACATTCTATTGGTATTTCTGGTAATTAATTAAGCACAGAGAGCACAGAGAAGACAGAGGTCACAGAGACAGAGAGATTAAAGAGCGACAGAGAGAGAGGCATGATTCCTGAAGAGAGATTAGAACAACTGAATAAGATATCGGAGGCCATTATAGGAGCCGCAATTGAGGTTCACAAGTTCTTAGGGCCAGGTTTGCTTGAGTCTGTCTATGAAGTCTGTCTGATTGAAGAACTGGAACAAAGAAACTTAAAAGTTCAGAAACAAGTACGATTACCACTTTATTATAAAGGGAAACTGACTGACAAGTATTTTGTTATTGACCTTCTCATCGAAAATGAGATTATATTAGAGTTGAAATCCGTAAATTGGATGCAAAACATCGGTGAACACCAACTCATGACATACTTGAAACTGACGAATAAGAATCTCGGCCTCCTGATTAACTTTAATGTGCCTCGCCTGATAGACGGAGTTAAACGAAAATTAAACGGATAACACAAATCCTGTAAGGTATAAACCTCTGCGTGCTCTGTCCTCTCTGCGCTCTCTGTGCATAAGCATGAAATGATTATGTTAGAAGAATTAAAACAAAAAGTATTTAAGGCCAATTTGGACCTTGTGAAGCAAGGCCTGGTGATATTCACTTGGGGCAATGTGAGCGGTATCGACCGCGAGAAGGGCCTTGTAGTGATTAAGCCCAGTGGCGTCAGCTACGACGAAATGAAGGCCAGCGATATGGTAGTTGTAGACCTGGAGACAGGAAAGGTGGTCGAGGGCGACCTGAACCCCTCAAGCGACACCCCAACGCACCTCGTACTCTACAAGGCGTTCCCCAACATCCAGGGTGTGGTTCACACCCACAGCACCTACGCCACAGCATTTGCTCAGGCCGGACGCGACATCCCCAACATCGGTACCACGCATGCCGACTATTTCTATAAGGAAATCCCGTGCACGCGCGATATGACGGAAGCCGAGGTGAAAGGTCAGTACGAACTGGAAACAGGTAATGTCATCGTGGACGAAATTCTGAACATCCGCAAGATTAACCCCGACCACACGCCCGCCGTTCTCGTCAAGAACCACGGTCCGTTCTCGTGGGGCACCTCTCCCGACAACGCCGTCTATAACGCCAAAGTGATGGAGCAATGTGCCAAGATGGCCTTCGTAGCCTTCAGCGTGAACCCCAACCTCACGATGAATCCCCTGCTCATCGAGAAGCACTACATGCGTAAGCACGGCCCCAACGCTTATTATGGCCAAAAGAAGAAGTAACCCCCTCCCAACCTCCCCGAGGGGAGGAGAAGGGTGAATCAAAATAGATAATTAAATATTACATTACTAACAAAGACCCATTGCCCCTGTTTGGTCTTCCCCCTCGGGGGATAAGAGGGGGGCTGAATTATGTTTGAAAATTTAGAGATTTGGTGGGTAACTGGTGCACAGTTGCTCTATGGAGGTGACGCAGTCATCGCAGTTGACGCTCACTCGAAGGAGATGGTTGAAGGACTGAACAACAGCGGCAACATCCCCGTGAAGATTGTATATAAGGGCACTGCCAACAGCTCGAAGGAAGTAGAGCAGGTGATGCTGGCTGCCAACAACGACGAGAAGTGCGTAGGTATCATCACCTGGATGCACACCTTCTCGCCCGCAAAGATGTGGATCAAGGGCTTGCAGCAGTTGCAGAAGCCCCTCCTCCACTTCCACACCCAGTACAACGCCGAGATTCCCTGGGACACCATCGACATGGACTTCATGAACCTGAACCAGAGTGCTCACGGCGACATCGAGTTCGGACACATCTGCACTCGTATGCGTGTAGCCCGCAAGGTGGTTTGCGGTTACTGGAAGGAAGCCGACGTTCAGAAGAAGATTGCCGTTTGGGCTCGCGTTGCTGCCGGTGTTGCCGATGCACACAACGTTCGTTGCTTGATGTTCGGTATGAACATGAACAACGTGGCCGTTACCGATGGCGACCGCGTAGAGTTCGAGCAGCGCATGGGTTATCATGTTGACTACTATCCCGTTAGCAGTCTGATGGAGTACTTCAAGCAGGTTACCGACAAGGAGGCAGACGACCTCGTTGAGGAGTACAAGAAGTTGTACACCATCAAGATTGACGAGAGCGGCGAAAAGGTATATTGGGAGAAGGTTCACAACGCAGCCAAGGCTGAAATCGCCCTGCGTCGCGTACTGAAGGATGAGGGTGCTACCGCCTTCACCACCAACTTCGACGACCTGGGTGGTGCTGATATCGACGACCCCAACTTCCTCGGTTTCGACCAGATTCCCGGTCTCGCTTCTCAGCGTCTGATGGAAGAAGGTTACGGTTTCGGTGCCGAAGGTGACTGGAAGACCGCATGTCTGTATCGCACCCTGTGGGTTATCCAGCAGGGTATGCCCACGGGTTGCTCGTTCCTCGAGGACTACACCCTCAACTTCGCCGGCAGTCAGTCGTCTTGCCTGCAGAGCCACATGTTGGAGATTTGCCCGCTGATTGCCAGCGACAAGCCCAAGTTGGAGGTTCACTTCCTGGGTATCGGTATCCGCAAGCAGCAGACCGCCCGTCTCGTCTTCACCTCGAAGACCGGTCGTGGTATCAAGGCTACCGTTGTTGACCTCGGCAACCGCTTCCGTCTGATTTCTCAGGAGGTTGAGTGCATCGAGCCGAAGCCCATGCCTCACCTGCCCGTTGCATCTGCCCTCTGGGTTCCCCAGCCCACGTTCGAGATTGGTGCCGGCGCATGGATTCTGGCAGGTGGTACTCACCACAGCGCCTTCTCCTACGACATCACCGAGGAGTACTGGGAAGACTTCGCCGAGATGGTTGGCATCGAGTATGTCAAGATTAACAAGGAGACGAAGACCTACGAGTTCAAGCAGCAGCTGCAGAACAACGAGATGTACTACATGCTGAACAAAGCCCTGAAGTAATATGACTGCAAAACAAGTTATTGAAGCCGGTAAGGCCATTCTCGGTATTGAGTTTGGTTCGACCCGCATCAAGGCCGTTCTCATCGACCCCGAGAACAAGCCCATAGCACAGGGAAGCCACACCTGGGAGAACCAGTTGGTGGACGGTTTGTGGACCTACAGCACCGAGGCCATCTGGTACGGTCTGCAGGATTGCTATGCCGACCTCAGAAAGAACGTATTGAAAGAGTACGACTGCGAGATTGAAAGCCTTGCCGCCATCGGCTTCTCGGCCATGATGCACGGCTATATGGCCTTCAACGAACGTCAGGAGATACTGGTGCCCTTCCGCACATGGCGCAATACGAACACAGGTAAGGCTGCTGCCGAGTTGAGCGAGTTGTTCAACTACAACATCCCCTTGCGCTGGAGTATCAGCCACATCTACGAGGCTATCCTGGACAACGAGGAGCATGTGCCCAACATCAAGTATCTGACCACGCTGGCCGGCTATGTTCATTGGCAGGTTACAGGTCAGTTCGTACTGGGTGTAGGCGATGCATCAGGTATGATTCCCGTTGACCCCAAGACGAAGACTTACGATGCCGAAATGGTACGCAAGTTCGACGAGCTGATTGCCCCCAGAGGTTTCTCGTGGAAGCTGCTCGACATTCTGCCCAAATCGCTGAATGCAGGCGAGAATGCTGGTTTCCTGACTCCCGAAGGTGCACAGAAGCTGGACGTGAGCGGACATCTGAAACCCGGTATCCCCGTTTGTCCTCCCGAAGGCGATGCTGGCACGGGTATGGTTGCCACAAACGCCGTACGTCAGCGCACAGGTAATGTTTCTGCCGGTACTTCTTCGTTCTCGATGATTGTGCTGGAGAAGGAACTGTCGAAGCCTTACGAGATGATTGACATGGTGACTACACCCGACGGTTCTCTGGTGGCTATGGTACATTGCAACAACTGCACCAGCGACATCAATGCCTGGGTGAACATCTTCAAGGAGTATCAGCAGCTGCTGGGCATCAAACAGAGCACCAACGAGCTGTACACCACCCTGTTCAACATTGCAGCCAAGGGCGATCCCGACTGCGGCGGCATTGTCTCGTACAACTACTTCTCGGGCGAGCCCGTTGCCGGACTGATGGACGGACGTCCTTTGTTCGTACGCTCGGCTACCGACAAGTTCAACCTCGCCAACTTTATGCGTGCCCACCTCTATGGCGCCATCGGCGTGCTGAAGTTGGGTAACGACATCCTGTTCAATGAGGAGCGTGTACGCGTAGACCGCATCATGGGTCACGGTGGTTACTTCACCACGCCCGAAGTGGGTCAGCGCATGTTGGCTGCCGCCCTGAACAGCCCCATCTCTGTGATGGAAACTGCTGGCGAAGGTGGTGCATGGGGTATTGCCCTGCTGGCAGCCTACGTGGTGAACAATCACGACAACCTCTCTCTGGCAGATTATCTCGACCAAGTTGTCTTCGCTGGCAACACAGGCGTAGAGGTTCGTCCGACACCCGAAGACGTAGCAGGTTTCAACCGCTACATCGAAAACTACAAGCGCTGCCTGCCCGTAGAGCAGAAAGCCACCGAGTGCAAGTAAACATCGGTTCTGCGCAATTGGCGCATAGATAAGGAAAAGCCGCTATCCGTAACAGGACAGCGGCTTTTTCGTTCAGCTATGTTCGTCGTATTATTCGGCGGTGAGTTCCAGACAAACACTGGTCCAAGGACGACCCAGGGCTCCGGAAAGATTCAGACCGGCCTGCTTCAGAATACGACCACTAACCAACTGACCATTGAGGTTGCAGGGACGCGTTTCGTCCTGCGGCGTCAGGTCCTTAATACGGTAGTTGCGATTCTCGTCAATGCCGTCGAGCTTCAACTTCAGTAGTTGTTGTCCATGCAGATAATCGATGCGATAGGCAAAGACAGCAGCACGAGTCTTTTCCGGATTCACATACATGACAGCAGCTGCAGCACCACGATCGTAGGGAGAAAGCAGACGATACTGGTCGCCCAGTTGTACCACAGGACGAATCTGTTTGTAGGCCGCAACGGCACGTTTGGCAAAAGCCTTCTCCTCGTCTGTCATATTCTTGGGTTGCAGTTCCATTCCCAAGCGCCCCGTCATAGCCACATCGAAACGGAACTTGAGGGGAACAACACGTCCCGTCTGGTGATTGGGGCTAGCGCTGACGTGCGAAGCTTGAGCAATAGCGGGATAGAAGTGACTGTCGCTCCACTGGATGAACAGACGCTGGTAGGCATCGGTATTATCGCTGGTCCAGAACTCGTCGAACCAAGGCAGCAAACCATAAGTTACACGTCCGCCACCGCTGGCACAAACCTGAATGACCACATCAGGATACTTGGCACGAATGCGCTCGAGCACGTTGCGCAATCCCATGTGATAGCGGATATAGATTTCGCTCTGGCGGTTCTTTGGCAGATAGGGTGAACCATAATTCATGATGTCGGCGTTGCAATCCCATTTGATGTAGGCAATCTCGGGGTTCTCGCTGAGCAGATTGTCCGTAATGCCAAATACGAAGTCCTGCACCTTGGGATTACACAAGTCGAGTACCACCTGCGTGCCGCCACGTCCCGTTGTGATGGGACGATTGTCCTGATGCAGCACCCAATCGGGATGATTCTCGTAAAGTTCGCTCTTGGTGTTGGCCATTTCGGGCTCAATCCAGATGCCGAACTTGATGCCGTGTTTACGGGCAGCATCCGTCAGACCTTTGATGCCCTGCGGCAGCTTGCCCTTGGCCACCATCCAGTCGCCCAGACTGGTATGGTCGTTATCGCGTGGATACTTGTCACCAAACCAACCGTCGTCCATCACGAAGAGTTCTCCACCCAAGCTGGCAATATCGCCCATCATCTGGTCCATCACCTCCTGATTTACCTTGAAGTAAACACCTTCCCAGCTATTCAGCAGGATGTCGCGCAACTTGTCGCCAGCATGCAGGGCATACTTACGTGCCCAACGGTGGAAGGCACGACTGACACCACCCTTGCCTTCGGTAGAATAGGCCATTACGAATTCAGGAGTTCGGAACGTTTCGCCAGCTGCCAGATGGTAGGTGGAAGTTTCCTCGTTGATTCCGCTGAACACCGTAAGGCCGTTGTTCGTGGCCACAATGCGGGTTTTGTAATTACCACTCCACATCAGGTTGCCGCCAAACACTTCGCCACGATTCTCCGTAGCCTTTCCTCCGATAGAGACCATGAAACCGGCATTCGAACCGAAGGCATTACGCAGGCCGGCCTTATCGGACAACACGACCTGTCCGTTAGGTAAACATTCCTCGCTCATATAGCTCTCAGAGCCCCATCCACCGTGGAACTGGGTAACCCAGTTATCTTCGCGCGTCAGGGGAACAGCGGCACTGGCAAAGGTGAGCAACGTCATCTCGCCCTTACGGCCGGCATTGGTCATCTCCGTCCAAGTCGAGAACACATCGGTACCCTCATAGTTCTTGAAATACTGCTTTACGGTGAGGGGATAGTCTTTAACCTTGTCCTTGAACGTCAGCACCAGCACCTCGCCTTGAGCGTCGCGAGTGCGCTCTACACTCTCCATACCCAGGTCGACACTCATATTGCCGTCTGGCATCTCTACAGCCAACGCCTTCTCGCCAGCAGAGTGAATACCAAAAGCAGGCAGCGTGTTGCCCGTATAATTCGACTTAACACCAAAGAAGCCCTTGATGTCCGAGTCCTGAATCTTCGGACCAAAATACTGATAATAAGCCGTTCCGCCATCGTTGGTAGTAACTACCAAAGAGGTGTTCTCTGAACTGAGCACATGGGTGCGATTCGACTGCGCAAAAGCGCTAGAAACAAAGGCAAGGGTCAGAGCCAAAGCCACAAATCTTGTTTTCATGATTACCTTATACATTATTAATTATGTGGATTCTACGATACAAACTTACGCATTTTTTTTGATTTTATCGCGACCTATGTTTGGAAATATGACTTAAATCCCGTATTTTTGCAAGGAAAGAACAATAAATTTGCCTAAATCTAACTGATATGAAAAGATTCTACTCCTGTTTCCTTTTGTTAGCCCTGATGATTTCGGGCAGTTTACAAACTTTGGCACAAAGCACCACAGGCAAAGTGTATGTGGGCTATGCGAAGTACGATGACCAAATTTGGGAATACGATGGACTGTCCCTGGACCACAATGCCAAAGTGGGCTGTGCCATTCTGCTCACCAAGGAAATGCTGACCCCATACGTGGGTGGAACCATCACAGGAATGCGTGTGGGGTGGGACACCTCGACACAAAGCGGAACCTACGAGGCATTTGTGCGCAAGGATTTCAATAGCGAAGACCTGACCACTGGCAAGGGTACAGTGAAATACAACTACAGCGACGCAAATCCGGGCTGGAACACCATTAACCTGACGGAATACGAGATTCCAGAAGATGTGGACCAGTTGGTGGTGGGGTTCTTCACAAACCTGAAGAAAGACGTATGTGCCATTCCCACGTTGTACCCCCACGACACACCCAACAGTTGTTACCTGTGGGTAGAGGGCGATAATGACGAACAGGGAAATCCCAAGTGGATAGATATGAAAGAACGCGGCATATTGCCCATCCTACTCATCATCAAGGATTCCAAGGGCACATTCAACTATGTGCCGGCAATCACCATGCTGACGGACGATGGTGTACAGTATACAGGCGAAGCCGGCGATTTGCTGATGCGCATCAAGAACATGGGTTCGGTAGCCATCAGCAGCATCGAGCTAACATCCCGTCAGGGCGAGGAAACATGGCATAAATCGTTCACCGTAAGTGCAGCAGTTGGCGCCACCAGCAGCATTTTCAAGGCTCCCATCTACTGTTTCCATACAGGCGACGTGGAACTGAGCATTACCAAAGTTAATAAAAAGGAAGTAGCCAATCCCGTAACACGTACGGTAAACATTATCGGAGTGCCCAAAGAAGTGGCCAGCCAATACACCCGCCGTCCGTTGGTGGAATATTTCGAATCGGAAAACAACTACCGCTCGGCCCGCTACTACGACGACTACGTTAAAACACCAGTCACGAAGTACGCCAGCAAAATCACCTTCATCTGTCAGCATCTGGACGACCAGTTCATGACGGGCGACGACGATGCCACCGTACTGAGTCTGCTGTTGTGCGACGGCGACTCGTCGAAAGTGAGCATCCCCGCCATGAGCATAGACCGCGCCATGTCCACTGACAACATCAGCTACCAATACAACTTCAGTCCGACTCCGATGTTCGACGTCTTGGTTAACGCAACCGATGCCCAAAACGCATTCGCCGCAGCAACCAAGGTTCCCACCTTTGTGGGGTTGACCATCGGTGGCGAACTGGCAGAAGACAACGAGACCATGACGGCTAAAGTGGAGGGTAACATTGCCGAAGGCATTCTGCCCGAGGGAGAACAGGCACGACTGACCGTTTACCTGATGGAACGCGATGTGGACAGCGACAGTCAGCTGTTCTGGAACGAGAAGGAAAAGGAACAATATAACGGAAATGTCACCCATCCGAACGTCATCCGCGAAATCCTGACCCCATTGGAAGGAATGCCTCTTGCAGAGGGTGACTTCGAGAAGACCTTACAGACCCTGCTCGACCCCAATTGGGACATCGACAATCTGTATCTGGTGGGCATCGTACACCGCGATGGCAAACTGGGCGGCAAACGCATGCATGTCTTCAATACCGCCAAAGGCAACATTGTTGATGCCACAGGAATTGTAACCATTGAACATTCACCATTGAACATTGAACATTCTGTCTATGACCTGACGGGGCGAAAGGTGGCAAAACCCACGAACGGTATCTATATTAATGGGAACAAGAAGGTCGTAATTCGTAACTCGTAACTCCATGAAGCGATTAGCATTTCTCATTTTCTCATTCTCTCATTTTCTCATTTTCATAGGCAGCGCCAAAGCACAACAACCCTATGGCTATGCGCCTGGAAATGTGAGCAACGAAGAGATATCGGGACTGGGAGGCGGCAAGAACGAATTCGTGCAGGGCATGACCCGTTTCGACCCTTCCAGCGACCCAGCCCTTGCCCGCATGAAGGGAAAGAAGGTGGTAGGTGTCCGCTGCTATCTGCGTGCAGCCTATAAGCAGGCTCGCCAGAATCGTTCCGGCATTCTGGCCAGTCAGGGCAGCATAGGGAATATCATCCGTACCCAATATGTCGACTTCGAAGAAGGTTGGAACGATGTGCTGTTCGATGAACCCATCACCATCGACGACCAACCGCTATTCCTCGGCCTACAGGTTTATGAGACCATCGGAACCCCCTACCCCATTGTGGCCTACAATGCAGCCACGGTGCCACAGTCGTGTTATGTAAATCTTGCCAAAAAGACATGGGAGGAATATACCGATAAGGGCACACCCCTGATTCTGGCCCTTGTGGAAGAAGAGGCTGCCGCCAGTTTCGCACGAACGGCTTATGCCCAAAACACGACACATCCGCAGACGGTGGCCCCTGATCGCGACTTCCTGGGTGGTCTGTACATACATAACTTTACGAACGAACCCATCCAGCATCTCGAGATTGCGATGCAGGGCGAGGGAGCCGAATCCCCCACGTTGCGCACCATCACGCTGCCCACCCCTCTGCCAGCATACGGCAGCACCATTGTCAACGCACAGTTGCGTGCAGGCAGTACGGAAAGCACCACGGCCTCATGGACAGCCACCGTTACACAAATAAACGGACAGGAGGCTCAGCAGGGACGCCCAGGCACCACCCAATTGTACGTAACTTACGACAATTTCATCCGCACGCCCCTCATCGAGGAATTCACCAGCCAGCGTTGCATCAACTGTCCGCAGATGGCCTACTTCCTGGAGAAGGCGCTACAGGAATACCCAGGTGACTACGTCTATGTGGCCCACCACTCGGGATTCCAGGAAGATGTGTTCACCACACAACCCGACCGCGAAATCCTGTACGTCTTTGGCGGCTACGAAAATGAATACAACCCCGCCATCATGTACAACCGTTCCATTTTGGAAGGCGAAAACCAAATCATACAGGGCGTTCGCGATATGTCGCCAGAACCCTACACCCAAGCGTTGGCATTGGCAGCCGATATGCCCGCTATGGCCGAGGTGAACATAGAGAGCAACAAAGACCAGGTGACGGTCAGCGGACGTGTAGCCCGCGATTTGGTGGGTAAACCACTCTATCTGTCGTGCTATCTGGTCGAGGATGGCATATCCACGAAAGACTATTTCCAGAAAGGAATGGACGATGCCGATGCTCCCAGCGACCTGAAGGATGTGTTCCGCCACAATGGCGTAATCCTGCACTATTTCACTCACGAGGCTATCGGCGACCTGCTCGACATAGAAGCAAACGGTTCGTACAGCGTCACCTATCCCATGACAGAGAAAGCGGGATTTGGCGGCACGAGTCGTCGTTTGGTTGCGTTCGTACACAAGGTGAATAAGAACGACCTGCGCGACAACTCCGTCCTGAATGCGGCAGAACTCGTTATGGATGCCACAAGCATCCATGAAATTAAAAATGAAAAATTAAAAATGAAAAATGATGTTTATGACCTGAGCGGCCGCATTCGTGGTCAAATGGTAAATGGTAAATTAGCGAAGGGTATCTATATCAGCAACGGACATAAAATAAACATCAAATAACCGACCTAACTAACATTTAAAAACAATGAAGCGATTTTTACTAACCTTTTTGGCACTGGCCAGCATACTGACCGTACCTATCCAGGCAAAGCTTGTGTGGAAAGCCGGCGAAGCCCTGCTGACTGAAGCCTCACAAATAAAGTCGAACAACTCTGAGAACGGTTTCCCGCCCAGCAACCTGCTACTTCCTGAGAGCCAAGGCTACGGCACCAACCAGAAGATATGGCATTCATCGTGGAGCAATCCAGGCCCCGCACCAGTCGGCACCGACACTTATCTGCAGGTACACTTCAAAGAAGCCGAGCAACACATCATCTTCTCGATGATTGGCTCAATGTGGGATTCCACATACGACACACCTACGGAGATGATTATCCAAGCTGCCAACCTACCCGACGGCGAGTGGGCAGATATCATCCACCTGGAAAACATGGATGCAGATTTCACCTCATTCCGTCCTGACCGCTACACATCACCCCACATAGACATGGATGGCGAGTACACCGATGTACGTTTTATCGTGAAGAAGACAATAAATGCCGGAAATAGCAGCCGCTACGACAGCAACGGAAATCCTTATGTATCCCTAGGCCGTTTCCAGGTCTATCGCGCCATCGAGGGTGAGGAAGAACCTGTTGACCCGAAAGCAAACATAAACCTGGTATTCATCGGCAACAGCATTACTGCAGGTGCCACTTTGAGCAATGCAGCCACACAGGCTCCTCCTATCCTGGCCAGGACACTGGTAGAGGAAGCTACAGGCATAACTACAAATGTATACAACGGTGGACACTCAGGCATTACCACCTTTGGATTCCTACCTGGTCGCAACGACTTCACAAAGGTTACCAATGCGGCAAAGGCTTTCTACAAAGCAAACGGTGGACTTGTGTACTTCTCCATTATGCTGGGCACCAATGATAGCGCTTGTACCACAACTGAGGGTGCCCCAGTAAGTCCCGATACTTATAAGAACAATATTAAGAAGATTATTGACGGGCTCATCGAGGCCGTACCCACCTGCAAGATTCTGCTGAACTACCCCATCTGGTACAGCCCCAACACCCACAACAGTGCGAGGTACTTGCAGGAAGGACTCGATCGTCTGCACAGTTATTACCCCTACATTGACGAAGTCATTGCCGAATATGACCAAGTCTTTGCCGGCGACCGTGGCGTTTGGGATTTCTTCGAGGACAACAAGGTGCTGTTCACAGCTGAAAACGGAAATTCAGGCACATTCTATCTACATCCCAATGCGCTGGGTGCCAAGCGTCTGTCCGAGATATGGGCCAGGAGCCTGTTGGAAATCATCAAAGCTGATGGTGTAGAGATTAAGAAGCCGCTGGCCGAATGGAATCTGTTTCAGTCCAACAACGAGGCAAAATATTATATCTCCACACCCCGTGGTTTCTATGGCACAAAGAATGGCGTAGTTACTAACACTGTAAAGACGGGCATCGATGCCACAAAAGGTGAATTTGCCATTATCGAGTATCGGGGAATGAAGTATCTGTACAGCATTGCTGACGGGAAATTCCTCTATCGCGACCCAAAGACGGACAGCAACGGATGGAGTAACATTCTACTCTCGAACGATGTCATTGAGCCTTTCAAGGTGCAATATACGGGAGCAAACGCGAACTATCCTTACTGCCTTACGTCACTTGGCTATATTGCGAATGTTGCCTCTGGAACGCAAAAGGGTGTTGTGCTGAATTCGTGGAACAGCTGCGACGCTGGCAATCAAACCGCCATTGAAGAGATTGGTGACTTCGACCCTACAGAAGCCATCCAGGCCCTTGAAACGTATTATAGTAATCAGCTCACCGTGACCTACCGCATCGAGGACAGTGAAGGGAACCTGCTTGAGGAACTGATTGCTACTGGCTTGGATGGCGAAGTTATCAGTGAAGTACCCGACCACGTAGAGCGCCGTGCCTACACCACTTACACCGTCAAAGAGCCCGTAACACTAAGCAAGGAAGGTGAGAATGTGGTTGTCGTTACTGCTACCTGGCAGTTACCATTCGAGACCTCTTCCGACCTGAGTAACGCTCATTGGTACAACCTTGCACTACGCGAAGGTGCAGATTATGTAAATGCCGACGAAGGCTACAAGTGCAACACCACACCTACTCAGGAGGAAATCCACTCGGACAGTTACCAATGGGCCTTCCGAGGTGACCCTTATAAAGGAATCCTTGTCTATAACCGCTCAGACATTACCAAGACTCTCGCGAAGGTTTACAGCGAGGAAAAGGAAAACGACATAGCCATCTTGGCAGACGGAGAATTCCGCTGGAGCATCGTAGAGAGTGAAAAAGGTTTCCTGCTCGCCGCAGACGGTTCGTATCCTTACATCAATGAATATGGTGGTGCCGGTGGTCATCTGGGTTTCTGGCACAACGTCAGTGACGTGGGCAGCATCTTCACCGTCAGTGAAGTAGGCAGTTTGACGGTAGAAAATGTGAGACTCTCGACAGGTGCTGCTTTTACGCTCTACAAGTCGGAAGAGGAAAAGGCCAATGGGCGTGCCATCCTCATCACCCCAGGCGGAGGTTACGCATACGTTGCCGGCAGCTATGAGGGTTCTGACTGGGCCCCAATGCTCAATGAACTGGGTTATACGGTAGCTGTGCTAACCTATACCACACCACCCACAGCACCTGATGGTCCTTTGAACGAGGCACGCGAGGCCATGCAGTATTTACGCGACCATGCAGAGGAATGCCATACATGGACAAAACAGATTGGTGTTATGGGTTTCAGTGCTGGCGGTCATTTAGCCTCTACCGTTGCCACACATACTACGGGTGAGGAAATCCCGGCCTTCCAGATTCTCTTCTATCCGGTCATCACGATGGATGCTAGTTATACGCATGCCGGTTCGCGACAGAACCTCTTAGGAAGCAACCCCTCTCAAGAACTCATAGACCTATACAGCAATGAGAAACAAGTAACAGCCGAAACTCCAATGGCCTACCTATGCTGGGCGAGCAATGATGGCACGGTACCTCCAAAGAATAGTAGCCAATATATCACTGCACTAAGGAGAAACAAAGTATCGTATCATAAGAAAGAATTCAGCACCGGAGGCCACGGCTTTGGTTTTAATCCATCGTATACGTATCACAACCAGATGATTCAGGACCTCACCAAATGGCTGAAAGAAGTGGATGACACCCTGACCGGCATTAAAGCACCAGATGCAACCAACCCTAAATTGGAAACATACTACAATCTTTCCGGCCAGCGAATAAGCCTTCCGCATCATGGAATCTACATCACAAAAGGAAAGAAACTGTTTGTTAAGTAAATTTATTTGCATTTCCGCTCACTTATTCGTATCTTTGTTGTCGCAAAAGGCAAAAAACATGCGCATAGACATCATTACCGTGCTGCCAGAACTCATCGAGGGTTTTCTTCGCGAGAGCATTCTGGGCCGTGCACAAAAGAAGGGGCTGGTGGAAATACACCTCCACAACCTGCGCGATTACTCCACCAACAAGTGGCGTCGTGTGGACGATTACCCCTTTGGCGGCTTTGCGGGTATGGTCATGCAATGCGAACCCATAGACCGCTGTATTTCGAAGTTGATGAGCGAACGCAAGTACGACGAAATCATCTTCACCACACCCGATGGCGAACAATTCTCGCAACCCATGGCCAATACGCTCAGTCTGTGCGAGAACCTGATTATCCTGTGCGGCCACTACAAAGGCATAGACTATCGCATCCGCGAACACCTGATTACCAAAGAGGTATCGATAGGCGACTATGTGCTGACGGGTGGTGAATTGGCAGCAGCCGTAATGGCGGATGCCATCGTGCGCATATTGCCAGGCGCTATCGGCGACGAGCAGAGCGCCCTCTCCGACTCGTTCCAGGACAATCTGCTGGCAGCGCCCGTCTATACCCGTCCGGCCGAATACAAAGGGTGGAAAGTGCCCGATGTGCTGCTGAGCGGTCACGAAGCCAATATCAAGGAATGGGAACTGGCCCAAAGTCTCGAACGTACCAAACGCCTGCGTCCCGACCTTTTGAAAAATTAAACATTCTTGAATAAATCAAGCGACTACGTCGATTAGAAAATTGAAAGCTTATGGCTGACAATAAGAAACTGAATCTCTACATCATCGCCGGGTGCAACGGAGCTGGCAAGACCACAGCCTCGTTCACCGTCCTGCCCGAGATGCTGGACTGCCACGAATTCGTGAATGCCGACGAGATTGCCAAGGGGCTCTCCCCCTTCCATCCCGAGGGCGTTGCCATACAGGCAGGCCGACTGATGATAGACCGCGTCATCTATCTGTTGAAGGAGGGCGAAACATTTGCCTTCGAGACAACATTGTCCACGCGTTCCTACGTAAAACTCATCCAGCAGGCCCAGAAACGCGGCTACTTCGTTACGTTGCTGTTCTTCCAGTTGGCAACCCCCGAACAGGCCGTTCAACGTGTGGCCAAACGCGTCAGTCAGGGTGGACACAACATCCCGACGGACGTTGTCTATCGTCGTTTCGAGAGTGGCCTATCCAATCTCTTTAACCTGTATATGCCCATTGTCGACTATTGGGCACTATACGACAACTCGTGCATCCCCACCCAACACATCGCCAGCGGCGAACTGGGCAAGAAACCCGTCATCCTGGATGCCGAGAAATTCGAAACATTACGAACCAAATACCAGACCCCAAATGAGCAGTAAGAATAACAAGAAATGCGATGTGATGCTCATGCAGCAGCGCATCGACGAGGGCATTCTGCTGGCTCAGCGCCGTATGCTCAACAGAGGTCTTCACGACGACCTGTCCTTCATCATTTGGCAGGGTGGAATGGTCTGCGACGTTCCCGCCAGCGAAATTAAGTGGTAATTGAAGATTGAACTCAGAACTCTGAACTTTGAACTGTGGCGAAGCCACTATAGAAATATGAATATATCAAATAATATCAAGTACATCGGAGTCGACGATTTGGATATCGACCTCTTCGAAAGCCAATACCACGTGCCCGAGGGCATGAGTTACAACTCGTACGTCATTCTGGACGAGAAGGTGGCCGTTATGGACACCGCCGACCAGAGAAAGTCACAGGAATGGATGCAGAACCTGACAGACGCCCTGCAGGGACGCCAGGTGGACTACATCGTTGTTCATCACATGGAACCCGACCACGCTGCCAACATTGCTGCCCTTGCTGCGGCCTATCCCCAGGCAAAGATTGTCCTGAGCGCTGCAGCCACAAAGATGCTGCCCAACTTCTTCCCCGAAACCGACCTCACCAGTCGCTGTCAGGTGGTGAAGGAGGGCGACACCCTTGCCCTGGGACAGCACACCCTGCAGTTCATCGCTGCACCTATGGTGCATTGGCCCGAAGTGCTGATGAGCTACGAACAGACGGAAAAGGTGCTGTTCGCAGCTGATGGATTTGGCAAGTTCGGTGCCATACAGAACGAAGCGCGCAATGCCGACGGCACGCCTGCCGACTGGGCTTGCGAGGCTCGTCGTTACTACTTCAACATCGTGGGCAAATACGGCATGCAGGTACAGAACGTGCTGAAGAAAGCCGCAGGCCTCGACATTCAGACCATTGCTCCCCTGCACGGCCCTGTGCTCAGGGGTAATGCTCTGGCAGAAGCCGTCCGTCTCTACGATACCTGGAGCAAGTACGACCCCGAGACCGAGGGCGTATTTGTGGCCTATGCCAGCATTCATGGCGGCACACGCGCTGCAGCCGAGAAGATGGTGGAAATCCTGAAGGCAAAGGGTTGCCCGAAGGTTGCCGTCAGCGACCTCACACGCGACGACCTGGCAGAGGCCATCGAGGACGCCTTCCGCTACCCCACTCTGGTGCTGCTGGCCGCTTCGTACGATGCTGGTGTCTTCCCTCCCATGCACGATTTCCTCTATCATCTGCAAATCAAGGGATTCCAGCGCCGCCGCTTCGCCCTGGTCGAAAACGGCTCGTGGGCACCCTCTGCCGGTAAGGTCATGACGGAAATGATTGGCCAGCTGAAGAACTGCGAAATCGTTGGTCCGCTGGTCACCATCCGCAGTCGCATGAAGGCTGCCGACCTGCCCCAGCTCGAGGCATTGGCCGATGCTGTTCTGGCCCAATAACACACGACAACAAATCAACTAACAATCATACTTACAATGAAAAAACGCATCTTTTCGCTTTTTGCAGCCACGCTGTTCGTTCTGACTGCTATGGCCGAAAGTCAGGTGAAGTATGTATTCTACTTCATTGGCGACGGCATGGGTGTAAACCAAATCAATGTCACAGAAACCTATCTGGCAGCCCTGAAGGGACGTATCGGCTTCGAGCCCATCCTCATGTCCGAATTTCCCGTGGTGGGACTGGTTAACACGTATTCCGCCACCAATGGTGTAACAGACTCGGCTGCAGGCGGCACGGCCCTGGCCACAGGCAAGAAGACCAAGAACGGCGCCATCGGTGTGCTCGAGGACCTGAAGACCCCCTGCACCAGCATTGCCTATTGGGCACAGCAGTCAGGCAAAGCCGTGGGTGTTGCCACCACCGTAGCCATCACACACGCCACACCTGCCGCATTCTATGGTCACCAACCCGACCGTAACATGTATTACGAAATGGGTAAGGACCTCTGCAAGAGCGGCTACGATTTCTTCGCAGGTTCCGATTTCCACCGTCCCTACACCAAGGAAGGCGAACCCTCGCTGCACGAGCAGGCAAAGGCAGCCGGCTACACCATCGTGAAGGGCTACAAGGAGTACGAGAAGAAAGGTCGCAAGGCCGACAAAGTCATCCTGGTGCAGAGCGACAAGCAGAACGAGAAATGGGCCAGCGAACAGCTTCCCTATGCCCTCGACCAGACGAAGGACGACCTCACCCTGGAACAGATTGTTCGCGCAGGCATCAATTTCCTCTCCAATAAGGGCAAGGACGGCTTCTTCTTCGCCATCGAAGGCGGCATGATAGACTGGGCCTGCCATCGCAACGAAATCGGCACCTGCGTCAACGAGGTCCTGGATATGGACAAAGCCGTGAAGGTGGCCTACGAATTCTATCAGCAGCACCCCGACGAAACCATCATCGTCATCAGCGCCGACCACGAGACAGGCGGTATGGCCATGGGGGTAGGTCCCTACGAGATTCACACCGACCTGCTGCGCTTCCAGCACAAGAGCATCGACGAACTCAAGTGGTTCCTGAACGACATGTACCAGAAGAACCCCAAGAAGTTCGACTGGCCCGTTGTCGAGAAAGTGCTGAAGGAGCAGATGGGCCTTGGCGGCGGCATCGCCCTCAACGACAAACAGCAGGAACGCATCCGCAACCGCTGGAATGCCATCGAGAAGGCAATTGCCGAGAACGGTAAGGTTCGCGACCGCATCAACGACCTGTGCGGCACCTGCAAGAACATCATCAACGAGGTGGCCATGATCAGTTGGGCCAGCGGCGGCCACAGCAACGGCTATGTTCCCATCTACGCCATCGGTCCCGGCACCGAGGTCTTCCAGGGACGCATCGACAACATCGAGATTGCCCCCGCTATGGCCAAGATTGCCGGCTACAAAGCCGAATAACAATCCCCCTCCCCATACCCTACACAAAGGCGCTATCCCACCGGACAGCGCCTTTTCTCTTTCTTCATCCATATAGTATATAAAAATTTAATTCGATTTTTTGCGAATTTCGAATATCTTGTTTATCTTTGCAAGCGAAATAATACATGAAATGGTAGTAACATTCGAAGAACAATATCTTGAGGACCTCTACAAGAAAGGAGAAACTGGGCTAAAGAAATACCGGTTCCAGCCCCAAATAGTAAGAGGGTATCAAAAGGGAATTAAGTTTCTGATACAGGCCAAACGCAAGGAAGACTTATTCCCCTTCAGATCACTTAACTTCGAAGCACTACATGGTGACAAGGAAGGCAGATTCTCTATCAGGGCCAATGACCAGTACAGAATAGAGTTCACTCTATCAGAGACAACAGAAGAGCCAATAGTCACTATTTGCAACATTGTGGAATTGTCAAATCATTACAAATAAGATAAAGCATGGCTAGTAATATGAATATATCGGAACTGAGAACTGCTAATAAAATGATGTCATCCCTGTTGATTCATCCTGGCGAAATGATAAAGGACGAAATCATAGCTCGTGGCATAACACAGAAGGAGTTGGCCCAACAAATGGGCGTATCCTATACCGTATTCAACGAGATACTTAACGGCAAGCGCCCTGTTACAACCGAATACGCGCTGTTACTGGAGGCAGCCCTTGGAACGGATGCCAATATATGGCTTGGTCTACAGGCGGACTATAACATGCAACAGATGAAGAAAGACAATTCCTTCATGAAGCGATTAGATAAAATCCGCAGGATTGCTGCGGTATTTTAGATCTAGGAAAAAAGCCTTTTCCTTACCCTTAAGCTACTAAGCCGAATAACCCATACCCATACACCACACAAAGGCGCTATCCCACGGACAGCGCCTTTTTTGTAACTTTGCTCTCGATAATAAACATCATTGATATTCCTATATCAAACCACAACTTAGAGGTGATGTCACCCGCAAAGCGAAACCCGAACAATATCAAAGACTTACCATTATATTAGAGATAGTGCTTCGAACATCTTCGAAACATTGATGTCCTAGAGTTGTTCTTCTACAGCCAGAATTGATAATAATAAAAGCCCCCGTTAAAGGACGAGGGCAACCTAGATGTTCTCACAACGGAATAATCCTTATTGTGAATTGCTGAAAATCTATGCAAATGTACTTATATTTTACGAACAAACAAATATTTCAAGACTTTTATATTATCTTTTTCAAGCATTTTCCCTATTTTTGTCTTGTAATTTTAAATTTTATACCATATGAAACGCATTTTAGGCTTGGATTTGGGTACTACTAGTATAGGATGGGCTTTAGTTAACGAAGCAGAGAACAATGAAGAACAATCATCTATAACTCGTTTAGGTGTAAGAGTTGTACCCTTGACAGTAGATGAGCAGACTAATTTTGAGAAAGGTAAAAGCATAACAACAAATGCAGACCGTACTCTTAAGAGGAGTATGCGACGTAATCTGCAACGTTATAAACTACGTCGTACAAATTTGATTTCGTGTTTAAAAGAAGCCAACATCATACAGGATGATACAGTTCTTTCCGAAAATGGTCCTCGTACAACATTCTCCACACTTCGCTCCCGTGCAAGGGCAGTCACAGAAGAGGTCAGTCTCGAAGAGTTTGCGCGTATTCTGCTGATGATTAACAAAAAACGCGGATACAAGAGTAGTCGTAAGGCAAAATCTACAGAGGAAGGTTCGCTGATAGACGGAATGGAAGTTGCCAAGAAGCTTCATGATGAGCATCTCACTCCTGGGCAATATTCCTATCAACTTCTTATGGACGGAAAGAAGTATATTCCAGATTTCTATCGTTCTGACCTGCAGTCGGAGTTTGATACGATATGGGAAATCCAAAGGGCCTATCATCCTGATATTCTCACGGATGAATTTTATAACCAGTTACAGGGAAAGTCCAAAACAAAAACAGCAAACATATTCCTTGCAAAATATGGCATTTATACTGCCGAGAACAAAGGCACAAACCGTAAACTACAACAATACAAATGGCGAACAGAGGCTCTAAAAAACAAACTTTCACAAGAAGAATTGGCCTATGTTATTGCAGATACAAACGGTGCTATTACTGGCAGTAGTGGTTATTTAGGAGCTATCAGCGATCGTTCGAAGGAATTGTATTTCAACCGCCAAACAATTGGGCAATATATCTTAGAACACATAGAGGATAATCCTCATTATAGTCTAAAGAATGTAACATTTTATCGCCAGGACTATTTTGAGGAATTTGAGCGTATTTGGGCAACCCAGGCACAGTTTCATCCAGAGTTGACTCCTGAGTTAAAAACTAAGATTCGAGACATCATCATATTCTACCAACGTCCTTTGAAGAGTAAAAAAGCAATGCTTGATATCTGTACATTTGAGAATCATCAGATAGAGCTTACAGAGGATGGGAAAAAGCGAGTGAAGACTGTCGGCCTTAAAGTTTGTCCCAAATCATCGCCTCTCTTCCAAGAATTTAAGGTGTGGCAAGTACTCAATAACCTGCAAGTTGAATATGATGCCCCTGGTGAAGACCTTTTTGCTGAAACGGAACAGCGACGTTTCCTTTCACTTGAGGAAATGGAATGCCTCGCGCACGAACTACTTTATAAAGATAAACTATCAAAAAGGGAAGTCCTCAGTATCCTTTTTGGTAAGGCTGCAAA
Source organism: Bacteroidaceae bacterium (assembly GCA_017617235.1). Taxonomy (GTDB): domain Bacteria; phylum Bacteroidota; class Bacteroidia; order Bacteroidales; family Bacteroidaceae; genus Physcousia. The sequence goes on along the minus strand of JAFZWQ010000001.1, from coordinate 4,276 downwards.
GAAGTATGACCTGAATTATAAAGAAGTTGAGGGAAACCGCACCATCGCTGCACTCTATCGTGCTTATTTTAATATCATTGCCCTTTCTGGACACGAGGACTATGATATAAATAAACTTTCAGCTCGGGATATAGAGGGAATAGCCAGCCAGATATTCAGTTTGCTGGGATTTAATGAAGGCATCCTTCGATTCGATTCGTCATTGGAAAAACATGCTTTCGACCAACAGTCTCTTTACCAACTCTGGCATCTACTATATTCTTACGAGGGTGACAATTCTAAGACTGGCAACGAGGCTCTTATTGCCAAAATACAGACTCTATGTAAGTGCGAGCGAGAATACGCTCAAGTATTGGCAAATATATCGTTCCAAGAAGACTATGGAAGCCTCAGCGCAAAGGCTATGAGGAAGATTCTGCCACATTTGAAAAAGGGACTTACTTATGACAAAGCATGTGAAGAGGCTGGATATAGACACTCTGAACGCTCACGCACTAAAGAGGAATTGGAAAACAGAGAATATAAAGACCACCTTGAACTTCTTCCACGCAATTATCTCCGCAACCCCGTTGTGGAGAAGATTCTCAATCAAATGATAAACGTTGTAAATGCCGTGTGCGAGGAATATGGTAAACCTGATGAGATTAGAATTGAACTAGCTCGCGACCTTAAGAACAGCGCAAAGGAACGTGAGAAGAAGACACAGGACATCAACGAAGCCAACCTTTTGAATGAGAAGTATCGTAAAGTACTGGAAACAGAATTCGGAATCCAGCACGTCAGTCGCAACGACTTGATTCGATACAAACTATATATGGAGTTGAAGGAAAATGGGTTTAAAACGCTCTACTCAGATACCTATATTCCAAAGGAGAAACTCTTCAGCAAGGATTTCGATATAGAGCACATCATTCCTCAAGCACGCCTATTCGACGACTCCTTTTCAAACAAAACCTTGGAAGCCCGTGATGTAAACATCGAAAAGAGTAATTCAACAGCCTTCGATTATATTCTGGGCAAATGGGGTGAGGAAAGAGCCAAAGACTATAAGGCAAAAATCGACGACCTGTACCGAAGAGGTGTTATTGGCAAGGGAAAGCACGATAAACTACTTATGCGAGAAGTTGACATTCCTGAAGGATTTATTGATCGCGACCTTCGAAACTCACAATATATTGCAAAGAAGGCAAGAGAGATACTGGAAGATTTGGTAATGACTGTTACACCAACAGTAGGTAGCATAACTGATCGCCTTCGCGAAGATTGGCAGATTGTCGATGTAATGCAGGAACTTAACTGGGAAAAGTATAACAGATTAGGACTCACAGAGACATATAAGGATAAGGATGGACGTGAAATCCGTACTATCAAGGACTGGACAAAGCGTAACGACCATCGCCATCATGCTATGGATGCCCTAACAATAGCATTTACCAAACCCGCTTTCATCCAATATCTCAACAATCTCAACGCACGCAGCGATAAATCAGGTAGCATCTATGCAATAGAACAGCTTTATCTCTATCGTGATAGTCATGGAAAACTGCGATTCCGCGCACCTATGAAACTCGATGAATTCCGAGCCGAAGCCAAACGCCAACTTATGGATATTCTCATCTCCATCAAGGCGAAGAACAAAGTGATGACACAGAACGTTAATAAGTCGAAGATTAAGGGTGGAACAAATAAGAAGAACCAACTAACCCCACGTGGACAACTTCATAACGAAACCATATATGGTCATACGCAACACTATGTAACTGAAATGGTGAAGTTGGACGGGAAGATGACATCTGAACGAGCACAACTAATTGCGAAGAAAGCTTATCGAGAGGCCATATTAACTCGTTTGGCACAATATGAAAACGACCCCAAGAAAGCTTTTACTGGAAAGAATTCTCTTGAGAAAAAACCTATATGGCTCGATGAGGAACATGCAGAACAAGTACCACCAAAAGTAAAACTTGTCTATTTCGAAGAATACTACCCTATCCGTAAGCCTGTTTCGCCAGATTTGAAATTAGACAAGATTATAGATGTAGGCATCCGTCGTATTCTTGAAGAGCGACTAAATGCATTCGACGGTGATGCCAAGAAAGCCTTTTCAAACCTCGACGAGAATCCTATCTACCTGAACAAAGAGAAGGGAATTACTATCAAAAACGTACGAATACGTGGTGTCCTCAGCGCTATTCCTCTGCATGAAGCCAAGGATCACTTCGGACAACCTATCACAGATGAAAATGGTAGGAAGAGGCCTGTCGATTATGTACAGACATCCAGCACGCACCACATTGCTGTTTATCGTGACAATAATGGCATCCTGCAGGATGTGGCTGTGTCCTTCCTAGAGGCAACGACCCGTAAAGCACTTGGGCAGCCTGTGGTAGATACAGATTACAATGCAACACTAGGATGGAAGTTCCTATTCTCAATGAAACAGAACGAATATTTCATATTTCCTGATGTAGAACATGGATTCGACCCAAATACAATAGATTTGTCCAACCCAAAGAATAAGGCTGAAATCAGCAAACATTTGTATCGTGTACAGAAGATGTCAAAAACAGAAGGTGGAAGAGACTATGTCTTCAGACATCATTTAGAAGCAATATTAAACGATAATAGTTCATTATTCGGATATACATATAAAAGATTAAGGAATATGCAATCACTTGAAGGAATTGTCAAGGTACGCGTCAATCACCTGGGAGACATATTACCATCCAGAGAAAACTAATTATTAACCAGAGAGCCCACAGAACATGTGGGCTCTTTTTTTAACCTTAAATTGCTATGATTAAGAAAACACTTTGCTTCTCAAATCCGGCGTATCTAAGCCTGCGCAATGGACAGTTGCTCATTCAAATCCCTGATGTAGAGAAAAACGAAAACATATCAGAGGAAGACAAAAGAGTAACCGAACGCACGATTCCTATCGAGGATATTGGTGTAGTAGTGCTCGACAACAAGCGTATCACCATAACCACGGGTGTGATAGAAGCCCTGTTGGAGAACAATGCAGCCGTTATCACTTGCGATAGTCGCAGTATGCCCACAGGACTGATGCTACCGCTTTATGGCAACACTCTGCAGAACGAACGCTTTCGTGAACAACTCGACGCATCTCTACCCTTGCGCAAGCAACTATGGCAGCAGACAGTGCGACAGAAAATTGCAAATCAGGAAGTTGTGCTTAGGAAACATGCCAATGCTGAAACCCGATGCATGAAGGTATGGATTGACGAAGTGCGTAGCGGCGATGCCGATAATCTTGAGGCGCGAGCTGCCGCCTATTATTGGAAGAACATTTTCCCCGATATTCCAAATTTTGTACGAGGACGCGAAGGTGAACCGCCCAACAATCTGCTAAACTACGGCTATGCCATACTGCGGGCTGTCATTGCACGTTCTCTTGTAAGCAGCGGCCTGCTTCCCACACTGGGTATTCACCATCATAATCGATACAACGCCTATTGCCTGGCCGACGATATTATGGAGCCCTATCGTCCATACGTGGATGAATTGGTGGTAAAAACTATTAAGCAGAACTATAACTACAAGGAATTGACGAAAGAATTGAAGGCCATACTACTTTCTATTCCCGTATTGGATGTTGTAATCGATGGCAAGCGTAGTCCTCTGATGGTTGCTGCTTCGCAGACAACAGCCTCACTATATAAATGTTTCAGTGGAGAACTACGGCATATAATTTATCCTCAAATGGAAACCTAAGACTATGCTAACAGACGACATTTCACGCTTCAGTCAATATCGCGCTATGTGGATTCTTGTTTTCTTCGACTTGCCAACTGATACAAAGAAAGAACGAAAAGCTGCTGCCAAGTTCCGCAAGGACTTGATGGGCGATGGATTCACTATGTTCCAGTTCTCTATCTATATCCGACATTGTGCAAGTCGAGAGAACATGGATGTACATGTTAAACGCGTTAAATCGAGATTGCCTGAATATGGCAATGTGGGCATCTTGGGAATCACAGACAAACAGTTTGGCGACATCCAGCTCTTCTACTGCAGGAAGGAAAAGGCACCTATTGCACCAGGGGTACAACTCGAACTTTTCTAATTGAGAATATTTACTTTATACCATCATTTGCGATAGCGGATTCTGACTCCTTCGCCAAAGTCCGCTATCTTATCATAGACCTTTTTTTTATCCTAATTGCACTCGTAATTCTTTGGCTTTTACTATCTTACCACATATGTAGTGTTTATGATAGTGCAAAGATGAAGATTTTCAAGCAATTCACAACGT
>JAFZWQ010000020.1 GCA_017617235.1 Bacteroidaceae bacterium | reverse complement strand
CTAATAACGCTTAATGTGACGTTGTGACAATGTGACAATGCAACAAACTGGTGCGTCCCAACGCTACCGCCCGAGCGTTGCAACGCTAAGCGCCTAACGATGTGACGCTCCGCGCCTAGCGTTGGGGCCCTTTGCTGTGGATGGCGAACAGCGATGGTCAAAAAAGAATCCCACGACTGCGGAGCGGCCGTGGGATTTTGTGTTTGCGTGTACCTTTGCCTGATTAGAGGCTGATAGCACCGCTGGGGCAAGCGTCAGCGCAAGTGCCACACTCGGTGCACTCGTCGGGGTTGATGCTGTAGATGTCGCCCTCGCTGATAGCGCCAACGGGACATTCGTCGATGCAGGTGCCACAGGCAACACAGTCACTTCCAATTACGTAAGCCATAGTAAAATTAAAATTATAAATTAAAACTAAAAGTTCATTCTTGTTTCAGCGTGACAAAGGTAATCATTTTTAGTGATTCCTGCCTAATTTTCATCAAAATATTTTGCTTTCGTCACCAAAAATGATGATTCGGGCAATAAAATTCCCTCGCGCGGCGTTAATTAGATTGAAGATTGAATATTCTTGAACGAGTCAAGCGACTATGTCGGTTACTTGCTCCACATTGTTACGCAAGCGGCAAGCCGATTAAAAGATTGAAGAAAAAGTTAAATAAAATATTACTTCTGTTAGTGCTTATGTTATTTGGCATAGGCCAATTTTCAATTTTCAATTTTCAACTTTCAATTGGCGAAGCCTACGCTCAGGAGCGGAAGGTGCAGCACAGGCCGTATCTCGATAACCGGCGCCTGCACTGGGGCTTCATGTTTGGCATGCAGATGCAGGACTTGGAACTGAAGAACAACGGTTATGCCGACCCCAATACGGGCGAACAGTGGTATGCCGATGTGGATTGCTACAGCCCTGGGTTCACCGTGGGTATGTTGGGCGAGTTGCGCCTGTCCAAGCATTTTGCCTTGCGCCTGACGCCCGCCATGGGGTTTGGTCAGCGGCGTATCTGGTTCCACGAACAGACCATGGGGCGCGATACCACGCAGGTGCTGAAGAGTGCCTATGTGTCTGTGCCTCTGAACGTGAAGTTCGCTGCACCCCGCTACAACAATTTCCGCCCCTATTTCGTTGCGGGAGCGGCGCCTGCCCTGGATCTTACCAGTCACAAGCATCGCGCCCTCAGCACCAAACCCTTCGACTGCTTCATCGAGGTGGGCATGGGCTGCGATATTTACTTGCCTTTCTTTAAATTGAATCCTGAACTGAAATTCTCGTTTGGATTGCTGGATATCCTGCGTAAAAAGCGTACCGACCTTATCGACGGTTCGCTAATGAAGTACACCAACGCTGTGGATAACGCGCATTCCAAGATGATTACCCTCACCCTGTACTTCGAGTAGGGGAGTGGGGATTTACCAGTCGAATTGCAGCACACCTACGAACTGACCGTTCTTGCCCTGATGGTCGAGGGGTATCTCGCGTCCGTCGGCATTGGGCAGGTATTTGGCGTGTTCGAAGTATGAATGGCTGTGCCCGCCCAGCACCACGTCTATGCCGCGTGTGCCACGAATGAGGGCAGGGTCTTGGTCGTCGTTGTCGCCATAGCCCAGATGGGACAGGCAGATGACGAAATCGCACTTCTCGTCATTGCGCAGCTTGTCGACAATGTCCTGTGCCACCTCCAGCGGTTTGTGGTACACCACTCCCTCGCAGTTGTGGCCCGATACCAGCCCCTCCAGTTGTGGACAGATGCCGAAGATGCCTATGCGCTTGCCCGCACATTCCTTTATAATATAGGGTTTTACCAGCCCCTCGCACACGGTGCCCGTGAAGTCGTAGTTGGCGCAGACCACGGGGAACTGGGCCATGCGGAAGAGGTGGGCCATGTTGTCCAAACCGCTGTCGAACTCGTGGTTGCCGATGGTGCAGGCGTCATAGCCCATCAGGTTCATCAGTTCCACCTCGGTCTCGCCCTTGAACAGGTTGTAATAGACGCTGCCCTGCGAGAAGTCGCCGCAGTCCAACAGCAGCATATTGGGGCGTTCCTGTCGCAGCTCCTTGACGAGCGACACGCGGCGTACGAATCCGCCTTTGTCGGCCTGCTGGGGCTTGATGTCGTGGGGCGATATGGGTTCTACGCACGAGTGGGTGTCGCTGGTGTGAACGAGGGTCAAACTTTGCGAGAAAATGAGCAAATGAGAGAATGAGAAAATGAGAAATATGGCGATGCGCTTCATGTTCAACTTTTAATTTTTAACTTTTAATTTTTAATTCTTCACCACGATTCTTCCTTCGATGGCCGAGGTGATGGTCTTTGCCCGCTCGATGCTCTGCATCATGCAGTCGCGGGTGAACAGGTTGCTCACGTCCAACCGTACGGCTTTTTTCAGCGAATACATCTTGTCGTTACCCTCGCTCAGATAGTCCAGCGTGGCTATGCGGTAGATACGTTCGGGGTCGACGGGCTGTCCGCCGACACGGGCATCCTCCAGTTTCCCGTCCTTGGTGATGACCAGTCGCACCTCGTGGCTCACTCCCTCGCCACCCACGGCGGCAATGTCCTGGAACAGGCTCATAAGGTCGCTGCCCTTCAGCTGTATGATGGCCAGCCGGTTGTCGAAGGGTGAAATCAGGATGATGTCGCCCCTGCGCACAATGCCCTTGGGCATGTTGTTTCGGAGTCCGCCGATGTTCACCAGTCCCAGGTCGGCCCGTTTGCCGTCCAGGAAGTCGCTGAACTCCATCATCACGTCGGCTGCCCAGTTCGAAAGCAGGCTTTCGGGCCGTGTGGCACTCATACCCACCAGACTCTTTCCCAGCACGGGAGCCATCACGCTGTCCACGGCGGGCTTGTACTTGGCCATAATCGCCAATGCCTCCTTGTCGGGTTGGATGTCCAGCCGGTTTGTCACCTCTATGCGTTCACTCGCTATCTGCTTCTGTGCCAGACAATACATGGGCACGAGCAGCAAAAGTACCAGTATCTTCCGTTTCATAGTGGCACAAAGTTACGAAAAAAGCCGTTACCCACAATGGAATAGCGTTTTTTTTACTAACTTTGCGGTTGTTAACAAGTTAGAAATATGTTAGAACACATTGTAGAATTTACGGCGTGGCCGATACTGACAGGTATCCTAATCGGCTACGTGGCCAATCGCATCATGAGCGGCGAAGGCAAAGGATGTTGTATGAACCTCATCATGGGTATTGTCGGCAGTTATGTGGGTACCTTCATCAGCCACTTGCTGAACATAGAACTGTTTGGGACAGGTTATCTCACCAACTTCGTGTTCTGTGTTGTGGGCGCAGTAACCGTGTTGTGGATTTGGAAGAAGATATTCGATTAATCCAGTATGGAAACATGAACTGGACGAAAAAATGAAGAAACTTTGTCACTACATATCTGAATACATGGGCATACTGGTGCTGGCGGTTGCTGTGCTGGCACTGGTGTTTCCAGGTGCGCTGCAACAGGTACCGACGAAGGTCATCAACTACCTGCTGGGTGTGGTGATGTTCGGCATGGGACTGACGCTGAACCTCGTGGACTTCAAGATAGTGTTCAGTCGTCCAAAAGATGTCATCATCGGTTGTCTGGCGCAGTTCACCATCATGCCGCTGTTGGCATGGGGATTGGCCCGGTTGTTCCAACTCGACGAGGCGCTGGCGCTTGGCGTGGTGCTGGTAGGCTGTTGTCCTGGCGGCACGGCCTCGAATGTCATTACCTATCTGGCGAAAGGTGATTTGGCATTGTCCGTAGGCATGACAGGCGTTTCTACCCTGCTGGCTCCTTTCATGACTCCGTTGCTCACATGGGCATTGGCAGGAAAAAGTGTCAATGTCGATGTGGTGGGTATGCTGCTGAGCATCCTCTGGGTGGTCATCCTACCCATTGTCGTGGGATTAACCGTTAAAGCCATTTGGCCAAAGTTCACAGAGCGGGCTACGGACTATCTGCCGGCATTCTCGTCTGTTGCCATTGCCCTCATCGTAGCCATCATCATTGCCGCCAATTCCGATAAGTTGTTGGCAGGCGGACTCATTATCGTGTTGGTGGTGATGCTTCACAATGTTTGCGGATTGAGCCTTGGATATCTGATAGGACGACATCTCGGTCTGTCGGAGCCCAAGAAACGCGCCATATCCATCGAGGTGGGCATGCAGAACTCAGGACTGGCCAGCAGTCTGGCAACCATACATTTTGCCACTTATCCGCTGGCCACCATCCCAGGTGCCATCTTCAGCGTGTGGCATAATCTGTCAGGGGCAGCCGTCGCTTTCCTGTATCGAAAAAAAGACTCAGATAAACCGCAGAAACCTTGAACCCATAGAACGATGATTAGAAAGGCAGAAAAAAAGGACATAAAGCGCATCATGGAGCTGCTGCATCAGGTGAATATGGTGCATCATGTGATACGCCCCGACCTGTTCAAACCCCACACAACCAAATATAACGAGCAGGAACTGGAGACGATATTCGACGATGAACGCAACCCCGTCTTCGTTTATGATGAGGGTACGGTTTTGGGACATGCTTTCTGTCAGATTAGCGAGGTCAGGAATCATTGTTTGCTGCAGGATGTCAAGACGCTGTATATCGATGACATTTGTGTGGACGAACAGGCTCGCGGCAAGCATGTGGGGAAGGCACTGTATGAGTTCGTCCGTGACTATGCCCAGTCTATCGGCTGCTACAACATCACCCTCAATGTGTGGGAAGGCAACGATGCAGCACAGAACTTCTACAAGAACATGGGGATGCAGGTGCAGAAGACGGGAATGGAAACCATCTTATCGTCGAACGAAAATAAATAATATGATGACAGAGATAGTACCGCTGACGATAATCAAAATTCTCATTGGAGCCAATGTCCTGACCTTCCTTGTCTATGGTTTGGATAAGTGGAAGGCTAAGCGAGCCAAGTGGCGCATCCGGGAGGCGGCACTGCTGACGCTTGCCGTGCTCGGTGGCAGTATTGGGGCATGGTTGGGCATGAAAGTATGGCACCACAAGACCCAGCACAAGAAGTTCAAATATGGCATCCCTGCCATCATCATTGCTCAGCTCGTGCTCATCGGATATATTCTCTTCAAATGGAAATGACCAGATAAACCATAGACGTATGAAACATTTTATTGCCCTTTTTGCAGCGTTGTTGATGACTGTTACAGCCTCGGGTGCAAACCAAAGCGTTGTGCGTAAACAGTTGTTCGATGCCGACTGGCAGTTCTCCAAGGACAGCACAACGTGGCGGACAGTCAACCTGCCACATGATTGGAGCATTGAGGGCGACTTCGACAAGGATGCGCCTGCAGGCCACGATGGGGCCTATCTGCCGACAGGTAAGGGCTGGTACTCTAAAAAGTTCACAGTTCAGAGTTCAGAGTTAAAAGATAAGAAGTTGCGCCTGTATTTTGAGGGTGTATATATGAATGCCGAGGTCTATGTGAACGGACAGAAGGCAGGTGGTCATCCCTACGGCTACTCTTCGTTCTTCGTAGATATCACGCCCTACGCGAAGATTGGCCAGAATGAAATAGAGGTGCGAGTGGATAACTCCCAGCAGAAGAATTGCCGTTGGTACAGCGGTTCGGGCATTTACCGCCATGTGTGGCTGCTGACAACAGGGAAACGATATATCGACGAATGGAGCGTCAACGTGGCCACTCCTGACATCCACACGGTGGAAATAAAGGCCGAGATGGTGATGGAGGATGGCACACGCAAACCCATCGAGAAGACCATTCATGTGGAGAATCCACACCTGTGGTCGCCCGACGATCCTTTCCTCTATCATACTACGATTGAAGCCGAGGGTGATGTCGTGCCCGTAACGTATGGCATACGCACTATCGAGTATTCTGCTGAGAAAGGACTGCTGTTGAACGGCAAGCCTATCGTGCTCAATGGTGGCTGCGTGCACCACGACAACGGCATTTTGGGCGCCCGTGCCTTCGATGCAGCAGAATACCGCCGTGTACGTCTGCTGAAGGAGGCTGGGTTCAACGCTATTCGCACGTCGCACAACCCACCATCAGAGACCTTCCTCAGGGCCTGCGACGAATTGGGACTGCTGGTCATCGACGAGGCTTTCGACGGCTGGCGCGACAAGAAGAACACTTACGACTATTCCACGCTCATCGACAAGTGGTGGCAAGAGGACATCAAGGCTATGGTTTTGCGCGACCGCAACCACCCCAGCGTGTTCTGCTGGTCAACGGGCAACGAGGTCATCGAACGCAAGAAGATTGAGGTGGTGAAGACTGCCCACAATCTGAATACACTCTGCCGTCAGCTCGACCCGCAGAAACGACCTGTCACTTCTGCACTCTGCGCATGGGACCCCGAGTGGGACATCTACGACCCGCTGGCAGCCGAGCACGACATTGTGGGCTACAACTACATGATTCATAAGTCGCAGAGTGACCACGAACGTGTGCCTACCCGTGTGATGGTGCAGACGGAGAGCTATTCGCGCGATACTTGGCGCAACTACCGCAAGGTGCAGGATGAGCCTTGGGTCATCGGCGACTTTGTGTGGACAGCCATCGACTACCTGGGTGAGTCAGGCATCGGACGCTGGTATTACGAGGGCGAACCAGCCAAAGAGCCATGGGAGGCTCCGATGTTCCCCAACCATGCAGCCTACTGTGGCGACATCGACCTCATCGGTCAGCGTAAGCCCATCAGCCACTACCGTTCCATGCTTTATAATCAGGATGGCGAGCAGCTCTATATGGCCGTTCGTGAACCTGATGGCTATCTCGGAAAGATACACACCACGATGTGGAGCGTATGGCCTATCTATGAGAGTTGGACATGGCCTGGGCACGAGGGCAAGAACATCGACGTGGAGGTCTATTCTCACTATCCCAAAGTGCGCCTATACCTGAACGACCAGCTCATTGGCGAGAAAGAAGTGTCACAAGGCATGGCCACATTTACATTACCCTATCAGCCAGGCACACTGAGAGCGACCCCCCTCTTATCCCCCGAGGGGGATGACGTCTCCTCCCCTCGGGGAGGTCGAGAGGGGGTCATTACTCTACAGACAGCTGGTGAAGCCAAGACCATCCGCCTGACAGCCGACCACACAACGCTCAAGGCCGACGGACAGGATCTTGCTTTCATTACGGTTGAGTTGACAGATGCTGATGGCATACTCAATCCCCTTGCCGCCAACGAGCTGACAGCTACCGTCAACGGTTCTGCCACACTCATTGGCTTCGGCAATGCCGACATCAAAGACTGCGACCGCTACACCGACAGCACCCACAAGGCTTGGAAGGGTCGCGCCCTGCTCGTTGTCAGAAGCACAGGAAAGAAAGGAAGGGCCACGATAACCGTACAAGGCAAAGGCCTGAAAACAGCACGTGTCAATGTATCCTTTAACGACAAGTTGTAATCCCAACGACAAACAGCTTAAAATGAATATCATAGACGAACAACTGATTAGTGGGGTAGTGGAGCAGGCAAAGCATTCGCCACGGCTGCGAAAGAACTACAACTTCCACGAGAGCCTGCAGGACAAGTGCCATCGTTTCCTCAATGCTTTGGAACCGGGTACATTCATTCCTGTGCATCACCATCCTGACAAGGACGAGACTTTTGTCATCCTGAAGGGTAAGGTTCGTGTCACCACCTACAAAGACAACGGTAAGATACTGGCATCCTGCGTCATCAGTCAGGAGAGCGGCGTTTATGGAGCGGACATCCCCAAGAACGTCTGGCATGGGTTGGAGTGTCTTGAACCCAGCGTGCTCCTCGAATGCAAGGCAGGCCCGTTTGTCGAGCACGAGGTGGACGGTATTCTGAAGATAAAGCAGGGTAAGGACATCTTCCTCGCTGGAGGTTGTTTCTGGGGAACGGAACACTACTTCAAACAGATAGAGGGTGTGGTGGAAACGGAGGTTGGATTTGCCAACGGACATACGGCCGCCCCTTCCTATAAAGAGGTATATACGGACACGACAGGCTATGCCGAGACGGTACATGTGAAGTACAATCCCGATGTGGTGAGCCTGGAATTCCTCTTGCAGATGTTCTTCAAGGCCATCGACCCTACCAGTCTCAACAAACAGGGACACGACGAGGGCACGCGCTATCGCACGGGCATCTACTATACCCATGCTGAGGATTTGCCTGTCATCGAAAAGGTGTTTGCTGAGGAACAGAAAAACTATCAGCAGCCGCTGGCCGTAGAAAAGCTGCCTTTGCAGAACTTCTATTCAGCCGAAGAGTATCATCAGGACTACCTCGACAAGAATCCCGACGGCTATTGTCATCTGCCTCAGTCGCTCTTTGACTTTGTCAAAAGTGCTTCCGCGAAAGCACGAAAATAAAATACTCATCCAATAAACATAAACGCTATGAAAAAGACTCTACTCCTTGCAGTATTCAGTTCGGTGGCCTGTATTTGCTCGGCCTACGACTTCTCGGCTGTGTCGCCCAGCGGACACACGTTGTACTACAACATCGATGGCAGTAATGTCACAGTTACCACTGAAATCGAATATGAGTTGTTTTTAGAGAAACTTTATGAAACGCCCCCTGTTGGCGACCTTATTATTCCCGAGAGCGTGACCCACGAGGGGAAAACCTACACCGTGACGACCATCGGTCTGTCTGCCTTCGAGAATTGCCACGAGCTGACGAATGTGTCGATTCCGGCCACGGTGACCAACATCGAGATGGGTGCCCTCTCCGGCTGTTCAGGTATTGTGAATCTCGTGGTGCCCAGCACGGTAACCTTCATCGACAACAACTCCTTTAGTTTTGTTCGTCATATCGAATACCATGGACCTGCCAAAGGTGCTCCCTGGAAAGCTCTTTCGATGAACGGATATATTGAGGGTGACTTTGCCTACCCCAACGAGGCGAAGGACACCTTGAATGCCTATCTGGGCGAGGACAAGACAATAGACATCCCTGCGTCGGTGAAGGTCATCACACGCGGTGCGTTCTCCTATCGTCCCAGTCTGGTTTCAGTAACTATCCCCAACACGGTAGATTCCGTCGGACTCGAATTGTTCGAAGGATGTACAGGACTGGTTTCTGCCACCTTCCCTAACCACATCACTAGAGTCGGGATGAGTACATTCCAGGAATGCAGCAGCCTGCAATACTTCGACGTGCCCGATTCTGCCATACTCATCGGCCCGCAGGCGTTCTCCAAATGCACCTCGCTGTTGATGGTTACTATCGGATACTCCGTCGAGTCCATTGGCCCGTATGCTTTCAACAGATGCTCCAGCCTGAAGGTGATAGAATCGAAGGCACCTGTAGCACCCAGCCTTCTACCAGGTGCGTTCAACAATGTGTCCGAGGATGTCATCGTTGTCGTACCTGGTGGCAGCCTGGACTCGTACAAGGAAAACTGGAGCTATTTCAGCAAATTCATGGAGTACTGGGATCCACAATACAATGTCTCCAGCTATACCTACGAGGGTCAGACGCTGTATTACAAGCTCAAGACCGATTACGATAGGGGCCTGACGTATGCCATTGTCAGCTATCCTATTCTGAATGTCACTACGGTCGAAACCTTATGGGACGGTTACCAGAAGCCAGTGGGCGACGTGGTGATTCCCGGTACTGTGGAGTTGAATGGCATAAGCTATCCTGTGCTTGATGTGGGTCGTTGCTCATTTGCTTACTGCGATGGGGTGACCAGCGTGGCCATACCCGAAGGCGTGTTCAAAGTGGGCAATGCTGCTTTCTATAATTGTCACTCCCTAACTGAGGTGAAACTGCCTCAGAGCGTTACAGATATTGACCGTTATGCCTTCTCCGAGTGCGAAAACATCGAGTCTATTACCTTGGCATGTGCCACACCTCCCAGCGCTGTCGACAACACCTTCTCGACCTATGATGCTACGTTATATGTTCCTGATGGCGCAGCCGAGGCCTATCGCCAGCATTCCGTTTGGGGGCGCTTTGCCAACATCGTCGAGGGCGATCCTACCGGCATTCGTGGCAACGATTCTCGCAACATCCGCATCTATGCACGCAATGGCCGCATTGTTGTCGAGGGTGCTGATGGTGAGAACGTTCAGGTGTTCGATATGAAGGGTCAGCCGCAACCTGCCGCCCAATACCCGCTGCCCACAGGCATCTATATGGTCAAGGTAGGCAACCGCCTGACAAAGAAGGTCGTGCTGTTCTAACGCTGATGACCATAGGGCCTATGAGACACATAGAGCCCATAAGAAGAAAAAGGCGCTGTCCGGTGGGATAGCGCCTTTGTGTATGTACGTGGAGGGGGTTAGCGGACGAGGACCTTCTTGCCGTTGCGGATATAGACGCCGGAGCGGAGATGGTTGCGGCTGTCGTGGCGTTGGCCGCGCAGGTCGTAATAGTCCTTGGAGGAGTTCTTCGTCTGCTTTACGTCGGCAATAGCATCCTCTTCGTGATAAATGGTGAAGATATAGGTATTCAGGCTGCGGGCAGGCATCTCGACGGTGACCGTTTTACCTGGCTCGTCGAGGGTGATGGGGGATTCCTGGCAAAGATTCTCTTTCTCGTTGCCTGTGGACAGCAGATGCACACCCTCTTTAACCTCGTAGGGCAGTCGCAATCTCAGCTTTTTATCAGTCTTCGTGGTGTCGATGGCCATAACGATGATGGAGTCGCCCTTGATGTATGCCGAATATTCCTGCTCGGCCTCGGAACCGGAAGTCATGTCGCGTGAGGTGGTCAGGCGAGTGGAACCCGTGACGTGTTTGGCGAAATGGGACATGACGAAGGCACGCGGCAGCAGTTTGTTCTTGGTCCTATTGTCTGCGCCGTACTTGGCCTCGCCCGTGCTGACGAAAGCCCAGTGGGCGCGCATGTACCAATAGATGTATCCCGTGCAACCGGCCAGCATGCATTCGTTCAGTTCTTCGGCAAAGAGCAGTTGTTCATGCCAGTTGGGCAGGCGCTCGCCGATATTGTCGGTCGAGGAATGCTCGGTCATCCATACTTCTTTGCCGTACTTGGTGGCGAGGATTGCCGCATTTGCCATAAAGTCCAATGGGGCATGACCATAGAGGTGACCAGCCACAATGTCAATGTGTTTGCGACACGTCGTGTCCTTCATGAGCGGGTCGGTATAGTTTGGGGTGAATCCTAAAGGCTCAGCGCTGATGAGCCGGACTCCTGGATAGGTCTCGCGGTCGAGCATATGGGCATTGTCGCGGACGAGGGTTACCAATTCCTGAGGCTCGTAGAGACAGCCGGAATAGCTGACCCACCAGTCGGGTTCGTTCTGGATGGATACGGCATCCACCCTAACGCCCTTCGACAGCATATATGCCAGATACGAGTTCAGCCAGGGAAAGAATTTCTCGTAGCAGTCCTCGCGCAGCTTGCCTTTCTGGTAGCCCTGGGATTCACTGTTTCCACCTGCGGCCGTGCCGTTGGTCTTGTACGCACCTGGGGGCGACCAGGGTGTGCCGAAGACGATACCGCCGCGCTTCTTGACAATCAGTGCCGACGGCACGCAACCCTGCCAGTTATATGTGCTCCAGCTGGCATTCTCATCGCCCTTGAAGCTTGGCGAAATTTCCATGCGCATGATGTTCAGTCCAATCTTCGATACATCGCCGTAGAGCAGTTTCACTGGGCCGGTATCGGTTCCATAGGGGCACATGGCTCCGTCGCAACAGGCGGCACCGAAGCCTGTGATGGTTTGTTTCTGGGCCTTGTTTACCGTCAGCGAGATGGTTATAGCCCCGATGTTCAGCGCGAAGCACGCAAGGAACAGAATGGTCAGTAGCTTTTTCATAGTTATGTGGATTTAATTGTTTCCTTAGTTACTTGACGAGGATTTTATTACGATTTGATTACCATTTCGCAGCAAAGTTACGAAAAAAAATATTCCAAAAGCATAAATTATGTTGCACATATTTTAGTAAATGTTTCAAACAGAGCGTCTTCTTCGTGTTTTCGGTATTCGGAATTGAAATAAAAACCGTATCTTTGTACCGAAATTGAAGTCGGTATGACACGCGAGAAGGAAATCTACAAGGTGACCCTGGTGGGCAGTGCGGGCAATGCGGCACTGTTGACCTTCAAGTTTATTGCAGGCATTTGGGGACACAGTTCGGCCATGATGGCAGATGCCGTTCACTCGTTGTCCGACTTTGTTACCGACCTGCTGGTGCTGGTGTTCGTGAGCATCAGTGCCAAACCGCAGGACGAGGGACACGACTACGGACACGGGAAATTCGAAACCATTGCCTCGTTCCTGATAGGTCTGGCCTTGGTGGCAGCTGCTACGGGTATCGTGGTATCAGGTGTGATGAAACTGCAGACCTGGTGGAGCGGCGAACAGCTGGAAGCACCGGGGTGGATAGCCTTTTGGGCGGCCTTGTTGTCCATCGTTATCAAAGAACTGCTCTATCAATATACTGCACGCAGAGGACGACAGCTCGACTCACAGGTGATGATTGCCAATGCCTGGCATCACCGCAGCGATGCCCTGTCCTCGATTGGCGCTGCGCTGGGTATTGGATTGGCCATCTGGCTGGGACAACGATGGACGGTCCTCGACCCCGTGGCCTCGATTGTTGTGGGACTGATGTTGGTGAAGGTGGCCTACGAGTTGCTGAAAGCGAGTGTGGGCGAACTGACCGAACGCTCACTGCCGGAAGAAACCGAACGGGAAATTATACAAATTATCCAGTCATTCGACGATGTGCAGGAACCTCACAATTTGCGTACCCGACGCATTGGCAACCGCATCGCTATCGAGGCACATATACGGATGGACGGACAGCTGTCATTGGATACTGTTCACGAACGTGCCACGACTATCGAGCGTAAACTGAAAGAACGCTATGGTGCCAAGACGCACGTAACCCTGCACATGGAGCCCGTAAAATCAAGCAAACATCTTTAATTCCCGGCTAACTCGAACACGAAGTTATGTAAGGTGCAGAGGGATTGTGACTGTTTCGGAGAGTCGAAACAGAAGAAGATGGCGTGCTTGCCGCTGAGGGAGGCGGTGGTGAGTTGTGCGCTTAGCTCCGTTGGGCTCTGAGGCATGTCGGCGTTAAGCTGAATTGTGCCCAAACAAGTGCCGCCGCACGATGTCCAGGGGCTATCAGCCATGATACGGATGGTGCCGTCAACACCCGTTGGGGTAAGGACGAGACGGAGAGACAGGTCGCGTCCGCTGGTCTTTGTGAAGTTAAAGTATTTATAGCCCACGATGGAACCAGCGGTGTTATTCACCACAGGATTCTCGTTGTTATGCAGCGCGTACGGAGCCTCGAAGTTGTCATCGGAGCCGTAGGTGGCTGCAATGTAAGAACCGTAATGAGTGTAGTTGGGCCATTCATGTTCCATCGGCTTAGGACCTGTCAGCCAACAGGCGATAGCGGCGGGATGACGTTCCAGTGGGTCGAGGCCATCGAGTGCAAAGCCCTCGGAAGTATATTCGCCCTCGCTGATGGTAACCTTTCCGCCAGCACCTTCCTCCACAGTAACTTCAATGGGTGCAACCATAGCCTGACGAGCATATTCGTTGGTGCCGGTCTGACGATGATAGAAGACATACCACTGTCCTGCTATCTCGCAGATGCTGCCGTGGGTGTTGCCATCTACATAGGCGGTGGCGATGACGTTACCCTGCTCATCGGTACCACGCGCACGTCCGTCGATGATGGTTCCGCCATAGGTCCAAGGTCCGAGGGGCGCGTCGCTATAGGCATAGGCCAGCGTATAATTGGAGGAGGGTAGTCCGAACTCGCCCTCTTCGGTGAAGCGACTGTAGATAAAGACATACTTGTCCTTGATTTTACGAATCGAAGAGGCCTCGAAGAAGTGGAACACACCGGGTTGGTAACGACCGGAAATCATGTCTTCGACAATCTCCGTGCCAGGCTTCACCGTTGCCATCGTGGTTGGGTCGAACTCGGCAGCATACGAGCGCTCAAAGCCCCAATAGCCATACACCCGCCCATCGTCATCGACAAACACAGCAGGGTCGAAGCGCAGCACACCGTCTGTTATATTGGGATTATCCTTGCTCCAGTTGCACACCTCGAAGGGGCCGTCCGGTCGGGCGCTCTTGGCCACCAACCCATTGCGTCCACCACATTGGTCGTTGGGATAGAGGTAGTAGGTCTTGGTGCCGTCAGCAGCTGTAACCAACGTTACGTCAGGAGCAAACAACACATCAGCAAGGCTGTCGGGGGTGAAAAACTCGCCATTGGCGTTCTTGTTGACGCTGAAGATAATGCCGTCGTAACGCCACTTGGTCAGGTCCTCTACAGGAGCCGACCACACCACCTGGTCTCGTCCACAGTAGTCCGTCACCAGATTGTCGTGCGAACCATAGATATATACGCGGTATTGCCCCGAATGGTCAGGGTCTTCGAAGACGTAGGGCTCGCCATCGGGAATATGTTCCCACAGAGGGAGGTAGGGATTACCGGGTGTTGTCATGACTGTCGTATCCTGTTTGGGTGAATGCGCACAAGCTGCAAAAGCAATCGTGCAGGCGAAGAGCAAGTTTTTTGAGTGTGTCATTTTATTCGCTATCGATTATCGTATGTTAATGCCTAGGATGATTTTCTTTTTTATTGACTTTCTATTGACTGCGATGTTACACATTATTTATCTCACATATTTCTTGAAAAAGCTCCATATCTCATCGCCTGTATGGAGGTCCTCAGTATGTGTGGAGTGCTTACCGCCAACCACTTCATAGAGCCACACATCGCATCCCGTTGCGCTATCTGTGAAACGGTGCTTGATGACGTAGTGCCCGTTCTCCTTGTTCCGACTCTCCATGCGTTCGGTTTCCTCCTTTGTGCAACGGTTCTTTGCCACCCAATAACCCACGGCCAGCGGCACAGGCATATAGGCTCCCCACCCGCCTTTATTCTCGAGGTCTCCCGTCCATTCCGAGGTTCGGTCTTCTGTACCGTGAATCTCGAATAGTGGTATGGGCTTGCAGGCTTCCAAATCACGATACATCCACACCATCGTCAAGCCAGCAATGGGTGCCACTGCCTTGAACGCCTTCTGCTTGGAATAGGCCATCAGATAGCACATCTCGCCGCCGTTGGACATGCCGGTCAGAAACGTGTTTTCCCGGCTCAGATGGTAACGCTTCTGCACGTAAGCCGCTATTTTGCTGAGTGACTTCACGTCATCCACTTTCCAGCCCTCCTGAAAGGGGTAACCCACATTCCAACTCGGCTTCCCCTTGGGGTCTTTCAACCCCTGTGGGATGCACACGGCAAAGCCCTCTCGCCTTGCGGTCTCCACCATTGGATTATCGCGATAAATATGTCCCCCATATCCATGCAGGTAAAAGACCAGCGGTGCATCAGGCTTGATTCCTTCAGGTAGGAAGAGGTCAAACCTGCGCATATCGCCATCGACCTTCAAAGAATCCTCCACGAACTGTTGCGCATGGGCAAAAGCCGTAACAACCACCAGTCCCATCAAACATAATAATTGCCTTTTCATGTGTTTTTTATTGTCTGTTGCAGCGCAGCCAGGAAACGGATAGCCTGGGCACCGTCCATCTGAACATGATGGAACTGGAAACTGATAGGCAGAGTGGTTTTGAACCATCCCTTGCGATACTTGCCCCACACGAGGAACGGATTGTTGTAGATGCCCGTATATTGGTTGACAATAAGGTCGAGTTCCATTTGTGGCAAAGCCGATGTGCCGATGACCATGCAGTCCTCCAATGAAGTGTTTTCGCATATCTTGGCGACCTTATCCGTCAGTTTCAGGTAGTCCGAGGAAAACTGCTGTAAGTCTTCGGAGAAGGGAACATCGCACATGCTGATGCCGCCTTGGATGTTTGGTACGATGACGTTGATGGCCAACTTGTCGTAGCGATAAAGTTTACCATCTTTGGGCAGCAGATAGAACTCCTCTACTTGACTCGCCGCTTTACCGATGCACCAGCACAGGAGTATGTTGAACTTTATACCTGTCTTCCTACTCACTTTCCGCAGACGGCTTACATCAAACGTCTTCATGATGGTCACCATCGGCTGTGGCGATTGCATCCACATGCTGAAAGCCTGTGCGCGACTTGTTTCTTGTGGATTTACTTCTATTATCATTTCCTATATTTATTGTAAATACTTCTGTTTATCTTGTCTGTACTCTCATTATTTTGAATTTGTTGCAAAATCATTTGCTTATGTATTTGAGGCCTTGAGTTGCAGAATATTGGAATTTATAGCGACCGTTTTTGCCGGCATCGTCGTTCAGTTCTTTGTCATCGAGATAGAAAACAGTGCTCGCCTTTGGATTGCCATTGGACTTCCACTTGAAGTTATTCTTATAAGCGAGTCTGGTTTGACAGCCATTGGGCAAGTTGAGGGTGATTTCACGCCTGTCTATTCCCTCTTCACCGTCGAATTCTCCAAACACCAACATGAAGTCACTGCTGGAAAACGTTTTGCTATTCCACGATTGACGCAGAATCAGACCGTAGAAGGTAGGCATGTAGGCTCTGGTCTGATTATTGGCGTTTAGCTTCTCATAATATTCAAATTCAGTCATCACCGGATATATCTCGCCTTGATAGCTGACGGTGATATCCTTGATCAGATTGTCCTGAAAGGTAGAGTCCAGCAGGTCGTTCCCTTCGCTGTCTGTAATGAAAATGCTAAACTCTACGGGAGCTATGTCCCAGATGACGTCACTGTTACATCCCACAAACAAACAGACCGTAAGCAGTATGGTCGTGATTCCTTTAAGTCGTTTCATTTGCTCTCTAATGATTTATTCTTCCAGCAATTCTTCCAGGAACTCGGCAGCATCGGCCACGCAGTCCGGACATTCTCTTAGAACCTTCTTCGTTTCAACACCTTTCAGCAATCGGCACTGGGTGGCACCATTGCGCTGTTGGAACTTTGTCATCATCTGCTTCATGCCCTTCATGGACTTGGCTCTGTCCTTGGTGAACATCCCCCATGTGATGCCAGCGCCAACCAATGCGCCACACGTTCCCTCCATATTTCCCATGCCGGCACCGAAAGAGTTGGCAATGTTTCTGGCCGTCTCTTCGTCTATGCCCACCCTGTCGGCATAGGTGCATAGAATCGCTTGGGCGCAGTTATGACTGCCGCACCTTTTCTTCTCTGCTGCAATGTGTTTCCTTGTTGCCATAATCCTACGTTTTGCGCCGCTAAGATACAAAAAACTCCCTATCCCACAATGGAGTAGCGCCCTTTTTTCTACATTAGCCCTTCGCCGTTAGCCCTTAGCCATTAAGCTACTAAGCTACTAAGCCACTAAGCGAAAAACGGTTTTGTCTCTCAATTTGTATGAGTTTCGAATAAAATTATTACCTTTGAGGCGAAAAACATAAATAGAAAAAGAGAACTATGCTAAAGAAGCTGCTGAGCACACTGCTGCTCGTCCTTTCGACCTATGTGTGCTGGGCCATTCCTGCCGACCGCACACCACGTAAGATACAACAGCCCGACGGCACGTTCGTAACGCTCAGGCTGAATGGCGACGAGTATCTGAACTATACCACTACGGCATAGAGGCCCCCGTCAGCGCCTCGCAGACCCGTCAGCAGATTTACAACCTCCAGGGCCAGCGCCTCAGTCGTATGCAGAAAGGCCTGAACATCCTCAACGGCAAAGTTGTGCTCAAAAACGATATATTCACCCCTCAGCATTGAAAATATGGAAAAGAGATTACATTTAGAAGAAGAGGCTGCACGTTGTCTGCTCTGTGTCGATGCACCATGCAGTCAGGCTTGTAAGAAAGGCGACCCCGCACGTGCCATACGTGCCATCCGCTTTGGTAATGAGAAGTTGGCTGGCAAGTGGGTTGCCGAGTGTACGGACGCGGACTTGGAGGCTGCCGAAAAGGCCTGCATCCATTACGACCGTCCCATCCGCATCAGGGAAATGCTGGCCCCTCTCCAACTCCCCTCGAAGGGAGGAGAGATTGCCGAGTCGGGGGACTCCTTGGAGATTGACTTCTGCGGCATCCGCTGCGAGAATCCCTTCTTCCTGGCTTCGTCGGCTGTCTGCACCAACTACGAGATGGTGGCGCGTGCCTTCGAGATGGGCTGGGCTGGTGTCTTCTACAAGACCATCTGCCTGCAGGACATCAGGGAAGTGTCGCCTCGTTTCGATGCTGTTCATGACAATGGAGGACACGGCAACTTCTTTGCGTTCCGTAATATGGAACAGTTGAGCGAGAATCCAGTGGATGTGGATTTTGATATCTTGAAGCGACTCAAGCAGAACTACCCGTCGAAGGTGGTCGTTGCCAGCATCATGGGTCAGACCGAGGAGGATTGGGTGAAATTGGCGCAGATGGCTGAGGCTGCCGGCTGCGATGCCGTGGAGCTGAACTTCTCGTGTCCGCAGATGCGAATGACGGGCATGGGCAGCGATGTGGGACAAGACCCCGAGTTGGTAACCTTCTTCACGGCATACGTCAAGCGCAGCGTAAAGATTCCCGTCATCCCCAAGATGACACCCAACATCGCCCATATCTGCGACCCCGCCATGGGAGCCTATTTTGCCGGAGCAGATGCCATATCGGCCATCAACACCATCAAGAGCGTAACCCTGGGAGACGGTTCCGAAGTGAACGGTTGCCAGACAGGCTCAGGTCTTTCCGGACGTGCTGTCAAACCCATCGCCCTGCGTCACATCCTGGCTATGGTCAAGAACCCCATCATGAAGAACGTCCAGTACAGCGGCATCGGTGGCATCGAGACCTGGCGCGACGCACTGGAATTCATACAGTTGGGCTGCCGCAACGTACAGGTCTGCACATCCGTCATGCAGTACGGTTATCGCATCATAGACGACATGATTCTGGGACTTCAGCACTACATGGCAGAAAGAGGCGTTGAGCATGTGGACGATTTGGTTGGCGAACTGCTACCCAAGTTCTACCTGCCCTCCGACCTCGACCGCGAGACCATCGTCTTTCCGAAGATCGACCGCGACAAGTGTATCGGCTGCGGACGCTGCTACACATCCTGCATGGACGGCGGTCACCAGGCCATAGCCTTCGAGGTGAAGGACGGGCTTCGTCAACCCCGCATTGTCGGCACCAAGTGCGTAGGCTGCCACCTCTGCCGTCTCGTCTGCCCCACCGGTGCAATAGGACTGACCAAACGCATCCCCAAGAAATCTAAATGACGAGTACCCCGATAAATGAAAGAAAGGCGCTATCCTCTGACAGCGCCTTTCTTTTGAAGTTTAGAGATTTCTTGCTCCACGTTGTTACGCAAGCGAACAAGTTCGAGCGAGAAGTTTAGAGGTTGTTTTTAAACAAAAACCGTAAAAACCCCTCTCCTGATGTCTTTTACTCTTCGAGCTTTTGTGCTGCTGTCGTGGCTTTGTGCCTAAGAGCGAGCTCTTGCAACAGCCCCGCCATCACCCCATGTTGCTTTGCAACTAAAGTCATCATCCGAGGAAATAACCTAAAAACATTTTTCATACTCAATTAACCTACTAAGCCGTTAAGCTATTAAGCTACTAAGCCATTAAGCTACTAAGCCACTAACCTACTAAGCTACTAAGCCACTAAGCCACTAAGCTATTTGACGGATTTGATGCGGAAATGGGCAGAGAGGGGGAAGTGGTCGCCAAGCGGAGTGACACCATCCTCGCGGAAATAATTCTTGTTGTGGAACACCACACTATCCAACTCCAGTTTGCAGGTGGCTCCCTTGGGGTTGATATAGAAGATTTTATCAGGAGCCTCGCCATTTACGGTCCAGCCGCTGGTGGGACTGTCGGCTTGGATGCGGGTATCGCCCATGTCGGGATACTGTCCGTTCTTCTCCTGCTGAATCCAAGCATCGGTGATGGTGGCGCGACCCGACTGGTTGATGACATCAATAACCTGTGACTTGACGCTGTCGCGAACATAATACGTGTTCAGGTCGCCAAGGATGATGACGGGCCGCTGGTCGAGGTGCTCCATTACATAGTCGCGCAACTGTCGCCACTGGCTCATGCGTGCCTTTCTGTCCTCTTCGTCCAGTCCGGCCAGTTCCTCTGCCTCGTCACCGGCATCCATGTGCATATTATAGATGACAAGCTGACGACCTTCGGGGGTGGATATTTCGTAGCGACGGAAACCCTTCACCACATTCTCGTCCCAGGAATGGGCGAAGTAGCCATAATTATCCTTCCAGCGCACGCTGTCGGTACGCGCTCCCGTCAGACTCTTTTTCCAGAAGCCTTTGACACCATCGGTGTTGAAACGTGCCAAACCATTTTCCCCACCCTCTTCGAGCGACATCTGGGGATTATTCATCATGCCGGAGCCCCAAAGGTCGTACTCATAGGCATCGGCTAAGGGCAGTGTGAGTTGCGCATCGTAGTCGAAATCCTCCTGCACGCCAATGAAACTGAAATCGCCATTGACCAACCACTGCCCGATGGCGGGTGTGAGAGCCTCTTTGGGACCTTCGTCGTTACCTATGGCCAGACCGTCTACGTTCAGGGTACATACGCTGAAGGGAACGCCTGGATCTTGTACTTCGGTGTCATTTTCCTCGTCATCGAAGCAGGCGCTGAAAAGGGGGACAAGCACTGCTGCCAGAAGCAGACCAAATTTCATTGAGTTCTTCATATTTCTTCCGTTTAAATTGTCTTCACGCCACGAAGATACAAAAAAGTCGCTACCCCACAATGAAATAGCGACCTTTTTCATTCTCATTCTCTCAATTTTCCGTTAGCCTTTAGCCCTTAGCCTTTCGCCATTTGCCCTTAGCCTTTAGCCGTTCGCCGTTTGCCGTTAGCCATTACAGCCGAATATCGGCGAGGGCCGGATAGAGGCGGAGGGCGAGGCCGAGGCCTTCGCGAATGGCGACGTAGTTGACAGCGCGAGGCGGACAACCACATTCCACACACGTCATGGCGGCCATCAGTTGGCCCAGGTGGCGTACACCCTGCGGCGTGTCGGGTCTGCCCAGCTCCATCTCGGGCACGAACTTCGTGGTGCAGTAGTCTTCCCCCAGCACGAGGAGGGTCACCCGTCGGATGTACTCCTCCGTCCTGTTCTCGTTCGGAGGTGCCCAGCGACTGATGATGTTCCGTATCGTGAACTTCTCGCCCTTCTGGGTAAACACCCGGTAATACGTCAGCAGAATCTTCGCCCCTGCCCGGTATCCCATCTCCATCGATGTGAACCTGCAAAACTCTGGGTCGGACTGCGTGTCCGTCAGCCCCTGCCACTTCTCTCCTCTCCTGATATTCAGCGGGTTATTATTCCTCCACCCGCGGGAGTTCTTATAGTTCTTCATAATTAATTATTTTTGTGATTATGTAGTTGGTAGTTAAGTAGTTATGTAGTTAAGCCATTACTGCTGCAGTCAGTATCCAGTTGCAAAACATTCGGCATAACTACTTTAACTACTGTCTACTGTCTACTTTCCTCTTTTTCAATTTTCTTATTGACTAATGACTATTGACTATTGACTGAATTTGGAGTTTTCGGAACCTGCCCTCCTCCAGTTGTTCTACAAGGCCCTGATTACGCCAGTTCTTCAGCATCTGTTGAACGCTGTTTTGCGTCACGCCTGCGCCTTTCAAGGCAACGGTCTCCTGAAACGCCTGTTCGTATCCGAACTCCGCATCCAATCGTTTGTAAATGCTGTCGTTCTTGGTCCGTCTTTTTCGTCCTGTGCTCAGCGGGCCTGCATAGTCGCTGCTGCGGAAAGCTCTTTCTATGCGGTTGCGGAAGAAGTACAAGGCGTTGTCCAGCAGCGAGTCGGCAATCACATCGTAAACCTCCAGCAACTGTGGCGTTTGTGCCTTTACGAGCATCTCTCGCCACAGGTTCGGGTGCTGTTTCAGATGTGCTTCGGCACCGTTCAACCCGTACTTCTGTATCAGCGTCTCGCACACGCGGCAGAGCATCAGACAGCAGACCATTCGCTGGGCTGTTACGCAAACACGTATGCGCTGCTTGGCACGCACGCGGTCGTCGTTCATCATCGTTTCCAGTCGGATGCGTTCCACCCAGTCGCGGCTCTGGCGCTCCAGCTTCGGCAGCACCACTTCGCCCGACATCAGGGGCAACAAGTGGGCAATCTGCTGGATGCGCTCCGCCTGTCGCGAGGTCAGCACATGAGGCTTTTCCTCCAGCGGGGCAAACGTGTTGTCGGGTGTCTGTGCGATGGCTATGCGGCTTTGGAAACCGTCGATGCAATTCGACACTACGCGATACAGGGCATCGGGTGTGCCGCACATCGTCACGTTCCACAGCAGGTGTGGGATGTGTACACTCACGGCATCCACACTCTTTGCCTCGCGCTCGAACTTGCTACCGTCGTATGATTGTCGCAGCATCACCGAGAAATCGCTCATCGCCGACCGCCATTTCTGCGCCACCGTATCCGCTTCGGGTGTGAACGAGAAGGCATGCTTGCCCTGGGCGTTCGACAAACGTTCCGAAAGCTTTGCCACCGTGGTGTTCAGCGTGATGTAGCGCACGGGCAACTTGGGCTCCTCGGGCTGTTCCTTCTTGTTCTTGGCAGCCTGTTTCTTCGATTTCCACTCCTCTTCCTGCATCTGGTACATAGCGTCCATAGCCGCCACCTCTGCCATCCACGCGTCCACCACGGGGTCTATCGAGCCCTTGCCCGAGGCGAACTCACCGGCGATATACGCGATGAGGTTCAGACCCTTCTTCTGACCGTGCACATCGAGTTTGACACCTGTTGCCAGCGCCCCGATGCAGGGACAGATGGCCGTCAGCACGGGCATTGCCAGTTGCGGCCCTACTGCTTCTATGGAATCGCGGATGCCTTGCGGCAGACGCTTATATTGAAGATTGGAAATTGAAGATTGAAGATTTTCATCTTCGGGTTCAGGTTCTTCCTCTGGGACGGCAGAGGGGACTTCCAACGCCCGCAGCGTGTCGCGCAGACGGGTTGGGAACCCTTCGTACTTCGAGGCCAGCGCGTTGCGAATCTTCTGGCGCTTCTCTTCCACGGGAAATCCGTCGTAACAGGGAATCACCTGGTCCAACCACTCGAACGACTTGCCGCAAATGTGGCGCAGGTCCGATGCCAACTGGAACGTCAACGTATCGCGGTCGCCCTCTGTAGGCTCGAACCCGTGGTTGTTCACCTCCCAGTACTTCTTCAGAATCTCCGTAAACGGAATGCCGTGATACTCCGTAGGATAAGACCCCCCGGCCCCCTTTAGGGGGAGAGACTCATTTGCCGTTGAACTTCGTTCGAACCTGCTCCCGCTCGGCAAAGTCGATGCAAGCATCACTCTGCACTCGCTTACTCGCAGCTTTTGCCCTTCGTCTTGAGCCTTTTGTCGATTGAAAATCTCATCATCCAGGAACAAAAGGTCTTCGTCGCTGTCCGATGTCGTGAAGAACACGCGGGTGATGTCCTTGGCACCCTTGTCGAAGTCCACGCCCAGCAGGTCGGAGGCCCAGCGCAGGTTCTCTTCCTGCGACAGTTCGGGTCGACGACGGAACACCAAGTGGTAACCCTTGCCGCGGGCGCTGCGTTCCAGCATCAGCAGTCCCAGTTCGTCCTTCTTTGCCAGTATCGCGTCCCTCACCACGGGCATCTGCTCCATCGGCAGGTGGTCGATGTCCATACCAACGGTTGTGCTCATGCGGGTGCTGCCCTTCAGTGAACCGTCGTCGTTGGGCAGGCACGAGTAGTTCATCTGTACCAGGTTGTGCTTCTGCCCCTCGTTGCCCGCACGCACTGCCTTCAGCACCGTCTTCTGTCTCTCGCTACCACGCTCCTTCATGTATTCTGCGCGGTTCAGGACGGGGCGCATCATCTTCGCCCCATCCTTATAATATATCACATGTACACTCATAATTGTCAATTGTTAATTGTTAATTGTTAATTGTCAATTAAAAGTTCGGGTATCCGAGTTTCGAGTTCAGATAGCGCAGACCGTTGAGTGTCCACGTCATGTACGTGCGTACCTTTTTCTCTCCCTTCAGCGAATACGAGACGTGCGTGCGCAGTCGCACCAGGTCGCGGCCGTCCAGCTCGTCGGCGATGTTCCAGCGGCCGTTGCGGCGGAACTGAATGCCCATGTCCTCGAGCACGGCGTTGAAGTCCAGCACCGTCATGTTGAACGTCTTGGCCACCTGCGTTGCCGTCAGCGTGTCCTCGGCCTCCTCGTTCAGCATGCGCAGACTCTTGCCGATGATGTCATCCGCCAACTGCAGTATCTCCTCCGGTTCGGGCAGGCAGCGTTCATTTTTCATTTTTAATTTTTCATTTAGAGCGTTAGCTCGCTCTAACTGTTCCCACCTGAGCACCAGCTTGGCACGGGCCTCGTCGTTGAACTTCGTGGCGATGTACAGGCACTCTGTTTTCGTCAGGGAATAACAGGGGACCTCGCGTGTTCCGCCATTCGGTTGAACCACGATTCTCGATGTCAGCCGAAAATTCGACCCACATATTTTCGTCCATGCGGGCTCCATCTTTCGAATGGCCTCCATAACATGCTTGTGTTGTTTACCAGTCAGCTCGGCAATCTCGAGTGACGTCATGTGTTGAATGTCGTTTCCGACGTTTTGTGTGTTTAATACTATAGTTTTCATTTTGTTTGAGTGTTTAGTGAGGAAGAAGCTTCCGAAACGCTGGCCAGCTGTCTCCGCGGAGATTTCTTCCACTCACTTCACTCCACATCCCGCTGCCTTTTCAGCGGGTCGTTAATTGTTGATTCTTGTTGATTGTTGTGTTTTCACGGTATAGATAAAAGGTTCGCACGTGTGTGTGATTGTTTTAAGTTGTTGTTTCAGTAAGTCAAAGACCGCATTGCCGACCTCTGTGCACTCTGTCTGCTCTGTGCGCTCTGTGCTTTTAAGAGGTTGACGATGCAAAGTTACGCACGATATTTCGGGAGGAGATGGTTTTCAGAGTGGCCTGCTCTGACTTGTTCTAACTTGCTCCGAATTGTTCCGAATTGCTCCGTTCTGTTCGCCACAGGACATAAAAAAAGCACCAGAACCTCGTGATTCTGATGCTTGTCATCGGAGTGTTCTCCGTTTATTACTTGTTGTAGTACTTTCTGAAAGTCGTTTCGTTGAAGCCGTCGCCATTGGGCATTCCCAACCTGGCTAGTTCCGCATACGTAGCCGATGGATTAGGTGGCAGCAGCACTTTCTTCTCGTTCTTCAGTTGCGTCAGGTACTGGCATATCATCTGTATTCCCTGAAGTCTGACCACCCGCTTCACTGCATTGTGAATACGCCACGCTTCCGTCTCGTCCAGTTCGGGGTGAACGAAATGGAACAGCTCTTCGTCGTGCTGTGGCTCTATGATTTCCTCCGCTTCGCAGGGCTGAGTATTGACAACCTGCGCATCTGCATCATCATGGGCAGAACGCGAGTCTGCGTTGTACACGAACTTGTTCAGGCAGAAATCGCCATTGATGGTATTTATGTTAATCGCCCTGTCGTCCATACCTTAGTTTCCTATCTGCTTTACAGCCTTGTTCACATTAAAGTCGCCCTCGACCTTCCCAATCGTAATGTTTGCAGAACCTCCGTCACTCAGCTCCTTCACTCTGCGTCGGATGTCCTTGCGGAAACGGGTAGCCGTATCCTTCTTCAGCAGCGGCTCTATCAGCTTGCGAGCCTCGTCGCGCTCCTTGGCATCCTCGCAGGCCGCAATCTGCTCCACCACGCCCTCATAAGTCACACGACTCGACCACTCGTCTTCCTTCTGCTGCTCGTTGCGCAGTTGTTCGTTCTCCTGCTCCAATTCCTGAATGCGACGCTCGTATTCGGCCAGCCGTTCCTCCATGTCTTTATAGTTAAACAACAGACAATCAAGGCCTTGCACAAGTCCACGAGCTACTTTTAGGGGGTCTTCGCCCATAGCGGTTTCTAATAGTTTTTCCATAGATAATTGAAAATATGAAAGTTAGAAAATAGGTTTTTCATCTCCCACCCCATCCTCGCGACCGCCATCGCCACGATTCTCATGAATAGGAAACAGATTGCAAAATAAGTAAAAAAACACGTTATCTGCAACTTTATTCACCACAATTATTCAGGAAAATTTTCGGGCCGAAAATCGCCCCAAGTATAACCCATTATCCGTCAACCATTTCCCCGTTTTTGGGCAACCAAAGCACCAACCAACGCCCCCTTTTTCCCTCATTATCAACAACATGAATTCGGGCAGTCTATAGTCTGCCTAACCTATCTTTACATATTTTTCCTTCTTAATCGGTCAGGGGCACAATCTTCTTGAAGCCCGTCCAAGGCGCGGTATTCGAATAGTCGTTCACCGAT
>JAFZWQ010000019.1 GCA_017617235.1 Bacteroidaceae bacterium | reverse complement strand
CCATTACTATCAGTGGTGGCACAATCATAGCAACAGGCGGAGAACAGGCTGCGGGCATTGGTGGCGGTTGTTTTGCCACCTCTTGCGGCACTATCACTATTCAAAACACAGTAACCCGTGTTACAGCCACGAAGGGCGATAGCGCTCCCAACAGTATCGGCGCAGGCGATTACGGCTCTTGCGGCACGGTGAAAATTGGCGGTGTAACCGGTGCTATCAGCACCAGCCCGTATACCTATGAGCCTATACCTCAAGGCGCCCTTTCGGGTAAGTTCACAATCAACGGCAGTGGTGACAAAGTGCGCTTCTCACAGGGTAACCTGCAGGCCACCTATGATGGCTCATCATGGAGCTGGGCTTTCGCCACGAACCAGTGGGACTACATAGGCAGAGCAGAGGGAAATACCAAGGTGTCAGGATCTACTCCGTTCGTATCAGGATACAGCGGTACTTCAACTACCGTCGACCTCTTCGGCTGGAGTACTTCCGCTACAACTTATGGTATCCACAACAGCGAAAGTAATAGTACCTATAGTGGCGATTTCGTAGACTGGGGCAATACAATCGGTTCTGGCTGGCGCACGCTGAGCTCTGCTGAGTGGACGTACCTGTTCAACACACGCACCAGCGGCAGTACTGTCAACGGCACCAGCAATGCCCGCTACACCCACGCCACCATCAATACCGACGGCACAGGTGTGAATGGTATAATTCTGTTCCCCGACGGTGTAACGATTGCCAACGGCGAGGCCACCTCTTGGGGTACCGTCAATGGTGACAGTGGTGACAGTTTTTGGAACAACGCCACCAAGTGTACCGCTGCCCAGTGGACGGCTCTTGCCGCCAAAGGCTGTGTTTTCCTGCCCGCTGCGGGCTACCGGTCTGGGTCGTCGGTCTTCCAAGCCGGCTCCGACGGCAGCTACTGGTCATCTACGCCCTATAGTACGGACAAAGCCTACTTCGTGAACTCAGGCTCAAACTATCTGTATCCCGATGCCAAAAATAACCGCTACACCGGGCGCCCGGTGCGCCTGGTGCGCGTCGCGAACTAAATAAATCGTATTCAAACAACGACTATGACACCGTTTTTTAGCAATATCCGTACATGGGCAGCCCTGTTGATTGCAGGCGCGATATTCGCAGCCTGTTCGAGTGACGACAACCTCACCCCTGACGAACAGCAGCCTGCAGAGGCCAAGACCTACACCCTGACGGTTCAAGCCACGAAGGATGGCGAAAGTGCTGCCGTAAAAGCCGCCACCCGTGCCCTGTCGCTCGACGAGTCAACAACTCCGCATACCCTGAATGCCACGTGGGCCGAAGGCGAGGCCGTGACAGTATATAACGAAACCAAAGGTGCCGCACTGGAAGGTACGCTGACAGCTCAAAGTAGCGGTGCATCCACCACCCTGAAAGGTACACTAACAGGTACCATCGAGAATGGCGATGAACTGAAGCTGAAGTTCCTGAGCCCCTCCTACTCTACCCAGGACGGAACGCTGGAGTACATCGCTGCTCATTGTGACTACGCAGAGGCTACGGTTGAAGTTACTGATGCTTCCACATCCAGCGTCACCACTACGGCCGCATCCTTCACCAACAAGCAGGCCATCGTGAAGTTCACGCTAAAGAACAAGGCGGGCTCTGCAAGCCTCAACACGGCCACGCTTAAAATCAGCGACGGTACAAACACCTATACTGTCAACCGCTCGGCCTCTGCAAACGCATACTATGTGGCTATCCCCGGCTTCAGCGGAAAGACAATCAGCATGCTTGCCTCTTATGGCACCGGCGTCTACGACTACATCAAGTCCAACGTGAGCTTCACCAACGGCCAGTACTACGAGATTACGGTGAAGATGGATCAAGTGCTGGCAATGACAGATGCCACGCCATCCACAGGCAGCGTCGGTAAAGTCATAGCCACCGATGGAAAAATGTATACGCACGTCCGCACCGCCGAACTTGCTGGAAGCACCGCCTCGGGCATCGTTGCCTATGTCGGCTCGGCGGGCTCGGTGGAATCGGGCAACAGTTCCTACAAAGGCATGGCTATCGCTTTAGAAGACGCGATCTTAACCTGGGGTTCATACCCAAACCACATGGAATACTGTACCAGTGTAAGTCATCAATGTAGCAGCGCAACATCCTATTGCAGTACTGTTTCATCAGCATTGAATGCTAAAAACGGCATTGCCGCAACAACAAGTGCGCAAGCCAATAATGGCGAAGGTCATTACCACAATGCGGTCTGGAGCAGCTCCGGTGTGACACCTCCATCCGGAGCCAGCGGATGGGCGATACCCAGCATTGGACAGTGGAACTTGATGGCGCAGGGACTTACGGGGAATAGCTCTAACTTAAGCGATACCGATAATCCCGACTATCACTATAACAATCTCAGTACTAAAATTAATGTCGCAGGAGGAACTCATTTGGAATGGCTGTTTTATTGGAGCTCCACGGAAAAGGATGAAAGCTATGCGTGGTGTTTCAACATCGGAGGATTAGATTACGGAAGAAACGGTAGCAGAGTTTCTGCCTTTGCCAAGAATCATAATGATGAATATATGCACGTCCGAATGTTTTTCGCTTTCTAAACAGACGATACAGACAATGAATTATAGGAAGATAAAACAATATCAATATATGAGACGGCAATATACTGTATTCTCGTCCTCCTCTCCCCGCTCCGCACGAGTGGGGAGGTTTGTTTGTGTGCTTTGGAGATTATTTCAGAAGTAGGAACTTATCGATGAAGGATTGGACGAGGGGCCACTGGCTTTCGGGCAACTGGCAATGCGGGTGACCACCCACGATGCTGCAGTCCATGCGGTCGGCGATGCCGAAGCGTTCCCACACTTTCTTTGCGGCCTGAGCGGAAACGAGTATCGACTCGTCGGCAAGCCACTCGTAGTCGGGATTGCCTAAGAGCAGCAATGCACGAGGACAAATCATCGCACAGAGTTCGTGCTGGTCGTAAGGCAGGCGATAGACGCTGTCGCCATGGAAATACTCCCTTTGGCTTTCGAGGAACCAGTGATAATCGGTTTTGTCCAGACTCTCGACATTCTTCATCGACTCGTGTGAGGCACGCCATGCGGCAGCACCGCCTCCGCCCGGTTCCTGGGCAATGGTGAGGGCGATGCGCTCGTCGAAGGCTCCGCAATAGAGTGCCATCTTGCCAGCGTAGGAGCAACCAGTCACTCCGATTCGGTTTGTGTCGATATGGGTGACTTCGGGGCCAAGGAGTTGCAGCCCATCGATGAGTCGGCTCAGTCCCCACGCCCATTCGCTATAGGCTCCGTTGGCCGTCAGTTCCGGATAGAGACGGTCGAAGTTGTGCTCTCCCCTCTCGTGGTGCTTGCCCCACTGTCCGTAGTCGTTCACTTGCTTTTCATGGAACACCATCGTGGCAATGGGCCGGTCGGCAAACAGGTTGACAGGCAGTGCTATGCCGCTCGTGCCTATCATCAGCGCATAGAGCTCGCCATCGGTCGGTGGGGTCGCAGGATATTTGATTTCCGAAGTCAACGTGAGTGTCTGTCCGTTCACCGTCACTTCCACCGTGAGCACATTCTCGCTCAGCGTGGCTTTCAGCTGCTCCGGCTTTATCTCGGGCTTCACGCCTATTCCGTAGTGCTGAATCTGGGCTCCAATGACATTGCGTCGGCGTTCCCAGTCTCCGAAGTCCTTCACTCCCTCCAGGGCGTCAGGAAGTTCACGGATAACGGGCAACTTGTCGGGCTCGGGCATCACGGGCTTCTCAAAATGCCTGCCTGTATTCTCCTGGTTATACACAAGCGGTATCTGACCCTTTACCGCCCCCCAGACGCCAAGCAACAATATTGGAAGCAGGTTCTTGAGCATCGTTAGTAATCCTCGTCGAAATCGTCGCCTTGCCAAATGTCCCAGCCCGCATCCTCGTGAGTATAGCTAACATCACCGCTGTCGAAGCCATCGCCAAGTGTTTTATCGCTCAAGCCCAACAGCGCATTGGTAAGCTGAACATTAACAACATTCATTTCAGGCTTAATATATTTTTTCATTGTGTATTCCTCCTTTCTTACTTCTTAATGTACTTCTTACCATTCACTATATAAACACCCTTCGGGAGCACAGAGCGCTCAGAGGAGACAGAGGACACAGAGATGCGTCGGCCACTCAGGTCATAAATAGCATTTTCAATATTCAATTTTCCATCTTCAATCTGAGAAATGCCATCCGTTAAATCATCGGCAGACAGGCTGAAGCCCTTGACGAGAGTGCCACTGGGAACTGCCAGATAGGCCTTGTTGGCAGCGAGGTTGAAGGCACCACCTTCAGCAGCACCCCACCAGAAGCCAAGTTCTGTTCCATTGTGCATCGTCAGACGATAGAACTTTGTTCCAGAAGCAGATGCTGCCGCCATACCCTCCGCATTGATACCAGCATCGCCAGAGGGTTTCAGCAGGTTGCCAGAGCCCAGAACGGAAGTGCCGTCAGCAGCCAATATTATGGTATGGTTACCAGGAGTCGTAGAGGATACCAGCACACCCGTATTGGCGGGTACTATGTCATCTGTGGCATAGTTGGTCAGCTTCAACTTACCGTCCACTACCTGGATTTCCGATACCGTAAGGTCGCTGGGAACCACAAACGCCGTTCCTTTGCTGTACGTGCCATAGTAATTCCCTTCGCCATCCGTGCATGCCGCACTAATCGTAATAACATCCGATGCTTCAATTGTCATCATATCGGAGGAACGCCAACCTGTAAGACCAAGACTAGCATTGATAGAAACACCCGAGCTGTAATATTTCATTTTACCATCATAGATGAGGAATGCATATTCTGTGTCTTTAAGAATAAGCGTGAAGGCATTAGTAACGCCAGAACTTTCATTTAAGATACCGCCATAACCATAAACTACGAACTCATCATAGGGATAAGAAACGGAATTATCTGTGACGCCTATAGTCAGGTTTGAAGCATTAGAACCGCTATTTGCAGTCGCTGCCAGTGGTTTACCAGTACCTTTATTTATCAAGCGAACACTATAGGGACTGCCAATGAATGCCCACTTATAAGCATCGTTAGCATAAAGGGTTGCCACATCGGCCTGAGCTGTCATTCTGAAAGTAGTACCATCAGCGTTGGCAAAGTAGTCATTTGGATCACTTTGTTCACGAGAGTGTATGAAGAACCACTTGGGCGCCAGTTCCGTCGAGTATTCGAAGGGAGCGCTGGAGGTGCACTTCACATAGATATCCTGGTTGGTGCCCACTTGCGTAATCGCACTCGTGAGGCCAGCATCGCTGTAGTACTGATAGGTACAGAAGGCACGCTTCAGATCGTTGGGAATGGCAGCTGTAGCGGTATTCTGAAGAATCTCAGGAGTAGCATTCGATGCCACTTCACTGCCATTGAACATGATGTGGTAAGTGACATCCGGTCCGTTCAGTTCGGCAATACGAGCCTGCAACGTTTCCTTACTGATAGTAACGTAGTTGATGGCGTAGCAGTCGTTCTTGTCCTCGTTGCCAATGCTACCATCCTCGAAGATAATAGCAAGGTCGCCGTTATCGAGAACCTGCATAGAACTGTAAGCTGCCCATCCGGGCTGCAGCTGGAAAGCTTCCTGCCAGGTTGCGCCCTGGTCGAAACTCATATACAGGCGCAGGTCCTTGCGATGGGTGCTGTACGACTTTGTCAACGTATGCAACAGGACATCGCGTTTGCCTTCCGTAGTGCGTGAGTAATAAATGATGTCGGCATTGCAACCATTACCCACCATATTTCCATCCCAGGCACCTTTCGTGTTCCAAGTAGAGATTCCATCTCCCGAAGCATCGCCCGTAGTGCTATTCTTACCACGATTGCCCGTAGCATTATAGCCCACAATCTTAACCGATGCCAGCAGGGAGTTGTCGTTCTTAATCTCGAACTTCGTTTCGTCACCACCGGTGTAGGCTGCTGCTGTTCCCAATTTCCAACTAGCACCCTTGTCATCGGAGTAGATGGGATAAATATTGGTGGTGCCGCTGACATTTCCAAGGAAGGCAAACGCCATACGCCCGTTGTCGAACGTTACGCCCTTACCACCGGTCGTAAAGGCTGAGGTGATTGAGAGGGCGCCCTTGTCGATAGAATTATAGATATCGGTAACTGCAGACCAAGAAGCACCATTATTCGTACTCTTGGAATAGCCCATGTGCAGCATGCCGCTGGCATAACTCTTATTACCTGCTGCCATGAGGCAATGGAGGGTTCCGTCATTGTCACGTACAATAGCAGGGTCGCCATAGCCATAACTGGCCTCGTTAGTGCCATCGCCAACAGCTACCTTCACTTCGCTTTCCCATGTATTGCCACAATCGGCATTACGACGTGATACCACATCAATAACATGACCACCACTTCCGTTAGTTGCCGTCTTACCCAAATCATAGGGATGATCATGACGATAGTCGGCAAGTGCCACGATGCCACCATCCTTGGTTTTCATAATGGTAGGAATGCGATAGTACTTATTGGCGGTTGTAGAAGATGTCCACAAGAACTGTTGCTGCTTGTATATCCTCATCTCGCCATCAGGGTCACCGATAGAGGAAAGGTCGCAGCTGATGGCATCCATGCTGTGGGCTGCGGTGTATGCATTGGTATAGCTGACAGCAGTAACTGCAGCATCGATGGTTTCCCATTCCGTAGCGGTGCTCTTCACATCACCCGTAATCCAGAAATAGAGGCTCTGGTCTGCAGTCATAGCCTGCGTGACAGGAATATCGACACCGGCAGCTGCTGCAATGTCGCTACTGATCTTGGTAGGTGAAGCACTTTCTGCCTGCAGTTCATCGTTTGTTGTGGTATATACAGCCACATTGTCTAATTGCTCTGCGCCAGTAAGCGTGACAGAGAACTTATTGATGCTGCAATCATAGAACGGAGTTACCTTCACACGCAACAGCGCCTGAGCGGTATTTCCCTTACCTGTTGTCTGGTTGCCCTGAATCACAGTTACATCTTTGACCTGCAGACTGAGAGACGGGTCAATCGTAGCGGTAATGGTCTTCGTGGTTGTATTGACAACGTAGTTTGTAACACCATTGATGTTGAAGTCGGAAACAGCTGGAACAACACCCTTCGGGAGGAAGAAGTAGCCACCCGAGTATATGGTGCTCAGGCCACTGACATCCGTGCGATTACAGGTTATCTGCTGATAGTCGTCATCAGAACCCACAAGAATGAAATTCCAGGCATTAAGTCCTTCTTCGCTGTAATCTACGGGATAGAGAGCAAAGCGAGTAGATGTAGCAGAACTACTCTTGCCAATTATACGTGTACTTCCACTTCCATCGGATGTTAAATAGTTACTGAACTGGAATCCGCTTGCATAGTTTACGGTGATATTCTGTTCTGTCAATGAAGCCCTTGCTACATTTGTTAAATAATGTCCATTGGCTGATTGTATATGCACATTATCACCGTCACGAATCACTCGGACGTAATTGATGGCATCACCAACATAAGGAATACTTGCAGCCAACTGGTATGTCAGCGGATAACGGTTACTATCAAAATTAAATTCGTTGGTATTATTCTCAACATATCCTTTATCTGGCGTTGTCAGTTGAAGTCTATACCATCCATCACCTGTGAGCTCACTCAGTCCACCCAATGCAGGAACAGCCTCAGCCTCATAGATTTCGAAGCCACTGTTGCTGTTAGAAGCCCAACCGTGAAGTTTACTACTGGATCGAGTCAAATAATAACTTCCACTTTTAGGATAAGCAATACCATCTGAGTAATTCAGTGTCCAGTTGGAAGCAGAACCTTCCGCAACAGGAGTTAGATAATCTGTTGCGTTTGTCCCGGAGGGTGCGCCCCAATACTTTTCGGTAACATAATTCTTCAGTTTCCATGTGCCATCTCCATTACTATGGAAATAATAGATGCTACTTGTTGTAGCAACGGCATCGTTATCGGTAACCTGATAGTAAGTATTGTTGTTGATATCTTTTACAAAGGCTTTCTTTCCGTTTCCCACATAACGAACGAAATAAGGTTTATCGCTAACAATCTGACTCTCGCTGGTAACGAGCCTTCCTACCAGATTAGGCGCAGCACCATTCACTTCCTCGTCAGTTGTCAGGAATACCCAGAAGCGATTCATCATCAAGCATTTCGAATTATCGCTTTGATTGCTTTTAACGATAATTGCAGTTCTACGCTTATTGATGCCAGTTACATTCAAGCCCACAGTACCGTTGCTGGGAGCAGCAGAGGTGGTATAAGTGGTGGTTCCCGTTCCTTCAGAAGCAGTCAATGTGTAGTTTTCACTTGAGGTCCAATAACCTGCTTCGAGGTAGTATCCTACGATTTTATATCCTACAGGCGCCGTGATATTTATAATGTCTGTGGCATTACCAGCACTGGGTTTAAAGCCGAGGCAGTGGAAAGAACCATAAGATGTTTCTTCCATGAAAGCCTTATGACTGGCAGAAAGCGAAATCCCAGCATGACCGGATGCCGCTTTAGAAACCCAAGTGCTTTGCAGTTTTGATTTATCAAGAGCACCCGATTTTGCATCGCCATAGGTGCTAGGACCATTTGCTGTGGTTCCATCTGCGATATAAACACCATCGGCAGCTTCCTGAATCTTGAACAGACAGTTATTGTCGTCTGTGGTTACTCCACTACCCCAATTATATAGTTGATAAGAATGACCACTACTCGTCTGATTGAACTGACAACTACCGCTGCAAATGGTATAGTAGTCACCCACTGCACGAAT
Organism: Bacteroidaceae bacterium; assembly: GCA_017617235.1. Classification (GTDB taxonomy): domain Bacteria; phylum Bacteroidota; class Bacteroidia; order Bacteroidales; family Bacteroidaceae; genus Physcousia. The sequence continues at coordinate 56,298 of JAFZWQ010000019.1, read as the reverse complement.
CTTCCAACCCGTTGCAGGTTGTGTGGTGGTTGTGCTAATCTGTGTATCATTAGAAGCCGTGGGACTGACATAGGAATTATCGTCGCGATTGACGATGTCAAAGGTCTCTGTTTCGCCAGTGCGTAAAACAAATTTCCAATGCATCGTGGAGGTCGGTACCATCGTTTGTGTTCCGACAATACCACTACCTGCGCCCTTGCTTTCTACGAATCGGCCTGTATCAGTCTTTGATGCGAAGGTGTACCAAGTATCGGACTTGGGGAAATCTTCGACAGCTATGCTTGCATCCAATGCTGCAGCCGCAACCGTTCCGTCTCCTGCAGCCGCCTTAATGGTATAGTTGCTGGCGCCATAGGGCAGGTTGAAAGTATAGGTGTTGTAATAGCCAATAATGTGATTATCGGTATTATCATAGACAATGAAACCAACAGCACCCGTACCAACCATCTTAACCGTTCCTCGTGCTGTTACATTATAGGTATATGCCGATGGAGTGACACCGAATGTGGTGTACTGTCCAGTTTCACCTACTTCACCGAATATACTAACGTTGTCTTGGTTGGAGAGCTGGCGGCGTTCACCATCGGCATGACCTGTGTAGGTGGCAAGAGGAGCGGTTACACGGTCTTCGATAAAGATGAGGTTACATCTAGGATACCCCTTTGATGCCACATAGGCTTTTGCATCGTCAATCATCGTTTGGTTGACATATACATAATAGGTAAGATAGTCAGTGATTTCCTGATAATAAGCACCAGTGTTTACAGCATTGATGGTCTGAGGTTCCTGTGCTGGTGGCAACATAAAGAAGCCATAAGCAGTGAAGAACTCGGTGAGGTCAAGTCCGGCAACATCGCAGCAGGTCATATAGAACTTCAAGTAGTCTTCTGAAGCTGGCACAGGTGTATTGTTGATGAAAGTCATCGGAGAAGAGCGAAGCGCACGATACAAGTCGGGATAGAAATCAGTGTTAATACCTGCCTGGTGGAAATACTGATAAAGTTGCAAATACAGGTGCATGCATTCCCACAGATGGTAGTCGCCAGCTTTATTGTTCAAACGCTCTAACCAAGACATTCCCTGCTGATAAAATTCATAGGTATTCTGGATGTTATATACGCGCGAGGTGTATCGACCCTGCCAATCGAGAACAGCATTGGAAAACATATTATTGGACATCTCTGTCGTACCTATCATCTTGATGAGTTTCTGATGATTGTGGCCTTGCTCATGAGCAATGGTCCACAAACCACTTACGTTCTGCATCAGTTGTTCGGCATTGAAGAGGTCGTTAGTTCCTTCATAATAAAAGGTTCCATAGGTGGTGGCATGAGGAGCACCAGTCCCGTCTAAGGTTGTTACACTGAATACGTTATTACAGTAGTTATCGTAGTCTCCACGAGCAATCAAATTATCCTCCAGTTCTGCAACATCCTGCCATACGGTCATCATCTCGACAATCTTATCATCTCCCCCTAGGCCGGCTATGAGCCTATCTTTGTGGAGATTGAAGACGTGAGTCTTACTCTTTAAACATACGGTAGGCTCTGTGAGCAGATAAGCCTTCATGATTGCCCAGTCGAGATTCGTATCTCCCTTTGTCAAATCGAAGTAACCCTGAACGGTACCACCCTCGATGTGGACAGTCACATCTGCATAAGTGGAAAGATCGGTGTAGGGGGCTCCACCACTCGCTGTGTTATCCACCTCGTAATACACAAAGCAATTACCAGACGTAGTCATGAGCAACAGGTTCAAGCCCTCTTCCAATGCATAGTTTACTCCAGAGGCCTGACCCGTACCTGCCACTTCGAGTTTTACCGTTTCACCACTCGGAATTTCACCGACATAGACTTGCAATATATCTCCCGCTGTAGCATAGATTCCTGTAGGATTGCTTAACCTGCCAATATGATGGTCAAGGTTCAAAATACTTGTCCAACGGTCACCGCTACTGTATGCTTTATAGTCGGCAATGCGGAACGTCTTCTCAGTTTTGTCCCAACCAGCATAGGTGTCCCAACTGTTGTTCTTTACCTTAACAGCCAAATTCTGAACAGATGTCGGCAGGGCACTCATGGCAGAGCGCAACGCAGCATCTTCCATCTCCGCATAGGGACTCTTCAAAGCTGTACATGCAGTTGAGGTAAAGAAGGTAGTCAGCTGATCTGTTGTAGCATCGCCAATGAAGGCCTGTTGCGCAGTCAGTTCTGAATCGTTTACTGTTACTGATTCTACCGTCCACTTGGATTTAGTATCCGAACTGATGTAATATCCGACAATCTCATTGTTATTATCACAATGTAAGCCCCAATCGACTGCATTCGCAAAGGAATACTTATCATCCGATTCTCCCAATGTGAAGGTATGTGATGCGACTGTTGTTACCCAATGTTGGTAAAGCGTAGATGAACCTTCCACATAGCGATCCGTCAGGGCGTTCTTAATTGTAACATCACTGCCAGATACATCGAGATACCACACCTGCGCATAGCTGGATGAAAGCAAATCAGTACACGACATTGTGTGGTCGGAAAGATTCTCAGTGAGATACTTGCTGTTGTGGCTCTTGATGCGATAATAGCCCGTAGTGGGCAACGCAGCATTAGTCCCGACTCCAATGAGGAGAAGCAGGATGGTTAGTAAGGATTTAAGGTGTTTCACTGATATTAGATTTTAATTTAACAATTTCGAAATTAGGAGCTTAATGTTTGCCTGTCGGTTTGGGTAACCACTCGGGCAGCCAGTTGCAGGAAGGCATTACCCGTAGGCGTGGTGGGGTCGAGGACGGCAGGTGTGCCTGCATCGCCACTCTCGCATACACTCTGTACGAGTGGTATTTGTGCCAACAGGGGAAGGTCGAGTTCTTCAGCCAGTGCCTTCACACCCTCGCGCCCAAAGATGTAGTAGCGGTTTTCGGGCAATTCGGCAGGTGTGAACCAACTCATATTCTCCACAAGACCCAGAATGGGAACGGCAACTTTCTCGTTCTTGTACATGTTGATGCCCTTGCGCGCATCGGCCAATGCCACCTGCTGGGGTGTGGAAACGATGACAGCACCCTTGATGGGCAGCGTCTGTACAAGGGTCAGATGGATATCGCTGGTGCCAGGAGGGGTGTCGAGGATGAAATAGTCGAGTTCGCCCCAAGCAACATCGCCAATGAGTTGTTTCAGGGCATTCGAGGCCATTCCACCACGCCAGAGCATGGGGGTATCGGGATTCACGAAGAATCCGATGCTGAGCATCTTTACACCGTACTTCTCGATGGGAACAATGAGGTTCTTGCCATCCACTTCTTCGCTGTAGGGACGGGCATCCTCGACCTGGAACATCTTGGGCATAGAAGGACCGAAGATGTCGCAATCCAAGAGGCCTACACGATGTCCGAGACGCGCCAGACCAATTGCCAGGTTGGCAGCAACGGTGCTCTTTCCTACCCCACCCTTGCCAGAAGAAACAGCAATGATGTTACCCAGATGAGAGAAGTCCTGAACCGTCTGTGCACTTGAATCCACCTGAGGAGACTTTGTCTTTATCTCCACCTCTACGTCCTTGCTGACATAGGCATGGATAGCGGCTTCGGCGGCCTTTACCAAGGATTTCAGGAAGGGGTCAGTGGGTTTGTTGAAAATAAGGGAGAAACTGACGTGCAGACCACTGATGCGCATGTCGTCCTCCACCATCTCCATCTCTACAATGTTCTTACCCGTACCCGGATAGCGCACGGTCTTCAGAGCATCTATGATGAGTTGTGGATATATCGTCATATCGGCAGCAAAGATACAGAAAAAAACGAATTAATCAAACTGAATGTGAAATAAAATCACCGACTGGTCTGGAGGGAACTGCGTTTATCGCGATTGTAACTGCGATATTCGTCGAGGGGAATTTCTACTTCGGGCTCGACCAGTTCACCCCCCGCAGGAAGGCGGAAGCGCAGGTATTTGATGGTGAGTCCGCGAGCCAACCACTGCTGTTCGTAGTAGGTTCGGATGGCCAGATCGAGCGAAGAATCGCCATTCGCATACAAATCCTCGGTGCAAGCCTCAACAGGCAAGTGATTCACCTCTGTGACATACTTGGTATAGGTGAAGAGGAAGTTGGAATCGGTCTTCAGATGAATGATGCCACCATCCGGAAGGAAACGACGATAGCGCTGGAGGAAATAGGTGGAAGTGAGACGCTTGGTGACCTTCTTCATCTGAGGGTCGGAGAAGGTGAGCCAAATCTCCTGCACCTCGCCTGGAGCAAAGAAGCGGTCGATAATTTCGATATTGGTACGCAGGAAGGCAACATTCCGTAGCCCCTCTTTCAAAGCCTCAGTAGCCCCACTCCACATGCGGGCACCCTTGATATCCACACCAATGAAATTGCGGTTGGGATAACGACGGGCCAGTCCCACGGCATATTCGCCACGTCCACAGCCCAGTTCTAACACGATGGGATTGTCGTTGTGGAAGAAATCCTGGCGCCAACGACCACGCATATCAAAAGGCACGTCTTCGACTACCGAATAAGGGTACTCGAAGACATGTGGATAACTCGCCATATCGGCGAACTTTGCTAACTTTCCTTTACTCATTCAATCACTACACGCGTCCATCCGTGTACATCCGGCTCGATACCGTATTGAATGGCAATGAGTTTGTTGAACAGTTTCGTGCTGATGGGACCTGGTTTGCCGTCCTTGCTGAAGACGTAGCTCTTGCCCGTTTCGGGGTCGTCGATACGTTCGATGGGCGAGATGACAGCTGCTGTGCCACATGCTCCAGCCTCCTCGAAAGTTTCCAGTTCCTCGAGAGGAATCTGACGACGTTCCACCTTCAAGCCCAGGTCCTCGGCCAACTGCATCAAACTCTTATTCGTTACAGAGGGCAGGATGCTGGTGCTCTTCGGAGTAACATAGGTATTGTTCTTGATACCAAAGAAGTTGGCAGCACCGCATTCGTCGATATATTTCTTCTCTTTGGCGTCGAGATAGAACTCACAGGAATAACCCTGTTCGTGGGCCCACTTGTTGGCACGCAACGAGGCAGCATAGTTACCACCTACCTTGTAGCAACCAGTACCAAGAGGTGCAGAACGGTCGTATTCGCGTGTAATGACGTAGGGATTCGTGGCAAAGCCGCCCTTGAAATACGGACCAACGGGCGTTACGAAAATCATGAAGAGATATTCGGAAGAGGGATGTACACCCACCTGGGCACTCGTACCGATGAGCAGGGGACGCAGATACAAAGTGGCTCCACTCTCGTAGGGAGGAATCCAACGTTCGTTCAACTTGATTACGCGGTCTATCATGTTGTTGAACATCTCCGTGGGAACTTCGGGCATTACCAAACCACGGGCCGTAGACTGCATGCGAGCAGCATTCTCCTCGGTGCGGAACACGCGAACCTTGCCATCGGGGCAACGATAGGCCTTCATGCCCTCGAAAGCTTCCTGTCCGTAGTGCAGACAAACAGCTGCCATGTGCATGGGGATGGTCTCCTCGCTACATACTTCTACTTCGCCCCACTTTCCATCGCGGTAGTAACAGCGAACGTTATAATCGGTCTTGATGTAACCAAACGAAAGATTCTTCCAATCAATGCTTTCCATAATCTTTTTAACCTTAAAGTTTCTATATTTCGCTGCAAAGTTAACAAATATATCTGAAATATGCAAGCCAAACAACAACACATAGGCGCGCGCACGCGTAATCCTTTATATTTATATAGTAGGGAAAAGAGAATCAACATAGGGAAATTCCCATCGAGGAATAGGGAAAAACCATTTGCAAGGCCACAGACAATGCCTAATTTTGCAGCATCAAACCAATTAAAACATACGACTATGAAACGTTACATGATGACCCTGATGATGGCACTGACAGCCTGGACGGCTGCAATGGCTATGGATTACGAAACGGCACGCGAACAGGCTTACTACCTGACGGACAAAATGGCGTACGAGTTGAACCTGAACGACCAGCAGTATAACGATGCCTACGAAATCAACCTCGACTACCTGTTGTCGATGAACACAGAAGCCGATTTGGCAGACGCACGTTATCTAACCTATCGCAACGAAGACCTGCGCCACATCCTGTACGATTGGCAGTGGACAGCATTTGTTGCCACCAGCTATCTGTTCCGCCCATTGAGATGGCTCAGCGGTGCTTGGTACTTCCCCATCTACGACTACTATGCACGCAGCTATTTCTTCTACAGTCATCCCACCATCTACTGGAATTACAGAGGTGGACATGGACGCTACTACTATAGCCACGGATACTACATTAGCCGCAGACCCACGTGGCACGGAGGATTGCGTGGCATGCACCATTCGCTGGTGGGACATCCGACACCTGGACACATGTATCACGGAAACGGCAGACACGGAGGACTGGTTGAACATCGTGGAGGATCGCGCGGATATGACAGAGGTGGAAGACCCGGATACAATCACGGTTCCAGCGGAAGGGGACATGGTTCCAGCGGCAGAGGATATAGTTTTGGTGGAAGAGGTAACGGTGGTCCCAGCACAGGTATGGGAGGTCACGACAATCACGGTGGCCCCAGCACAGGTATGGGAGGTCACGACAATTACGGAGGCCCCAGCAGCAATGGACCCAGCAGTCACATGGACGGTGGACATAGCAGCAGCAATCCCAGTAGCGGTATGAGCGGAAGGGGAAACAGTTCCAGCGGCAGAGGATATAGCATCCCCAGCAACACCAGAAGCAGTTTCTCGGGCAGCCCCAGAAGCAACAGTTTCAGCAACAGTTCCAGGAGTATCGGTAGCTCCAGAAGCTCCAACTTCTCAAACAGTTCCAGAAGCATGAGCCAAATGGGCAGTTCGAGAGGCGGATTCTCCAGCAGCTCGAGAGGCGGAAGCATCTCCAGCGGTTCAAGGGGAGGAAGTTTCTCTAGCGGTTCAAGAGGTGGTGGATTCTCTGGCAGTTCCAGAGGTGGAGGTTTCTCCGGAGGCTCCAGAGGAGGAGGTTCCAGTTCGCGCGGCGGACGCCGTTAACGGAAAAAATAATAGCACCAATACGTGGCACCAAAGCGACTGCGGCAGTCAAATTCCCTTTCGTCTTTGGTGCCTTTTTTATTGAGCAGAGTACGGAATTCCTGGAAATCGGCGTTCAACAAGCTGTCCTCGAATTCCGGCTGCGTTTCAGGATAAAGTTGCTGACGCAGCAACAGGGCCTCGCGATAGTGACGAGGTAAAGTCGTTGAAAGAGTATCTCCCTGCAAAAGAAGTTCGGAAAAGCGGTTCAAATCGCGGTCGAGCAAATAGGCTGCCAACAGATAATTCCGCATCGCAGGTTTCGCCTTGGGCATCTTACTGGCAACTTCCAGGAAGAAAGTAACGGATGTATTCGGACCACATTTGTATCCCAAATGTTCACCCACAGCACGAGGCAAATTAAAGAAGAGAGCCGTATCGGAAAGTTGGGGCAAAAGTCCCTCGCTGCCATTGGGATGGGAATAGGCAAAGAGCCGCTCCCCCATCTGACCTGTTTCGTCTAAAGCCATTGCCGTCATTGCCGAAAGCTGACGAGGGGGACGATGTTCGAAACATGCTGCATCCAACACCTGCTCGTATTTATGTTCAGACATATATCTGGCGGCACGCAAGGTACGATGCAGAGTGATGTTTGTATTGCTCAGGGACACACAGACAATCGTAAAGAAAATCAGCAGCACGATATTGGGCCATGCATAGGTGGCAAAAGATTCACGTTCCTTGCTGGAATCGGGAAAAGCAAATCCGAAGAGCAGTAATAAAATATAGCATAATACCAGCAAAATCCACCACCATATAGAGGGAGCGGATTCCGTATCACCAAACTGGGCAAAGCGCCAATGGGTAAGTGCTGCCACCAGCATGAACGGTATGGACCAGATGCAGGCCTTCATGCGTAGAGGAAGCCAATTCGTCTGGAAGTATCTTAAAAAAACACCCAGCAAGAAAATCAGGAATGTAGAAAGCAATGCTGCCCATAATGGGTGGTATTCCGTGGTGCCCTCGGAGAATTGGAACTGGGCCTGAGCCAAGAGGTCAGGTTGCAGGAAATACAGGAAGCAGAAAGTAAACACCACAAAATACGTAGCACAGAGGATACAAATCCCCCGTGCATACGTACGTGTTTGTGGTAGTGAATATCGCATTATTCCTTACAACGACGCAGAACACATGCGCTGCGGGCAGGCAGATAGAGCTGTAACCAGCCCTTACCATCGCGCGACAGGTCGGCATCCCAATTCGTAAAATGACGTACGCTGTCGTCGTTCAGTCCGTTACCACCGAACTTGGGACTGTCGGTATTCAGGATGTAGTCGTAGGCACCTTCCTTGACCATGAATCCATAGCCGTCGTAACTGCGGTTAGGACTGAAGTTGAAGAAGAACAACAGGTCGCCACGCTGGTAGGCCAGAATCTGGTCGCCATCATTATGCCAAATCTCCACGATAGGCGTTTTCTGAATGTTCTTCTCTTTCTTCAAGGTCTTCAGCATAGCCTGGTCGAAATCGCCCAAGAACTGGAAACAGAGTTCAGGATTATCTACCAGATTCCACTGACGGCGTGCATACTTATAGCTCCAGCCATTACCCTCACGTGGGAAGTCAATCCATTCAGGATGACCGAATTCGTTACCCATGAAGTTCAGATAGCCACCATTGATGGTGCTGGCCGTCAACAGACGAATCATCTTATGCAGAGCAATACCACGATCGGCAGTATAGTTCTGGTCGCCAATCTTGAAATGCCAATACATATCGGCATCCACCAAACGGAAGATGATAGTCTTGTCACCCACCAATGCCTGGTCGTGACTCTCGCAATAGGAAATAGTCTTCTCATCGGCACGACGATTCTTCACCTCCCAGAACATGCTGGATGGTTTCCAATCCTCGTCGCGAAGTTCCTTGATGGTCTTAATCCAGTAGTCGGGAATATTCATGGCCATGCGATAGTCGAAGCCATAACCGCCATCCTTGAAGGGAGCTGCCAAACCAGGCATACCACTAACCTCTTCGGCAATGGTGATAGCGTTGCGGTTGACCTGATGAATTACTTCGTTTGCCAACGTCAGGTAGCAAATGGCATTATCGTCCTCGTGTCCATTGTAATAGTCGCCATATCCGCCAAAGGCCTCACCCAAGCCGTGACTATAATAAAGCATCGAGGTTACGCCATCGAAACGGAAGCCGTCGAAGTGATACTCCTCGAGCCAGAACTTACAGTTGGAAAGCAGGAAGTGCAGCACCTCGTTCTTACCATAGTCGAAACAGAGGCTGTCCCAAGCCGGATGCTCGCGACGGTCGCCAGCATAGAAATACTGACAGGGGTCGCCTGCAAAGTTTCCAAGACCCTCGATTTCATTCTTCACAGCATGACTGTGAACAATATCCATGATGACTGCAATACCTGCCTCGTGGGCGGCATCGATGAGTTCCTTCAGTTCCTCGGGCGTACCGAAACGACTGCTGGCAGCAAAGAAACTGGATACGTGATAACCGAAGCTTCCGTAATAAGGATGCTCCTGAATGGCCATAATCTGGATGCAGTTGTAGCCATCCTTGATAATACGAGGCAGAACATTGTCCTTGAACTCGCGATAGGTTCCTACTTTCTCAGCGTCCTGCCCCATACCAATATGGCACTCGTAGATGAGCAAGGGATTTGTCTCGGGCTTGAACTTCTTCACCTTCCAATTATAGGGTTCCGGAGCCCATACCTGTGCGCTGAAGATTTTCGTCTGTTCGTCCTGAACAACACGTGTAGCCCATGCAGGAATACGTTCGCCCTGACCACCTTCCCAATGTACGCTGAGCTTAAACAGGTCGCCATGATTCAGCGCAGCCTTGGGCAATTTGATTTCCCAGTTTCCGCTGTTGCGAAGGCGCTTCATCGCATATTTGCTCTTCTCCTGCCATTTGTTGAAATCACCCACGACATAGATGGCTGTGGCATTAGGAGCCCACTCACGCAGAACCCATTCTTCCTTCTCGTTGCGGTGGAGTCCGAAATAGAGATGACCATCGGCAAAATCACTTAAAGTGATTTCTCCCTTATGTGTCAACTCATTAATCTTATCAAGGGCATGCTGGTGACGTCCCTCAATGGCACTGGCGTATTCTGCCAGATACTTGTCGTTACGAAGCAATTTGAGCATGGGTTCCTGAGGCTCGACTTGTTTCTTACCTTTGGACTTCGTCTTTGCTTTGGTCTTTGTCTTCGTAGAGACAGCCTTTTTTGATGTTGCCATATACTATATTTATTTAATTAATTAGATTCTTGTTCTATGTCGTGGGTGAATACCGTTTTACGCGTCTGGTTGTTCTCGCGAACGATGAAAGCTCCATCCTTCATATCACGATGGAACTCACCCTCGTAACGGACTCCGTTCTTATCTTCGAGGATACCGTGTCCCTCCTTCATGCCTTCTTTGAAGAAGCCCTTGAATTTGTCGCCTTCCACCTCGCGAAGCACACCTTCACCATCCATCAGTCCATTTTTCCACTGACCTTCGTAGGTATTTCCGTTGCTCCAGGTGTACTTGCCGCGTCCCTCCTGTTTGTTGGCCTTCCACTGACCGAAATAGGAGGAACCATTCTTCCAAGTGAAAGTACCCATGCCATCCTGTTCTCCGTTCAGATAATGGCCTGTATATTTATCGCCATTGGCAAAGGTAGAGATGCCCTCGCCCGTACGTTCTCCATTGACATAAGCCCCTTCGAAGCGGTCGCCGTTCTTATAGGTATAGATGCCACGTCCGTGGGGCACGTTGTTCAACCACTCGCCTGTATAGGTGTCGCCCGTAGAATAATGATAGGTGCCGTGTCCGGTAATCTGGTTGTTGCGCCAATCGCCTTCATAACTGTTACCATCGTTCCAGTCGAACTTGCCGCGTCCCTGCTTCACATCGGCCACCCAGGTACCCGTATAGTATGCGCCATTGGCATAGGTATAGGTTCCCAAGCCCTCGCGCTTATCCTCTTTCCAGTTTCCCTTATAGACGTCACCATTGTAATATATCATGGTACCTTGTCCTTGCTGATAGTCACGATACCAGAGTCCAACATATTTGTTGTTGTTCTTGAAATAATAGGTACCATTCCCATGCTGATGATCCTGGAGCCAGTCGCCCTCATACTTTTCGCCATCAGTAAACAGATACACACCATAACCTTCGCGCTTTCCCTTTACGTACTTTCCCTGGTGGGTATCGCCGTTACGGAAAGTGGTCATACCCGTTCCATAGGGTTTTCCACGGAACAGTTCACCCTGATATACGGCCCCATCGGGGAATGTATAGGTGCCTATGGTTATGCCTTGTGCTTTCAGAGTTGAAAGTTGAGAGTTGAGAGTTGAAAGTTGCAGTACTCCCAACAAGATAATCAATTTAATATGCCAGTCTCTTATATACGTTCTCAATATCATATTTTCAATTTTCAATTTTCAACTTCAAAAATTCCTCGGCACGTGCCAAGTCCTCTGGGGTATCTATACCGATGGTCTCCACATCCGTCTGTCCTACACGAATGACATAACCATGATCCAACCAACGCAACTGTTCCAGGCTCTCTGCCTTCTCCAACGTGCTTTGCGACAACTGGGTGATTTCGCCCAACGTCTCCGAACGATAGGCGTAGAGTCCGATGTGCTTATAGAACGTGTGTCGAGACAGCCATTCCTCCTGGGGAACACCTCGAAGGAAAGGTATCACGCTGCGGCTGAAATACAGGGCACGTCCATCGTCGCTGACCACGACTTTAGGAGAGTTGGGATTCTGCAAGGCTGTCCATCCGTCCTTCACGCCAAAAGGCTTAACCAGCGTTGCTATCTGTGTCGTAGGGTCATCGAAACATTGCTGCAAAGCCAGTATCTGACTGGGCTGGATAAAAGGTTCATCGCCCTGCACATTAATGACGACATCAGCCTCAATACCCGACTTCTGATAGGCCTCGAAACAACGGTCTGTTCCACTCTTATGGTCCTCGCGAGTCATAATGGCTCGTCCGCCAAACGCCTCTACGGCATTCAGGATGCGTTCGTCATCCGTTGCAACGAAGACATCTTCCAACACCTGCTTCACCTGTTCATAAACACGTTGGATAACAGGTTTTCCGCCCAACACAGCCAATGGCTTAGCTGGGAATCGCGTCGAAGCGTATCTTGCCGGTATGATTGCAATATATTTCATTAGTTACAAGTTCCGAGTTAATAGTTCATCAAGTCATTCATGGCAGGCTGTCGGGGTTCCTCACCCACCATCTCTATGATTTCACCATCCTCACCATCGTCATATTCGCTACTGCACAAATCGAAGCCACGAGGGAATACGAATTTCTCGTCAGGCGAATAAGGCAAGCGCTCATCGGCGAACACTTTTTGCAGGAACAGGGCACAGATGGGCAAGGATGCAGCAGCACCCTGTCCGTAGGCCATACTGTTGAAGTGGATGTCGCGTTCCTCACCTCCTACCCATGCGCCGAAGGTCAGCGAGGGTGTATATCCAACGAACCATCCGTCGGAATTATCGTTCGTGGTTCCTGTCTTACCACCCATCGGGGCACGAATGCCATAACGGTTTCGCATACGGCTACCCGTACCTCCGTTCATAACGCCCTGCATCAGGTCCACCATCTTGTATGCGGCATCTTCGCTCAGCACCTCACGGGTATCGTTCTCGTCCTTCTCGTTCTTGCGCACCTGCAACGAGCTTACTTCCGCCAGCACATTGCCATCGGAATCCGTAATCTTAGTCACGAATACGGGTTGCACACGGGTACCGCCCTTTGGGAAGGTGGTGTATGCGGTTACCATCTCCAGCACACTCACTTCGCACGGACCGAGTGAAAGCGCCAACGAGGGTTCAATCTTTCGATTCTTAATACCGAACTTATGAAGGTATTTAACGAAGAGGATGGGATTCATAGAGTTCAGCAGGTAGGCCGATATCCAGTTATTACTCTGTGCCAATCCCCATTTCAGGGTTACCATCTCACCATATCTGGCTCGACTGCCGTTACGGGGTGTCCAGTTTCCATACGTGCGCTGTTCATTGGGTGCTACGTCGCAAGGCGTCCATCCATTTTCCATCGCCATAGCATACAGATAAGGTTTAATGGTTGAACCCACCTGACGGCGTCCCATACTTACCATATCATACTGGAAATGGGCGTAATCCAATCCGCCGACATAGGCTTTCACATAACCCCGATGATTGTCGATGCACAGGAAACCCGAACGCAGGAAGCCCTTGTAGTACTTGATGGAATCCATCGGAGTCATCAACGTATCCACATCTCCGCGACTGGTGTAAACCGTCATTTCCACAGGAGTGGCAAAGGCCTTGTCGATATCTTCCTCGCTATAACCATCGGCCTTCATCTGGATGTATCGTCCGCTCTGGTGCTTGGCACGAGTCAGCAAACGCTGTACGTCCTTTTCCGAAACGCTGGCGCCATAGGGAGCCTTTGCCGAACCCTTGCGTTCCTTATTGAAAGCGGGCTGCAATGTGCCGACAACATGTTCCAGCATGGCCTCTTCGGCATACTGCTGCATACGGCTGTCGATAGCGGTGTACACCTTCAGTCCATCCTGATAAAGGTCGTAGGGTTGACCCGTCTTCTTATTGATGTTCTTATTGCACCAGCCATACAGCGGGTCGTTGGCCCACGCCAGGGAATCCTCGTAGAACTTCTGGTCCTGCCACGAAGCGTAGTTGCTGCGTTTGGGTTCCTTGGCGGTCAGTACCGTACGCAGATATTCACGCAGATAGGTTGCATGTCCGTCTTTGTGGTCCTGACGATGGAAGTTGAGTTCGATGGGCTGTGCCTTGCACGAATCCACCTCTTCCTGGGTCAGATGACCGGCCTTCAGCATCTGGTCCAACACGACATCACGTCTGCCGCGAGCCTGTTCAGGACGACGTACAGGGTTGAAGAGCGAGGGATTCTTACACATGCCGATAAGGGTGGCACATTCGTTGATGGTCAAGTCTTTGGGTTCCTTATTGAAATAGGTCCTCGCTGCAGTCTTTATACCCACCGCATTGTGCAGGAAATCGAAATAGTTGAGGTACATCGTAATGATTTCCTCCTTGGTGTAGTAGCGTTCCAGCTTTACGGCAATCACCCATTCAATAGGCTTCTGCATGGCACGCTCCCATATACTGCCGGCCTTGGCGCTATACAGCTGCTTGGCCAACTGCTGGGTGATGGTACTTCCGCCACCTGCCTGTTTCTGGCGCAGGACGACGCGCTTAATCATTGCACGGAAAACGGCACGGAAATCTATACCGCTATGTTCGTAGAAACGCTCGTCCTCGGTAGATACCAGAGCCTGCACCAGGCTGGGCGACAGGTCTTCGTAACTGACAAAGATACGATTGGCCCTACTGTAGCTCCACGTACCCAACAGGACACCATCCTCGGAAAAGACCTGACTGGCATATTTGTCGACAGGATTCTGTAATTCTTGCAGCTCAGGCATATATCCGATAGTACCATTTTCTATCAGTACAAACAGGGTTGCAATAGTGCCTACTATTCCAAAGAATAGCACCCACAAGAATATCATTAGTTTCTTACGCATTTTCACAAAACACTTTTAAGTCTCCAAAGTTACAAAATAAAGTTGAAAGTAAAAAGTTGAAAGATGAAAAATTATACTTTCTTAAAACTATCTCTATCAAAATATTGCCTATCCGAAGAAAAAGAAGTAAATTTGGTGCGCAAAACTTTATACACCATAGGAAATATGGAAAAACGTAGTTTGGTCACGATTGCCGATCACAGTCGTGAAAAAATAGAATATCTGATCCAAATGGCCGAAGAGTTTGAACGACATCCCAACCGTCGTCTGCTCGAAGGTCGCGTAGTCGCCACCCTGTTTTTCGAGCCCAGCACCCGCACCCGTCTGTCCTTCGAGACAGCAGCCAATCGTTTGGGGGCCAGAGTCATCGGCTTTGCCGACCCGAAGGTCACCAGCGGCACCAAGGGCGAAACGCTGAAAGACACCATCATGATGGTTTCGAACTATGCCGACATCATCGTCATGCGCCACTATCTGGAAGGTGCTGCCCGATATGCCAGCGAAATTGCTCCTGTTCCCATCGTAAACGCTGGCGACGGAGCCAACCAGCATCCCTCGCAGACCATGCTCGACCTCTACTCTATTTACAAGACGCAGGGGCGTTTGGACAATCTGGACATCTATCTGGTGGGCGACCTGAAATACGGCAGAACGGTTCACTCCATGCTGAATGCGATGTATCATTTCAATCCCACGTTCCACTTCATAGCACCCGAGGAACTGGCTATGCCCGAAATATACAAGAATTTCTGTCGCGATCACGGCATACGCTACGTCGAACATACGGACTTCAATGCCGACGTCATCAGCGGTGCCGACATCCTTTACATGACCCGCGTCCAGCGCGAACGTTTTACCGACCTGATGGAATACGAACGGGTGAAGGACCGCTACCTTCTGAAGTTGGACATGCTCTCCAAAGCCCGTCCCAACATGAAGATTCTGCATCCGCTGCCTCGTGTCAACGAGATTGAATACAGCATCGACGAGAACCCACATGCCTACTATTTCGAACAGGCCCACAACGGACTTTTTGCCCGTCAGGCGCTGCTGTGCGATGCGCTGGGAATCACCCTCGAGGAAATTCGTAACGACAGTACGATAATCAACTAAGTTTCAAAAGATTATGAAAGAGAAACAATTACTGGTGGCAGCCATCGAAAATGGTACCGTCATCGACCATATACCTTCGGAAAAATTGTTTGCCGTAGTCAACCTGTTGCACCTGGACCGCATGACCTCAGCTGTAACCATCGGATACAATCTGGAGAGTAAGGAACTGGGAAAGAAGAGTATCATCAAGATGGCCGACAAGTTCTTCACCGACGAGGAGTTGAACCAGTTGGCAGTCATCTGCCCCAACCTGACCCTTTGCATTATCCACGACTACGAGATAACCGAGAAACGTACCGTTGCCCTACCCGACGAGCTGAAAGGCATCGTGAAATGTGCCAACCCCAAATGCATCACAAACAACGAGCCGATGAAGACCCATTTTCATGTTCACGGCAACGAACGTAATGCGCTGAAGTGTCACTATTGCAACACCATCATCCAACTGGACGATGTTCAACTGGTCGAGAAATAATCCTCAAACCATTAACCAATTAATTAAGGAAGTAAAAATGGAAGTAAACGGCCGCTGGCCGTGGAAGTAAAATCACTAAATCACCAAATCACTAAATCACAAATATGAGAAACGACGAGACCGTATTTAAATTGATTGAGGCAGAGCGCCTGCGCCAGACACGTGGCATCGAGCTCATTGCCTCGGAAAACTATGTCAGCGACGAAGTGATGGAAGCCATGGGCTCCATCCTCACCAATAAGTATGCCGAAGGCTATCCTGGCAAGCGCTACTATGGTGGCTGTCAGGTGGTGGACAAAGTCGAGCAACTGGCTATCGACCGTGTATGCCAACTCTTCGGTGCCGAATATGCCAACGTACAGCCCCACTCCGGAGCACAGGCCAACGCTGCCGTTTTCCTGGCTGTACTGAATCCTGGCGACACATTTATGGGACTGAATCTGGACCACGGAGGTCACCTCTCGCACGGTTCACATGTCAACACCAGCGGCATCCTGTATAATCCCGTCGGTTACGACCTGAACAAGGAGACTGGCCGTGTGGATTACGACGAGATGGAGCGCCTGGCTCTCGAGCACAAGCCCAAGCTCATCGTGGGTGGCGGTTCTGCCTACAGCCGCGAATGGGACTACAAGCGTATGCGCGAAATTGCAGACAAGGTAGGTGCCCTTCTGATGATTGATATGGCACACCCCGCAGGTCTGATTGCTGCCGGTTTGCTGGACAATCCTCTGAAATACGCCCACATCGTCACCTCCACTACCCACAAGACCCTGCGTGGTCCTCGTGGCGGTATCATCCTCATGGGCAAGGACTTCCCCAACCCCTGGGGCAAGACCACTCCCAAGGGCGAGGTGAAGATGATGTCTGCCCTCTTGAATAGTGCTGTATTCCCCGGCATTCAGGGTGGTCCGCTGGAGCACGTCATTGCCGCTAAGGCTGTTGCCTTTGGCGAGGCCCTGCAACCCGAATTCAAGGAGTGGGCCAAGCAGGTACAGAAGAATGCCAAGGTGCTGGCCGACGAACTCATCAAGCGTGGCTTCCACATCGTCAGCGGCGGCACAGACAACCACTCGATGCTCGTTGACTTGCGCACCAAGTATCCCGAACTGACGGGTAAGGTTGCCGAACGCGCTCTGGTAGATGCCGACATCACGGTGAACAAGAACATGGTTCCCTTCGACAGCCGTTCAGCCTTCCAGACCTCTGGTATCCGTCTGGGTACACCTGCCATCACTACCCGTGGTGCCAAGGAAGACCTGATGGTGAAGATTGCCGAGCTCATCGAACGCGTCCTGAACGACCCCGAGAACGAGGCAAACATCGCCGCTGTACGTGCCGAGGTCAACGCCATGATGGAGAAATATCCCCTCTACGCCTATTGATTCAAAACGCTCGTAAAATAAGAGTCGGGTATCTCATACGAGGTACCCGACTTTGTTTTCTACCTATTTAATTATATAAGTCAGTTTGCGGGGGTTGCGGCAACAGAATCGGTGCGGGCCAGAGAGTCGCGCAGGGCAGCTTCGGCCTCTTCGCGCTGACGTTCCAGCGTCTGTCGCATCGTCTCGGCCTGGTCGATGAAATAGCCATCGGGGTGCATCGTCATATAGCGCGTCACAGCCTCCAGCGAACGGGTGGCCTTTGCCTCTGTCCAATCCAGCGAATCTATGCGGCTCAGCGCCACCTTGGCATAGGGGCTCGTGGGGTGCATGCTGGCAAACCGCTGCAAATCCGTTCGGGTGCCGCTGGCAATCAGGTTCTGCCACTCTATCTGCTGGGCAGCAACCACCTTCAGTCGTTCGCGCACCTCCGGGGTATGTTCACTTTTGGGATAGCGGATGATGAAGTCCTCGTAGAAATCGGGATTCGAACAATCCTTCAGCATCTCATAGGCATGCTGTTCGCGCGCCTGCTCGGCACGATAGTCGTAGAAGTATAGTCCGCCTATCAGCAAACCCAACAGGACTACCAGCACCACAATCCATTTCCGATTGCCCTTCGAGGGTGTTTTTGCGGTTTCCGTCGGGGGAACGGGAGTTGGCTTTTCGGGCTGCGGTTCAACTGCCGGTTCTTCCTCTTTGGCTTGTGGGGTTTCCTCCTCGACAGGTGTTTCCGCAGGAGTCTCTGGAGCCACTGGTGCTTCGGGCTCTACAGGAGTTTCCTCCTCTACGGGAGTTTCCACGTCTACGGGAGCTTCGGGTTCTGCTCCCACCTCTACCGTGAAGGGCACTTCCTCCAGCTTCTTCAATTCTTTTTCTGCCTCCCTTGCGGCCCATACGGGGTCTATGGAGGCGCCACACTCGGGACAAGTCCTGGCCATCGACGAAATATGGTGACGACATTCAGGACACTTTATCATTGCCATAATTCCATTTACGATTTAAACATTTACCTTTTACAACACAAAATTACAAATAATTTTCAATTTTCAATTTTTCTAATCGATAAAATCGCTTGATTCATTCAAGAATATTCAATTTTATTTGTATCTTTGCTGAAAATATATTCTATTAACTATGAAAAAACTCACCTACAGCCTCCTTTTGGCTATGATGTTCATGTTTGCCTCTTCGGCAACGGCAGCAACCAAACCTGGTTCTTTTACCATTGGCGACAAAACGTTTCTTCTGAACGGCAAGCCCTTCGTTGTGAAGGCAGCCGAAGTGCACTACCCCCGTATTCCCCAGCCCTATTGGGAACAGCGCATCAAGATGTGTAAGGCATTGGGCATGAACACCCTGTGCATCTACATCTTCTGGAACTCGCACGAGCCCCAGCAGGACCAGTTCGACTTTACGGGCAACAACGACATCCGTGCCTTCGTGAAACTGGCCCAGAAGAACGGCATGTACGTCATCGTACGCCCCGGTCCATACGTTTGTGCCGAATGGGAAATGGGCGGTCTGCCTTGGTGGCTGCTGAAGAAGAAGGACATCAAGTTGCGCGAGCAAGACCCCTTCTTCATGGAACGTCTGGAAATCTTCGAGCAGAAGGTGGGCGAACAACTGGGTGACCTCACCATCGAGAAAGGCGGTCCCATCATCATGGTACAGGTAGAGAACGAATACGGTTCGTATGGCACAGACAAACCCTACATCTCTGCCGTGCGCGACATCATCCGCAAGAGCGGTTTCGACAAGGTAGAACTGTTCCAATGCGACTGGTCTTCCAATTTCACCAACAACGGCCTCGACGACCTCACCTGGACGATGAACTTCGGCACAGGTGCCAACATCGACCACGAGTTCCGCAAACTGGGTGAGTTGCGTCCCAACAGCCCCAAGATGTGCTCGGAATTCTGGAGCGGATGGTTCGACAAATGGGGCGGTCGTCACGAGACACGTGGCGCAGAGGCTATGGTGGATGGCATCACACAGATGTTGGACCGCGGTATCTCGTTCTCGCTCTACATGACCCACGGAGGTACCAACTGGGGACATTGGGCAGGTGCCAACAGCCCTGGCTTTGCTCCTGATGTAACCTCATACGACTACGACGCGCCCATCAACGAGGCTGGTCAGACCACCGAGAAATACTGGGTGCTGCGCAAGGCGATGGAGAAATATAGCGGCAACTGGAATCCCCAGACGCAGAAGTGGGAAGGCTCTGCCAAACTCCCTGCTGTTCCCAAGGAATACCCCACCATCGCCATTCCCAAGTTCGAACTGACGGAGTTCGCACCCCTTTTGTCTGCTATGACCAAGCCTGTCAACGGTGCCTTAAAGACTTTTGAAGAGATGGACATGGGTTGGGGCGCCATGATGTACTCTACGCGCTTGCCTGAAATCACTTCGCAGAGTGTGCTCACAGGAGAGTTCCACGACTTTGCGCAGGTGTTTATCGACAGAAAGTATATCGGTAAGATTGACCGCGTGAAGAATGAGAAGTCGCTCACGATTCCTGCCGTTAAGAAGGGAGCCGAACTGATTATCATCGTCGAAGGCATGGGCCGCATCAACTTTGGTCGTGCTATCAAGGACTTCAAGGGTATCGTCGGCAATGTCACGCTAACCACTGAGACTGATGACGTAGAGATGGTGTTGACGCCGAAGAACTGGATAAACGTAGCCATCCCTGATGACTATGAGACAGCCAAGAAAGCTCTTGATATGATTAAGGGCGTTAATGACCGCGTGGCTTCTGGCGAAGTGAAAGGAAGTGTTCCAGGACTTGCCTTAACACAGGGTTATGAAGGCTCCAAGAAGCTTGCCGACATCATGAAGCCTGGCTATCATCGCGGCTACTTCAATATAAATAAGGTAGGCGACACGTTCCTGAACCTCGAAAACTGGGGTAAGGGACAGGTGTATGTGAATGGTCATGCCGTAGGTCGCCATTGGTATATTGGTCCCCAGCAAACGCTCTACGTGCCTGGTTGCTGGCTGAAGAAGGGCAAGAACGAGGTTATCGTGCTCGACGTCATGGGATCTCGTGGCGAACGCACCATCGAGGGTCTCGAGAAACCCATCATCGACAAACTGAACCTCGAAGGCCCGCAAACCCATCGTGCCGAAGGTCAGAACCTCGACCTCTCTGGTGAGACACCCGTGAAGGTGGGTTCGTTCAAGGCAGGCAACGGTTGGCAGGAAGTGAAGTTCGACAAGCCCGTAACAGGTCGCTACATCTGCATCGAGGCCCTCAACAGCCACTGGAACCGCGAATACTGCTGCATCGCCGAGTGGTACATGCTCGACGAGAGCGGACAGCGCCTGAGCCGCGAACCTTGGCAGATTGCCTATGCCGACGACGAGGACGTGCAGAGCGGTAACAAAAATGCCGACAAGATATTCGACCTGCAGGAGAGCACCTACTGGAGCACGAACCGTGGCGTACAGTTCCCCCACACCGTCATCATCGACATGGGTCAGGACAAGACGATGTCTGGCTTCCAGTATCTGCCCCGCATGGAGGAAGGTGCCCCCGAGAGCATCAAGGACTACCGCATCTACGTCAAATCCGAAGCCTTTAAGTTTTAAACATTCTATAGACACATGAAAAAATTTCTTATGACGATGGGCCTTGCCGTGTGCTGGGCCACGATATTGAGCATAACTGTCAGTTGCGGCGACGACGAGGACGATGAACCCCTCTACCCCGCCGACTCGAAGAACACGATTACGATTAACCGGACCTCGCTCTACGAACCCATGGGAGTCTTAGACAGGATGCAGTCAACGCTGAACGACGAAAAGACACAACTCGCCGTTACCGACACGCTGCTCATCTACGACGAGACAGGAAAACTGGTGCTGAAACTCGGCAGCGAAAGCAGGAGTCTCGACCCCGTGACCTACGAACTCGACGACCTGCCCGACGGCACCTATACTGCTGTGGGCTGGCAGGCAACAAAGTTGTATAACAATAAAGACTGCTGGCTGATAACCGGCGAGGACCAGCTCTCCACCGTCAGCCTCATATCGCCCTACACGTCGCGTCCCGGCTACCTGGCTGCAGGTTTTGCTGCATGCACGATTAACATCAGCAGCAAGGGAGGAAGCCGTGGCACCCTGCTGCCCTATTCCATCGGCAGTATCGTATGGATAAACATCGACAACCTGACCGAAGAAACAGGCTACGAGCAAGTGTATTTGTGCGCCCCTTCCCAGACGGTCTATTACGGCTGCCACCTCGACCCCAATTGCAAATCCGAGGAAAAATGGATAGCTTACCCCAAGGGAGCCCTCCAAGCTACTTATGGCTACGGCATTGGCCACACGAAGACGTCGACATTATTCTTCACCCTGGCCCACGGCGACAGCTATACCCCGGAAATTGGCGAAGACCTCCGTTTGGTACTGTATGGCCAAAAGAAAGACGGCTTATACGAGATTATAAAAAGCGAACACATCAAGCTCCACACCAATCAAATGGCCGTTTACTACCTCGACATGAACCGCCTCAGCTGGCAACCCCCATTCTTCGGCAACACAACAGACTATAAGACCTGGAAAGCCGAGCGCGAGAAAGGCATCCTCGTCTTCGACCCATGCACCAATTGGGGCTGCAGCTACGACGATGTATGCACATATATGATGGCCAAGCAATGGTGGAACGACGGCAACAGCAAGCTAGAATTATGGCAAGGCTTAGGCTGGCACAAATGGTACCACGTGGCCAAGGACCTCACCGAACAGTACATATTCGAGACAGAGGACGGCAAGAACCTGCAAATGTCCCTCAGTATGTACCACGCAACGGATGTTCCCATAGAGGCCGTACACGAATCCCTACGTCAGAGAGGCTACACCTATATGGGAATCAGGAATTACCCCGGCGATGCGCCCTGCCCCATCTTCCTCTCTCCCGACGGCAAGAGCGTGGCCTGCACATATTCTGTCAACGGCTTATGGCAAGTCGTATTCGAGCCCCACTACACCGATTACGACCAATACATCACCCCTGAATAACCCTTCACCCCACACACATAAAGTATCCCCCGCGACCTCAACAGTCGCGGGGGTTCTCTTTTTATTAGTAATAAGTAAGGGCAATTCACATTTGTCGGGCCCTGACTTCATGTATGAACTTCATTGCGACGAAGTACCAACTTCATTGCAACTGCGGTGCAAGGTGAACGCGGAGGCAAGCTCGCTTGGCCTTCGCTGAGCCGCAGCCCGCAGTCGCCATTGCATCTCGTTGCAATGGCAAAGATACTAAATAACGGAGGCGAAATCAAGTATTTTTGTAAATATGCTTCGCATTAGGGCAACGTGCTCCATGCGCTCATGCAGAACGCGTTATAAATCAATTATTTAGTGGTAAGTAAAGTTGTTTCTGCAATCCAAACGCCGTTGCGCCGTACCGCCGTACCGCCGTTGCACGATGTGTGCGGCGTTTGGTGTGTTTTTATAAGTGTATGTGTCCTTTACTTATATATATTATTATTAATAATAATATATATAAGTAAAAATTATTATTTAGTAATAGATACCCTTGCTACGTCGGATTGTGCGTGACACGATGACACGGCGGTACGGCGGTACGGCGCCACGTCGTGCGTCATCAGCCTA
This sequence comes from Bacteroidaceae bacterium, assembly GCA_017617235.1. Taxonomy (GTDB): domain Bacteria; phylum Bacteroidota; class Bacteroidia; order Bacteroidales; family Bacteroidaceae; genus Physcousia. The sequence goes on along the minus strand of JAFZWQ010000019.1, from coordinate 33,099 downwards.
TAATCTGAAATAATCTGAGAATAATCTGAGATTATGTGCCTCAGATTTGCACAGTTCTCCGGATTATGGTTCATCCGTAATATGGAACCTGCGTGGGAGAAAATCACTGGGCGCAATTTTGCGCTCAGTACCTACAAAGACCCAACTGGACGCACATTGCCCTGGTACTTGCTGACGAAAACGGAGTGCCTGTACATCGCCACAAAGTTCATCCTACCAGCCCTGATGCCGCCAAGCACGAAAATAATCATGCAAGCACGATTTTTTCATGCCTGACGACATTTATCTCTTCATATATTTGGTATTTCGCTCGATTTTCACTAACTTTGCACCCGCTTTTCGGAGCATCGGGGTGTAGCGCAGTTGGTAGCGTTCCTGGTTTGGGACCAGGCGGTCGCCCGTTCGAGTCGGGTCGCCCCGACCAAAAAAGACTGAATCGCAATCGCGGTTCAGTCTTTTTTATTCCTTCGCATTCTACCGTCAATACAGGCGGAGCATATGGCCGGGCTGTGGCACGTAGTCGGGTTCGAGGCTATTGAGCTTGTAGAGGCTCTCGAGCCGTATGCCGTAGCGCTGGGCAATGCTGTACATGGATTCGCCTGCCTGTACCAGATGGGGGATGCCCTTCATGGACTTGTCGGCATGCGAGCGTTTTTTCTGCAGATAGAGGATGTCGCCGGGCTGCGGCACATAGTCCTTGGGACGTTCGTTGTAGCGACGCAACTTGCGCTTGGAAACACCTGTCATCAGGGACAGCGTGGGCAGGTTGTCGCCAGGCTGCACGATGATGTAGTAGTTGCGGTTGCAGGCATACACGGGGTGGGTAGAGAAGAACACCTGCTCGGCCTGTTCACGCGACGACAGAACTACCCCCTGCGTGTTTGCCGCAGGAACGGTGGACGTGTTCGAGGGTGTGTGCGTGAACTTCTTGCTGGAGGAATCGTATTGGTGAAGACCGTAGTTTTCGATGATGGTGATGAGTTGCTGGGCATAGGTGGGACTGGTGGCATAGCCGCATTGCTTGAGTCCATAGGCCCATCCCTTGTAGTCGGTGGGCGACAGTTGGAACAGGCTGGCGTATCGCGGCTTCATGAGGAACTGCGAATGGTCCTCGTAGCTTTCGGCCACGGAGTTGTATTTGCGGAAACGGTCGTTGGGGTTATCGTCGCTCTTGATGACATAGGGGCCGTTCCACCCCACTCCAACCTTTATGCCGAAGTGGTTGTTGGCCTTCACGGCCAAGTCGCTCCGCCCTGCCCCACTCTCCAACAGTCCCTGTGCCAGAGTGATGCTGGCAGGAATCTTGTGGCGACGCATCTGGTCCTGCGCCATATCGCGATAGCGCTCGATGTAGTCCCAGTAGGCTTGGTTGGTACGCTGAGCGTGAGTTAAATTGAAGATTGAAAATTGAAGATTGAAAATGAGAAACAATAATATGCGTTTCATGCGTTTCGAGTTATATTTGCCTGCAAAGATAGTAAATATTGTGAATTATGAATGGTGAATTATGAATTATTTCTTATCTTTGCAGGAAATAACACCATATAGTATGGAAAAGTACGAGATTAAGAGCGAAGTTTGCATCTTTCAGGACAGCGAACTGAGTGCCGAAGACCTTGAAATCGTGAACCTGGCCAAGGAGGCCACAAAGAATAGCTATTCACCCTATTCGCAATTCAAGGTGGGCGCAGCGCTGCGACTGGCAAACGGTACCATCGTTACGGGCAGCAACCAGGAGAATGCATCGTATCCGCTGGGCCTGTGTGCAGAGCGCACAGCCATCTTCCACGCCCAGCACATGTATCCCGACCAGCCCATCGTGGCTCTGGCCATTGCCGCCTATGCCAACGGGCACTTCCACCCGGAACCCATCTCGCCCTGCGGAGCCTGCCGACAGGTGATGCTGGAGGTGGAGGACCGTTACAAGCGCCCCATGCGCGTCCTGCTCTATGGAGCCAGTGGCACCCATGTGGTCAGCTCCGTCAAATCACTCCTGCCTTTCCAATTCGTTAATGAAAGCCTAACAAAATAAATGATTACAGTTTCCAACCTCGCCATTCAGTTTGGCAAAAGAGTTTTATACAAAGACGTAAATATCAAATTCACACCGGGTAACATCTACGGCGTGATTGGTGCCAACGGTGCCGGCAAATCCACCCTGCTGAAAGCCATCAGCGGTGAGCTGGAGCCCAACAAGGGTACCATCGAGCTGGGACCGGGCGAACGATTGAGCGTCCTCAGTCAGGACCACTTCCAATACGACCACGAAACGGTGCTGAACACCGTGCTGATGGGACACACCACCATGTGGGAGGTGATGAAGGAGCGCGAGGCCCTGTATGCCAAAGCCGACTTCTCGGACGAGGACGGCATCCGCGTGGCAGAACTGGAGGACAAGTTTGCCGAGATGGGCGGATACACGGCTGAAAGCGATGCCGCTGCCCTGCTGTCGGGACTGGGTGTGAAGGAATCGAAACACTACCAGCTGATGGGCGAACTGTCGGGTAAGGAAAAGGTGCGTGTGATGCTGGCAAAGGCGCTGTTCGGAAACCCCGACAACCTGCTGCTGGACGAGCCCACCAACGACCTGGACCTGGACACCGTACAGTGGTTGGAGCAATACCTGTCGGAATTCGAACAGACGGTGCTCGTGGTCAGTCACGACCGTCACTTCCTGGACAGCGTATGCACCCACACCATCGATATAGACTTCGGCAAGGTAACGATGTTTGCAGGTAACTACTCGTTCTGGTACGAATCCTCGCAGTTGGCTCTGCGCCAGGCACAGAACCAGAAGGCAAAGGCCGAGGAGAAGCGCAAAGAACTGGAGGAGTTCATACGCCGATTCAGCGCCAACGTGGCCAAATCGAAGCAGACAACGAGCCGCAAGAAGATGCTGGAGAAACTGAACGTGGAGGAAATACGCCCCAGCACCCGCAAATACCCGGGCATCATCTTCCAGATGGAGCGCGAACCGGGCAACCAGATACTGGAGGTGCAGGATCTGAAGGCTGTGGCCGAAGACGGCACGCTGCTGTTCAAAAACGTATCCTTCAACATCGAAAAGGGACAGAAAACCGTATTCCTCAGTCACGACCCGCGTGCGATGACTGCCCTGTTCGAAATCATCATGGGCAACCGTCAGGCACAGGGCGGAACATTCTCGTGGGGCATCACCATCACACAGGCCTACCTGCCGCTGGACAACACCGAATTCTTCCAGTCGGACAAGAACCTGGTGGATTGGCTCATGCAGTACGGCGAGGGTAACGAAGTGTTCATGAAAGGATATCTGGGCCGCATGCTGTTCAGCGGCGAGGAGGTGCTGAAGAAGGTGAACGTGCTGTCGGGTGGCGAGAAGATGCGCTGCATGATTGCACGTATGCAGCTACGCAATGCCAACTGTCTGGTGCTGGACACACCCACCAACCATCTGGACCTCGAGAGCATCCAGGCCTTCAACAACAACCTGAAACTATTCAAGGGTAACATACTGTTCGCCAGCCACGACCACGAGTTCATTCAGACCGTAGCCAACCGCATCATTGAGTTGACGCCCAACGGCACCATCGACAAACTGATGGAGTACGACGACTACATCTCGAGCGACGCCATTCAGGAACTGAAGGCAAAGATGTACGCAGAGGGTTAATCCCCAGAAAGGAAATGTTGACTACGAAGCGTGTCGATGAGGACTTGCGAAAGGGCCTCGTTGTCGCGACGTGTATAGCGGAGGTCGGTAAACACCTGTGCAAGGGTCTGCTTGTGGTTGATTTCCACAAAGTTCCGATTTTCGGGTAACTGTTCCTTGGGCGTGTACAGGCGGTCGATGTCCTCGCGTGCGTAATCCTTATATGTTTCATTGTGAACCAAAGCCTCCAGCGGCAGACGGTCGCTGAGAGCAGGTTCCTCGTCGGGCCACCCAACGGTGAGCGTGGCCACAGGCATTACGAGTTCAGGCAGTCCCAGAACATCGATAATCTGCTGCGGTTGGTAGATGGTGGTTCCCAGATAGCAGATGCCCAAGCCACGTTCTTCGGCCAGGTTGCAGAAGGTCTGCGTAAACAAGAGCGCGTCCGAAGCAGCATTCAGGAAGCTGAGCAGGTTGTCGTAACCTGGATCAGCCTGACGTTCCTGACACCAGCGCGTGGTGCGATGGAAGTCGGCACAGATGGTTAACACAACGGGGGCCTGGGTCACCATGGGCTGTCCGAAATGACAGGGCGAAAGGCGACATTTCATCTCCTCATCGCGCGTAACTACCACGCTATAGAGTTGCAGGTTACCCATCGTCTGGGTGCGCATGGCGGTGGCCAGCAGTTCGTTCAACAGAGCCTCGTCGACAGGCTCGCTGGTGTACTTACGTATGGTGCGACGGTTTTCTACGGAATTGTTCATAGTTTGTCGGTTATTGGTCAAGCGTTTGCAAAATTAAGAAATTATTTTTAAATTTGTACCTTGAACCAGAATATTTACAACATTATGGAACAACTGACAAGCGAAATACAGCCCGCCGAGGTGACGGAAAAACGCCCTGAGGTGCTGGAATGCGACGTGGTGCGCTTCCAGAACAACAAGGAGAAATGGGTGGCCTTTGTGGGACTGTTGGATGAACGGCCCTACGAGATTTTCACTGGACTGATGGACGACGACGAGGGCATTCTGCTGCCCAAGAGCGTGAACGGCGGACGCATCATCAAAGTGGTGACTCCCAGCGGTGCTAAACGCTACGATTTCCAGTTCGAGAACAAACGCGGATACAAGATTACCGTAGAGGGTCTGAACGAGAAGTTCAACCAGGAATACTGGAACTACGCCAAACTGATTAGCGGCATGTTGCGTTACCGTATGCCCATCGAGAATGTGGTGAAACTGGTAAGTTCCATGTCGCTGGAGGGCGATGCCATAAACACCTGGAAGGCTGGTGTGGCACGTGCCCTGAAGAAGTACATACCCGGACAGAGCGATATCGATGAGAATCTTCCTGAATGACATACAGGTGCATGCCCATCATGGCGTGATGGAGCAGGAAGCCACCGTGGGAGGCGACTTCCTGGTGAGCGTGTCGATGGAGGCCGATGTGGAGCGTGCTGGCGAGACGGACTGTCTGGAGGACACCGTAAACTATGCCGACATCGCCCTGTTGGTAAAGCAGGAAATGGCCATACGCAGCAAATTGCTGGAACATGTGGCCACACGCATCGCCAAGCGTTTGCTCGCTGAATTCTCAGCTGCCCGCAGCGTCAAGGTCAGCATCACCAAACTCTGTCCCCCCATCCCTGGGCTGCAATCCAGCGGTGCAGGAGTCGAATTGACCCTTCGAAACCTCTAAACCTCTAAACCTCTAAACCTCCAAACTTCTAAACTTCTAAACCTCTAAAACTCCAAATAATGCCACAAACAGACGACAAAAAGATTATCTTCTCGATGGTGGGCGTCAGCAAAACCATCCAGCAGAACCAGAAACAAGTACTCAAGAACATCTACCTCTCGTTCTTCTACGGAGCCAAAATCGGCATCATCGGATTGAACGGTGCAGGTAAATCCACGCTGATGAAAATCATCGCAGGACTGGACCAACAGTATCAGGGACAGGTGGTATTTGCCCCAGGTTATTCGGTAGGTTATCTGCCACAGGACCCACAGTTGGACGACCAGAAAACGGTGATTGATGTAGTTAAAGAAGGAGTTCAACAAATAGTAGATACTCTTGCTGAGTATGAGGAGATTAACCAAAAGTTTGGACTGCCCGAATACTACGAGGACGAAGACAAGATGAACGCCCTCTTTGCCCGTCAGGGTGAGTTGCAGGACATCATCGATGCTACTGATGCATGGAACCTGGACAGTCGTCTGGAACGAGCTATGGATGCCTTGCGCTGTCCGCCTGCCGACCAACTCTGCGGAGTGCTCAGCGGTGGTGAACGTCGTCGTGTGGCCCTGTGCCGTCTGCTCCTTCAGAAACCCGACGTATTGCTGTTGGACGAGCCCACCAACCACCTGGATGCAGAAAGTATCGACTGGTTGGAACAGCACCTGCAACAGTACGAGGGGACGGTAATCTGCGTAACCCACGACCGCTACTTCCTGGACGATGTGGCAGGTTGGATTCTGGAACTGGACCGTGGAGAGGGAATCCCCTGGAAAGGCAACTACTCCTCGTGGTTGGAGCAGAAGACGAAGCGTATGGAGCAGGAGGAGAAGGTGGCATCGAAACGTCGCAAGACGTTGGAACGCGAGTTGGAATGGGTTCGCATGGCACCGAAAGCCCGTCAGGCAAAAGGAAAGGCGCGTCTGAACTCGTACGACAAGATGTTGAACGAGGAGCAGAAAGAACGCGAAGAGAAACTCGAAATCTTCATCCCCAATGGTCCACGTCTTGGCAACAAAGTCATTGAGGCTCACGGAGTGTCAAAAGCATACGGCGACAAAGTCCTCATCAAGGACCTCGAGTTTATGCTACCGCCAAACGGCATTGTGGGCGTGATAGGTCCCAATGGAGCGGGCAAGACTACCCTATTCCGCATGATTATGGGACTGGAGAAACCCGATGCTGGCACCTTCGAGGTGGGCGAAACGGTAAAGCTGGCCTATGTGGACCAGAGTCACCACGACATCAAGGCCGACCAGAGTGTATATCAAGTCATCAGTCAGGGCAACGAACTCATCCGTATGGGCGGCAGGGACATTAATGTACGTGCCTATCTCTCTCGATTCAACTTCTCGGGTGCCGACCAAGAGAAGAAATGTGGCGTACTCTCGGGTGGTGAGCGCAACCGTCTGCATCTGGCTATGGCCCTGAAGCAGGAAGGTAACGTGCTGCTGTTGGACGAGCCCACCAACGACATCGACGTAAACACCCTGCGTGCCCTTGAGGAAGGTTTGGAATCGTTTGCTGGCTGTGCTGTCGTCATCAGTCACGACCGCTGGTTCCTGGACCGTATATGCACCCACATTCTGGCCTACGAGGGCGACGGACAGGTGTTCTACTTCGAAGGCTCGTACTCGGAATACGAAGCCAACAAATGCAAACGACTGGGCATCGAAGAACCCAAACGCGCCCGCTATCGCAAACTCACCGAAGACTAAGATTAATGCATAATTAATTTTCAATTTCTCATTCTCTCAATTTCTCATTTTCACAACTTATGAAGCGCCTCGCACTTTTAATCATTTTCAATCTTCAATTTTCAATTTCCAATTGGGTAAGTGCCCAGAGTTATCCCATCCAACCCGTGCCCTTCACCAGCGTGAACATCGAACAAGGGACGTTCTGGGGACAACGAGTAGCAGCTGCACGAACGGTAACCGTACCCCTGGCCTTCAGTAAGTGTGAGAGCGAGGGACGATACAACAACTTCGTGCTGGCAGCCCGTAAGATGAATGGCGAAGACACCAAGGGCATAAAACCCAGCGGATTCCCCTTCGACGACACGGATGTCTATAAGACCATCGAGGGTGCCAGCTATCTGCTGCAGACATATCCTGACAAGAAACTGAAGCTTTATATGGACAGCGTTTTGGCCATCGTGGCAAAGGCACAGGAGCCAGACGGATACCTGTATACCGCCCGCACCATGAACCCTGAGAATCCCCACGACTGGAGCGGCATGAAACGCTGGGAGAAAGAGGAGGACGGAAGTCACGAGTTATATAATTTGGGACACATGGTGGAGGCTGCCATTGCCCACTATCAGGCAACAGGCGAACGGACATTCCTGGACATTGCCATCCGCTATGCCGACTGCGTGTGTCGCGAGGTTGGTCCCAACCCGGGACAGGCCTGCGTGGTGCCGGGTCACCAGATTCCCGAAATGGCGCTGGCCAAGCTATATACCATAACAGGAGACAAGAAATACCTGGACGAAGCCAAGTTCCTGCTCGACTATCGTGGAAAGACCACCATCATACACGAATACAGTCAGGCGCATAAGCCCGTCGTTGAACAGGACGAGGCCGTGGGACACGCTGTACGTGCCACATATATGTATAGCGGAATAGCAGACGTGGCAGCCCTCACGGGCGATACGGCCTATATCCGCGCCATAGACCGCATCTGGGAAAACATCGTAGGCAAGAAGCTGTACATCACAGGCGGCATCGGTGCCACGAACCAAGGCGAAGCTTTCGGACGCAACTACGAATTGCCCAACATGTCAGCCTACTGCGAAACGTGTGCCGCCATTGGTAATGTGTACGTCAACCATCGTCTGTTCCTGTTGCATGGCGATTCAAAATACTATGATGTGCTGGAACGCACGCTGTACAACGGCGTAATCTCGGGTATGTCGATTGACGGTGGCAAGTTCTTCTACCCCAACCCACTGGAGTCTGCTGGACAGCACCAACGCCAAGCTTGGTTTGGATGTGCCTGCTGCCCCTCGAACCTCTGTCGTTTCATCCCCTCAGTGCCGGGTTATTTCTATCAAACACGCGAAAACAATGTTTATGTGAATCTGTTTGGCGGAAATACTGCGAACCTGAAAATAAAGGGCAAGAAAGTATGTCTGACCCAGGAAACCAACTACCCATGGGAGGGTGACGTTGCGCTGACCGTCAAGGAGAACAAGGCAGGACAGTTCACCCTGTGCATACGCATTCCCGGATGGGTAAGGAACCAGCCCGTGCCCAGCGACCTCTACGCTTATGCCGATACCAAACAACCTGGATACGTTGTACGAGTCAATGGAGAATTGGTCAATGGTCAATTAGAGAACGGATATTGCAGCATCGACCGCAAATGGAAGAAGGGTGACAAGGTGGAGATTCACTTCGACATGGAGCCCCGTGTGGTAGTAGCCAATGATAAGGTGGAAGCCGATCGCGGACGTGTAGCCATAGAACGTGGTCCAATGGTATATTGTGCAGAGTGGCCCGATAACGACTTCCCCTTAGGAAGCATACTGATGAACCAACAACCAGTTTTTAAAATTAAAAATGAAAAATTAAAAATGAAAACTGGAGAGGAGTATGGAATCAAAGAACTAAGCACAGATGTTCAGGTGCTAAGCTTCAACGATGAGGGCAAACTGGCTACTCAGGATGTTACCTTGCGACTCATCCCCTACTACGCATGGAACCATCGCGGACCTGGTCGCATGATGGTGTGGTTGCCCCGAGAACCCAGAGCTACTCGGATTGAGGGCTTTTAGAACTGGAAGTAAATAAAGGGCTGCATCTCTGCCGTTATGAACTGGTAGGTAACAAACAGCACGAGGATAGCTACCAGCTCAATAACGGGAACCGGCATACGGGCAAACACGATGCGATAGCGCCGTTTCCAATCGGTGGGCAGCCAATGAATAATCATTCCCAGCAGGAACAGCAGGAATACTTTGTGGTAGGCCATACACACGTCGAGGACGTTGACGCTCCAACGGGTGCCGATGGCTTCTATCATCTCCTTGGCGATGCGCCAAGCCGTCTCGTTGGCAACAGCTGGATCGAGGTTTGAACCCGAACGGAAGAAAAGACGGGTGAAGGTGATGAAAGTAAAGGTAACAAATATGCTCCAAGCATGTGCCAACAGAGGTGTCTTCATGCCCATCAGATGTCCAAACACATAGCGTGTCCAAGCACTTATGGTGATGAATACTGATGCAACAAGCAGGACATTCATCAAGCCGCGAGCCCCAGTTAGATAGGCCGAGAGTGCCAACAGGAACAATGTTATTACAGTTGTGGCAAGGGCACGTCGCAAGGGAGTGATGTCGCGCCAGAACTTATAGACAATCATACCTACCCCATTCAGTCCGCCCCATATCATGAAGTTGCAAGAGGCCCCATGCCACAAGCCACCCAGCAGCATCGTAATCATGGCATTCATGTTGGCATAGATGTGGCGACGTTTCTCAGGGTGCGTATAGGCCGTCCACACCACCATCAGGAAAATGACGACAACCAGCAGGGCTATCCACAGGCTGCCACTAAGGATGAGGGCCGCCAACGTAATGATGGATATCCAGAAATACGTGGCACCCGTAACATTACGGTTTCCACCTAGAGGAATATACAGGTAGGTCTGCAGCCAACGGGACAGGGAGATGTGCCAACGTTTCCAGAAGTTGGAACAGTTCTCTGCCTTATAGGGCGAGTTGAAGTTGAGAGGCAGGTGGAAGCCCATCAGTTGGGACAATCCTATAGCAATGTCGGTATAACCCGAGAAGTCGGCATAGACCTGCAGGGAATAGACAAAGATGGCCATCAGATTCTCGAAGCCAGAGAAGAACTGAGGATTGGCAAAGACGCGATCTATGAAGTTTACTGCCAAATAATCGGACAGCACTATCTTCTTTACCAATCCGTTCAATATCCAGAATATGGCCATTCCGAACTGCATGCGGCTCAGGTTGTAACGGCGATAAAGCTGGGGAATGAAGTCGGAAGCCTTCACAATAGGTCCTGCCACCAGCTGGGGGAAGAAGGAGACATAGAAGCCGAAGTCCAGGATGTTGCGGACGGGTTTTATCAGTCCCTTATAGACATCTACCGTATAACTGATAATCTGGAAGGTGTAGAACGAAATACCCACGGGCAGGATGATGCGATCGACACTCCAGAACTGACTTCCCGTCAATGCGTTTCCTGCTTTTGCAGCAATATTCGTCACCTCGAAATGGGTTCCGAACAGCTGATTCACCATATCGGCAAAGAAGTAGCTATATTTGAAATAGCAAAGCAGCGAAAGGTCGATAAATACGCTGAGGGCCAGCAGACCACGACGTTTCCATAAGGCTTTCTCGCGCAGGGCATAGATGAATTGCGCGATCGTAAAGTCGGTACAGGTTACCAGTATCAGCAAGCCGACATAAAAGCCGCTGGTCTTGTAATAGAAGAACAGGCTGACAAGGAACAGATAGGCATTACGCAGAAGTTGCTGGCGACGGAATGGAGTCGAGGTGATTAGCGTGAAACCCAAGAACACCATGCCGAAGAACACCCAAAACTGGAACTGGGTGAACAGGAGAGGTGTATTGGGGTCGAAGGCAAACACACGTCCCAGGAATTCAAGCATCGTATTCATTCCTTCCTATTGTTATTAAAGTCATTGACCAAGGCATTATATAGCAGGTCGCCCAACAATTCGTAGCCAGCCGCAGAGAAATGGATATGGTCGGCACGTTGCAAACCAGCCCTCACCCATGCCGACGAAGAACCCAAGCCACCCATCAGGTCGAACACATCGAAAACAGCACCTCCGCACTCTTCAGCCAACTGGCGCATAGCCTGTTGTACAAGGGGCGTGTTGCGATTGAAACGATGGCGGTATCCCTTGACATTCAGCCAGCAGTCGTTGTTCGTGATAAAGATGAAACAACACGAGGGACTAACCTGACGGATACGACGAATCAATTCACGATAATTGGCCTTGAACTGTCCCACATCGAACCTCTGCGGCAGAACATTCGCATCGTTAATACCAATGCCGAATATCACCAAATCGGGCGGCAATAGGGAAAGTTCCTCCTCGAACTTGGAACAGCGAAGCCACGAGGGAACTGCAGCTCCATTGATGCCCGATGCCGTATAAGTGATACCCGATGTATGTCCCTCGGGCAGAATTCCTCGCACACGGAAGCCAAGGCTGTCCTGCCGTATGCCACGAAAAGCTATCGTACAGGTTTCTGTTCCTGATGGGATACTGAAACAATAGCCAGGCTTACCATCCGAAGGTGCAGGGAATATAGTATCCTCGCCGCAAACCATAACGGGTGTGATATCATTGGCCTCGGCTTCTCCCAACACACGTAAACTGGAAGGAGTCCACGGCAGAAGACTGCTTAGGGAAAGTATTAACTGAGCCGAGTTGTCACGTGTAGTCGCCTGTGCCCCTGCCAACCCCAAGGGAGCGTCCAAAGCAGGAGTCAGGCAACGTTGTCCTGTCCAAGTTCCCTGTGCTTTCAATTCATATCCCTTAGGTGCATTCGTACGTAGGGCCAAATATGGGAATAAAAGGCCTCGTCCGCCCAAAGCGGTAGGCAGATTTGCAGCCAGATTGGTACGTATACGATGGGAAAAGATTCCTGCCTGTACGTGACTGCCGCCGATATGAAGCATATTCACGCAACCCTCGCCCTGAGTCAGCAAATGTTCCAATTTATCATAAAAGGCAGTAAATGAATCATGACTGCCTGGAAAGAACAGAGAATCCTTACCTGCTTCCGTGTGCAGGCAATCGTATTCGTCTATCCCGACAGGCGCTATGCGAACCTGTCCCATCAGCGGACTAACGATTGTCAGTAACAGCAGTATGATGAGATTGTGTCGAATCATTATGCAAAGTATCTTCGGGTAATTCCTCTTTATCTAATTCGTGACGGAAACGATAATAGCGGTAGTAATAATTAAGTGTCTCGCTCAGTATTTTCGCAATGCGATGTGCACCCTTGGGCGTGAAATGTATATAGTCTTCGCCAGCCAACTGTGGGCGGGCATTGACCCACTTTACCATAGAACCACGTCCGCCCATCACGCGATACATATCCCAGAAAGCCGCCCCACTTTCCAATGCCGCATCACGCAAGGAATCCACGACCTGTGGCAAGTGGGGATAGGTGTACATGGATTCGCCGTCGCCCGTGGCCATATCCGAGGGACCGATATAAATGATTCTGGATTTGGGCGAGATGCGTTTCAGGCAGGCAATTTGTGCCTTCATCTGTTGTTTATAGTTCGATATGGACTTCCCACTTTTCAGATAGGGCATAGAGTTTCCGCCATAAGCCAGGAAGATGAGAGCCACCTGATGCGACTGGAAGAAGGGTGCAAATGTACTATTATCCAGCGAAGTGAAATGCGTACCCGATGAACCTCGCATGGCAATGTTATCGAGAGAAACACCCGATGCTCCGTCGAGCATAATTCCAAACACCTCCAGCTGACCCGTAGCTTTTACTACCGCTCGCGATGTATGGGATGACAACGTAACCGTATATTCACGCATACCGGTAAAACTGGTATCTCTGGAGCACGTCATCTCACATACGCTATCGCCCTGAACAATACCAACGGAGCCCGTTCCTGCCACCAGGACGGAAACCTTACGGAACGAACTGCAATGAGGAAACGACTTTCCGCCTATGGCAGAAAGAGAGAATGTGGCAGAGCCATTGACTATGGCCACCTGCGACAATGGTCCGACCCTCTGATTCTGAGTACGTTCGGCACCAAAACCAACGCGACGTTCCAATTCCGGCCACGTAGCCACGTAGGCCGTTGTGGTTGATATAGTTTGTACGGCAGGAACCAATCCTGCACCGTTTCCTCCGAATTCGCTTTGCAATTGTTCACGCACCACGTCCGTGATACGGTCGCACTCGATTTGTGAATCGCCAAAGAACATGATGCGAACGGAATGTTGCTGGGCATTCAGCAACGCATCGTAGAGGGGGTCGAGATAGGTGATGTCGTCATCCGGCAAGTAAAAACGGGCAGGATTCTTCTGCATTTCCGCCAGAAAAGAAGAGTCTTTTGCAGCATGCAAGGCTGCCAGACGCATCTCCATCAGTTCCTCAGGCGAAAGGGTATCCGCCTCTTCCTCCTCCACGTCCTCTTCTATCGGATTCTCTCCTAATACAGAAGCTATCGAGGGGAATTCCCACAAGACACCTCCGAACCTGATACCATCCTGTGGGAACAGAATGGACAAAAGGGCTAGGCCAACGAAAAGTGAAATGATGAAAAATAACGTCTTATAGGATTTCATCACTTATCTGTCAACAATTGAATGGATGCCACTTCCAAATTCCCTTCACCTTTTTCCATAAGCAACATAAAGCGGCAATCATCGATATGACCCGGCATATTAATACTATCCAGCAAAAGGGCATCGCTGACGGAAAGAACAACTTTGTAAGCACCATCCTCCAGCTGTTCTATGCTTTCAACACTTACGTCGGGTTCGTTTTCTGCCAACAGTTCCCGCTCGGCCTGTGTCATATTCGAAGCCCTCCACCTCAATTGATCAACAACATCGCGTGTGGCCATTGTTTCCATCTCACGAACATTACAATCGAGGTAAGTTTTCAAGGCACGTTCTGCAAACGCTTCAGGCTTTGACTTCTCCTTACAGGAAACCAAAAACAACGATAAAAGTGCAAAAAATACAAAAAATCTGTTCATATCCGTCCATATTTTACGCAAAGGTACAAAACAATTGACAATTGATAATGGATAATTGACAATTATTTCGTATTTTTGCACGCGAAAATAAACTAATCATGATAAAATTCCTTTGCTTGGGTAGTGGCAGCAGTGGTAATTGTTACTATCTCAAGACCGAAAAATGTAGTATTCTCATAGATGCCGGAATCCCTGTACGAGCGTTGAAGAAAACGCTGCACGACTATGGATTCTCTTTGGACGCTGTCGACGGCATCTTCATCACTCACGACCACGCCGACCACATTAAGGCCGTTGGTAATCTGGCCAATGATATGGGCAAACTCATCTATGCGACGGAGAAAGTCCACATTGGCATAAACAACAACTATTGTACCACATCTAAAGTAACAGAACCCAGTCGCCGCTACCTCTATAAGGGCGAAACCACCCTAATCGGCGACTTGCGAATCACTCCATTCGAAGTATCGCATGACAGTTCGGATTGTGTCGGTTACAAGATTGAACAGGGAGAACTCACCTTCTGTCTGGCAACCGATGTTGGTGAAGTAACTCCCATTGTAGCCAAAGCTATCGAAGAGGCAAACTATCTGGTACTCGAAGCCAACCACGACGAGGAGATGTTGCAGCAAGGCCCCTACCCTGCCTACCTGAAAGGTCGTATCCGTTCCAATCGCGGACATTTGTCGAACTACCAATGTGCCAACGCCTTAATTACTTACGCCTCACCGAAACTGCGTCAAGTATGGCTTTGCCATCTCAGCGAGGAGAACAACCACCCGGAACTGGCACGCAAGACAATCGAAACTGTGTTGAGAGGTTACGGTATTGTGGTGGGAGCCGACTTTAAGATGGAGGTGTTGAATCGACAGACCCCAACAGGTATTTTTGAATTAGCATAAACATGAACGAAGATAATTTCAACAACCAGTTCTCCTTCATTGCCGATTTTGAAGGGGACATCAACCAGTTGACGGAACAGGAAGTTCCTACGGTTCTTCCCATACTGCCCCTGCGGAACCTCACCTTGTTCCCTTGCGTGATGTCGCCCGTCAGGGTTTCCCGCAAGAGTTCACTCAATCTGGTAAAGCAAGCATATAAAACCGGAGGATTCATCGGAGCCTTTACACAAAAGGACAGCAGCGAAGAGGATTCGTCAATGGCAGAACTGTACGGCATTGGCGTTGCCGCACGTGTCGTTAAGTTGCTAGACATGCCCGATGGCCAGATTACCGTCATCCTGCAAGCCGCATGTCGTGTTTTCCTCGTCGAGAAGACACAAACCAAACCATACCTCATGGCCAAGGTGGAACAGTTGAAGGAATTCTTCCCAGAACCCGGTGATATAGAATTCCGCGTGTTGGTGGACACCTGCCGCAAACGCGCCATTCAACTGATTGAGAGCAACGAGGACCTTCCCAATGAGGCAAAGTACGCAGTAATGAACATTTCCAACGATTTCTTCGTTGTGAACTTCTTATGCACCAGCCTGCCTTTGCCTGATAAAGACAAACAAGCGATGTTGCACATCGCCATCGTCAAGGAACGTACGGCAAAACTGATACAGAGCATCAATGCAGCGCAGCATCTGGTAAATATGAAGAACCGCATCCTGCAGCAGACACATGTAGACCTGAACCGCCAACAACGCGAATGGTTCCTGCAGCAGGAAATCAAGAACATCCAAGACGAACTGGGAGGTCCTAACTCGACACGTGACTCGGAAAACTTGCGTGCTAAGGCTGCCAAGAAGAAGATGCCGAAATATGCCCGCGAAACATTCAAAAACGAACTGGGAAAACTGGAGCGCATCAATCCGCAGAGTCCCGATTATAATGTGGAACTCAACTATCTGCAAACCATTTTGGAACTGCCCTGGGAAGAGTACACCAAGGACAACCTGAACATACGGAATGCCGAACGTGTGCTGAACAACGACCACTATGGGATGGAGAAAGTAAAGGAACGCATCCTGGAACACTTGGCCATCCTGAAGCTGAGGGGCGACATGAAATCTCCCATCCTTTGTCTGTATGGCCCTCCTGGAGTCGGCAAGACATCGTTGGGACGCAGCATAGCCTCTGCCCTGAAGCGCAACTATGTGCGGGCATCGTTGGGCGGACTGCACGACGAGGCCGAAATCCGAGGACACCGACGTACTTATATTGGTGCTATGCCTGGTCGCATTCTGAAGAACATCATCAAGGCTGGTTCCAACAATCCCGTCTTCATTCTCGACGAAATCGATAAAATTGGAGGTATGACGGTAAATGGTGACCCATCGTCGGCCCTGCTCGAAGTTCTCGACCCCGAACAGAACTCCACCTTCCACGATAACTTCCTCGATATGGATTACGACCTGTCGAAGGTAATGTTCATTGCCACAGCCAACGATATCAGTCAGATTCCGCGTCCACTACTCGACCGTATGGAGCTCATCGAGCTGAACGGCTACTGTACCGAAGAAAAGATAGAGATTGCACGTAAGCACCTCATCAAGAAGGCAAAGGAAAACAACGGCATGAAGGAGCGCAAGGACGTGAAGATGTCCAAGGCTGCCATTGAGTACCTTATTGAACACTATACACGCGAAAGCGGTGTCCGCGGTTTGGAGAAACAATTGGAGAAAATTTTCCGGAAGATGGCACTCAACATTGCCCGCGACGAGAGTTTCAACAACGGTAACATCGATGTGGATACCGTAAAGAATCTTCTGGGCAAGGAACCCTTCAACCGCGACATCTATCAGGGCAACGGAAACGCAGGTGTTGTCACAGGCTTGGCTTGGACCAGTGTCGGCGGCGAGATTCTGTTCATCGAGACCAGCCTCAGTCGCGGTCAAGGCAGCAAACTGACCATTACAGGTAATCTGGGCGATGTAATGAAGGAAAGCGCAATGCTTGCCCTCGAATACATCAAAGCCCATGCCGAGCAGATAGGTATCGACAACAGAATCTTCGAGCATTGGAACATTCATTTACATGTTCCTGAAGGTGCAACGCCAAAGGATGGGCCCTCGGCAGGCATCACCATGGCCACATCTATGGCCTCTGCCCTTACCCAACGTAAGGTACGCAGCAATCTGGCCATGACGGGCGAAATCACCCTTCGCGGCAAGGTGCTTCCCGTAGGAGGCATCAAGGAAAAGATTCTGGCTGCCAAACGTGCTGGAATCCGCGAAATCGTCATTTGTCAGGACAATCGCAAAGACATCGAAGAGATTCCAGAAATGTACCTGAAGGGAGTATCGTTCCATTACGTGGAAACGGTACAGGATGTCTTCAACTATGCTCTGTTGGAAGAGAAGGTTGCCGATGCTGTTGACTTCACGATTCCAGAAAAGAAAGATTAAAAATCAAGTAAACAGTTTGTTTTGAACTTCGAACTATTAAAGACCGACGATAAGACACGGGCACGTGCTGGAATCATCACTACGGCTCATGGTCAGATAGAGACTCCCATCTTCATGCCCGTTGGTACTGTGGGCAGTGTGAAAGGTGTCCTTCAGCGCGACCTGAAGCAGGAAGTAGGTGCACAAATCATCTTGGGAAATACCTACCATCTCTACCTGCGTCCAGGAACAGAAATTCTGGAACAGGCCGGTGGATTACACCGCTTCATCGGCTGGGACCGTCCGATGCTGACAGACAGCGGTGGTTTCCAGGTATTCTCGCTTACCGGTATTCGAAAACTGAAGGAGGAAGGCTGCTATTTCACCAGTCATATCGATGGTTCGAAACATTTCTTCTCGCCAGAACGGGTAATGGATATCGAGCGCAGTATTGGTGCAGACATCATGATGGCACTCGACGAATGCCCCCCAGGAACCAGCGATTACGACTACGCCAAGAAGAGCCTGGGTCTGACCCATCGTTGGCTCGACCGCTGTTGGAAACGTTTCCACGAAACGGAACCCAAGTATGGATATGAGCAGAGCCTATTCCCCATCGTTCAGGGATGCACCTATCGCGACCTGCGCATCCAATCGGCAGAATTCGTAGCCGAGAAAGGCGCCGATGGTAACGCTATCGGTGGTTTGGCTGTGGGCGAACCAGCAGAGGTGATGTACGAAATGATAGAGGTGGTAAACGAGATTCTACCCCAGGACCGTCCTCGTTATCTGATGGGTGTCGGCACACCCGCCAATCTGCTCGAAGGCATAGAACGTGGTGTGGATATGTTCGATTGTGTGATGCCCACCCGCAATGGGCGTAATGCCATGCTGTTTACCTCCGAGGGCATCATGAATCTGAGGAATAAGAAATGGGAAACGGATTTCTCGCCTATCGACCCCAATGGGACAGCCAGCGTAGATACGCTATATACCAAGGCCTATCTGCATCATCTCTTCAAGGCACAGGAACTGCTGGCGCTGGAAATTGCCAGCATCCACAACTTGGCATTCTACCTGTGGCTGGTTGGTGAGGCTCGCAAGCACATCCTCGACGGAACCTTCACAAGTTGGAAATCGGTAATGATGCGACGCGTAACAAATCGATTATAATATGAAGTTGAGACCACCGTTTTTGAAGCGTATCGACACTTACATCATCGGTAAGTTTCTGGGTACGTACTTCTTTTCCATCCTGCTCATCATCAGCGTGGCGGTGGTATTCGACTATAACGACAACATTGATAAACTGACGCAGAACGGTGCCCCCTGGCAGGAGATTGCCGAATACTACCTGAACTTTGTGCCTTACTATGCCAATCTATTCTCGTCGCTATTCGTGTTCATTTCCGTCATCTTCTTCACCTCGAAGCTGGCTGGAAACAGCGAAATCATTGCTATGATTAGTGCGGGCATCAGTCTCCGGCGTCTCATGCGCCCCTATCTGCTCAGCGCTGCCGTCATTGCCGCCATTACGTTATATCTGAGTTCCGAAATCATCCCCCACGGCTCTGTGGTTCGACTGGAATTCGAGAACCAGTACAAACGCCGCAAGAAGAATCCCACCTATGCCGAGAACGTGCAGTTGCAGGTGGATACCGGTGTAATAGCCTTTATCGAACATTTCGACGGGCCTACGAAGACGGGATATCATTTCCAACTCGACAAGTTCGAGAAGAAGAAGTTGGTGTCACATCTTACGGCCACCAGCATTACATACGACACCCTGTCGAGTGAACGTTTTCATTGGAAGATACATAATGCGAATATCCGCGACCTGAGAGGCATGCGCGAACGCATTACCCACCACGACCTGCTGGATTCGGTAATCGTCATGGAACCCAGCGACTTCCTGTCCACCCGTAATTTCCAGGAGACGATGACGAACAAGGAACTGCTGGAGTACATCGACAGGGCACGAATTCGCGGAACGGGCAAACTCAAGCCTTTCCAGGTGGAATACTACAAACGCTTTGCTTCCGGCTTTGCGGCCTTCATCATGACGGTAATCGGTGTCTCGCTCTCCAGTCGCAAACGCAAGGGAGGCATGGGTTTCTCACTCGGTGTGGGCTTAGTGCTCAGCGTGTCGTATGCATTCTTCCAGGCCGTTACAGCAGGATTCGCCACCAATGCCAACGTGCCGCCCCTGCTTGCCGTATGGCTGCCAAACATTGTCTTCACAGGCATCGCCTACTATCTTTACAAAAAAGCGCCACGATAAACTTGTAATTCGTAACTAACACAGATGGATTTCTACGATTTGGATCTCAGCGACAGCGTCCTCGACGCCCTCGACGATATGAACTTTACTGATACAACTCCTATCCAGGAGCATGCCATTCCCCCTATTTTGGAAGGACGCGACCTGATTGGTGTTGCCCAGACGGGTACAGGCAAGACAGCTGCCTACCTGCTGCCCGTGCTTTCGAAACTGAGCGAGGGCGATTATCCCCACGATGCCATCAACTGCGTCATCATGGCTCCTACGCGAGAACTGGCCCAACAGATAGACCAAGCCATGCAGGGATTCGCCTACTATCTCGACGACATCAGCAGCGTGGCAGTTTACGGAGGAAACGACGGCATTCGTTACGAACAGGAGAAGCGCGGATTCGACACGGGTGCCAGCATCATCATCGCCACTCCCGGACGCCTCATCAGCCACATGGCGTTGGGCAATATCGACCTCTCGCGTGTCTCTTTCTTCATCCTCGACGAGGCCGACCGCATGCTGGATATGGGCTTTTCCGAAGATATCATGCAGATTGAGCGCGAATTGCCCAAGAAGCGACAAACTATCATGTTCTCGGCAACCATGCCCGACAAGATTGTACAGTTGGCAAAAACCATTCTGAATAATCCCGTAGAGGTTTCCATTGCGATATCCAAACCAGCCGACGGCATCCACCAAAGTGCCTTCATTTGTCACGAGACGCAGAAGATAGGCATCATTAAATCCTTGTTCAGCGAACGTAAACCCGAACGTGTCATCATCTTTGCGGGTTCAAAGTTGAAGGTAAAGGACCTAGCGATTGCCCTGCGTCGCGAGGGTTTCAATGTTGGCGCTATGCATAGCGACCTGACGCAAGCCGAACGCGACGATGTCATGTTCCGCTTCAAGAGTCAACGCGTCAACATACTGGTGGCCACAGACATTGTCGCTCGCGGTATTGATATCGACGACATCCAGCTGGTGCTGAATTTCGATGTTCCCCACGATGCTGAGGACTATGTCCATCGCATCGGTCGTACAGCCAGAGCCGGTGCCGAGGGACAGGCCGTTACGTTGGTAAGCGAGAAGGACCAGCCGCTGTTCCGCGACATCGAACGATTCCTGGAACGGGAAATCACAAAACGTCCAGTACCCGAAGAACTTGGCGAGGCGCCTGCCTACCACACTGGTTCGCAGAAGAAATCAAAGGGCAAAGGTCGCAAGAGACACGGAGGTCACAAGCACGACACAAAAAAGCCCCAAGGCGGAAAGCCTCAGGGCAAGTCTCAAGGTCACAAGCGTCGCAGACCTAAGCAATCTCAATCTGGCGACTGACCTTCATTTCCTCTTTCTTTAACTTCGGCAGTTCGATGGTCAGGACACCGTCCTCGACTTTGGCTGCAATGTGCTCGCGGTCGACATCGTCGGGCAACGTGTAATTCTGTTGGTAGTTTGTGTACGAGAACTCACGACGCAGATAGTGCTGCTTCTTGTCCTCTTCCTTGTGTTCCATCTTGTTCTCGATAGCCAGCGACAAGTTACCCTCGTCGGTGATATGTATGCGGCAGAACTCCTTCTTGATACCTGGGGCAGCCACTTCCATCGTGTAGGCAACGGGGCTTTCCTTGACGTTTACTGCGGGAGCAGTTACATTGTTGTGCGGCATTACGTCGCTGTTCATAAAGTCATCGAATACTGTTGGGAACCAACTGTTTCTAAACATTACTGGTAACATGATTTTGTCCTCCATTTATTTTAAAGGTTTAACTTAATGTTTTCTGCCCATGATGAGACAATCTGCGTGCCAGTTCTGCGAGTGGCGACAATCTGTCCACATGGGGCGAACATCTGTCACCTTTCGCGACAAAAAGTTTCGGAGTTCATAATTTTTTTCGTACATTTGCAATCGTATGACCGTGATTGCACACATCGAGAACGATTTCGACACGAAGTTTGGTGTACCGCGCCAAAGCGGACTGATAGATGCTGTGGAGAGCCGCATCGTCTTTGAACCCGATTTCCGAAATGTCGAGTCATTGCGAGGATTGGAAGGTTTCTCGCATATCTGGCTGTTGTGGGACTTTTCCGAAGCCCATCGCCAAGAATGGTCCCCCACGGTGCGTCCTCCTCGTCTGGGGGGAAATCGCCGCATGGGGGTCTTCGCCACCCGTTCGCCTTTCCGACCCAATCCTATCGGACTCTCGTCTGTACGCATCACACGAATTGAGCTGTCCACACCACGCGGACCAGTCATTCATGTATCTGGTGCCGACCTTATGAACGGCACACCCATCTTGGACATCAAGCCCTATCTGCCACATATCGACTCTCACCCCGAGGCAACGGCTGGATTTGCCGAAGAAACGGCCCGCCAACAGGAGTTGGAGGTTAGGGGCTTGGAATTGCTCGCTGACAAATTGGACGAACGCCAGTTGGAAGCCCTTCGCCACATTCTGGCTGCCGACCCTCGACCCCACTACCACCACGACCCTACCCGCCTCTACGGCATGAGGTACGCAGGCATCGATATCAAGTTTTCTGTAAACGAGGGCATACTGACCATCGGTGCGGAATAACGATTTTCGTCAAACGCGTAGGCCGTTTGAAAGTTTTTTCGTATCTTTACCCCGCAAAACCTTACATTTGAAGCACAAAACACATTATAAACAACTAAAACCATGTTGAAAATGAAAAGAATCTTAGTCACACTTCTTGGTGTGATTTTGGCTTTGGGCCTGTCGGCTGCCCCACTTACCCGCGAGGAAGCCCGACTGCGAGCCATCGATTTCATGAAAAAGACAACACGCAACCTGACCATGGAACCCATCAAGGACCGCGCACAGCTGGCTCCCCGACGTTCTAAGGCGACATCGACCGATCAGGAACTATACTACGTGTTTAGCCGCGGCGAAGGCAAAGGTTTCGTCATTGTATCTGGCGACGACCGCGTGCAGGCCGTTATCGGATATACCGAACAGGGCGACTTCGACTACAACCAGTTGCCTGACAACATGCGCCACTGGCTCGACATGCGTGAGAGTGAACTCCTTGAACTGAGCACCTATCAGGGCAGCTTAGGGGCTTCGCACCGTGCACAAGCCCACGACAAAATCGAACCCATGGTCACCACCCAGTGGAACCAAGGAAGCCCGTACAACGACGAATGCCCGAAATATTGGGACGGGAAACGCTCGGTAACGGGATGTGTGGCAACGGCAATGGCACAGGTCCTGTACTTCCAGCGTGCCAAGTCTGTTACCGAGACACAAGCCGCAATCCCCGGCTACACCGCCAATAAGAACGACCCTAACTACGGTCATCTTCAGGTCGAGGGTATACCCGAGAACTCCCCCATCGACTGGGAAAACATGACGAACACCTACAACAGCAATTCTACTGCCAAACAGAAGAAAGCCGTAGCCCAGCTGATGCACTATTGTGGTGTTTCCGTACGTATGGACTATACCAGCAGTTCGTCCGGTGCCTACTCCAACGATGTGCCCACAGCCTTCCAGAAATACTTCGGCTATGGTTCTTCGGTGCGCTATATAGCGATGAGCAGCTACACGAACGATGAATGGGACAAGCTCCTCTATCAGGAGTTGGAACAGGGTCGCCCCTTCTATCTGAGCGGTCATAACTCCAGTGGTGGTCACGCCTTCGTCAGCGACGGATACGACGGCAACTACTGCTTCCACATCAACTGGGGTTGGGGCGGCAGCAGCGACGGCTACTACATGCTGAGCAAACTGAAGCCCGGTTCCCAGGGCATTGGAGGTTCGGAAGGCGGCTACAGCGATGGCGAGGGAGCCGTTATCGGATGCGAACCCACCAACTACGGTTCGAATGCCATGCCTATCGGCGCAGCTACTGTAAAGAAGATATGTATCGAGAATTGGGATACCAATGGCGACGGCAACTTCTCGTACGACGAAGCCGCAGCTGTTACCGACCTGGGCAATGCCTTCACGGGCAAGAATATCGCCGAGTTCCCCGAACTGATTAACTTCAAGGGTCTGACCAGCATTGGCGACGATGCCTTCACAGGTTGCGCCAAGCTATCCACCATTAAACTGCCCAAAGGCATCAAGCGTATCGGCAATCGTGCCTTTGCCAAGTGTGTCAAACTGAAGAAATTCACCCTGCCCGAAGGTCTTACAGAAATTGGCGACAGCGCCTTTGCCGGCTGTAAGATACTGGCAAATCAGGCTCTGCCCAGCAGCATTTCACGCATCGAGGCCAACACCTTCGAGGGTTGCGAGGCATTCACTTCTGTCAGCCTGCCCTCGAAAATCAAATACATCGGCACGAACGCCTTCAAGAGATGTACCAAACTGACCAACTTCGAACTGAAGGGCATTACGCCCCAGAACATCGTATTGGGCAGCGAGGTCTTTGCCGAAACGAACGTGGCAGAAGCCACCCTCACCGTTCAACAGGGTCTGGGCGAAATCATACTCACAGCCGACCAGTGGAAGGATTTCGGCACCATCTACGAGGAACGCACCCTGTCGCAGGGCAACTTTACCACGCTGGAAGCCGACAAGCCCTATTACTTATTTAATATAGGTATGGGTTACTATTTGAACCGCGGCGAGGCCTATGGCTCTCAGGCTATAGTGGCCAGCGAGAAAGAAACGCCCATGAAGTACGAGTTCCGCAGAAAATCCTCGTACGCCGATGGTATCTATTACCTCTATTCCGACGAAACGGGTGGCGTCAATCACAACCTCTTCCGCACCAGTAGCGACGGCAAGGTGGGTTCTGGCGTAAAGGCATGTTTTGTGGACGGACCGGACTCCAAGGTCACCGACAAGTCTGCCGTGTGGAAGGTTGCCCTGGTGGAGGGAACAACGAATGTTTACACGCTGCAGGTACCCAGCGGACAGTCGGGCTACAAGGCCGGCCTGTTCCTGGGCGTACAGACCGACCACGCCAGCAACGTGGCTTCGCCCACCTACGGCCTGTACTACGACGTTGATTACGCAAGCAATCCCGAAAACTGCCAGTGGATGCTGGTACCTTACGATGAAGAGGCCAGTGCCAACTACGCAGTTGCCAACCAGTTGAAGAACCTGCTCGATATCAGCAAGACGAAGAAAATCGACTACGAAATCGAGCAACGCATCTACAACGACTTCCGCAGCACACAGGCTGAACTGGAGAAGGCCTGCCGCACATTGCGTTCGAAACTCGGCTTCATCAGCTTCGTCGACGAAAAGGTGCGTGAACTTGCAACAGCTTCGGCTTACGATGTCGATGGCAATGGGGAAATCAGCTTCTCCGAGGCTAACAGCCTCGTAGAAATCGGCTCGGAGCTCAACAGCGCCGAAATCAAGGACCTGAGCGACCTGCGCCATTTCACCTCCGTAAACGAAATCTACGGAAATGCCTTCAAGGGCTGTACGGAACTGACACGCGTTGTTCTGCCGCCCAACCTCACCAAAATCTACTATCAGGCGTTCATGAACGACAATAAACTGGAGTATGTAGAATTTGGCAACAGAATAAACTACATGGGCTTCAGCACCTTCAGCGGCTGCACGGGTCTCAAGGAATTCCGCATATCGGTCAGCGACCCAGCAACCATCGAGTTGGGCGAAGATTTGTTTGCCGGCGTGTCACTCGACCAGGTCACCCTGTACGTGCCCTATGGCTGCAAGGAACTTTATGCCCAAGCCCCCGTATGGAAGGATTTCGGCACCATCAAGGAAATGCGCGCATTGGCATCTGCTGGTTTCTCGCCGCTGACTGTGGACGCAAACGTCTATATCTACAACCACGGCGAAAAGAAATACCTGAACCGCGGTGAGGCCTATGGCACTCAGGCCATTATTGCCGACAACGGAATGGTTTATCAGCTGAAGCGCACCAACAACATGCCCGCTGGTACCTATTATCTCTACTCAGAAGGAACGGGTAACGAGAACAAGATTCTCTTCCGCACAAGCACCGACGGTAAGGTGGGTAAGGGCGTCAAGGCATGCTTCGTCGATGGCACCCTGACGGCAAATGCCTACTGGGTCATCCGTCCCGTGGAAGGCAAGGAGAATGTGTACACCCTGCAGACGCCCACGAATGGTGAGGGCTATGTCGAAGGCGAATACCTGGGCGTCGACAACATGCACGAAAGCGAATATACCACATGGACAGACGGACTGTATTGGGACATAACGCCCGGTGACAATCCCGCTGCCATCGAATGGTCCTTTGTAAGTTACGACGAGATTCAGGCCAACCAGGCCTTCTTCGACCTCTGCGAAGAACTGAAAAAACTCATTATCCAGGCCGAGGCACAGGGCATTGATGCTGTTGCCGAGCAAGCCGTTTACGACAATTTCGAAAGTTCGGAACAGGAAATCAGCGATGCCGTTCATTCGTTGCGCAGCAAACTGCAATACATCGACTTTGCCGATGCCAAGGCCAAGAGCATCTGTCTGGGCCGTTGGGACAACAACGAGGATGGTGAAATCAGCATGCCCGAGGCAATTGCCGTCACCGAGTTGGGTACTGCATTCAAGAACGCCAACACCATGCATACGTTCGACGAACTGCAATACTTCACCTCGCTCACCGACATTCCCAACGAGGCCTTCCGCGGATGCACTAGCCTCCTGTCGCTCTACATCCCACAGGGCGTAAGCACCTTCGGAAAGAATGCCCTGCAGTCCTGCTCGTCGCTGAAGTACATGGTACTGCTGAACCCCAACACCGTGGTCGATGCCAGCGCCACCGCCCTGCCCTCGAAGCTCATGGTCTTTGTTCCCCAAAGCCAGTTGGAAGCCTACACGGCAGACGAAAAGTGGAGCACCGTCCCCGTAACTGAATACACCGGCATACCCACCGTAACGGCAGAGCCCGCCCGACGCATCTACGGCCGCGCCAATCCCTCCTTCGTCTATGTGATAAGCGGTGCACCCGTCAACGGCGAACCCATCCTCACCACGGATATCGACAACTTCACTCCCGTGGGCGAATATCCCATCACCGTTCAATCCGGCACCATCACCTCGCCGGGTCTCGTCCTCATCGACGGCGTCATCACCATCGAACGTGCTCCTGCCACCCTCACGGCTCGCAGCTACAGCCGCAACGTGGGCGAAGAGAACCCCGAGTTCCAGTTTGCCAGCAGCACCCTGCGTAACAGCGAGAAGATAGACAACGTGCTCCTCGTGCAGCCCACCCTGGAATGCGACGCCACCGCCGACAGCCCAGCCGGTATATACGAAATCCGCATCTTCGGTGCCGAGGCCCAGAACTACGAATTCACCTATGTCAGCGGTAAACTCACCGTCATCGACCCGACAGGTGTCGAAGGTATAGCCTCTCACGACAGCCAGCAACCCATCTACGACCTGCAAGGCCGTCGCGTTGCCAAACCCACCCGCGGCCTCTACATCGTCGGCAAGCACAAGCGCGTCGTCAAGTAACTCGTATCCTTATTAACCAACAAAACTTATACATTTATGAAGAAATTGAACTTTTGGCTTCTGGCAAGCCTGTTTGCAGCTTCCTTTGCGGTAGTTGCCTGTGGCGACGAGGAGGAACCCGTTGGCCCCAATGGTGGAGGCAATGGTAACGACTCTACCCAAGTGAATCCCAATGACACCACAAAGGTGCCCGGTAGCGATGCAGTAACGGTGAACGACCTGATTGGCACATGGACCGTGAACAGCACGGACAATCAGTATGTTGCCGTATTTACGGCCGATTCTGTGACAATAATTGAAAATGGCCTTATCCAATCGCAGGAAAAATACACGGTGGAGAACGGCGTGGTGAAGTTCGGCAACTACATGCAATCCACCCCCGGTTTGCTCTACGACAAGTCCGTTTTAGTGATAAAGCAATTGTTTAAAACAGAGGAGGGAACCGAGGAGATGTTCGGCATGATTCTGTTCAAGCAGGGCAAGGAAATCAACACCCCGAAGGAAGACATCCAGGGACAGTGGTGCTGGTACGAAGAAACAGATAGCACAGTCATCATCCGCACAGCCATCAAGTTCCAGGGCGACAACTTCGAAGTCATCATCACCCCATGGGGCGAGCGCTATGTCGGCACATACGTCTATTGGGCAGGTATGATTAAACTGCAGGTAACCGATGCCTACACCTCGCGCGAAGAGGGAACTGGCTACGGCAGCCTGTGGGGCAGGATGAATCCCCAAACCCTGGAGTGCGACGACTGGCGCACCCTGAACCCCGACCACTGGCACATCGATGCCGTTTCGCACACCCCCTTCATCGCCAATGGCGACGAGGCCTACGGCTTCATTGCCAACCTCCCCGCCATCCTGAAACTGAAGAAATAATCCATCCCCACACCATACAGAAAGACCCAGAGGCGCATGTCCCTGGGTCTTTGTTGTTTGAAAAGGAAGGGGTGTCCAATATGGG
Source organism: Bacteroidaceae bacterium (assembly GCA_017617235.1). Lineage (GTDB taxonomy): Bacteria > Bacteroidota > Bacteroidia > Bacteroidales > Bacteroidaceae > Physcousia. The sequence goes on along the minus strand of JAFZWQ010000019.1, from coordinate 4,978 downwards.
CACCCCTCCGCGGAGAAAAACTGTAAACTGTATACATTGTTTACATTTGTGGGGAGGGGGCGACACAATCCTATTGAGGGAGGGATAGTAATCCTATCACTGGAGCGATACTATCCCTACCCGCCTAGCGTTGTAACGCTCCGCCCTTAGCGTTGTGACGCTCCGACGGTAGCGTTGTGACGCTCCGACGGTAGCGTTGAGACGCGGCAAGAGGAGCGACGTATTGCTGGCTGCGAGTTCATGTGTCATCACATTCCAGGTCACGTATCAACTGCAAAATGTAAACAATGTAAACAGTTAACAGTTTTCCGCGGCGAGGGGGTAAGATGTGTACAATGTATACAGTTTACAGTTTTTTTTCTGGCCAGCATAAAGGTGAAGGCAGGGAATAAGGGGACTAAGAGTAGAGTAAAATATATTTATAGATATTATTATATAGTATTATATATCAATATATTATAAATAATTATTCTTTATAAATAATTCTTTTCTCCTGCACTCTTCACCTCAAAATAGGGGTCCGCGAAAAAAACTGTTAACTGTTTACTGTTTACATTTTCGCGGCGGGCGTCCTACCAGATAATAGCTGCCGCTGGCGATGTAAACAATGTAAACAGTTTACAGTTTTTCCGCGCGAGGGGGTGATTCAAAAAAGAAAAGCTGCTATCCGATGAGGGATAGCAGCCTTTGTTTGGGGATATGAGTTTAAGCCTTGAGTTTCTGCTCGAGGTGGCTGAGCATGTCCACGGTCATGCTCTCGAGGTCGTATTCGGGTTTCCAATCCCACTCGGCACGGGCACAGGAGTCGTCCATCTTGTTGGGCCACGAGTCGGCAATGGACTGGCGCAGGGGGTCGACCTGATACTCCATCTGGAACTGGGGCTTGTGACGTTTGATGGTCTGGTAGATGGTTTCGGGGTCGAAGCTCATGGATGCCACGTTGAAGCCGTTGTGGTGGATGAATCGCGAGGGGTCGGCCTCCATGATGTCGATGGCAGCCTTCAGAGCATCGGGCATGTAAATCATGTCCATGAGGGTGCCCTTGGCGATGGGGCAGACGAATTTCTCGCCCTTAACGGCGGAGTAGTAGATTTCCACAGCATAGTCGGTGGTGCCGCCGCCAGGCAGGGTGACATAGGAAATGACACCGGGGAAGCGCACGCTACGGGTGTCGACACCGTACTTCAGATGATAGTAGTCGCTGAGCAGTTCGGTGGTAACCTTCGAGATGCCGTAAATGGTGCGCGGACGCTGGATGGTGTCCTGCGGCGTGTTGTCGTGAGGCGTGTCGGCACCGAAGGAACCGATGGAGCTGGGGGTGAACACGGCACAATTATTGGCACGGGCCACCTCGAGCACCTTCCACAGGCCGTCGATACCAATCTTCCACGCCAGACGGGGACGCGACTCGGCCACAACGGACAAGAGGGCTGCCAGGTTGTAGATGGTGTCGATTTTATACTCCTGAACCACGTCGCCGATGTGCTGGGCATCCGTAACGTCGGCAATGGCGGCAGGACCGCTCTCCAGCAATTCGCCCTTGGGCTCCGCACCTGCGATGTATCCCGCCACAACGTGACTGGCACCATAAATACCTCTGAGTTTACGAGTTAACTCGGAACCGATTTGTCCCGTAGAACCAATAACAAGAATGTTTTTCATTATAATGTGTGTTTAATTCTGAATTCGCATCGCAAATATACGAATTAAAATGAAAAATTAAAAGTGAAAAGTGAAAATTTATTTGTAACTTTGCAGCAATGGAACCTTAAACATTATATAAATATGTACGGAAAAATGAAAGAACACCTCAGCCAGACACTGACTGAGATTCGCGAGGCCGGCCTGTACAAGGAAGAACGCCTCATCGAGACACCCCAGCGGGCAGCCATTCAGGTTAAGGGCAAGGAAGTGCTGAATTTCTGTGCCAACAACTATCTGGGACTCAGCGACCACCCACGCCTGATTGAGGCCAGCAAGAAGATGATGGACGAACGCGGCTTCGGTATGTCGAGCGTGCGATTCATCTGCGGCACACAGGACATCCACAAGCAGTTGGAAGCAGCCATCAGCGATTACTTCAAGACGGAGGATACCATCCTGTATGCTGCCTGCTTCGATGCCAACGGTGGTGTATTCGAGCCCCTGCTGACGGAGGAGGACGCCATCATCAGCGACGCCCTGAACCACGCCAGCATCATCGACGGTGTGCGCCTGTGCAAGGCCAAGCGCTATCGCTATGCCAACGCCGATATGGCAGAACTGGAGAAGTGTCTGCAAGAGGCTCAGGCACAGCGTTTCCGCATCGTGGTAACGGACGGAGTGTTCTCGATGGACGGCAATGTGGCCCCCATGGACAAGATTTGCGACCTGGCCGAGAAGTACGACGCACTGGTGATGGTGGACGAGAGCCACTCGGCAGGTGTGGTTGGTGCCACAGGACACGGCGTGAGCGAGTTCTACAACACATACGGACGTGTGGACATCTACACGGGTACCCTGGGCAAGGCCTTCGGTGGCGCACTGGGAGGCTTCACCACGGGTCGCAAGGAGATTATCGACCTGCTGCGCCAGCGCAGTCGTCCCTACCTGTTCAGCAACTCCCTGGCACCCTGCATCATCGGTGCAAGCCTCGAGGTCTTCAAGATGCTGAAGGAAAGCAACGAACTGCACGACAAGCTGGTGGAGAACGTGACCTATTTCCGCGACAAGATGATGGCTGCCGGATTCGACATCAAACCCACGCAGAGCGCCATCTGCGCCGTTATGCTATATGACGCGAAGCTGTCGCAGGTATTCGCCGCCAAGATGCAGGAAGAGGGCATCTACGTTACTGGTTTCTACTATCCCGTAGTGCCGAAGGGACAGGCCCGCATCCGTGTGCAGCTGTCTGCCGGTCACCGTCGCGAGCACCTGGACAAGTGCATCGCCGCCTTCATCAAGGTCGGTAAGGAACTGGGCGTACTGAAAAAGTAAAAATTAAAAAGTAAAGATTAAGGCTTACTCATTTTCCCCCTCGGGGGAGTTAGAGAGGGGTTTTATATCGAGATAGACGGGGACGTGGTCACTCACGCCCCCGTTGTAATTTGTACCCAGATAGGTGCGACGGGGATACCACGTGCCGTCGGAAACAGGGCGCTGCATCCAAGGCTGGGTGTACAGCGTAGCCGAGCCCACACGTCCCAACAGGTTGCGGCTGGCGAACACATGGTCTATCCATCCCCAGTTGCCCTGAAAACGATAGGTGCCGCTGACGGGACGTTTGTCCGAAGGCGTAAGCGGACAGATTCCTTGCATCCGCAACAAGGGCTTCAGGTCCTTATCGCGAAGCATGGCATTGAAGTCGCCCATCATCAACAAACGGCAATCGGGAACGCTGCCAAGCAACGAATCGGCCAGTTGGCACAGGGTGTTCACAGCCAGCTGACGATTGCGTTTTCCCTGACGACTATCCCCTGCCCTGCTGGGCAAATGACAGACGACGACGTGCAACGTGTCGCCCCCAAGCAAGCGGCCCCAGGCATGCAGGATGTCACGTGTGGGACGCAATCCATATTGTTCGGAAGGAACGCGACGACTCTCGCTTCCCAACAGGCGGAACATTTCGGGCCTGTACAGCAAGGCTACATCCACGCCACGAAGGTCGGGGCTGTCCGTCATTACATATTTATAATGTATGCTCCACAAAGGGCCGCGTTGGGTAAGGGCTATCATGCAACTGTCGTTCTCCACCTCCTGCAGAGCCACGAGAGCCGGCGGTTCGTCACCACCAACACCCATCACCACACGGCTGATGTCCTCTATCTTATGCCAATACCGGCCCCATGTCCATTGGCGTTCACTTTCGGGCAGAAACTCCTCGTCTTGCTTCAACGAATCGTGACGGGCATCGAACAGATTTTCGACATTCCACGTCATAATTCGCACCTGCTGCCCCATGAGCAACGTGCAAGAAAGGCAAGATATAAAAAACATCGCAAGTTTCACGTCACAAATATAGCCCAAAATTTTGTCATACAGGAATAAAAATGTACTTTTGTCGTGCGAAAAATATAACCCTATGGCAATATTCTTTTTCAAGACCCCACAACAGAGCATTATCGCCACCCAAAGCGACCACATGCTCACCCCCGAAGAGACAGAAAAACTGAGTTGGCTTTATGGCAATGCCGAGCCTGTTGACGCCCAAACCATGGAGGGATTCTTCGTAGGCCCGCGTCGCGAAATGGTGACCCCATGGTCAACAAATGCCGTCGAGATAACACAGAACATGGGACTCAGCGGCATTTTGCGTATAGAGGAGTATTTCCCCGCTGCCAGCAAGGATGCCGAGCACGATGAGATGCTGCAGCGCATGTATGAAGGACTGAATCAGGACATCTTCACGGTTAACATCAAGCCAGAGCCCATCAAGTATGTGGACAATCTGGAGGAATATAACGAGAAGGAAGGTCTGGCTCTCTCGCCCGAGGAAATTGAATATCTGCACGGACTGGAGAAGCAGAACGGTCGTCCCTTGACGGACTCAGAGATCTTCGGCTTCGCCCAGATTAACTCTGAGCACTGTCGTCATAAGATTTTCGGTGGTACCTTTATTATCGACGGTAAGGAGATGGAGAGTTCGCTCTTCGCAATGATTAAGAAGACCACTCAGGAGAACCCCAACAAGATTCTCTCGGCTTATAAGGATAATGTGGCTTTTGCACAGGGTCCTGTTGTTGAGCAGTTTGCGCCGAAAGACCAGAGCACCAGCGACTATTTCCAGGTTAAGGATATCGAGAGTGTCATCTCGCTGAAGGCTGAGACGCACAACTTCCCCACAACGGTGGAGCCCTTCAACGGTGCTGCTACTGGTACTGGTGGTGAGATCCGCGACCGTATGGGTGGTGGTGTAGGCTCTTGGCCTATCGCTGGTACGGCTGTGTATATGACGGCGTATCCTCGTCTGCACGACGATGAGGGAGCAGCGCGCGATTGG
>JAFZWQ010000018.1 GCA_017617235.1 Bacteroidaceae bacterium | reverse complement strand
AGTTCGACGGCACAGACTTCACAGCCTATACTCCTGAAAACTCCGACCTGCCCGAAGCGATTCTATACGACTTGAAGGCAGACGACAAGGGCAATCTTTGGATGGTGAGCAGGCATTACCTTATTAAGTTCGACGGCACCCATTTCGAGAACTATCCCTACCCATCACGTTCAGATGTGGACTTCCCGATAAGCATCGACGTTGATGGAAACGATGTCTATGTAGGTTCTCGCGTTCAAGGCTTGTTCCGTCTGACCAGCGAGGGACTGAAGAGCATTCCCTTAAAGGACAGCCAACTCCTTGACAACTCGTTTACACTGTTCACTGGTAGCCTCGACCGTAACGGCATCTTCTACGGAGCCACATTGAACGGCCTGCAGACCTTCAACATAGAGACTGGCGAAGCTACCCTGATACCCATGTCGCAAACTGCGCAGACAGAGACCGATGGCGAAGGATACGTGTGGGTCAGGTGGCACTGGTTCTCGACTGACACCTGCCTGATGGAAATTACGCCGACTGCGACGAATGTCTATCGTAAAAGCGACTTCCCCTTTAGCGAAATCGACATGAATCAAATGATGTTCGACCACCACAACCGTCTGTGGCTAGCAACTACCAAGGGCATCTATCGCCGTGATGGACAGACATGGACTGCATACAATAAGGACAACTCCGACCTATTGTTCAATAACGTCACCTGCCTCGCTTTCGATAGCAACGACCGCGTATGGTGCGGCACCTCCGGCGGCGGCATCTTCCTTTTCGATGGCAGCAATTGGACGCAATACACCACCAAGAACTCACAGCTCCCCTCCGATTACGTTGGCTTCGTAGCCGTTGATAACGACGACGTCCTATGGCTGAATTGCCGCGACCCTCGCTATCCCGAATATTACGGACTGGAATTCGGCTTCGGGCTCACGCGCTTCGACGGCACACGTTGGAACACCTACAACACCAGCAACTCCCCCATACCCAGCAACTGCCTGTATGAAATCAAAATCGATGCCGACAACAACAAGTGGCTGGCCACCGCAGGCTATGTCGGTATTGCAAGCTTCAACGGCACCGACTGGCACGCCTACAACGTCGACAACTCCGGCATCGCCCTCAACGAGGTCACCAGAATCACCATCGACAGCCAGCGCGACCTTATCTGGCTCACCCATGACACAGGTAGCGGCCTCTCCGTCGCCCGCATGAACTGCCACAATACTGCCGTCAAATCCCTTACCGCTCCCAATATGGCACCCACGACTATCTATGATTTGAGCGGCAGGCATATCGCCAATCCCACAAAGGGCATCTATATCAAGCAGGGGAAGAAATACGTGAAAGAATAGTTGCTCCATTTATTATGGCTACATGCTATAAAAATAAGAACTGGTTGATTTCTCAACCAGTTCCTTTGTGAGCGGAGAGAGAGGGATTCGAACCCCCGGTGCCTCTCAGCACGCCGGTTTTCAAGACCGGTGTAATCGACCACTCTACCATCTCTCCAGACTCCCTTTCGAGAGGCCTTTCTTTCGAAAAGCGCTGCAAAGGTACGAATAAGTGAGCAAAAACGCAAATTTTATTAGACTTTTTTGTTCCCAAGACGGATGAGGAGAAGTCCAATAGCAACCCATATGAGTTCGCGCAAACGGGTGATAAGCCCCGTAAGGACGCCATAGGCCCCATTCATGTGTAAGACACTGGTCACAATTGCCAAACCGCCCTCCTTGGTGCCCATCTGCATGGGGATAAAGAAAAACAGGTTGGCAAAGAGAGAGATGAAAGCCTGCATTAACAGACAATCCCAATAGGAAATATCAGGGGTGAAGATAAAGAGGATAAACTGCAACTCGAAACAACCCACCATTCGTGCCACAAACTCGAGCAACAAGCTACGGTAGAAAACGGTGGGACGTTCAGTGTGGAGGGCTGCTATCTGTTGGTCTACGGTTCGCAATCCGTCAGCATGACGGCCTGCTGCAGCACGAATACGGCTGCCCACCCAAGGCAGACGTCCTAAAAGGCTAACAGTCTTCATCGCCAGTCCGTCACGATAGCCCATCACGAAGAATTGCACGCCAACCAAACAGAACAGTAGCATGATGCCCAACACCATCAACATCGGCATGGAGAGTGCATGGGCATAACGAACCAGGAACACCACCAACGAAAAAATCCAGAAACAGAAGTGCGAGAAGATGTGCATCATGGCATAGAGGATGACGCTGCTGGCAGCCTTCGCCTTACCGACATAAGGCGTAAGTTCCATAATGCGATAAGGTTCTCCGCCCAACAAACCAACGGGAGTGATACTGTTCAGGGCATATCCCGTAATCGTGTATTTCAAGACACGCCAGAAGCCCATTCGCGGATGGTCTGCGCCCTCGTTGATGATGATTTGCCACGCGCGCGCATTAATAATATAGATGAATAGCCATAACACCACTACCGCAGGGAACCACAAACCTGCCCGCCGTACGTGGGCAAGGACATCGGCCCACGACATATCGAACGACAAGAGCATGACGACAATAGCCGCCAAACCAATTAGCAGGAAGATATTGCGGTAACGGTTTTTCACGACCTACTCCTGAGTAGATTGCGGACGGCGCTCTGGTTCGCCCTCACGACGCGGACGCGGTCCGCCTATATCCTCGCGACGGTCGTGATACAATTTGGGTAAGGGATTCTGATGTCCCTCGTCGTAGAATGCGCGATTCCTCCAAATATCTGTTGCGGTGAATATAGCCTGACGGAAGGAATTCTCGTCGGCAACGCCCTGCCCAGCTATGTCATAGGCAGTACCATGAGCCGGACTTGTACGTACAATAGGCAAACCTGCCGTATAGTTCACTCCATCCTCCATTGCCAATGCCTTGAAGGCCGTCAGTCCCTGATCGTGATACATAGCCAGCACTGCATCGAAATGCTCATAGGCACGTGATCCGAAGAAGCCATCGGCTGGATATGGTCCAAAGGCAGCAATACCCTCGGCCACGGCCTTTTCAATAGCTGGTTGAATAACCTGTTGTTCCTCGCTACCCAGCAGTCCGTTCTCGCCAGCATGAGGATTCAATGCCAACACAGCGATGCGCGGCATAGACAAAGCAAAGTCGCGGCACAGCGAATGATGCAATATGCGAAGTTTCGCCAACACGCTATCCTCCGTAATGGCCTGTGCTACCTTTGCAATAGGTAAATGTGTAGTCACCAATGCCACACGCAGACGTTCGTTCATCAGAATCATCAGCGCCTCGTTACCCTCACCCATATTGGCCTGGATATATTCGGTATGACCTGGGAATTTAAACGTATCGCTCTGAATGGTGTTTTTATTAATGGGAGCTGTGACGATGGCATCCAGTTTTCCATCACGATAGTCCTGCAGAGCACGATCCAGCGACTTCAGGGCCTGCTTTCCGGCCTCCTGGGATGGTGTCCCCAGTTCCACCTTCACCTCGGCATCGTCCACCACCACCATGTTCAGACGGTCAGGTTCAGCCTCAGCTGCGTCTTGTACCGAAGCGAAGTTGGTAGCTAGGTTCAATCCCTTGCGATGGTACGTAGCCACACGGGGATTCCCATATACAATGGGTGTACAAAGTTCGAAGATAGTGGGTTCTGCAAAGGTCTTTAATATAACTTCGTAGCCTATGCCGTTGGTATCACCCGAGGTGATTCCGATGCGGATTCTTTTGTTCTGTTCCATGTGAATTAATGTAAGCTAATGGGTAATATGTGAGTTATGATTTCTGGGAGGATTCGTCCTCCTTCGGTTCTTCTTCTAGGGCAGTATCTATTTCGGACTGTTGTTCCTCGGGCAGGAGCAGCATGTAAAGCGAGCCCTCCATACGTCGCATCAGTCCACGTTTCATCTTCTCGGGTGCAAACACAAAGCCCTCTACCACCACCACGCGGTTGTTCTCTGTGTCCACTCGCGAATGACTGACGAAAGGACCTCCCATGCCATCGTGCCGCATATACCACAATCCACGGGCCTCCATTGCATACTTGTGATGCACGACGATGGGCTTGACATCCGTGAATGCGGTATCCGTCTGCATGTACATATCCGGCTCGCTGCCCGGCATGTTGACACACAGCACCGAGTCGCGCTTGTGCAGCAGGTATTTCTTGTTGAATGTCTCAGGCCCTTCGTAGGGATAGGCATACATCATCATGTTTACCATACCACTGGCCGTATTGTTGGAAGTCCAGAAAAAGTCCTTACCTTTCTTATAGTTCTTCAGTTCTTCGGGTGCCTTCAGTTCGCAACCAAAGATTTCCTTCGCCAGGTCGTAGGTTAGTTTCGAATACTTCTTGTTCAGGTCCACACACAGGCGGTTCATCTCCATCTTCGTGAAAAAATCTATGATATCCTGACGATGTTCGCTCACAAATTCGATGAACGACTCGTTGGAATTGCTGCGAATGTGCAGGATTATTTGCTCGTTGGCATAGACATTGCGCACGAACTTCATGCTCGTCTTAGTGTATATCGAGGGGTTAATGTCCACCTCGATGATGTTGCGGAAGATGCTCAGGGTGCGGTTCATGTCCTTAGGAGCCACCTGCGAAATGTGGAACGAGCGCTCAGGTTGAGGTAATCCGGGAATGTCCGTATCCAGCACCTGGAACAGGGCGCGCCCCACTGGGGCCTCCCACATCTGCTTATCCATCACCACCAGCACCTCGTAGGGCCGTCCACTTGCACGCGGGGTTGCCAAATGTCCGTTCTCGCAGCCTGTCAGCACTAGCATCGCAAGTACAAGCAATAATCCTATCCTTTTCATATCTCGTTATTCGTTTTTGCAGTATTCAACAACCCGCAGGCAGCCATAATATCCTCTCCCCTGCTGGCTCGGATGGTGGCCGTAACACCATGATGCGTCAGGTAGTCGCGCATTTCCACCATCGTCTCCTCCGAAGCCCCACGGAACGGGGTGTCGGGAATCGTATGGAATCGTATCAAGTTCACACGGCAATGCAGGGGCGACAGCAATCGCACCAATTCACGGGCATGTGCCTTCGTATCGTTCAATCCTTGGAATACGATGTATTCGAAAGAGAGCCGACGCTGGTGCGACCAATCCTCCTGCGCCAACATGGGCAAGAACTCCGTCAGCGACCAAGCTCGCTCGGCAGGCATCATCTCCGCCCGCTGCATGGGAAAGGGATTGTGTAGGGATACAGCCAGATGGCACTGGCTCTCGCGCAGGAAACGTTCCATACCCTTGCGCAGTCCCACCGTGCTCACCGTTATACGTCGCGGGCTCCACGCCAACCCATAGTCGGCCGTCAGCAGTTCCGTAGCTCGCAGCACAGCATCCAGATTGTCGAAGGGCTCCCCTTGTCCCATGAATACGATGTTCGTCAATGTATCTCGTTCAGGCAGCGAATAGATTTGGTTCAGGATGTCGGCAGCCGTCAGTTGTCCGTCGAACCCCTGTCGGCCCGTCATGCAGAAGGCACAGCCCATTTTGCACCCCACTTGCGACGACACACAGAGCGTAGCCCGCTCACCATCAGGAATATAGACACATTCCACATGGTGTCCGCTCGCCGTAGGGAACAGATACTTCTTGGTACCATCAACTGAAGTTTGGGAAAAAGTAGGTGCCATACGACCCACCTGGTAATGTTCCTTCAAGTTTTGTCGCCCGGCTTTGGAGATGTTTGTCATCTCGTCTATGTCGGCGACGCCACGCTCGTACACCCACTGCGCCATTTGCTTGGCTGCAAATGCGGGAAGCCCCGCCTGTCGGGCCACTTCGCGCAGTTCCTCCATGTTCTTGCCGAGTAGGAACATCCGTAATTCACAGTTTAGTACGCCTGATAAGACTCGAACTTACACGCCCGAAGGCACCAGATCCTAAGTCTGGCGTGTCTACCAATTCCACCACAAGCGCAGATCTTCGACTGCAAAGATACGATAAAAAATTAGAATCTAAAAATTCTTGCTCTATTTTATTACGCAAGCGTACTTTCCACGTGTCGATTTCATTGGTCGCCACGTTCGGCAGCCATCTTTTCGAAATCCTTATCACGTAAGACAAAACTATTCGTAAGGTACTTGTCACGCACCACGGGATTGGCGGCCAGTTCCTGCGGAGTGCCCTCGAACAGAATCTGACCTTCGAAAAGCATGTAGGCACGATTGGTGATGCACAAGGTATCCTCGACATTGTGGTCAGTAATGAGCACGCCAATGTTCTTCTTACGCAGCTTCCATACGATGTACTGAATGTCTTCGACAGCAATTGGGTCGACACCTGCAAAGGGTTCATCGAGCATAATGAACTTGGGGTTGATGGCCAGACATCGTGCAATCTCGGTACGACGGCGTTCGCCACCCGAGCATTGGTCGCCATAGTTGCGACGAATCTTCTGCAGGTTGAACTCGTCGAGCAGCGATTCCAGTTTCCAACGGCGGTATTCGCTGGTACTCCCTTCGAATCCCTCTTCCTTCGGACGCATTTCCAAGACAGACATGATGTTATCCTCGACCGACATCTTGCGAAAGACCGATGCCTCTTGTGCCAGATAGCCAATACCCAAGTTGGCTCGCTTGTAAACAGGCAGTTTGGTGATTTCTTCGTTACCCAGATAGATATGTCCCGCATTGGGGATTACCAGTCCGGTAGTCATGTAGAACGAGGTGGTCTTGCCCGCCCCGTTTGGTCCCAGCAGGCCCACGATTTCGCCCTGCGACACCTGAAACGTAACGTTGTTCACCACCGTTCGTTTGCCGTAAACCTTTACCAGCCCCTCGCTGCGAAGCGTTAATTGTTCTTTCTTTTCTTCCATTTCGGCACAAAATTACTAAATAAAGTTGAAAGTTGAAAGTTGAAAGTTGAAAGTTATTGGGATTTAAGAATTATTTTGTATTTTTGCACACACTACATTAGTATAAATTGTAAAATCGTAAATTACATCGATGTTCATTGTTAAGTATATTACAGCATTCGGCAAATACCTGGACCTGATGGGACGCACATTCTCCATCCCAGAGCGCATGAGGATGTTTTTGAAGCAATACATCAAGGAAATGGAGCAGTTGGGAGTGGATTCCATAGGTATCGTGCTGCTGATCAGTTTCTTCATCGGTGCCGTTATCTGCATCCAAATCAAGTTGAACATCCAGAGCCCCTGGATGCCGGCCTTCACCACAGGATACACCACCCGCGAAATCATGGTACTGGAGTTCTCTTCGTCCATCATGTGTCTGATTCTGGCTGGTAAGGTGGGGTCGAACATCGCCTCGGAAATTGGCACCATGCGCGTAACCCAACAGATTGATGCGCTGGAGATTATGGGTGTTAATTCGGCCTCATTCCTTATCCTGCCCAAGATTCTGGGCCTGATGACCATGATTCCCTTCCTCGTCATTTTCAGCATTGCCGCAGGTTTCATCGGAGCATACGCCACAGCCTATGCCGGTATTATTACGCCCGACGACCTAACGGTGGGTCTGCTGCACTCGTTCAACGCGTGGTTTGTCTGGATGTCCATCATCAAGAGTGTGGCCTTTGCCTTCATCATCGCCAGCGTATCGTCGTACTACGGCTATAACGTGCAGGGAGGTTCCTTCGACGTGGGAAAGGCCTCTACCAACGCTGTGGTTTCCAGCAGCATGCTCATTCTATTTGCCGACATCTTCCTAACGCAACTGCTATCATGATTGAAATAAAACATCTGTATAAATCGTTCGAGGACAAGGACGTACTGAAGGACATCAATGCCACCTTCGAGGATGGCAAGACGAACCTTATTATCGGACAGAGCGGTAGCGGAAAGACAGTGCTGATGAAGAACATCGTGGGCCTGTTCGAACCTACGAAGGGCGAGATTCTGTACGACGGTCGCGACTTTGTGGGCATGTCGAAAAAGGAGCGTGTGATGCTGCGTCGCGAAATGGGTATGATTTTCCAAAGCGCTGCATTGTTCGACTCGATGACGGTACTGGAGAATGTAATGTTCCCCCTGGACATGTTCTCGGACATGAACGAAGCAGACCGTGTGAAGCGTGCCAAGTTCTGCCTGGACCGTGTGAACCTGCAAGGAGCCGAGGGCAAGATGCCCGGCGAGATATCGGGAGGTATGCAGAAACGTGTGGCCATAGCCCGTGCCATAGCCCTGAATCCCAAGTATCTGTTTTGCGACGAACCCAACTCGGGTCTCGACCCCAAGACATCGCTAGTCATCGACGACCTCATCCACAGCATCACCCACGAGTACAACATGACCACCATCATGAACACCCACGACATGAACTCTGTGATGGGCATTGGCGAAAACATCATCTATATACACGAAGGCACGTTGGGTTGGACGGGAACGAAGGACGAAATCATGACTTCGACCAACGAAAAGCTAAACTCGTTCATCTTCGCCAGCGACCTGTTCCGAAAAGTGAAAGAAGCAAACCAAGAATAAAAACAGAATACCATGAGACGCATTGCATTTATCCTGGCCCTTTTGGCTAGCTGGCAGTTAGCCATCGTGAATTCCGCAAAGGCATTGACCACGCCCGCCTTCAACGGTGAGACCTTCTACATCATAAAGTTCAGCAACAGCCAGTTGCTGCTGACAGCAGGAAACGACAACGCCAACCTGACCACCCAAAGCGGTACCCTGCAAACGGCCACCGACAAGCAGCTGTGGGCGTTCGTGGGCACACAGAGCAAGTTCCAACTGGTGAACAAAGCCGGACAATATGCCGTTTACTCAACTTCGGCCAGCCGCATACAGGCACAGGACAGTGAGGACACCAAAGGTTGGACGTTGACGAACAACGACACCTATTGGCAACTGAAATGGCTGGGCACAACGGCCTCCCAGGCCTACATGAACCAGTGGGGCGGCACGGGTGTCGGCACCACGCTGGGATTGTGGACCAGCGGCGACACGAACAACCAGTTCGTCATCATCGACCCTACCAATCCCGACTATCCCGAATTCTATACCAGCGGGGCAGGAAACTTCACGCCCGAACACCCCATGACCCTATGGTACGACCAACCTGCCACCTCCACGGAAGTGGCCAACATCTGGATGGAATATTCGCTGCCCATCGGTAACGGACGTCTGGGCGCCAGCCTGTTCGGCGGCATCAAGGAGGACGAGATACAACTGAACGAGAAAACCATCTGGACAGGAACTCCCACAGACATGGGCTCGTCCTATGGACAATACAAGAACTTCGGCTCTGTCTTCGTGAAAGATCTGTCGGAAAAGTTCGGCTACGATGCAGAAACGGGAGCCAAGGACTATTGCCGCTATCTGGACATCGAGAACGGAACGGCAGGTGTGCGCTACACCAGTGCCGATGGCAATACCAGCTACGAACGTACCTACCTGAGCAGCGATCCCGACCAGGTGATTGCCGTTCGCTATCAGGCCAAAGGAAACGACCTGCTGAACCTGGAGATTTCCTTCACCGCTGGCGACGACATCGATGCCACGACGGGCGTTAACGATGGCGACATCCGCTGCTATGGTCAGCTGGCCACAGTTCTCTATCAAGGTCGCATTCGCGTACTGCTGCCCTCGAAAGGCACCAAGGAAGCCGACAGGAAGAAAATTACCGTCAGCGATGCCGACGAAGTTGTGCTGCTGATTGCCATCAATAGCAGTTACGACGATTCGCCCACCAATTATAAATGTACCACGGGCAAGATGAAGGATGTGCAAAACACGGCCATCGGTTATCTGACAGCTGCCGAGGAGAAAGGCTTCGATGCCATTCTGGCCGACCACGTCCGCGACTTCGAGGCGCTGACGGGCCGCGTGAGCCTGCAACTGGGCAATGCCGCCAGCAAGCGCACGACAAAAGCACTCATCGACTACTACAACACGCTGTCCAACCTGAACAACGACGAGGCACGCTTCCTGGAGCAGCTCTACTTTGCCTACGGACGTTACCTCGAGATTTCCAGCAGTCGCGGCATCAATGTGCCCAACAACCTGCAAGGCATCTGGAACAACAAGTCGCAAGCCCCCTGGAACAGCGACATCCACACCAACATCAACATCCAGATGAACTATTGGCCTGCCGAAGTGACGAACCTGTCGGAAATGCATCTGCCCTTCCTGAACTTCATCATCAAGATGGCACAGGGCAGCAACTACAAGAGTGCAGCACGCACCTACGGAAAGGTACAGAACGGCTGGACGGTATTTACGGAAAGTAACATCTTTGGTGGCATGAGCACCTGGGGCAACAACTACTTCGTGGCCAATGCCTGGTACTGCAGCCACCTATGGCAGCACTTCCGCTTCACCCGCGACGAGGAGTTCCTGGCCCGTGCCTTCCCCGTGATGTGGAGTTGCGCCCAGTTCTGGTTCGAGCGCATGATCGAGGACCGCGGATACGACAGTCAGACCCAGAATTCGGGCTACAAGGGAACGGCCTACAAGTTCGAACCCGACGGCACATTCGTGGCACCCGACGAGTACTCGGCCGAGCAGAATGCTCACAACAAGGAAGACGGAACAGCCCACGCCCAGCAGCTCATCTACGCCCTGTTCACCAGCGTGAAGGAGGCTTACGAAGTTCTGGGACCTGCCGTAACCGGATTGGGCGAGGCGGACATCGAGAAACTGAACACCTATTTGGAGAAAACCGACCGCGGCCTGCATACCGAGACCTATACGGCCAATAGCGCCCTCAACAGCGGATGGACCAACCCGCGTAACGGAATCAACAAGGGCGACATCATCCTGCGCGAGTGGAAATACTCGCCCTACGACGTCAGCGACGACCCTGGTCATCGCCACATGAGCCATCTGATGGCCCTCTATCCCCTGAGCGAAATCGACCCCTCCAGCCCCTACTTCGCACCTGCTGTAAACAGCCTGAAGTTGCGTGGCGATGTGGCCACCGGCTGGTCGATGGGTTGGAAGGTAAATCTGTGGGCACGTGCCCTCGACGGCGACCACGCCCACCTCATCCTGAAAAACGCCCTGAAACATTCTACGGCCTACGGCACCAACCAGTATGCCGGAGGTGTTTACTACAACCTCTACGATGCCCACGCACCTTTCCAGATTGACGGTAACTTCGGTTGCTGTGCAGGTATTGCCGAGATGCTGCTCCAGAGCCACAGCGACACCCTGCAACTGTTGCCCGCATTGCCCTCGACATGGCCCGACGGACACGCCAACGGCCTGTGCGCAGTGGGTGGTTTCACCGTCAACCAGGCATGGAAACAGGGCAAGATGGTATCCGCAGTCATCTATTCGGGCAATGGCAGAGAGTGTCCCGTCACCTATCCTGGCATTGCCCAGCACGCCGTCTATAGCAATGGTCAGCCCGTGGCCGTAACTATCATCAACGCCAACACCATCGTCATTCCCACGGAAGCCGGACACTGGTACGAAATCGATTTCGGCAACCTCACGGGCATGCGCCCCATCAAATACGTCCCTACGCTATCGGCCAGTGAAACGCGCTTCGACATCACTGGCCGTCCTGCCACCGACCGCCACCGCATCGTCATCAGCAACGGCCGCAAATACGTCCGCAAATAATCCCCTCCCAAACATAAATTCACTTTTCCTTTTTCACCTTTAATTTAATACGTATCTTTATGCTGCGTTTTTAGGTACTTCCGCTCGGAAATATTCAAATATATTTGGCATTTCGCTCGCTTAATCGTACCTTTGCAGGCAAATATAGGAAGTATGAGTAATTTGGTAGCGATAGTGGGGCGCCCGAATGTGGGCAAAAGCACCCTTTTCAACCGTTTGACACAAACACGCCACGCCATTGTGAGCGACGAGGCAGGTACCACACGCGACCGCCAGTACGGCAAGTGCGAATGGACGGGCCACGAGTTTTCCGTTGTGGACACTGGCGGCTGGGTGGTGAACTCGGACGACATCTTCGAGGAGGAAATCCGCAAGCAGGTGACGCTGGCCACAGAGGAGGCCGACGTAATCCTGTTCCTGGTGGACGTGAACAACGGCATTACGGACCTGGATGCGGAGGTGGCCGGCATTCTGCGCCGCTCGAAGAAGCCCGTAATCCTGGTGGCGAACAAGACGGACAACAACGACCAGCAGTATCTGGCAGCCGAGTTCTACGGATTGGGCCTGGGCGAGCCGTATTGCATATCGGCAGCCACGGGCAGCGGCACGGGGGACCTGCTGGATTTGGTGGTGGAACGACTGCCGAAGGAGATTGCAGAGGAGGGAACCGACCAACTGCCGCGCTTTGCTGTGGTGGGCCGTCCCAACGTGGGAAAGAGCAGCCTGGTGAATGCCTTCATTGGCGAGGACCGCAACATCGTTACCGACATTGCCGGCACCACACGCGACTCGATATACACCCGTTTCAATAAGTTCGGGCTGGACTTCCTGCTGGTGGACACCGCAGGCATTCGCCGCAAGAACAAGGTCTCCGAGGATCTGGAATTCTACAGCGTCATGCGCAGCATCCGTGCCATCGAAAACTCGGACGTGTGCATCCTGATGATTGACGCCACACGAGGCATCGAGGGACAGGACATGAACATCTTCCAGATCATCCAGAAGAACCAGAAGAGTCTGGTGGTGGTGGTGAACAAATGGGATCTGATGCCCGACAAGGACCAGCGCGTGATGGACACCTTCATCGATGCCATTCGCGAACGCCTGGCTCCGTTCGACGACTTCCCCATCATCTTTGCATCGGCCATGACCAAACAGCGCATCTTCCGCATACTGGAGGCTGCCAAGCAGGTCTATGAGGCACGTTGCCGACGGGTATCGACAGCCAAGTTGAATGAGGAGATGCTGCCCCTCATCGAGGCCTTCCCGCCCCCATCGATAAAGGGCAAGTACATCAAGATAAAGTACTGCATGCAGGTGCCCGAAACCCACGTTCCCACGTTTGTGTTCTATGCCAACCTGCCCCAGTACGTCCGCGAACCCTATCGCCGTTTCCTCGAGAACAAGATTCGCGAACGCTGGGATTTCTGCGGTTGCCCCATCAACATCTTCATCCGTCAGAAATAAAGCCCTCTCCCGATTATGAAAATTATAAATAAACTACAGCATAGGAATGTAGGGCTCATCCTGCTTTCTCATTTTCTCATTCTCTCATTTTCTACATTTCTGATAGCTTGTAAGCAAGAGCCGAAGTCGCCCATCGAAGCGGCAGAACATTACTACAACTATCTGGTGAAGGGCGATGTGGACCATTACCTGCAGGGAATGGCAGATTACGACAGCCTGCCCGAGGATTATCGTTTGCAGCTTCACGACATGCACCTGCAGTTCCTGGACAACGAACAGAAGTTGCGTGGCGGACTGGTATCGGCCCACGCCCTGCGCGACACCGTCCTCGACGAAAGCCGTGCCTACGTCTTCATGGAACTGCAGTATGGCGACAGCACATGCGAACAAGTCAGCCTGCCCCTTGTACTCACGCCGCAGGGCTGGCGACTCCGCTAACGGAAACATCCCCCAAAAATGTAAACAGTTTCGCGTGAGGGGTGCCCAATTGGTCATCCCTTTCCTTTTCAAACAACAAAAGACCCAGGGACATGCGCCTCTGGGTCTTTCTGTATGGTGTAGGGGTGGATTATTTCACGAGGAAGGTGCGGCCGCCCTGGATGTAGAGACCACGGGTGGGCTGACCAACGATGCGACGGCCGGAGAGGTCGTAGAGGGCCGTGGAACCCGCGGGCCGGGCGGCAGGGCTGGCGACGGCATCGGCCAGTGTCTGCTGCAGGCGGTCGAGTTCGGAACGGGTTACGACGAGCACCTTACCACCATCGGCTCCAACGGGCAGCTGAGGCTGTTTGGTGGGGAATTCCCACCACTGGATGTTGGCTGCGTTGGCCGTCAACGAGCCGAAGAGACGCGCCCGTCCGTCCTCGATACCCATGAGCAGCCATCCCTGTCCGTCGAAGGATTCGAAGACAACGGGGGACATCACCTTACATCCCACATCATCGAGGGCGCTGGCGAAGCCGCCGAAGCGACCATTCGAGGGGTTCAGGCTGGAGCTGCTGGCCGTGCAGAGTCCCTGTTCCTCAGGGTCGGTGAAGAGGGCCACGTACTTGTCCTTGGCACGGAAGATGTGCAGGTCGGCAGCCGAGTATCCAGGGTTGAAGTAGAGGGCCGCCTTGGTGAATGTAGCCAGGTCGGATGTGCGGCTGTACTGGGTGGAATACTTGCCGCGCGAATACTTCAGCCAGTAATAGATGAAGGACTGGCTTTCTGGGTCGTAGCCTATTTCCGGGGCTATGGCAGGGGCGTCGATAACCTTGGCATCTAGACCCTCCAGGGGTTTCCATGTGGCCATGTCGGAGCTGGTGAGGTGGTACAGGCCGGGGGCATCGTCGTCGCCTCCGAAAACGAGATGGAAGGTCTGCCCTCCGTCCTCGCCCTCCAGCCTATAGATGAAAGGGCGGCGTACAGGTGGCTGCCCGTTTCCGCCATAAATGCTCTGCCCGTCGAAGAGTTCCTGCCAGCGCAGTCCGTCGTAGCTGTAGGCATAGTAGAGGCGGTCGTCGTCGGTCCGCGAATAGGACATCAGATAGGCCCGCTGTCCGTCGTCGGTGGGCTGTGGCGCCAGCGCCTGCACCTCCATAGGTTCGGCCGTCAGCGTGGTGTTGTCTTTGAAGGAACGTACGCTGAATCCCGCATCAATATACTGTCCGCCGTTGGTTTGGTGGGTATGTATGGCAATGACGTTGTCGCCGTCCAGTTTCAGGGTTCTGCGGGCCGATTCGGAGATACCGAACAGCTGGTAGCTGGTGTTGTAGCCCGTAATACTCATGGCCAGCACGCCGTTGATGTACACCTCGCTGTCCTCGTCGTAGAACAGGCGCAGGCACAGGTTCGGCAGGTCCTCGGCCGAGAGTCCCGTGAGTTGGAACGTGCGGCGAATCCAGATGTCCGACGTGGTCCACTTGGTATGTACCCTAGCGGCAGGCTGACTGATTTCGCCAAAGCCTGCTGCGCCCGTCTTCCAAGTGCTGTCGTCGAATTCAGGCTGTTCCCAACCCTCGGCAGGCTGGGTGGTGGTGTAGTGCCAGATGATGTCGGTAGCATTGTCACCAGCCTTCACCACACTCTTGGCACCACTCACGCGCTGGTTTATGGTGCGTTCGATACTTTCGCGGATGGCGGCTAACTGTTCCTGGTTTACTTTCAGTACCTTGCGGTCGTAGGTCAGGATGCCGTTCACCTCCTTCTCTACATCAGTAATCTGCGTATATACGCCTGCCCACAGACCCTTGTCGAGTTGCAAGCCCTGCAGCGCCGATGTGTATTGGATGAAGCGGTCGGTATAGTCCTCGCTGTTGTCCACCGATGTGTACACCTGGTCGTTTCCACCCCACAGATGCCCGTCGATGAGGTAGGTGATGCCACCAAATTCGCCACACACATTCACACGTTTGTTGCCCGGATTACCCGTTCCACTGGGCGACGGATAGCTGTGTGCATCCGTGATGTCGCCAATCTCGAAGTCGTGCCATCCGGAAGCGGCATTCATCAGTCGGCCCGTGTCGGCATCGGCATTGCGCACCACCATGAATCCACGCTTGGTGTGTCCGGCACCCGAGCCGGCATCCTGTCCCCAACCCTCGTTGTAGGGCACCCACACGCAGATGCTGGGATGCTGTTTCAGGGCAGTTACGATGCGTTCGCACTCCTCGTAGAAATTCTGGTGAATCTCTTCCTTGGTACCCAGGTTACCGCTGTCGCCACCGCTGGGCATATCCTGCCACACGACGAGTCCATTACGGTCGCACCATTCGTACCACAGGTCGTTCTCCACCTTGATGTGCTTGCGTACCATATTCATACCCAGTGACTTGATGGTCTGCAGGTCGTAAATCATGGCTTCGTAGGAAGGGGGAGTTAGCAGGCCGTCGGGCCACCATCCCTGATCCAACGGGCCATACATGAACAGCGGCTTGCCGTTGAGCAGAAAGGCGGGATGCCCATCTACCATACCCATCGACAGGGTGCGCAGTCCGAAGTAGCCGCGAGCACGGTCGCATTCCTCGCAATTGTCGCGACACAGATAGATGTCCAGATTATAGAGGAAGGGGCTGTCGGGCGACCAAAGTTTGGCATTGGGGATTGTAACAGTAACCTCCTGCCCCACCTTTGTCTTTTCCGTTGTAGCCACAATCTCCTCGCCATCGCGAGCCACCAGATAGAACTTGCACGTGGGGTCGCTGGCAATGACACGGATGCGGGCCGAACCCGTAGCCGCATCGGGAACTACCTCGTAGCGCTCGATGTGACAGTCGTTCACAGGCTCCAGCCAAACGGTCTGCCAGATACCACTGCAACTGGTGTACCAAATGCTGCCCGGACTGGTGGTCTGCTTGCCCGTGGGCTGTCCGCCACGACTACTGGGGTCGTAAACGGCCACCTGAATCTCCTGCTCGCCATCGGCCTTCAGGCAGTTAGTGATGTCGAACGTAAAGGGGTCGCTGCCACCATCGTGCTGACCTACCAGCGTGCGGTTCACATAGACGGCACAGCGCCAATCCACTGCTCCGAAATGCAGCAGCGTACGCTTGTCCTTGAAGGCATCCGTCAGGGTGAACGTGCGGCGATACATCAGCGTGGAATTGGCCGTTGTCCCCAAGTCGGTATGCATGATGCCGGACAGCGCCGACTCCACACCAAAGGGCACCAGAATGTGCTTGGTGAAGCGGCTGGTAGATGTTTCGGCATCCAGCTTGATGGTGTTGTCGCGACGGAAATACTCCCACACGCCGTTCAGGTTCATCCAATCCTGGCGCACCAGTTGCGGACGGGGATATTCCTGCCACGTCTGTTCCGGGTCGATGTTCTCACCCCAGGTAGTCATCAGGGCTGCCTGCTTGCGTTCCCACTTTGCTGCCTGCGCCACCATTCCCATGGTCACCGCCATTGCAGCCAACATGCAATACCTTTTGATTTTCATAGCAAATGTGTTTTATTTCTCTTTAGGTCTGAAGGATATTTCGAACTCGGCATAGTCCGAATCGTCGGGTATAAACGTAGCCTTGCTGGAAACTGGCGTTCCGTCGCTGAACTGCCAACAAGAGGAAGCGCTGGCCGAAGTTACTCTCAAGCCCGTTCCAACGGTACTCTTCAGTGTCAGATAATTGTATTTATAATAGGCATTCTTGGGCGAGAAGGACTTGTAGCCGACATCAGTCAGATGCAGTTCACTCTCACTATGCTCGTCGGCAGTATAGTAGTCGCTGTATTTCGTGACGAGGTTCGTGAGCTTGGCCTTCTTGAAGTCGCCCGTAAAGTTTACGATGTCGAAGGAGAATGTCTTGCTGTACTTGCCACCCGACTCATGGTCATATTCCTCCTTGCCCTCGACGTGCAGGGTCGTTCCGTTCATTTTCGAGGTAATCTTCAACGTATTCGGGTCTTGTCCGTAACCCAATGTCGAGCCAAATGCAAAATAGCTTGTACCAACGTCCTGAGGATGGTCCGCACCATCGTAAGTCCACGTATATTTCGCCTTCAGTTCCGCATCGAAGCTGAAGTAGTCAATCTCGATTTCCGACAAATCCTGTGGCACAGCAACGGTATCCTTCAGTTCCGCACTAATCTCATACGGCATAAGTTTTTTGTTATCCGCAGTCGTCGTAAAGGCATAGAAGCGAACCGTGTATTTCTTGGTCGTGGGATTATAGAAATTCTTCAGTTCCTTGCCCGAAATGGTGTCGGTAGAATATTCGCTGATGTATGCATGATGGTCGTAGTATCCCTCGTTGTATACATAGAAACTCGTTTTTACACCAGGTTTCTTGTGCTGGAGCACCAGTTCCTTGCCATCCAGTTCCGTGGTGCCAGGCAGGTCAACTGCAATCATTCTCACATCGCAGCCAAAGGGATAGGCTTCACTTTTTACCGTCACCGCGAACTTCTTGTCCTTAATTATGGCATCGGGAGAGGGGCAGAAATTGGGGAAAGAGAAAGCGGATACAACATCACCTTTCATCAGGCTAAGAAGGAATTCGTCGTAACGGCCATAGGAGAATAGGGCGTAACCCTTTTTCGCGGTCAGTTCATTGACAAGTTCCTTGAAATAGTTGCCGGTCTTCTTCCAAATCTCGTACAGGTCCTTAATGGAATTGTTGTTAAACCCATATTCGCTCATATTATTAAATATGTATTGCAACAATGTGGAAGCTGCATAACCATGAGCAGAATACATTTGAGCAGACGATTTCCCAGAGCCGCTATAGATATCCGTAGCGTTGTCCAAACCTCTCACAAACTCTTTGATATAGCCGTTCACAAATCCCTTAGAAAACTCTCCAGTCATTAATTGTTCTGCCCACACAGCACCAGATTCATAGGTTATCTGATACTTCTGATTCAAAGATTTTGCCTTTGTATATGCCCAACGTGGGTCGTAATCGGCCTGGAAGACGTGCATCAGTTCATGAATAGCAGCACTGCGGAAACCTGTTTTCCTGCCCTCGAAATTCTCGAGAATCAGATAATTAAACGAAACCGTGCTGGATTCATCACTCCATGAACTCTGAGAAAACTCTCCGTCCGTTTCGCTGTCAATCACCTTCTTATCTTTCTTGGTTTTCGGGTCTGTTACATATTTGTAATAGGTTTCGAACGAAAAAGCAATATTGCGCTCCGTTACTGCCAAGCCCAAGCCGTGCAAAAGCTTGATAGCCTCGCGAATGGTTTCGTTGATTTCATCCCAACGCACAAACAGAATATCTGCGTATGCAGCCTTTTGGAACGGCGAAAATTCGAAGTGCCAGGAAACATTGCCTTCTTTGAACACCTCGTCGAAGATTTGGGCACGCGCGGCCTTTGTTGCCACAGGAGCCGTTGTACCACTATATTCCCTGTGCGCCACACCAATGCTGATGTCCACATATTCGTCCTTGTCTATGCCAACATTTCCACTTGGCGGCAGGGTTACCGTATATTCACCATTCTCGTAGGTCGACTCCAGCACAATGTCGTTATAAGTCGGCTGGTCCATCGACAGGTAATAGGCCGGAATATGTGCCACAACATTTGCATCCGGGTCGGCATTCTCGCACTTTATCTTTACGGCCGTAGGCTCCTTGGTCGATGTGGGGAGATACAGCTGGTAGAAGTTTGAAATCTCGTCATCGCCCAGCACATCGCCTTCCTTAACCTCCGAGACTGCTACCCTGGTATCACCCGTATAAGTACCAACAGGGAAGGTTACAGTAACATCATCTTTTGTAACCGTTCCGCCTAACGAGGAAACCGTAACATAGTCCTCCGGCTTGATGATTGCAGTAGGATCGACAGTTTGGTCTTTGGGGTCTGTAACATCGTCCTTGTCGCTACAGGCTGTCATACCCAGGCCCAGCACCACGCTCAGTAGCATAAGCCCGCATAATCTTAACATTTTCATAGTATTAATCATATTTAAGTTTTACTCATCTGCTGCAAAGATACGATTAAGTGAGCGAAAATGCAAATTTATTTGCAATTATCCGAATGTGAGTATCTTCGACACGTCAAAGATACGATTAAGTGAGCAAAATACCAAAAGTATTTGAGTATTTTCGAGCGAGAGTATTCTAAACCGCAGGTTGACGTTAGTAAAAAAGACGCTACTCAACGCTAGGTGGGGAGCGATAGTATCGCGAGGCGCTTAGCGTTGTAACGCTCCGGCGGTAGCGTTGGGACGAGCCCAATATGTGCACCTGTCGTTCCCGTTTGCATCTGCAGTACATATTACAAACAGTATACCAAACACAATGTGTTTGAACACTATTATTTTTTGTATTTTAGGCGTGTCGAAAATCGTGACAATGACAGTGACATTATGACATTAAGGTGGTTTCGACACGTCGGACTTCAATGGTTATACTAATATAATAATTATAATTTATTATCTCTTTATTCAAAATTGCGTCTCGTGAATGCTTGGAAGGTGCTTAATGTCACTTTGTCACTGTCATTGTCATAATTCAGCCCCCTTCCAAGCTCATGTACACACCTATAAATCAATATAATAACACGTTGATGGATGAGGCGAGAGACTGGGGTAACGATTCGTTACCTCATCAGCAGGGGATAAGATGAGTCCCCGAAATGAGGACTCGTTAATGGAAAAGACAAAACCACCGTCGCGATTCGCGACACTGGTTCTATCTACAAGTCGAAAACAGTTGTTATCAACGAGAGTGATTAATGGGAAATGTGTAATGCAAAAATGCAAAAAAGCGCCATTTCATCGAGGCTTTTGGCATTCACAGGAGTGCATTTTTTATACCTAAAGGCATAAAATATGCTTGATTTTTGGCTAAAACTTCGTCTAAACTTGCATTTACGCCGTGAAACAACGCTTGTCTATGAGGTTGTTGGCAATGGCGTAGATGGTGAGGCCAGCAAGCGAATGGATTTGCAACTTGCGGACGATATTGCGGCGATGGGTGATGACGGTGTTGACGGAAATGAATAGTTGGTTGGCAATTTCCTTGTTCGACATGCCCTGTACCAGGCACATGATAATCTCCTTCTCGCGTTCGGAGATGGCCTCCTGGCTGTCGGCATTGCTAATCATGTTGGAAATGCGAGCAGACACATCGTCGGTCTTCAGTTGCTGTTCCAGAATACGTATGGCGGGCACGAACAGCACCTCCTCGACATTGCTGTGGTTCGAGAGCCATTCCTCGTTGTTGTAAATATCGAAGAGGGTGGCCGTCAACTGGTTGTTGGCCAATCCGTCGTGAGGCAGGTATTTGATGATGATATTCTTCAGTTCGTGGAACTTACCCGTCGTGTCACTGTGGTGTTTCGAGAAAATATCGACATTGTAGTCTGTCTTCTGTTCCCCTTTGAGCAGGGCCTCGACGTATGGGAACAGCGTCTTCTCCTCGTACTTCATGTGCAGACGGATGTCGTGGGCATATTCGTCGTAGAGACGCAGTATCAGCACTACGAGCTTATCGCTCTGGCTGAGGGATTCCTCCAGTTTCTTGCGGATGGAAGGCAACTGGAAGTCCAGAAAATAGCGATGCGAGGCACGCAGATAGTCGAGCAACGTCTGCACGGAAATCTTGTCGTCCGTCTCCTTGGGAGTATATCCGTTTATCAGAAAGTTCACAACGGTAAGAAAGGTGTAACAGTCGACACCCTGTTCGTGGCAAATCTCGCTGACAGTTTTGTCGCCAAACCCCAGGCGGATTCCGAAGGCACCCAGGCCCTGCAACATACTGTGGTTGTCGCTGATGAGGTCTATCATCTTATCCTCGGCCTCGTACAATTTCATTCGTTTCATCGTTACTTTTTTATTTCGACTGCAAAGTTACGTTTTTTCCCAGACACGCGCAATCACTATTTGTAAGTATTCCTATTTTCGGAACAACATTCCGCGTCACAAGAATAAGGTATCCGAGTAACCACAAACGGGTACAACAGCCTTTACCCACCACAAAAGAACCACACGATTTGGGTATTGCACATTCGATGGAAAGCACGTAATTTCGCAGCCAAATTAAAAAAATCGAGTATGAAAAAAGCATTACTGACATTGATATTGCTGATGGGAACGACCGGATTGGCCGTTGCCAAAGTGAATAAAGATTCCACCCAGGTAGCCGAATACCAGAAGTTCCGTATTGGCGGATATGGTGAAGTGCTGGCCTCGTTCATGGGATATGGTACCAGTCGTTTCAACGGCACCACAACGGGCAACACCTACGAACGTCGCAACAGCATCGCAATTCCGCGTTTCGTCGTCGCTGGCGACTACAGGTTCAATAAACATTGGAACCTGGGTGCCGAAATTGAGTTCGAAGCTGGTGGCGTAGGTGTGGAAACAGAGATGGAAGCCTCGGAGAATGGCGAATACGAGACGGAAATGGAAAAGGGCGGCGAAGTAGCTCTGGAGCAGTTTCACCTGACCTATACCTATAATCGGACGTTCAACGTAAGGGTGGGTCACATGGTGCTGCCCGTGGGACTGACTAACGCCCACCACGAACCCATCCTGTTCTTCGGAACCGTCCGACCCGAAAGCGAAACCACCATACTGCCCAGCACGTGGCACGAAACGGGTGTTTCCTTGTTCGGAAGCGTAGGCAAGGGCTATTCGAAACTGTCGTACGAAGCCTACGTGACAGCTGGTTTGAATGCCGATGGCTTTGGACGCGACCACTGGGTAGCCGATGGCAAGCAAGGGCTGTTTGAGACAGACAACTTTACCAGTCCTGCCTACACCGCGCGACTGGAATACGCAGGTATCCCCGGATTGCGACTGGGTACATCGTACTACTTCTGTAACGACGTTACGGCCAATGCCGACAAACGCTATAAATATTCGAGTGTCGGACGTTCGCATCTGAATATACTGAATGCCGATGCCCAGTATCGCAATAAATATGTAACGGCACGCGCCAACATCATTTGGGGACAACTGCAGAATGCCCGTGCCATGAGTGCCGTTAACTTGTCGAACAAATCGAACTACCACCACGGAGCCATGCATCGCATTGCCCAAAACGCTTTAGCATATGGTGTGGAAGCAGGACTGAATATGAAGGCGCTGATTCGCAAGAAACACATGCCCGTGCTCTATCCCTTTGCCCGCTATGAATACTTTAATCCCCAACAGAAAGGCGAAGCCGGACAGACGATGGATGCCCGCTGTCAGGTAAGCAAGTGGGTAGGCGGTGTCAATTATTTCCCATTGCCCTATCTGGTGGTAAAGGCCGACTGGAACACCCGTCGCATAGGCACACAACGCGTCTTTGGAGGTGGACGCTACAATCGCGAGAACGAGTTTTCGCTGTCCATTGCCTACACGGGATGGTTCTGGAGAAAATGACCCCCTCCCAGCCTCCCAGAGGGGAGAGTTTAGTGGCTTAGTAGCTTAATAGCTTAGTAGTTTAGAACAAAAAATCACCTTTAAACGCTTAAACTTTTGAACTTTTAAACTTTTGAACTTTTAATCTTTTAAAGATATGAATATCAAGACAATGGCCCTCGTGATGGGCACAATGGCTTTCGCAGCCTGTGGTAACGACGACCCAACTCCCTACAACGGTGGGGACGACGATGCACAACCCGCATTGGTGAGTGTAGAACAGATTATCGACGGATGTATGGACATTGCCAACGAGGTGGGCAATGCCAAGATTGGCGACCCGCTGGACCTGTGGAACAACGGCGAACAGACAAAGGCGCTGTATGCTGTGGAATCGTGGTACAGCTGGCATAGTCGCGAGGACTACTCGAACAACATCCTGTCCATCCGCAATGCCTTCTATGGCACACGTAACGGACAGATTGCCGCCAACTCGCTGGCCACCTTGTTGAAAGGGAATAATGCGGAATTGTTCCAGACGGTAGACGATGCTATCCAGAAGGCACACCAGACTATTTTGAATATTCCTGCCCCCTTCCGCAACAACATCAATGCACTCCAAGTAACGATAGCCGTGGAGGCTTGTAATGAGCTGGAGGAAACGCTGAAATCGCTGAAGGCTTACCTGCAGCGTAACGAAGCTGTGAACAGCGACGAAGTTCTGCAGCCCATCTTGGTAACTTACGTCAACGATGTGGTATTGCCCACCTACAAGGAACTGATGGAAAAGAATACTGCCCTTTACGAAACTGCAAAGACTTTTGCCACAGCACCATCGGACGAGAATTTCCAGAAATGCTGCAACGCATGGCTCGAAGCCCGTACCCCGTGGGAAACGAGCGAGGCTTTCCTCTTTGGGCCTGTAGATGCACTGGGACTCGACCCCAACATGGACTCATGGCCTCTGGATCAGGAAGCCATCGTGAACATTCTGAACTCTGGAGAGTTTGACAATATGATATGGGGCGACGGCGATGACGACGAGACTGTAGAGGCCAAACAGGGTGTTCGTGGGTTCCACACGATGGAGTTCCTCATCTTCAAGGACGGACAGACTCGCACCATCAATGGAGGAACCAGCACCGATGCAGCTAATCTGGACTACACCACAGCCAATGCACAAAGTTGGGGCAACTATATGGTGCAAGTGGGAAAACTGCTGCAACAGGATGCAACGGAACTCTACAATGCATGGACCAAGAGCTACGAGGGTGGAAAAGCCTATAAGGATTTATTCCTGAGTCATGATATCGAAAGCGACGAAGAAGAGTAAAAAATGATAAGTGTGAGACACTATCTGAAAATGGTGCTGACGACGGTCATAGTAATGGCCGTCGTTGGCTGTTCTGATGACGAAGGCATAGGCGAGAGCGATTTGACTATTCCCAAGGGTTACGCCCTGTCGGCAGGAACATCCACCATTTACAGCAGTTCGTCGTTTGCCTACGACACGGAAGCCGACTGGGTGACGGGTGACCTGAAACGACGATTCATCCGTGGCGACAAGCTCTATGACGATGCACGTACCAGCGGAAATAGCTACGGTGGCGGGCTGGGACCTGTCTATGCAGGCTATTCCTGTGGTTCGTGTCATCGCAATGCCGGACGTACGAAACCAGCCCTGTGGACACAGACAGGCACCGATCCAGACGGCACTCCTGTCTACGGTAGCGGTTCGTATGGTTTCTCGTCGATGCTGGTGTATGTGACACGCAAGAACGGAGCCTTTTTCCAAGACTATGGGCGTGTCATCCACGACCAAAGCATCTATGGAGTAACTGCAGAGGGTAAATTGGAATGCCGCTGGCACACCCAGCAGTTCCAGTTCCCAGACGGAACATCCTATGAATTGGCTTACCCCGAATATACCATTACCGACTGGTACAAACCAACGTATCGAGACTCGGGCGAACCCATCCGTCCAGAAGACCTATTCTGTACTGTCAGGATTCCCCTCCGTCATGTGGGTATGGGACAGGTGATGGCTATCGACCGCAACGAAATCGAAGAACTGGCCCGTCGTTCGAACTATCCAGAATATGGAATATCAGGACGTGCTAACTACATCAACGAACGCGGCCAATTGCAGTTGGGACTTTCTGGCAACAAAGCCCAACATGCCGACCTGACCGTGGAACTGGGATTTTCGAGCGATATGGGCGTGACCAACAGCCGATATCCTGAGGAAATCTGCGAGGGACAAAGGCAGATACAGCAGGGTTCGATGATGGGTCTGCTATACGACCAGTTGGAGATTTCAACGGAGGATATGGAGAACGTGGACCTGTATTTACATTCCTTGGGAGTTCCTGCCCGAAGAAATGTGAACAACAGCATGGTGAAACGTGGCGAACAGATGTTTTTCGAGGCGAAGTGTCACCTGTGTCACGTGACTACCCTACACACCAAGCCACGAGGCGCCACACTGCTGAACGGAACGGAAGTGCCCCAGCTGGGCAACCAGACCATACACCCCTACAGCGACTTTCTGCTGCACGACATGGGCAGCGAAATTATGGGTGTGGGACTGAACGACAACTATGTCAGCGGTCTGGCCCGAGGCAACGAATGGCGCACCACTCCGTTGTGGGGCATCGGACTGCAGCAAACAGTAAACGGACATACCTATTTTCTGCACGACGGACGGGCACGTAACTTTACAGAAGCCATCATGTGGCATGGTGGCGAAGCAGAAGCATCAAAGAATCTCTTCGCCCGCATGTCAAAGTCCGACCGCTCGGCACTTATCAAATTCCTAAAATCTCTTTGACAATTCACAATTTACAATGAAACGAATCTTTCTATTTCTCATTTTCTCATTTTCTCAATCTCTCATTTTCAATGCAATGTCGCAGGATTCGCTGGGCATCGATATGGAAAATGGAGTGCTGGGTATTGCCGATAATCGTGGATTTACCTTGCAATCGAAAAACGGCAAATTTGTCTTCAAGCCCTATCTGATGCTACAGGCACGCGGACAGGTAAATTACTACGACGATGAGGGATTGGACAAAGCCTATAATCAAGACAATGTAGCAAATTCTGGCTTTGCACTTCCTTATGCAATACTTGGTTTCACGGGTAAGACATTCGGCAAACTGGATTACAACCTCTCCATCAATGCAGCGGCAACGGGAGCTAATGTCCTGCAGCAGGCGTGGATTGACTATAGCATCAGTCCTGCCGCACGTTTTCGCGTGGGTAAGTTCAAAACTCCCTTCACTCACGCCTACCTGACCACTTTGGGTGAAACGCTCTTTCCCATCGTACCAACCTCGCTCACGGCAAGCACCATCATGCCCTACACGCTGAATGCCGTAACGCCACAGATAGCCACGGGTTTCGATGTGGGTGTCCAGTTTCATGGTACTGCAAAACTGAACCAAAAGTTGGACAGCTGGCTCATAGGTTATGAGGCAGGCTTGTGGAACGGCAGCGGTTCTGTAGTGAACGGTGCCACGAAGACTTTCAGCGATGATTGGCACATTCCCTCACTCCTGTATGCAGGAAGACTCACCTTCATGCCTTGGGGCAAAATGCCCATGACACAAGGCAACAGCCGCATGCTCAAGGGACGGCACATGCAATTCGGTGTGAGTGGAGGACTGAATGTAGAGAGCGAAAGCGAAAGCACCAACGATGCCCGTCTGGGTGGCGAATTCTCGATGTTATATAACCGCTGGTATGTAGGAGCAGAAGCATACTGGATGCACGTTGGGTTCACAAATCGAATGAAAATCGACCGTACATTCAATTACTGGGGAGCCTATGCCCAACTGGGCTATTTTGTTACCAAAGCGGTACAATTGGGTGCGCGCTACGATTTCATGGATCGCAATGGAACCAGCAGGGACGGCTTCCTGAACATGCCTGCAGTGGTCTGCAACTACTACATTCCGAAGGTTCACCTGAAACTGTCGGCTATGTACCAGTTTACAGGCAGATATGGTCATGCAACACAGCTAGATCGCGACAACGATGACCTGGGTATAAGCACCCATCACGCCTCGCTGCAACTTCAATTCAGTTTTTAATGCATACTGCCATGCAACGTAAACTCTTTCAATTTTTCATTTTTCATTTTCCACTTTTATTTTCTCTCTCATCGTGTGACTCTGGCGACATCGTGGAGAAAACCATTAGTCAAGAGACTAACGGCCATACGGTAAAACTGGCAGCTATAGTCTCAGGAATGTCCGACCTTTCGGATAAATACGCCCTCACATTGGCAGCCTTCGAAAGTGGGAATAGCTATGCCCTTACGACTTATGCTCTACCCCAAACGGACGACAGCAGCCTAATCAGTTTAGTTATGCCCAACGTAGGCAGCAATGTCAGCACAGTGGAACTGGCTATTATAAACCGTCTGCGACAGCGTGTCATTACCCTAGCCAGCGTTCGAATGGACGATTATACCCAGACGACGGACACCATCCTTTTGAATGTGGGAACAGTAGACGTCGGCATGTTCAACGTTATCCAACATAACGTCTTCAACCAGTCGTGTATCCAGTGTCACGGAGGCAACGGGGGCAATGGGGCAGCCAACCTGAACCTGACGGAGGGAAAAGCATACCACAACCTCGTTGACATACCCAGCACTCGCAAGGAAGGCATGTATCGTGTGGTGAGCGGGAATGCTTCACAGTCGCTAATTCATCAGATACTGGCAGAAGGCGGTGAGGAGATTCTTCATTACAACCATACCGAAGTGTTGAGCAGTCAGTTCAAGGACGATGTTTCTGCCGTTCGTACCTTCATTGATGACTGGATAAACAAATTGGAAATTGAAAACTGACATTTTTAATTTTTAATATTTAAATTTTGATTTATTTATTGTATCTTTGCATGCTATGAATTTTAAGACCCTATATATAGAGGAATTAGGAGTAAGTGTTGAAGTTGCATCGTTTTGCCCCAGGGAGGGTGTTGGCGAGTGGCACGTGATGCTGCACGTCGACTCGCGCCACGAGGGTTTCGAAGGCCAGCTCCATCGCATCTATGAAGCCGAGGACCGCCTGCCCGGGATGGAAGGATTCGAGGGGGCACGATACATTCTGAAACGATACTTCCTTTCCGACAGCACCAACCAGCAGTCCCTCATGCGGCAAGAGCCCGAAGTGGCCCTTTCCGTCATCCAGCAACAGCCTTTGGACGGTTCCAAGGTGGCTGTCTGGCTCTATCTGACCAGCGGACAAGAGATTACCACCGAACATGGAACCGTGGTGGCCAGCAGCAACGGATACCGCCATATCTGGCACATGGGATTTGTATGCAACCAGGGCGATTCGGCCCAGCAGACAGAGACCCTGTTGAACCAGTACGAAGAGCTGCTCGGGAAGTTCGGTGCCACACTGGCCGGCAACTGCCTGCGCACGTGGTTCTTCGTCCGCGATGTCGATACCCAGTATGCAGGTATGGTACGGGCCAGACGGGAGAACTTCGAACGGCAGGGACTGACACCCGAGACCCACTACATTGCCTCGACAGGCATCGGTGGCGGACCGGCCGACACCAAGGCACTTGTGCAGATGGGAACGTATGCCATCACGGGATTCGAGCCCGGACAGCAGCGTTACCTCTATGCCAAGACACACCTGAACCCCACCTATGAATACGGTGTAACCTTCGAACGCGGCACCTGCATGGAATATGGCGACCGTACGCATGTACTGATTTCAGGCACGGCCAGCATCAACAACCGCGGCGAGGTGGTGCATGTGGGTGATGTCCGTCAGCAGACACGACGCATGTGGGAGAATGTGGAGGCCCTGTTGCACGAGGGAGGGATGGAGTTCAGCGACGTCATGCACCTGGTGGTTTACTTGCGAGACACAGGCGACTACGAGGTGGTGAGCGAGATGTTCCGCGAACGCTTCCCTGACATTCCCACCGTCATCACGCTGGCCCCCGTATGCAGGCCTGCATGGCTCATAGAAATGGAGTGCATCGCCGTCCGCAAAAACAACAATCCGAAATATCGGGCATTATAATGAAGAAAGTGCCTTTCATCCTGTTGGGAATCGTGGCCATTGTGATTGCCATGGCTACGTTCGTTGAAAGCCGACAGGGAACGCTGTATGTGCACCAACACATTTACGGAGCATGGTGGTTCATCATGTTATGGGCGTTGACTGCGCTGACTGGCTGTTTGCTTCTTCGGAAACAAAAAATGCGGAGAAGACCATCCGTCCTGTCGTTGCACATCAGCCTGTTGCTCATTCTGGCAGGGGCACTCACCACGCATGTCACCAGTCGGAAGGGAATGCTTCATCTGCGCGAAGGCGAGGCCACCCGTTCCTATTGGATAAAAGACGAACAGGGGACATATACCATCATGCAGGAGATGCCTTTCTATTTGGCACTCAAGGATTTCCATATTACATACGATGCCGACGGAACCACGCCTAGCGACTACATCAGCCAAGTGGTGATTGCGACCAAAGACCGTGAAGAGGAGACCACCATCTCGATGAACAACATCGGTAAGGTCAAGGGGTATCGCATTTATCAGACATCCTATGACGATGACGAGGCGGGTAGCGTCTTCACCATCAGCTACGACCCATGGGGAACGGCCATCACATATGCCGGATACCTGTTACTGGCCCTGAGCATGGTATGGATATCCCTAAGAAAACGGAAGCAAAAGGCCAATCAGGATAAACCCGCATCGTGGCTGCCCACCATTGTGCTAGCCGTTTGCGGAACGGCAATGGCATCGTATATGGTAATCGCCATTTGCATGCGGCCGCTGGTACCCGTACTGCGTTCGCCATACCTCTTCCTGCACGTGGGCACCATTCTGCTTAGTTACATCCTGTTGGTCGTCAGCATCGTTCGTCGCAATGTGCTTCGTCCTGCTGTATTCCTGTTGGCAACCGGCATCTTCCTGGGGGCCGTATGGGCCAATGTATCGTGGGGAACCTACTGGAGTTGGGACCCTAAAGAAAGTTGGGCTCTGGTTACCTTATTCATATACAGCCTGCCCCTGCACCAAAAGAGTCTGCCCTGGTTCCAATCCAAACGTCACTACAGGATATACTCGATTGTTGCGCTGGCTTCGCTGATTATGACCTACTTTGGCGTGAACTATTTGGGTGGCATGCACAGCTACACCCAGTCGTCCGAACCAATCGAACAGGTCAACACATCCCAACCTTCATTTTCCGGCAACCAAGACCACATCATTGCTGCACTCGACCGTCTCTACACTCAGTCGCTGCGGTTAGACACGGCCGACATCGCCATTGAGGTTTACGACATAGACTCCGATACCCTGCTCTACAGCCGTAATGCCCATCGCTTAGTGCCGACAGCCTCCTGTATGAAGCTGCTCACAGCCGTCACCGCCCTGAATCTTTTGGGCATCGACCACGCCTACAGCAGTCGGGTGGTGGTTTGTGGGAACCAGCAGGACGACACGTTCAACGGCATCATCCGCTTCGAACTCGATGACGACCCCATGCTGGAAAGTCTCGAACCCATAGTGGATGCCATCCGGCAGCAAGGCATACGTCAGATTCATGGCGACCTGCAGTTCGACCTGACTCGCGAAGACACCCTGAAGGCCCATGCCACAGCCGCTTCTTGGGACATCCCCTACAACAAACTACCCATATTGCTAAAGGGGCGTCAGCGCATCGAACAAGACCTCCGATACCTGATGGCAGCCAAGGGAATTACGGTAAAGAAGGAGTCCACAATTCAGAGCGAGGGCGAAGAACGCGTCATCTTCCGTCACCAGACACCCCTGACCGATGTCGTTACTCCCATGCTTATCCACAGCAGCAATATCAAGGCCGACGCTCTGTTCCATCACATCGCACAGACCTGCAACCGCTATCCTTTCCTATCCGTTACACCTGCCGAATGCATGAAGGCACAGGCCAACCTGATAGCGCCCAACAACGAGTTTGTCATCAACGATGGTAGCGGTCTATCGCCCGACAACCGGCTTTCGGCACATTTTCTGACCGAACTGCTTCGCTATACCTGGACAGACGAACCCATACGTCACTATTTCATCGAAGAGGCGTTAGCTACACCTGGCCATCCCGTTCGCTACGGTTCGTTACTTTACCGCATGACGGGTTCCCCCTGTCAAGGAAAAATCTTTGTAAAAACTGGAACACTCACGACCAAAGCGTTATCCTCGCTCGCAGGATATGCCCAAGGGCGCGATGGACATTGGATGGCTTTTGCCATTGTGAATGAGAACTCCCCCGTGGCCGAAAGTCGCATTTTCCAAGACGCGGTTTGTCGAATTCTCGTCCAATAATACTGATTCCATCCGCAATTTTAGCACAATTCTAAACCATACAAATATGAAAAAAGCACTTTTTACCGGATTGTTGACAGTCTTTGGTTTGTTAACAGCACAGGCACAGCCCGCAGGCGGCTTCGGCGGATTCCAAATGCAGACAAAACTGGAAACCTCCCAGGAATGGAAAGATGTGAACTATGCAGGCGACGACAAAGCCTACCATACCTGCGATATCTATCTGCCCAAGGAAAAGAAGAAAGCCTATCCCGTTGTCATTCATATTTATGGCAGCGCGTGGTTCAGCAACAACAGTAAGGGAGTTGCAGATTTGGGAACCATCGTCAAAGCTCTGCTCGATGCCGGTTACGCAGTTGTTTGCCCCAACCATCGTTCCAGCGGTGATGCCAAATGGCCGGCACAGATTCACGACATCAAGGCTGTAGTCCGCTTTGTACGCGGAAAGGCCAAACAATATAAGTTTGACAAATCGTTCATCGCCACCAGTGGATTCTCGTCGGGTGGTCACCTAGCCTCCATAACTGCCACTACCAGTGGTACAAAACGGACTCAGGTGGGAACTGTCGATATTGACCTGGAAGGCTCGCTGGGTTCCTTTACCAAAAAGAGCAGTCGGGTGAATGCTGCCTGCGACTGGTCCGGTCCCATAGACCTGATGGCAATGGATTGTGGCGACCACATGACGATGGGTGCAAATAGTCCCGAGGACGTCCTGCTCGACGCAAAACTAACGGAATCACCTGATAAGTATCTGAGTCTGAGCGCCACTACATACATTGATGCCAATGACCCACCCATCATTATCTTCCATGGCGAACGTGATAATGTGGTGCCCTGTTGCCAAGGCAAGAGTTTCTATGAAAAATTGAAGGCTGCCGGCGTAACCACACAAGCAACCTTTGTACCCGAAGGCGGTCACGGCATGGGCATGTACAGTAAGGAAAATCTACAAAAAATGGTTGACTTCCTGAACGCGGTACGAAACAAGAAATCAACCAAATAAGTGTGAGGGGAAACCGGGATTATTCCGGGTTGTAACCGTAGTTGCGCAGGGAACGGTCGCTGTTACGCCAATCGCGATCTACCTTCACGAAAATCTCGAGGTAAATGCTTTTGCCGAAGAACTTCTCCAGGCTCTTGCGGGCCTCTGTCGACACGCGCTTCAGGGCCACTCCCTGATGCCCGATGATAATGCCTTTCTGGCTCTCGCGCTCGACGTAAATAACGGTATTGATGTGGATGTTGCGGTCGGATTCCTTGAAAGACTCAACAACCACCTCGCAAGAATAGGGTATCTCCTTGTCGTAATAAAGCAGAATCTTCTCGCGGATGATTTCGGTAACAAAGAAACGAGCGGGTTTGTCGGTCCACTGGTCCTTGTCGAAATAGGCTGGTCCGTCGGGCAACAGTTCGCGAATGCGAGCCAGCACGTTATCGACATTGAAGCGGTGGAGAGCCGAGATGGGGAAGATTTCGGCCTGCGGCAATGCTTCGTGCCACAAGGCGACCTTCTGCTCCAGCTCCCCTTGGTTGGAGAGGTCTATCTTGTTGATAAGCACCAGAATGGGCACCTTCAGCCGACTGACTTTCTCCAGAAATTCCGCATTCTTGTCGGGAGTCTCTACCATATCAGTAACGTAGAGCAACACATCGGCATCCACCAGTGCGCTCTCCGAAAACTGAAGCATCGATTCCTGTAATTTATAGTTGGGTTTCAATACGCCAGGGGTGTCGGAGAAACAAATCTGCATCTCCGGAGTGTTCAGGATACCCATGATGCGATGACGCGTAGTCTGTGCCTTGAAGGTTGCAATGGAAATACGTTCACCCACCAGCAAGTTCATGAGGGTGCTTTTCCCAACATTAGGATTCCCGACGATATTTACAAAACCCGATTTATGACTCATTCTGATTACTCTGAGTACTCCGATTATTCCGATTTCCTAATCCTATACCACTCTTCCCTCGAAATCTCGCCTTCTTTGTAGAATTGGGCCGGCGACTTGGCAGCCTCCTTGGCACCATCGTAGCCCCAAACCAGATACGAAGCACCCCAGGCGAAACCTGCGCCAAAGGCAGTGAAGACAATCTTGTCACCTTTCTTCAGCTTCGGTTCATACTCCCAAAGGCAAAGGGGTAGCGTACCGCTGGAGGTGTTACCCATGTGGTCGATGTTAATCATCACGTGGTCCTCACTGATTTCCACACGACGGGCTACGGCACTTTCAATGCGTATGTTGGCCTGATGAGGCACCAGCCAGGTCACATCATTGCCTGTCAGTCCATTGCGCTTCATGACAGTCTCTACGGCATCCGACATTTTCGTTACGGCATGTTTGAATACGGCGCGACCTTCTTGATATACGAAATGTTCGCGGTTGTCCACCGTCTCGTGACTCGGCATACGGGCAGAACCTCCAGCCTTCATGTGCAAATGTTCGAAATCAGCCTCAACATGATAAACGCCATCCAACAGGCCCACCTCCTCGGTAGTGGCCTCCAGCATGACACATGCAGCACCATCGGCAAAGATGGGACAGGTGTTACGGTCCTGATAATTCGTCATGGAAGACATGTGCTCGCCACCACAAACGATAATGCGCTTGTAACGACCCGAACGGATGAAGTTTGCTCCCGTCTCCAGGGCAAGCAGGAAACCGGCACAGGCCGACTCCATATCGAAACCATAGGCATTGGTGAGTCCCAGTCTACCAATGAGGATAGATGCAGTTGAGGGGAAATGATAGTCGGGTGTGGTAGTCGCACAGACCAAACACTCAATGCTTGCAGGGTCAACCTGTGTCTTGTCCAGCAACTGGCGGATTGCACGAGTGAACAGATAGCTTACACCCGTTCCCTGTTCGGGCTTCAGGATGTGGCGTGTTTTCACGCCGATACGCTCCATAATCCACTCGTCACTGGTGTCAACGATACGCGACATTTCCTCGTTGTCGAGAATATAGTCGGGCACATAGCCGCCAACACCCGTTATCATTGCATTTATTTTTTCCATAACTTGGATATTTGAAAAATGAAAAAATGAGAGAATGAGAAGAGGGTAGCCCCGTGTTTCTCATTTTCTCATTCTTTCAATCTCGCAATTGCTTGATTAAGCTTCTTTTTCGATAGCGACCTTGCCGCGATAGTAACCGCAAGCGGGGCATACAGTGTGGTAGATGTAATACTCGCCGCAGTTAGGGCAAACGGCCAGCGTAGGAGCTACTGCTCCATCGTGTGTTCTTCTCTTGAGAGTCCTGGTTTTGGACTGTCTTCTTTTAGGATGTGCCATTTTTTATTTACTATTTATTTAATATTTCTTAAACGAGTTAAGCGGCAAAGCCGTATTCTATTTTCACGTCAAATCGAGGCGCATTGCACCTAACGGACTGCAAAGGTACGAATAAAAATTAAAAGTGAAAAATTAAAAGTGAAAAAATTAATACCTTATATATGAATTTAATACTTTTTCAACTCAATTCGGAAGGTTGTACCATGTCCCAATTCGCTGTTCTTGACAAAAATGCGGCCGTGATGATATTCCTCGACAATACGTTTAGCCAACGACAGTCCCAACCCCCAACCACGACTCTTGGTGGTGAAGCCGGGCATAAACACATCGCTGAACTTGTTCTTGGGAATGCCCTTTCCCGTGTCGGAAACCTCCACGGCGAAGCGGTCCTGCTCCTCGCGTGCCGTCAGGGTTATACTGCCTTGCCCTTCCATTGCGTCGATAGCATTTTTACAAAGATTCTCCACTACCCATTCGAACAGCGGTGCCGACATCTTTACAATAAGCGGATGATCGGGCATGTCTACCTTCAGGCTTACCTTATTTGACGTACGCCGCCGGATGTATTCCACCACATTACCGATGACATCGTTCAGGTTCTCGGGTTTCGGTTCAGGCAGCGAACCTATCTTCGAGAAACGCTCGGCAATACGTTGCAGGCGTTTCACATCTTTGTCCATCTCGGGTATCAACTCATCCTGCGGATAGGTCTCGCGCAGGACCTCGACCCATGCCATCAAACTACTAATTGGAGTTCCCAGCTGGTGAGCCGTTTCCTTCGACAGTCCCACCCACACTTTGTTCTGTTCGGCTCGTTTGCTGCTGAGCAAGGCGAATATGGCCACCACTACGAAGATGAGCACTACACCTAATTGTACATAAGGGTAGTAAGCTAAGCGCTTGAGCATCAGACTCTCACCGAAACAAACATCAATGTATTCGCCCGTATTGTCGAGATAGATGTGGAAGTAGTTTCCGGCCGCCTTCATAGAACGGGCACGCCGACTGATGTAGTCGAGTGAATCGGCAGCCGTCTTGGCGTGTACCGTCAGGTTACGATAGTCCTGAACCTGTCCTTCGTCATCGACAATCACAACGGGGATATTGTTGTTGCTGCCCAACACTTTCAGCACAAGCGACAGGTCGGTAGTCTCGTCGGCATTGTTGAACGAACGCATGGCTTCGGCCCAAACATCCACATTGTTACGCTCCTCCTCCAATAGGTCGCGCACCAGGAAGTTCGAGACAGCCAGCGATGCCACAGCAATGACCACGGCAGTCAAAACCAGCAGGATTTTCACCTGCCTAACTCTATCAGTCCATACCATATTATATATAATTAACGCGCATTATGGTATTTTATTGCATAAAAAGTCGTACCTTTGCAGGCATGAAACATTGGTGGATAGTATTTTTTGCTCTGTTCGCCGTTGCCTGCCACGACGATTTAAAGCTTCCTCCCACCCCGTTGAAACACGTGGCGGTGGTATATATCATCGCAGAAAACGAGCTGTCCACGCCCTTTGCAGTCGAGGATTTGAACGAAATCAGACTGGGCGCTGCCAGCATTCCCGACAGTTGCAAGGTGGTGGTGTATTTCGATAACAGCCGGACCGACCAGCAGCCGCAAATCCTCAGTTACGACAACAAGGAAGGCGAAAAACTTGTTTACCAATATCGCAACGACCCTATCAGCACAGACAGCGCCGCTATGCAACAGGCCTTGAAGGTGATTATCGACAAATTCCCTGCCCATCACTACGGGCTTACCCTTTGGTCCCATGGTTCGGGCTGGATACCCCAGAACAAGGCTCCACGGCGTACCATCGGTCAGGACAATGGCAGGAATGCCATCTTGAACTCGGGTCAGGAAATGGAAATAACCACCCTGGCCAATGTATTGAAGAAGACCAAGCAACATTGGGACTATGTGTTCTTCGACGCTTGCTTCATGCAGTGTGTTGAGGTGGGCTACGAACTGCGCGACGTGACGGACTGGTGCATCGCTTCGCCAGCCGAAATTCCTGGATTTGGAGCACCATACACCCAACTCATTACCGACCTGTGTAGCGAAGGAGACGATGCCTGGCATATTGCCCAGACCTACTTCGACTACTACCGCTACAAGGAGGGGTTGGTGATTTCTGCCATGAAGACCAGCGAACTGGAAGGTCTGGCACAGGCCACAGCACCCCTGTTGGCCACACTGCCCGAGTTCCCCTCCACCAGCGGTATCCAGCAATATCTGGTCTACAACAGTGCCTCGGTGTGGAAACCCGAATACTTCGACATGGGCAGTGCCATTGGACAATGGTTCTCGGCCGAGCAGTATGCCACCTGGCTCCAGGCACTGGAACGGGCTGTTCCTCACAGGTATGCCTCCAACCGCTGGCTCTCTATTTTTACCGACTACTTCAACCCCGTCATTATCGACCCCGAACACGTTGTCAGCATGTCCATGTACATTCCCGTCGAAGGGCATAAATGGAACGATTACTACGGTCAGACGTCATGGTGGAAGGAAATTGAAAAATTGAAAATTGAAGATTGAAGATTGTTAATTACAAAAGGCTATTTGTTTTGTTGACTATGCTAATTGGCGTAGCCCAAATGTCCATTTTCCATTTTCAATTATCAATTGGCTCTGCCTATGCGCAGGACCAGTATGCACGCCATGCTCCTGTCAGCCGACGTTTGCAGCACATCGACACCGTGGCCACCCACTTTCTGGTACCCATTGGAACGGAACAGGCTTCAGTGGGCGGACTGGCCCTCATCAATACCCTTATCGAGGAGGCTTATTCGCATCTAGGCAAACGCTACCGCAGTGGCGGCAAAGGCCCTACGGTATTCGACTGCTCGGGTTTTACAGGCTATGTCTTTAAACAGTTCAACTACATTATCGGGGCTTCTTCGCGCGACCAATATGCCAAGAACAAACCCATTAAACGCAGCGAAATGCAACGAGGCGACTTGGTATTCTTCACCAGTCCGCGTTCGGGTCGCAACGTGGGGCACGTGGGCATTGTCATCGATGTAGACCCCGACACCGACACGTTTACCTTCATCCACGCCAGCACGAATTACGGCATACGCATCAATCGGTCCACAGACTCCGGCTATGCCCGTCGCTACGTCGGTGTTCGACGAGTGTTTTAACGGCTAAGGGCAAAAGGCTAAAGGCTAAGGGCTAACGGCTAAGGACAAAAGACAAAAGGCTAAGACATGAAACGGATAGCTCTACTTCTATTAATTTTCAATTTTCCATTTTCAATTTTCCATTTGGCCCACGCCCAAGACACTTTGACGATAGCCATGGTGGGCGATGTCATGATGGGAACCACCTTCCCCAGCACTATGTTGCCGGCCAACCAAGGAAGCGACCTGTTTCGCGATGCCAAGGACATCCTGCGTCGAGCCGACCTGGCCGTAGGGAATCTGGAAGGCACGTTGTGCGATGGCGGTCGCAGCACCAAGGGCAACGGTCCTAACAGCTATTCGTTCCGCACTCCTACCAGCTATGCCCACCTGTTGCGCGAGGTGGGGTTCGATTACCTGAGCATGGCCAACAACCACGCCAACGACTTCGGCATGGAGGGCATACAGTCCACCGAACACTGTCTGGACAGTATGGGCATCCTGTATTCCGGCATTGCAGGCAGGGTGGAAAGTGTTGTCATCGAACGCCAGGGACTGCGCATCGGCATCTGTGCCTTTGGCCATAATTCCTACACGCTGAAGCATACCGACCTGGAAACCGTGGGCCGCATCGTTGACCAACTCGTAAAAGAAACCGACCTGGTCATCGTGTCATTCCACGGTGGAGCCGAAGGACGCACGCGTAATCACCTGCCCCAGGGCAGCGAAACCTTCCTGGGCGAAAACCGCGGTTCTGTTCGGCAACTGGCTCATTTCTGCATCGACCATGGAGCCGATGTGGTTTACGGACACGGTCCTCACGTAACCCGTGCCATCGAGGTGTACAAAGACCGTTTCATCGCCTACAGCCTAGGTAACTTCTGCACTCCATACAATGTAAATCTGACCGGTATATCAGGCTATGCCCCACTGGTGGAAATAAAAATCGACCACCAAGGACAATTCCTCAGTGGCCAGATTTATTCCATGTTACAACAGCGTGGCGTAGGACCGCGAAAGGACCGTGCAAACAGTGCCGCATTGGAGATGAAATCCCTTTCCGAAGCCGATGTGCCCAACAGTCAAGCCCGCATCGACCGGACGGGAGTCATCCGCTTGAAATAAGGCTATAGCCCCTCGGCCTCCAACTTTTCGCGAATCCTCAGCAACGTTTCCATGTAACCGGAAAAGGTTGCATTCGTCTTGTTCCTGCGCAGTGTCCGAATCAGGTTCGTCACAGACAGCCGCAGGTCGGGCATATAGACTGCTGCATCCAAATGCATCGATTCGGGCAACTTGTCCATCCTTTCCTCGAACCACTGGATGTGTTCGTCGCGGAACACCTCGTCGTAATCCTTCTTATATTTCCTGTTCTTTTCCATATCGCGTCGATTCCATGTTACTGGATAATCATTCCTTCATGGTGCAAATTTACGCATTTTTTATTTACGAAGCAACTTTACTGAGTCCAAATCTGGACTGAGTGTTTTCTTCCACGCAGGTTCCATGTTACGGATGGAGCATAATCCGAAGAACTGTGCAAATCT
The DNA here is from genome assembly GCA_017617235.1 of Bacteroidaceae bacterium. Lineage (GTDB taxonomy): Bacteria > Bacteroidota > Bacteroidia > Bacteroidales > Bacteroidaceae > Physcousia. The sequence continues at coordinate 150 of JAFZWQ010000018.1, read as the reverse complement.
GAGGCACATAATCTCAGATTATTCTCAGATTATTTCAGATTATAGGCTGATGACGCACGACGTGGCGCCGTACCGCCGTACCGCCGTGTCACCGTGTCACGCACAATCCGACGTAGCAAGGATATCTATTACTAAATAATAATTTTTACT
>JAFZWQ010000017.1 GCA_017617235.1 Bacteroidaceae bacterium | reverse complement strand
GCGTTCATCCTGAGCCAGGATCAAACTCTTCACTGTATATCTTCTTTTTTAATTTCTTATTCCTAGAAAAGAAGCCACAGAAGCATTCATCCTGACACTGACTAAACTTAAGTCTAATCTAGAATCGACGGTTCGATTCTCATACTTGTACTACTTTCTTGTCTATGTAAATATGTCAATGAACTCTTTTCATTCAGCGTCCGTTTTTTCTTGGACGCGAATGCAAAGGTACGGCGACTTTTTTAATTGACCAAATATTTTAGCAACTTTCTTCAATAAAAGTGCAAAAATTATGCAAAGCTTGTACTAAAATGGCTCTTGGGCAGGCTAAATTGACCCTCATGAAGTAATTTTCGCTTGTGCTGTAGATATGTCCTCCGGTGAACCAAACGTGTGCTTTTTCTCGCAAAAGCGGTTCTAATTTATGTGATGGAATGCCGATTTGCGTGCAATCAAGCCACACCAAATAAGTGCCCTCGCATTGTGTTACGCCAATTTGAGGAAGGTTTTCTTTCATGAAACGGCACAAATATTCGTAGTTTCCATGGATGTATTCCATAAGTTGGCGCAACCACTCCTCACCTTCCTGGCTATATGCAGCCTTGTGGGCGACGATGGCAAACGGGCTGACATCGCAAGTTTCGTTGACGTTTATACCTTTATCTATTTTCGCGCGCGCGTGAGCATCTGCGGCAACGATGCATGCCAACTGTAAGCCGGCAATATTGAAACTTTTGCTGGCAGAGATGCAGATGGCGCTGTTCTGAGCAAATTCGGGCGACAGGCTGGCGAAGGGCGTATAATGATAGCCTGGCATACAAAGTTCGTTGTGGATTTCGTCGCTGATGACATAGACGTTATGACGCAAGCAGATGTCTCCCAGGCGGGTTAGTTCTTCGCGAGTCCATACTCGACCAGCAGGATTATGAGGATTGCATTGGAGGAAGATTTTGGGTTGTTGCTCGATAATCTTTCGTTCGAAGTCCTCGAAATCGATGCTGTAACGATGATTTTCGTATTTGAGCGGGCTCTCGACCAGGACGTTGCCTGCATTGCGAATGCACGTGTAGAAACAATTGTATACAGGAGTCAGTATGAGGACTTTGTCGCCAGGCTTGGTGAGACTCTGCAAGATGGCTGCAATGGCAGGAATGACACCTGTGGTGTAAAGCATGTCCTGACGCTGTATGTGCCAATCGTGGCGACGAGAGAACCAGCGGATAACGGTTTCGTAATACGATTCTGGGACATCGACATAGCCAAATACGCCATGATCGAGGAGGTGCTGCAGCGCATCGACAATGCAGGGGGCTGCTCTGAAGTCCATATCAGCCACCCAAAGGGGCAGGACCTGTGGGTCGTCGCAACGGTCCCACTTCACGCAATTGGTACCACGACGGGGAATGATTTCATCGAAGTTGTATTTCATAATATATTGAAGATTGAAGATTGAAAATTGAAAATTGAAGATTGAAGATTGAAAATTGAAAATTGAAGATTAAAGATTGAAGATTAAAGATTAAGGGACGCGATAAGTCGCAGCATACAGAACAAGGATTATATGATTTCTATGGTGCAGTCGGCAGGTGCCTTTTGATTCTTGTCGATGATGACTTCGCCCACAGTTCCGCGAACGAGGATATGTCCGCTGGTGGGGTTTTTGATGCTGTGTACGGGGCCATTGATGGTGGCGTGAATGGTGCTGTATTCGAAGGCCAGGTTGCAATCCTCGCCCATCGTGCAGTCTTCCATCACGAGGTTCTCGCAGTAGCAAAGCGGCTGTTCGCCTGTAATGTGGCAACGCACGAGACGAAGGTTTTTGGAGTACCAGGCGAGGTATTCACCATTTATCTCGGAATCGTAAATGCTGACGTTCTCTGCCTCCCACAGGGCATCCTTTGAATTTAGCAACGCATTGTGTATCTCGACGTTACAGCTGTATTGAAAGGAGTAGTTGCCCTCCTGATGATAATGGTTGATGTAGACATTATTGGTGTGCATGCCCAGATAGTCGGCATTCTCGATGCGAGAGTCCTCGATGCGTACTTGGTCGCAATCCCACAGCGTCTCCTGGGCATTGGTAAACACGCAGTCGTGGAGTTCTATGCCTCGCATGCGACGAAAGTACTTTGGCGCCTCCACTCTGCAACGGTTCATGACGACGTCGCTGCTGTACCAGAGCGAAGAGCGCGCACTCTCGGCAAAGAAGCAGTCTTCGACACGAAAGCCTCGACATTCCCAGAAGACGTACTTACCCTCGAAGCGGCAGTTGCTGGCCTCGATGTTTCGCGTCTCCTTGACTGACGATTCGCCCAGGTGGATGGTTACTCCCTCGAGCCTGAGGTCGTGCTCTCGGTAGAGGGGGCGTTCGCCGCCAAACTCTTCATTTCTAATTGTTTTCATAATGGGAATGATGGGGAATATGGGAATTATGGGTTTTTTATCTTTATCTTTTTGAAGCGGAGGCGAAGGAGGAAGATGATGCCGCGAACGGTGAGCTCGAGACACATGGCGAGCCACACGCCGCGCAGTCCCATGGTGCGTGCCAAGACGGCGGCCAGAGGGATTCGCACGAGCCAGATGCTTCCCAGGTTCATGATGCAGGGAACCAACGTGTCGCCCAGTCCCATGAATACGCCATAGACGACTATCGAGGCGGCATACATGGGTTCTGCAAAGGCTTCGATGCGCAGCGCCATAGTCCCCTGGGCCTGCACCTCGACATCGGGCGACATCATGAGCATCAACTCTGGTGCCAGCAGGTACATCACGATGCCCAGCAACGTCATCACCCCCATTCCCACGCCCACAGTCAGGATGGAGAAGGAGCGAATCAGGTCGCCCCGTCGTGCGCCAAAGCTCTGCCCGATCAGGGTGGTTGCCGCATCGCCAATGCCATAACCGGGCATGTAGCACAGGCTCTCGACAACGATTCCGATGGTGTTTGCCGCTATGGCGACAGCCCCCAAGGGCGCCACTATCATGGTGCTGACAATCTGGGCTCCGCAGAAAACGGCGTGCTCCACAGCCATCGGCAGGCCTATCTTCAGGCTGCGACGAATGATGGGAAATGAAAAATGAAAAGTGAAAAGTGAAAAATTATCGCCAACGAGGCGCAATTCTGGGCTGCGGGTCACGAGATAGTGGAAGGAGCAGGCTGTGGTGATGAGGGCTGCGGCGGATGTTGCCAAAGCCGCTCCCACAACTCCCCAGAGGGGAATGAACAGGAGGTTGAAGACGACGTCGAGTGCACACATCAGAACACCCAGCATCATCGGGGTCTTCATGTTTCCGCTGCTACGCAACATGCCATTCGACAGGAACAGCAGCTGCATGACGGGCAGCGTCAGACTCCACACGAGGAAGTAGCGCGAGGCAAGCGAAGCGACCTCTGGCGAGCCGCCCAGCTGCACAGGCCACCACGAATGGATGGAGACGCAGAACAGCGAAATGACGAGCCCCAGCGCCAGGCAGACAGCAATGGATTGTCGCAACACGTTGCGCGCCTCGCCGTATTCCTTCGCCCCAATGTGTTGGGCCACCAGCACGCCGAAGCCCGCACCTATCGAGGCCGTCAGACCGCCAAAGAGCCAGCAGGTGGTGCTGACCAGACCTATCGAGGCCGTTGCATTCGCGCCCAGCTGCCCCACCATCATGGTGTCGATATACTGCATGACGATGGTGCTCAACTGTCCCAGTATGGCAGGCATACTGAGCCAGAAGACCAGGTTGAACTTGTCACGTCGCGACATCTCGTGTCCGTCGCGCAACCGCTGCAGGAGTATCTGTTTCCTTCCCATCGTCGTATTAGGGCACACAAAGTTACGAAAGAATCTCCACTTCAGCAAGATGGCAGGCAAACAAAGTAACGTCCTTCTTGACACACAGCTGTGTGACAAGCGAAACGACGCATCGTTAGGCGCCTAGGAATAGTAATCCTTCCCTTGTCACACAATTGTGTGTCAAGAGGAGCTTGCCATTTTGTCACGAAAAGCGACACTTTACGTCGCCCGCAGGCATTTGTCACGCCGTTTGTAACATTGCGTTCAGAAATCAATAAAATAAGGAAAGGAGAAAGATTATGAACCTGAACAAATTCACTATCAAAGCACAAGAGGCCATCCAGGAAGCCGTTGCCCGCGTGCAGCGGCAGGGACAGCAGAACATCGAGCCCGAACACCTGCTGGCCGGAGTACTGAAGGCTGGCGAACAGGTGACGCAATTCGTCTTCCGCAAGCTTGGTGTCAACCCCACCCTCGTTCAGCAGGCCACCGATGCCCAGATAGGCAGTCTGCCCCGTGTACAAGGGGGCGAGCCCTATCTGAGTCGTGAGGCCAACGAGGTGCTGACGAAAGCCGAGGACCTGGCCCAGAAGCAGGGCGACGAGTTTGTAAGCATCGAACACCTGCTGCAAGCCATTCTTGCCACCAACTGCACCGCTTCGAAACTGCTGAAGGATGCAGGCGTGACGGAGAAGGAACTCGCATCAGCCATACAGGAACTGCGTGGCGGACAGAAGGTTACGTCGCAATCCAGCGAGGACACCTACCAGAGTCTGTCGAAGTATGCAAAGAACCTTGTCGATGAAGCCCGCGCAGGACGGCTCGACCCCGTCATAGGGCGAGACGACGAGATTCGCCGCGTGCTGCAAATCCTGAGCCGACGCACAAAGAACAATCCTATATTAATAGGTGAACCGGGAACCGGTAAGACTGCCATCGTGGAGGGTCTTGCCCATCGAATCCTCAGAGGCGATGTGCCTGAGAATCTGCGCGATAAGCAGCTCTACTCACTCGATATGGGCGCCCTCATCGCAGGAGCCAAGTATAAGGGAGAGTTCGAGGAACGACTGAAATCCGTAGTCAACGAAGTGACGAAAAGCGAGGGACAGATTATCCTGTTCATCGACGAAATCCACACGTTGGTAGGAGCCGGAAAAGGCGAAGGCGCAATGGACGCCGCAAATATCCTGAAACCCGCTCTGGCCAGAGGCGAACTCCGCTCGATTGGTGCAACAACCCTCGACGAATATCAGAAGTATTTCGAGAAGGACAAAGCATTGGAGCGACGCTTCCAAAGCGTGATGGTGGACGAGCCCGACGTACCCTCCAGCATCAGCATCCTGCGAGGCCTGAAGGAACGTTACGAGAACCACCACAAGGTGCGTATCCAGGACGATGCCATCATCGCAGCCGTCACCCTCTCGCATCGTTACATTACCGACCGTTTCCTGCCCGACAAAGCCATCGACCTTATGGACGAAGCCGCAGCAAAACTGCGTATGGAACGCGACTCGGTACCTGAGGAACTCGACGAGATTACACGCCGACTGAAGCAACTCGAGATTGAACGCGAAGCCATCAAACGCGAAGGCGACCAACCCAAACTGCAACAGTTGGAAAAGGAAATTGCCGACCTGCGCGAACAGGAAACGCAGTTCCGCAGCAAGTGGCAGGGCGAGAAGGAACTGCTGAACAAAATCCAGCAGGACAAGCAACAAATCGAAGAGCTGAAGTTTGAAGCCGAACGGGCAGAACGCAGCGGCGACTATGCCCGAGTTGCCGAAATCCGCTACGGCAAGCTGCAGCAGCTGGAGCAGGACATCGAGCAAATCAAGGCCCAACTGCGCGAGGCACAAGGCGCAGAGGCAATGGTGAAGGAGGAAGTAACGCCCGATGACATTGCCGACGTCGTAAGCCGTTGGACGGGCATTCCTGTCAGCAAGATGCTGCAAAGCGAACGCGACAAACTGCTGCACCTCGAAGAAGAACTGCACAAACGTGTCATCGGTCAGGACGAAGCCATCAGCGCCGTCTCGGATGCCGTACGCCGCAGTCGTGCAGGCCTTCAAGACCCCAAGCGCCCCATCGGCTCATTCATCTTCCTGGGCACCACGGGTGTCGGAAAGACAGAACTGGCCCGCGCCCTTGCCGAATACCTGTTCGACGACGAGCAGATGATGACCCGCATAGATATGTCCGAGTATCAGGAGAAGTTCAGCGTCTCGCGACTCATCGGAGCGCCTCCAGGATACGTCGGCTATGACGAAGGCGGACAACTGACGGAAGCCGTGCGTCGCAAACCCTACAGCGTAGTGTTGTTCGACGAGATAGAAAAGGCTCATCCCGATGTCTTCAACACCCTCTTGCAAGTACTCGACGACGGGCGACTGACAGACTCGAAGGGACGTACGGTGAACTTCAAGAACACCATCATCATCATGACCTCGAACCTGCGACAGGAACAACTGCGGACAGCTATGCGACCCGAGTTCCTGAACCGTATCGACGAAGTGATAACCTTCCAGCCGCTGAAGGAAGACGAGATTCGACAAGTGGTTCAACTTCAGCTGAACAACCTGCAGCGCATGCTCGACCAGCAGGACATCCAGCTCGACATTGCACCTTCCGCTGTCGACTTCCTGGCACGCGAAGGCTACGACCCCGACTTCGGAGCACGACCCGTCAAACGAGCCATCCAGCGCTACCTGCTCAACGACCTCTCGAAGGCTCTGTTAGGAACAGGCATCGACAAGACGAAACCCATCCGTGTGGAAGCAGAAGCCGACCATCTGGCCTTCAGCAACTAAGCCCACAGGAAAGGAATCTTTACACAACATCCGCGACTGTCACAACCGATGGTCGCGGATTTTTTGTGCCCAAATGGAATAACGAACGAATAATTTTATTATCTTTGCCCTATAATAACCTCGAAATCCTAATCAACAAACCAAATAAGATGATGAAAAAACACATTCTTCTGGTACTTCTTACCATTATGACAGTCTGTGCACAGGCACAGGAAGTGAGCATCAGCAAGGCACGCTTCCAAAAGGGAGACGACCCCAGTTGGGCAAAGCCCGAAACCAACGACGCCACCTGGGGCGAAATAGACATGACCAAGAATTGGGACGACCAGGGATACGCCATCAACAGAGCCTATGCCTGGTATCGTGTGCACCTGACCATCCCCAGTAGCTTGCTCAAGGGTGCCGACCAACAGAAGTTCGTAGTGTTCGAACTGCCCAAGGCCGACGATACAGACGAATGCTACCTGAATGGCAAACTGATTGGTAAGACCGGTGGAATGCCTGGCGACAAGGGAGGTTACCACTCTGCATGGAGCACCGTTCGCCGCTATCCCGTCGATGCCAAGACTGGCGGCATCCGTTGGGATGCAGACAACGTGATTGCCATTCGTGTCTATAACGGAGGCGAGCCGGGTGGTTTGTTCGACAATCCCCTGAAGGTACGCGTTCCCAATGCTGCCGAAGGACTTTCGATGCGCTTTACCGACGTGAACGAAGGTGCGGCCCATTGCGATGTTGAACTCAGCAACGCCTATCCTCTGGCTGCCAACGGAACGCTCAAAGTCAGCGTCACCGACCGCGAAACGGGAGCCCAGATAGGCACCCTCACGAAGAAGGTATCACCCAAACAGGGCAAGCCCGTGAAGGTGAGCATCCCCTACGACAAGAAGAAGAATTGCCTGCTTACGGCTACCTTCACCGATGCCAAGTCGGGCAAGGAAATCAGCCGTCGTCTGCCGCTGAAATACATTCTGACTCCTGCGGCTCCTGCCAGCCCGCGTTTCAACGGCGCCCCCTTGTTTGGCGTTCGTCCGAACTCGCCCGTCATCTATCGTTTCCCCGTTTCTGGAGAACGTCCCATGAAGTTCACAGCTTCCAACCTGCCCGCTGGCGTTAAGTTGTCCGAAGCGGATGGCGTACTTAGCGGTAAGGTCGCAAAAGCTGGCGACTACACCTTCACGGTAACTGCCGAGAATGCAAAGGGAAAGGCACAGCAGGAATTCACCCTGAAGGTGGGCGACCGCATGATTGCCCTCACGCCCCCCATGGGTTGGAACTCGTGGAACTGCTGGGCCCTGAGCGTTTCGCAGGAGAAGGTGATGTCATCGGCACAGGCTCTGTTGGACAAAGGCCTCGCCGACTATGGCTACTGCTATATGAACATCGACGACGGATGGGAAGCCGAGAAGCGTAACCCCGACGGAACGATTGCCGTGAACGAGAAGTTCCCCTCGATGAAGGCTTTGGGCGACTGGCTCCACGAGCGCGGATTGAAGTTCGGCATCTACTCGTCGCCAGGCGACTACACCTGCGGCGGATACCTGGGTTCGATAGATCACGAACAGCAGGATGCCGAATCATATAACAGCTGGGGTATCGACTACCTGAAATACGACTGGTGCGGCTACAGTAGAGCACATGCAAAGGAAAAGGACAAGGGTGTGGCCTCGTATGTTCGCCCCTACCTGCTGATGCAGAAGTTCCTGCGCGAACAACCCCGCGACATTTTCTACAGCCTCTGCCAATACGGTATGGCAGATGTTTGGGAATGGGGACGCTTTGTCGATGCCAATAGCTGGCGCACCACAGGCGACATCTTCGACTCCTGGGGCTCGATGTACGACATCGGCTTCGTCCGTCAAGCAGGTCTCGCCCCCTATGCAGCACCCGGACATTGGAACGACCCTGATATGCTCATCGTGGGCAAGGTGGGATGGAGCTCGAACTTGCGCGACAGCCGCCTGACACCCGACGAACAGTACACCCACATCACCCTGTGGACATTGCTCGCCGCCAACATGCTCATCGGTTGCGACATAGCCCAGATGGACGACTTCACCATCGGACTGTTGTGCAACAACGAGGTAAACGCCGTTAACCAAGACATCCTCGGCAAGCAGGCCGACCGTGTCTCAAAGGATGGCGACATCGAGGTTTGGGCACGCCCCCTCGCAGATGGTAGTCAGGCCATTGGCATCTTCAACGTAGGCAGCAAGGACAAGCAGGTCGACCTGAAGAAATACGTATCGACAAGCCTCTCCGTCCGCGACCTGTGGCGCCAGAAGGACCTCACAGCCGACGAACTCTCCTGCACCATCCCCACACATGGTTGCAAGTACCTGAAGGTAAAGTAAGAGAACCGTCCCCCTACCCCTTTCTCAATGGAGGGGAGCAAATACTTGTCAAGAATAACAAGACATATAGATTAGATTATGAAAAGGTTTTATTTTCTTGTTACATTCATCATCTCTGTATTCTCCCTTCCAGTTGATGCAACCGACTGGCAAGCAAAGACGGACACCATCTGGCCCGCCTGCCACTATCGTGAGCTCAATGGGTTGGCCATCGGAAGCCAGCACACCAAAGCCTGGATAGACTGGAAACATGCCGAGGGCACCGTCCTCGTCTATGGCATCCATTTCCCCACAGGCCACGTGCGTGCCGACGCTCTGCTCCAAGCCAAAAGCGGCAAGAAGGTTACCTTCGGGGTGCGCATCGTACATCCCCAGACGGGAACCGTAGTGCTTGAGCATTCAGCCACAAGCACCCAAAACACGACAACGGAACAGCGTATGGAAATCATGCCCGATACGGAAATGCCCTACGATGGCTGGTACCGTTTCGAACTCACATGTCCAGACGGAGTGAATACCCTGAGCCGTCTGAACCTCATGCTCTTCCAGCGCACCTCCACGCTCAGCATCACCGATTCCGAAATCTTCATGGCTCCCAGCGTACACCTCTGGTGGGACACCAAAGCACCTGGGGCGCCCTCTGGCCAAAGCTACAACTGGACCTACCTAGAGGTCATGTATCCCACAGCCTATCGTCTTCAGGCCACTTACCAGATGGCCATCGGTGGCGACGGGTTCTATTCCGGCATACAGATGCCCACCCACAGCGACGGCAGTTACGGTAACTCCGTACTCTTCTCGGTGTGGGACAACGGCGATACGGATAAGGACAAGAACCTGCCCGACATCATGCGAGCTGCAGCTGTCGACCTTGGTCCCGATGCCTATGCCACCCGCTTCGGTGGCGAGGGAACAGGCTCCAGCATCCGATACAACCGCGACGACCTGTGGCAGTTTGACCATTGGGTACAATTCCTCTACAACACACGTCCCGACATCATCAGCGTCACCCAAGCCGACGGCAGCGTGAAAGAATACGAAAGCACCCTGCAGTCGATGTGGTTCAAGATGGCCGAAGACTCGGAATGGCGCTACATCGGCACCCTGCGTATGGCCAATGCCAACCGTCTCACCAGCGGCATCTACAGCTTCCTGGAGAACTTCGCCGACATTGGCGGCAACCTCATGCGTCGCTGCTATTTCCGCAACGGAGCCATGCGTTCGGCAGCCACAGGCCAATGGTTCGCCCTGAACCACGCAGGGTATGGACACACCCAAGACAACGGGAACCGCTATTCGCGCTACGACTATGGTCATGGTGTCACCAGTCTCTACGACAACTGCTTCTATTTGGAGACAGGCGGATACATGGGTAAACGCGACAGCGCAGACACCTACCAGGCTCCCCTGCCCGGTCAAATGCCTTGGGTGGACACCATCGACATTGCCCGTCTGGAACGCCGCATCGATACAGCCACCATCAACAGTCAGGCCAAGACCATGCTGTCCCGCATCGAATCCACGCGCACCGTCAGCGACCCTGCCACATGGCGCCTCATCAGTTATAGCGACGAGGAAACTGTAGGCGAGGGTGATTATGGACGTGCCGCCATGATGCTCGATGGAAACAAAAGCACCTATTACCACAACCAGTGGAAAGGTTCGTCGGTGGGTTACCCCCATACCTTCACCATCGAAGCACCTGAACCCGTTACCGTCAGTTCGCTGGAACTCTATCAGGGACGCGACAGCACCTATCGCGCCAAACAACTCACGTTGGCCGTATCCGACGATGGCAGCAAATGGGAAACGGCAGCTACGCGACTCGACATCGAGAACAGCGACTACCCCACCATCCAGTTGCCCGAACCCGTTACAGCACGTTTCTTCCGCCTGCGCTTTACGGCTGGCTACGGGTCGAACCTCGTCATCAACGAACTTTATTTCAAGCACGAATACCGTCTTGAAAGTCTGCTTGAGTTGGCTCGTCAAATTATCGACGAGTCCGATAAATGGGGCGGATACGACCCTGCCGACCTGGAAACGCTACGCGCCCTCTATGCCGATGGGGCTGGCACCGATGCCGAAGGCCTGCGAGTGGAACTGGAGCACATTGCCAAAACAGCACAGCCACTCACCTACAGCGTGGTGGCAAAAGCCGAGCACTTCACGCCAATGGCGGTCTATCAACTCCATAACCTTTCTGGTCGTGGCGACCTCATCGCTAATGCCTCCGATGCGCTTTCCCTCGCTGCCTCCAATGCCACAGGCACCCTCGATGCCTATCGCGAGCCGTGTTCCGTAACCGACCCACGCTGCAACTGGATGATTCTACACTCCGACAAATACAACGAGGACTATCTCTATAACCTGGGAGCCAAGAAATTCATTCACGTCGAAGGCAGCGAGGTCAGCCTCTCCGAAACGCCCACAGCCCTCAACTTTGGCACCAGCGGCGATGGTTTCGTATTCAGCACACAGGGCAAGTACCTGGGTCTGAAGGTGAATGCCGAGAACCCCGTTGCACTATACAGTTCAGCAAGTGCCACCTGCATCTTCCAGCTGCGCACCAACTACAGCCTGCGTCCCGACGAAAGCGTGGTACACGACATTACGGCCCAGGCCGATCGGGCCCTGCACGAGGACGGCAACCCCGAATACCTTTTCCAACAGGCGCTGCAGACCTATGCAAAGGCCTTCGTTGCCCAACCGCAGTTCGACACGAAACTTATTCGCGGCAATTCGGCTCTGTCCTCCAATGCTAATACCACGCAGCAGGAACTCCACAATCTGGCCAAACTGATTGACGGCAAAAAGAACACCTACTACGAAACCTGGTACAGCGGCATCACATGGCCACAGGAAATGTCCTACATCCAGTCGCGCTTCAGCACGGACGTCAACGCCTTTGTTTTCACGTTCAGCCCCTCGCAGAATGTGGACTACGGACTACCCGACATCCCTCAGGACATCATTGTCTCTGCCTCGCCCACCTCGAAGAACTTCCTGCCTGTGGCACGTCTCACAGAGAGCATGCCGTCCAGCATCAGCGAAGACTACACCTCGACCATCCTTTTCACTGACGGAGCATCACGATACCTGCGTTTCCAGGTTATGCGTACTATCGGCAATCGGGCCGATAGCCACATCTTCGCCATGAGCGAGTTCCAGGTACATCCCGTCACCATCGATGAAGAGACCTCTCCCTACTACCAAAAGACATGGGTACGGGAAGCCTTCGACGCCCTGCTTGCTGAGGTGCAGGCAATGCGTTCCCTGATTACGGACAAGACCGTAACCGAAGCCGACTGCGAATCCCTGCGCCAAGCCATCGAACGTGCCGAGCTCGCTCTGCTGGCAACGGATGACATCGATGAAATTGAAAATGGAAAATTGAAAATTGAAAATGAAAAATGGTATGACTTGACGGGCCGTCGCATCTCTGCGTCCTCTGTCTCCTCTGAGCACTCTGTGCTCCCGAAGGGAGTGTATATCGTGAATGGCCGGAAAGTAATTAAGCACTAACCTATAAGCTAATAAGCCACTAAGCTAATAACCTACTAAGCCAATAATCCATATGAAAAAATACGCAGATTACATTACCCAGATAGAAATCGACTCGTTGTGGAGCGGTCGCCACCACATCGTATGGAAGTTGCGTCCCGATGTCAACATCCTCAGCGGCGTAAACGGTATGGGTAAGTCCACCATCCTGAACCGTGCCGTCAGGGAGTTGCTGGAAACTGTCGACCCCAAATGGAAAATCGATGGAGTCACCATTACGTACAGCCCTGCGGATGCCGAATCTGTGCGGTTCGACGTCATTCGTGCCATCGACCGTGCTGTGGTTTCCAGCGAGTTGCTGTCAAAAATCACCGACCACAAGCTGCAGACCGAACTCGACCTGCAGCTCTACACTCTGCAGCGTCGCTATCTCGACTACCAGGTGAACCTGTCGCGCCGCATGATAGACCTGCTCACGACTGGCAGCCCAGAAGCACAGGCACAGGCCAGCGAGATTATGAAGGAGAAAGGTCATTTCCAGGACACCATCGACCTGCTGTTCCGCGATACGGGAAAGACCATTGTACGCGACAGCAACGAGATTCAGTTCCGTCAATACGGCGAGGTGCTCGAACCCTACCAACTGTCGTCGGGCGAGAAGCAGATGCTCATCATCCTGCTCACCGTGCTGGTGCAGAACCACGAGCCCTACGTTCTGTTCATGGATGAGCCCGAAATCAGTCTGCATTTCGAATGGCAGAAACAGCTCATCAGCCTGGTTCGCGACCTGAATCCCAACGCCCAGATTATCCTCACCACCCACAGTCCGGCAGTTGTCATGAACGGTTGGCAGGATTGCATCACCGATGTCGAGGACATTATAGTTGAAAATTGAAGATTGAAGATTCTTGAATGAATCAAGCGACTACGTCGATTAGAAGATTGAAAAGTGAAAAGACTGACAGACAACATATCGTCCCGCTACATCGAGGCAGCCAACCGGCTGCGTCCCAATCACTCCCGCAAGAGCGTAGTTGCCTATGTCGAGAGTTACGACGACGTTGTCTTCTGGCGTACGGTGCTCAACGAGTTCGAAAGCGACCGTCTCACCTTCGAAATCATGCTCCCCTCGCGCACCACACTTTCAAAGGGAAAGAAGAACGTGCTGTCGAACCAATTGGGAAAAAACCAGTTGGGTCAGGCACTCATTGCCTGTGTCGATGCCGACTACGACTACCTCTTGCAAGGCACCACGCCCACTTCGCGCGAGGTGATTGACAATCCCTTTGTCTTCCACACCTACGTCTATGCCATCGAAAACTACCAGTGCTATGCCCGTGGTTTGCACGAGGCCTGCGTCATGGCCACCCTGAACGACCACGAATTGGTGAACCTGGAAGCCTTCATGCAGGAGTTCAGTCGCATCATCTGGCCGCTGTTCGTGTGGAACGTGTGGGTCTATCGCTACAACTGCTATGCACGTTTTACGCTGATGGACTTTGCCAACATCATCAACATTCCTCCCATCAATCCGTTCCATCCCGAAAAGGTGTTGGAACAATTGCGTCACCAGGTCAATCGCAAGATAAATTGGCTGCAGCAGCACTATCCCCAGGGCAAGGAAACCTACAAGCCTCTGCGCGATCAGTTGCTTTCGTTAGGTCTGACGCCCGAAACCGCCTACCTATATATTCAGGGACATGCCTTGTTCGAGAACGTGGTCATGCCCCTGCTCATACCCATTTGCACCCATCTGCGCAAGGAACGCGAGGCCGAAATCCGTCGCAATGCCGTCCATTCCGAACAGCGACAAAACGAACTCTCGTGCTACCAGCATCGTCAGGCTCCTGTGGAACAAATGTTGCGCAAGAGCACCCGTTTCCTCCAAAGCGAACCCTATCAGCGGCTGCGTGCCGACCTCCAGGCATTCATCGATTCCCTCAGCCCCTCGGAACCTGAAAACTCAATGCATAATGCATAATCTTGAACTTCGTTCGAACCTGCTTTCAATTTTCAATCTTCAATCTTCAATTTTCAACTTTCAATCTCCCATTATACAGGTAAATGCCCTTCGCTGTGGGCTTCTCAGTTAGCCGACGCCCCGTCAGGTCATACCATTTACCATTTACCATTGAACATTGAACATTGAACATTGATTTAATGCCATCGGCAGTAATCGCAAACTCTCCTGTGGCAAACTTCGAGCCCTCGAAACGTCCATTTATGGCCTGCACGCCCCATGTGTATTGTCCCATGGGCAGCGTCAACTGTGTCGAGACAGCCGTTCCGCAGTTTCCCAATGCCACCACCTTGCGCCTGCCGTTCAGTTCGCCATCGATGTAGGAACGCACATTGCCGAAGAGCCGCCCCTTGTCGTCACGCACGTACAATTCATAGGTACTGTTCGCCATGCCGCGTTGCCAACTCAGGGTCACAACATTGCCGTCCACACTACTTGTCAGTTGTTTGGGTGTGGTAATGCTGCGCGATGCATCGTTGGGATTCAGCGTCACGCTCAACACCTGCCCCGTCGAATATGGATACAGATGCGTGTCTGTGGTATTTCCTACCGTCACCAGGTCCGCCACACCATCCCCGTCCCAATCCAGGAAGGTTGTTGCCGCAGCCGCTCCGCTACCGTAACGGTATTTGTGCGAGAAGGCTCCGTTACCGCTGCCCGTCCACAATCCTCCCGTCGTAACGCCCAGCGCATCGTACAAACCCTGATACATGAAATCGGGATATTTGTCGCCGTTCCAGTCAAACAGTTGCGCTGTTCCCGTTGCACAGTAGTTGTTCAGGAAAGTCATCTTCAGGGGACTTGCAGGCGTAAACTGCCCCGTACCGTCATTCATGCAACGTACAGGACCCTCGGTGGTGGCACACATCATGTCCAGCGCACCGTCGGTATTCACGTCGGCAACAGCAACGCCCCCGTCCGTAGGTATGGGACACGTTGTCGCCCATCCTGTGGCACGGAAGTTCCCGTTTCCATCGCCCAGAAACAATTCTGCCCCTGTGGTCGACCATGCAAACAGGTCCACAACACCATCGGCATTGAAGTCCGCAGCCATGATTTGGCTGTAGGTATCAACAGGGTCGGCAAAGGTTGTCGCCTGAAACGTCCAATCGCCGCTGGCCATCAGCACCAGGTTCCTGCCCTGCGGACCTACGGCCACGATGTCCGGCATTCCGTCACGGTTCACGTCAGCCACCGTTGCTGCCGTCACCTCTGCCAGGTCAGCCCCGTCCACACTAACGTCCACCTTACGCAGCTTGCCGTCTGTCTGCACGGCATAAATGCCCGTCGCCTTTCCAGCCACCAGCAGTTCCAGATGTCCGTCGCCATCGAAGTCGGCAGGCGTGATACTTGTCCCCACTTCCGTGGGCAATCCGCTCTCCACGCGGTTCCACTTCCCCGCTTCGTTCTGTCTCAGCAGGGCGTTCCAGAGCACCATCGAGTCATTCTTGACAGTCTGCCATCCAGCCACCAGCAGACTCGTGCGCCCGTCGTTGGTCAGGTCGGCAGGCACCAACGTGCCCTGCTCCACGCCCCAGTCGTCGTGCACCTCGTCCACATCCAGGCTATAGGGTGTTACCACAGGGCCCTCCAGTTCTTCCGACGAAGCGCCCTTTCCCTCTATGTAGGGCCATCCGCCCTTCCATTTCACCTCGTCCATCCACACAATGCGTCCACGGTCGGGGTCGCTGCGCAGGTATCCGTGATACGTCATCCATGTGGTACCGGCCTCATCCTCTATGATGCGTGAATTGTGTCCGGGTGCTATGCAGGTTTCGTTGGAGGTCAGGAACAGTTCGTAGGCATTGTCCATCATGCTCTTGTCGTCCTTCGTCTTGTATGGTCCAAAGAGCGACGTCGAGCGTCCCACCACGGTCTCGTACGTGCTATTGGCGCCTTCGCAGCAGGCCCCGATGCTGCAGAACAGGTAGAAATAGCGGCCTTTTTTATAGATGTATGGCGCCTCGAAGCGTGTGCCGGCAATCTGTCTTTTCTTCGTAATGTCCTTCACAGCCAGTCCGTCCTCCGTCAGTTCTATCAGCCAGATGCCGTTCCAACTGCCCCACACGATGTATTTCTTTCCGTTATGCTCAATGTAGTTCGGGTCTATGCTGTTGTTCACCCCCACTTCGCCACTGGTAAACAGTTTTCCGTCGCCCACAATGCTGTACGGGCCCTGTGGCTTGTCCGCCGTGGCCACGCCTATCGAAGCCGTATCGCCACCACCCCATTTCGATAGGGCGAAGTACATCACGTACCTGCCACCCTGCTTTGTTATGCACGGTGCCCAATACACGTTCACGCCCTCCACGAAGGTGGGTCGCACGCCCCCGTCGAACACCTGTCCCACGTAGGTCCACGTGGTCATGTTCTTCGACTTGTACACGTGCTCCGCTGTCGAGAACAGGTAGTAATACCCGTCGTTTCCGCGTATGATGGATGGGTCGGGTGCATCCTCGTTAATAATGGGATTCTGGTACGTAGCAGCCTGCATGCTGCAGCACATCGCCACAGTCGTAAAGAGGGTTAGAAACAGGTTTCTGGTTTTCATCACATTTATGTATATGTTACTTATATCAATAAGTAAGACACCCCCATGCAGGAAAGGTTTAATCATCCCAGATATTCATGCCCGCATCGCCCTTCACCAGGCTGTTGGCATATTCCTCGCCATTGCCATTGTTGGTGGTGGATGCCTGGCTGCTGCTCTGCTGCAAGTCGGAAACGGCGAGCATCTGTTCACCCTGTATGGCTACTACTGTGGTTGAGGGTTTCATATATGTTTTCATTGTTGTATCCTCCTTTCTTTACTTCTTAATATACTTCTTACCATTCACGACATATACTCCCTTCGGGAGCACAGAGTGCTCAGAGGAGACAGAGGACGCAGAGATGCGACGTCCACTCAGGTCGTAATAATTGTGAATTGTGCATTGTGCATTGTGAATTGGATTAATGCCATCTTCCTCGTCACAGAAGAATAGGAAAGCCGCCACTCCGCTCGCACTGGCCGATGTGCTCAGGTAAGCACGGTTGGCCCGCAGATAGGCTCCGTCTTCCGCAGCCCGATAAAAACCAATTCCGCTGGCCTCGTTGGACAGGATGTAGTTTGTCTTTCCATCCTCACCTGCGGCACTTATCAGGCTTCGCTCCGTAATGCCTAGTAGTTCGTTCTTGGCTGTATTTGCATTATAAAACGTAGCAGTTGCCATTGTCGTGGGAATCGTGTAATTCCCAGCTGTCTCGCTGTACAGCACCACACCTGCACCTCCAGGCACTATGCCATCCGTTATTTCTGTCAACTCCACACCACTGCCGTTGGACTTCGCCATATAGGCCGCAACGCCCGTACCTGCAAAGTTCAACTTATTCTCGCTGCAATACGTTGCATACTTAGCATCCGTCACCGTCACCTCCTCCGACACTGGCGTAACATACTTGTATTCAATGTAATAAAAATCAACGGCTTCCTGAATATTCGTTATCGTTACCGTAAGTGTTTGTCCACGAACGGCAGTGGTATAGGAAACCACAGTACCCGTGCTGCCAGTAAGCGTTCGCGATACTAGAGTTGTTGAACCAATCTTCAAGTTAACAGTCCTGCTTTTATCCGCGTTACCTCCAATCTTTGCCTTAAACGAAGTAATCTCTCTTTCTTCGGGCAGCGTTGTGGTAAAAGTGATACTATTTGCAGGGTCATTTTTAGAACCAATTTGCATATATGTTGAATACGATTTACTATACGCAACTCCATTTGCCGTAAAGTTCCAATTCGCCTTATCATCATCCTTTGGCGTTGCAACAAGATTACCAGATGAAGAGGTTGGTGATAGTGCCGAAAAACTAAGAGTTACAGTTTTAATGTCCCCCCACGCGGTAGCGGAAACCACAAGCAGGATGGACAACAGGCAAAGCCTGGTGCATAAGATTTTTTTCATAATGCTTTTTATAAATTAAAAAATATTTCGTCTCGAATCTGTACTACTCAGATTATCCTCCCAGCCTCCTCCAGCAGGAACGGTATGACACCCATATACATGATGCCATCCTCGTCCGTCCAGGGCTTCGCGTTGCCGTCCACGATGACAATCTTGCGGAAAAAGTCGCCCGAGTTCCTCAACGAGAAGGTCTCTTGATTCTTCTTCGTCTCGGTATCCACATTCAGCGCCGACTGGATATAGACCTTCTCACGCCCGGTGTTGACGATGAAGTCGATCTCGTATTGCGACTGCTTCTTCTTGCCGTCCTTCACGAGGGTCAGCTCCACCACGCCCACATCCACGCTGTATCCTCTGCGGATGAGCTCGATGAAGATCATGTTCTCCATCAGGTGCGACTTCTCCTGCTGGCGGAAGTTCAGCTTGGCGTTGCGCAATCCGGTGTCCATCGAATAGTATTTCAGCGTGTTCTCGAAATAGCGCTTTCCTTTGATGTCATATCGCTGTGCGCTCACAAAGAGGTAGGACTCCTCAAGGTAATCGAGGTAGTTCTTGATGGTGTTGTCCGAAGTGCTGCGCTTCATCAGCGTTCCCGCCGCATTTGCCAGGTTGTGCGGATTGGTCAGCGAACCCACAGCCGACGACAGCGCGTCGATCAGCGCCTCCAGCACCTCGTCGTCTTTCAGCTTGTAGCGTTCCACGATGTCCTTGATATAAACCCGTTTGTGGAGCCCCTTCAGGTATTTGCGCTTCTCCGCCTCGTCCTTTTCCAGCACCGCCAGCGGCATGCCTCCGTAGGTCAGGTATTCCTCCAGCGCATCCGCCTTCTCCATTCCCGAAACGGGGTAGAACTCCTTGAACGACAGAGGATAGACCTTTATCTCCGACCCGCGGTCGCGAAAGTTCGTTACAATGTCTTTCGAGAGAATCTTCGAGTTCGAGCCGGTGACGTAGATGTCGAGGTTCTTGCGCCCCATCAGGTCGTTCAGTATGTCGTAGAAGGTGGTATAAAGCAGCTCGCGGTCCTCTTCTGGCACCAGCCGTTCGTCCACATCCTCGTTCTTCACCTTGTACGACAGCTGGATTTCGTCGATAAACACATAGTAGCGCTTCTCGTCGTCCTTCGTCTTGCGGAGCACATAGTCGTACAGCTCGTTGGGATTCCTGTACTTTGCGTGCGCCTTCTTGTCCAGCGCCAGCTCCACGAAGCAGTCCTTCGCCACCCCCTCGTTCAGCAGGTAATCCTTGTAGAGGTTGAAAAGCAGGAACGACTTTCCGCAGCGACGGATGCCGGTAATAATCTTCACTTTCCCGTTCCATCTTTTATTTAGCAACTCGCTGATATATTGCTCTCTTTGTATTGTCATTGTTTTATGTATTATCTGTTTCTACTGCAAAAACAGTCGCCTTATTCGACCATTTTTTCAGTGCAAAGATACAATTATCTTCTTTAGCAGCCAAATTATTGCAACCTTTATTGATATTTTTTTGACTCCACCATCCAATCGAGGTAGGCACTATCCCTCGCAAGTGGCTTCTACTTTTTTATCATTTCAACAGGCGAAAATGTATACAGTTTACAGTTTACAGTTTTTTTCGCGGACCCCTATTTTGAGGCGAAGAGTGCAGGAGAAAAGAATTATTTATAAAGAATAATTATTTATAATATATTGATATATAATACTATATAATAACATCTATAAATATTTTTTACTCTACTCTCAGCACCTCAAGTCCCTTGCCAATCACGATGCGGGTCAGAAAAAAAACTGTAACTGTATACATCTGTTTACATCATACCCCTCGCCGCGAAAAACTGTAAACTGTATACATTGTATACATTTTGCAGTTGATACGTGAACTGGAATGTGATAACACATGAACTTGCAGCCAGCAACACGTCGCTCCTCTTGCCGCGTCTCAACGCTACCATCGGAGCGTTACAACGCTAGGCGCCTAGGGATAGTATCGCTCCGCAGGTAGGATTAGGACGTGTCATCCTCCCCCGATGTATACAATGTATACAGTTTACAGTTTTTTCGCAGGGTGGTATAACAAAAGCACAGCAGCTATGCTTCATCGAAGCATAACCGCTGTTGCAATAGTATTTAGGTCGCCCTATATTCCCCATAAAGGGGGTTAGGGGGTCTTATTCGTCCCAATCATCTCCGCTTCCCCAAATGTTCCAGCTATTATCGGCATGGACAAGGGACTGATAGTCGTCACCACTGACAGGTGCAGCTTCACCGGAGTTGCGACCCAGTGTGGATTCGGCAACCATTTTCTCCATCTGAATGAATACTACAGAAGATTCGGGCTTAATATAATTGCGTTTCATAGTCGTGTCCTCCTTTCTTACTTCTTAATATACTTCTTACCGTTTACAATATACAGTCCCTTCGTGGGCTTCTGAATGCGACGTCCGCTCAGGTCGTAAATAGCCTCATTCCTCATTGTCTCATTCTCAATCTGAGAAATGGCATCGGTATCGTCATCGGTAAAACCTAGGAACTCCTTAACGCTTGCTGCTGCAGCAGGAGTCGCTGTGCTTAGATAAGCACGGTTGGCTGCCAGATATTTGCCGTCTACAGCTTTGTAGAAACCTACACCAGCAGATCCATTTGCGAGAATGTAGTTGTACTTACCACCGCTGGTTTCATCCACCTGTGTTTTTGTTAGCACACCAACCAATTCGTTTTCGGCATCAACATAGTCGCTAGCCGAAGCTGTAGTCACAGGAACATAATATGTATCGGCAGATGCTTTCAACACCATACCCTTTCCAGCAGGAATGATACCATCTTCTACTTCTGTCAGAGTAACATTGGAAGCCGTTGCCTTTGCCTGATATACCTTAACACTGGTGCCCGAGAAGTCGAGAGCGTTGCTAGAGCAATAGGTAGCATAGCCAGCTGAACCGATGCTGATAGTTTCATGTACATCAAGAGAATAGGTAGCATTCAGTGTACGCTTGTAGAGATATACAGCACTTTGTCCTCCATTTTTGTAATAACGGAAATATCCACTGGTATTATAGCGGAAGACAGCACCATTTGCATCACCACCAAGCTTCAATTTGACATCTGAAGAAGAAGTGAAGGTAATAGTGATTGGATAATTGGCTGCCGTTGCCTTTGTTGCTGTTGAAGAAAGACCGTTATTGTTTGAAGTATAATAATTATACTTACCATCTTTCGTCTTCAAAACATATCCATCAGACAATTTAGAATCATTAATTGCCTCCAAGGTTACTTTATATTTATCACCCCATTCTAAGTCAACAACTTTACCAGAAAGACTATCCCCGGGATTTACACTTACACCATATGCACCTATGCATTTACTATCTGTGCCACCTTTACGGCCATCTGCAAAGATTGACGAACTATATGCAATCAGGTAATCACCACGCCAGTCAGTTTGGTCAGCCTCTACTAGACGATAATCAGCGCTATAACTTTCATAGAAGACGGCATAGACGTCTAGGTTAGAAGTCACGGCAGCATCGTTAGCCATAAACACAGGACTAGCAGCGCTGTTGGCTGTTGACCAACCAGCGAAACCTGTGGAGGGAGCATCCAGATTCAGTTCCTCGCCGCTAACACGGGTTGTTGTGTTCTTGACACCACCAATATAATAATTTACGGTATAAACTGGCAAGAAGGTAGCCGTTACCGTTACAGCACTTGCAGGCATTGTGAACTGGTTGCTGGTAACCGTTACGGTGTTGCTACTCTCATCCTGAACATCCCAAGAGTCAAAAACATATCCGCTACTAGGGGTTGCAGTCAAGGTCACCGTTGCACCTGCTTTTGCTTCAGCGACATCAGCCTCAATTGTTCCACCGGGCACAGCATCATCCACAATAATATCATATTTAACAGAAGCATCGGCAAAAGTAGCACCAACTAAGACATCGTCAAATGGCATCGTGAATACCAAGGGGTTATCGGTGCTATTGTTCTCTGCGTCATTTGTGCTTGTCCACTTGCCAAATGCGTATCCATCTTCAGGCGTTGCTGTCAGCGTTACTGTTGCACCAGATGCTACTGTCACCTCGCCATCACCATTGGGAACCTGTGCCACACCATTAACCTGAACAGCAGCACTTCCATTTGTCATACCATCAAGAGTGAGGGTGAAGTCACGGCTCAGTGAATAAACATAGTTCCCTGTTGTGTATTCCGGAGTAGTACTCTTATAGTAAGTTACGGGACCGTAAATTACAACGCGATCACCGACCTTCAAGTCAGTAGTTGCTGTGAAGTCGGTGTTCCCTAGATTCTTACCACCATATATCATCAACTGATTGGTTGTTGTACCATCGTCAGAGATATAATATGTCATCTTCCCATCACTTACAGAAGTGCCTGCCTGCGACACAATTCCTCTAGTGTACTTATTACCTGTACCTCCACCGGTGATGAAAGTCGTGACCTCAGCCACAGTATAAGGATTGCCAACAGAGCCCTTTTGAAGTGCAAATGTTGGAGTAACGGTAACGGCTGCAGCCGGCATCGTAAACGTGCGTGAATTACCAGTGCCGCTTGTAGCAATAGCTGCACTCGTGGAATTATTTGTAACGGTTAAGGCAGATAACTCATAACCTGCAGCAGGAGTTGCCGTCAGGGTCACGGTTTCACCTTCCATTGCACTTGTCGGCTCTGCTGCCATGCTACCATTGCTTGCGCTATTTACTGTAATCGCATAGAGCTGTAAAAATGTGGCATCTATAGTGACGTTATTCTCTCCAACAGTAAATGTAGTTGATGAAGCTGTCGTACTTGCAGGAGTCGCTCCTGTGACAGTCCAACTGCTGAATTTATATCCGTCATTAGCTGCTGCAGTGATTGTCAGGGTTGTACCTTCTCTTACTGGTGAACCTGAAGAAACTCCAGCTCCAGAGTTTTCAATAGTAATACTTCCGCCGTCATGAGAGCCAATAGTAACGGTGTGAGTAGGAATAGCTTCAAAATTGATGGTAATTGTACAATCTGTTGATGGTGTTACGGTAAATGTATTATCTCCATTATTCGTAACGGTAGCTGTTCCTGAAGAAACGGTGTATCCAGCTGCACCAGACTTAACGCGGTAACCATCATTAGGTGTTGCCGTTATGGTTAAACCATCCACCTCTGCACTGCCCATATCGGCATCATTAACTGCAGATGTTACAGTGTAATCTGAAACGGTAGGCAGCTCATCATAAATCTTAACGTCATCAACAATAGCATCATTTCCGCTAGTAGCTAAGGGTGATACTCTAAAGCCCAATACGCTACATCCGGGAATTGTAAATGCCTTGGGGGATGCTCCATTCATAACACATGCACCATTAACATAGATATGTGCAGTCTTAGATGCCAAGCTAACATCATCACCATAGGTCGCAGCAGAATTTGTACTATTATAAATTACACATATTTCTAGCACATCTGTCGATGTAAAACTACCAACTGATACCCATCCATTGCCATCGCAAATGGAAAGTGCTCCTGCATTCTGCTGCAAATAGGCCGTTGCCTTTGCTTTTGCATGTGCCGAGCCAGAAATGGTCTCATTGAATAAACCAATATAACATTTACTAGCTTTGGTAATCTTAAAGGAATAGGCACCCTTCGTTGCAAATGACTTTCCACTTATTGCTGCAATGACTGGCGAACCACTTCCTGCGGATAGCTTCAGGGCTTTAGAACCGAGAGTCGTATTATCCTCTATACCATATTTGTTGCTTGTGTTATTGTTATAAACGCAATTGAATTCTCCCATTGAGGAATAATTGGTTATGCCAGGGTTTTTCGTGGCTGTAGCCATAGCTGCGGTACACGCGTTAAAGTTCTCATTAACAATTGGAGTACTCCAAATCATTGAACTAAGATCGGGACCGTCTGCCCATGCGTGCCCGGCGAAGAGGGAGCAGAGAAGGACTACGAGTAGGGACACACGTAGTCTGAGTGAATTGAGTAATTTTTGTTTCATAGTTTTAAGTTTTTATTAGTTTGTTTATTGTTTTCATCAACAAAAAACGTACTTCCGCCGAAGTACGGTGCTAAATTACAACAAATCGAGCGCTTTCGCAAATAAATGGAGTTAAATTTAAGTTTTTCTTTAGAAAAATGTTTTACGATTTATTCAGCCTCACTTCTCTCGCGGAAGCCCGTACGCATTTTATCTTCATTTCTTTGGCGCAAAGAAAAGAAGCAAAGAAACATTCGCCCCACCAAGCCTCCCCGTCCGGGGAGGTTGTAATTGATGTCGGACACAAGTGCCTCTCCATCAAAGTTTTTGCATGGCTAACACAGCCTTTGCCCTTCGGGTTAGCCAAAGATTCTTTAAAGAAATTTTCCGTTAGCCTTTAGCCATTAGCCGTTAGCCACTAAATCAAAGATTTTGTGATTTCAGGAGGGAGCGGAAGGAGGGGGTGGAGACGCGAAGGGTGATGGGACCGCCCTGACGGGTGGTGCGCAGGATGACCTGCATCTGCCCCTGGAGCATGCGCTTGGTGGTGATGGAGGGGCCAAAGAGGTCGGAGGTGTAATGGTCGCCATTGTCCAACGAAAGCAAGGTGGCGCCTCCCTGCACCTCTACGGTGAGGTCCTCGGAGAACGAGGGAACGGTGTTGCCCTGCTTGTCCACAGCACGGACGGTGTAGTAGCGCAGTCCCATGCCTGCGGGACGGCTAACGGCTAACGGCGAAGGGCTAACGGAGTTATCCTCGGGTTCGATGACGAGGCGGACGGCAGGGCCTGCGGTATGGATGGTGTGACGAGCCACTTCGCGCCCCTGGTTGTAGGCGATGGCGGTAAGGCTGCCCCCACGGCCGTAGGGAACTTCCCACTTCAGGATGCCCCGTTTGAAGACATCGGTGGTATCGTTCTTCTGCCGTCCCAAACTACGACCTTTGCCTTTTGCCTTTTGTCCTTC
Organism: Bacteroidaceae bacterium; assembly: GCA_017617235.1. Classification (GTDB taxonomy): domain Bacteria; phylum Bacteroidota; class Bacteroidia; order Bacteroidales; family Bacteroidaceae; genus Physcousia. The sequence continues at coordinate 2,002 of JAFZWQ010000017.1, read as the reverse complement.
GTCATTTACGATGAGTTCGACTTCTTCGGCATTGGTGAAGACAGAGACTTGCTGTTTGGAATCCTGCGGACAGTTCCAGAATTCGGTATAGGTCTTCTGACCCACGTTGATGGCGTTCCAGCCCAACGATTCGCTGCCTGTGAGAACGCCGATGCGAACGACAGGTTCCTCTGAACGGAAAGCGCCCTTGATGAGGTAGGCCTGCGGATTAGGCCACAGCGTGTGGCGGAAGAACGAGAAGTTCCACCCTTTCTTGGGCCATTTGTTCGACTCGCCCCAGTATTCGATGGCGCCCCAATAGGCCAGACCCACCGTGCGGTTGCGGTCCATGCCGTAGAACGGAGCCTGCATCTGGTTGGTGACAGCCTCGCTCTGGAACAGAATCATGTCGGGAGCATATTCAAAATACTTCGGATAGCAGTCCCACTGGTAATTGAAACTGCTGACCTCGCAGGCCACAGCCAGTTCGGGCGGAGCCATGTAGGTCTTGAATTCCTTTTCCTCGCGGATGGCGCCAGCACGGGCCGGGAACTGGGCAACGGTGGTGGGACGGGTACGGTCGTATCGTTTCACCATGACGTCGAACAGACGATAGGTGGTGATGCCCCAGTCGTTGGTCTGGTAACCCGACCAGTTGTCGCGAATCTGCAGCTCGTTGCCCAGGCTCCACAGCACCACGCTGGGACAGTTGCGGTCGCGTGTAATCCATTCGCGGATGAGGTCGGGCCACAGTTGGGTGAAAGGCTTACGACCACCCCAATATTGCCCGTCGCTCCATTTGTCGATGAGTTCGTCGACAATCAGTATGCCCTCTTCGTCGGCAATGCGTGTAAGGCTCTCGCTATACGGGTTGTGCGAGCAGCGCAGGGCATTGAACCCGAACTGCTTCATCACACGGAACTGGCGACGGATGGCATCGTCGAAAGCAGCAGCACCCAGCGCCCCCAGGTCGTGGTGGTTGGCCATTCCCTTGAGGAACACTTTCTTGCCGTTCAGTTTGAAGCCAAACTTGGGACTATACTCGATGGAACGCACGCCAAAGCGCTCGGTCTGACGATCCACCAGCAGCGAATCGACATACACCTCTACCTCTATATTATATAGGTATGGGTTGTCGAGGTCCCACAAGGTGGGATTCGCAAGCGTGATAGCAGGCAGAGGGATTTCGTCGTGCTGATGTTTGGTAAGGGAGGGAACCTCGGCATTGGAGGTGCCAAGCACAGCACCCTTAGCATCGCGAACCGTTGCACGAACCGTAGTCTTGGGCTGTGGAGCAGAACCATGCGGGAAGCCGCATACATCGACAGAAGCCTGAACTTCGACCCCTCCCCCGACCTCTCCTGATGGGAAGAAGGAGGTTACGTAAATACCATGACGACCAATATGGGTAGGATTCTGAAGCCGCAGATAGACATCGCGGAACAATCCGCCACCCGTGTACCAACGGCTGGCATCGGCCTTTGCCGTATTGGCACAGACAGCCACCACATTGTCGCCCCCATAATGGAGTTGTTTGGAAATATCGGTTTCGAAACCCAGATAGCCATATTCGCTGGAAGCCACCAGCCGACCGTTGACATAGACATCGCCAAAGTACATGATGCCGCCAAAGTCGAGCAACACCTGCAGCCCCTGCCACTCGGAAGGCACGCTAAAATGCTTGCGATACCAACCTACGGTGTTGGCCTCCTTGAAGCCACGTGCACCACCTGCCTGTTCCACCCAAGGCTGTTCGAACTGGAAGTCGTGAGGCAGGTCGAGCTGGCGCCACTGGGAATCGTCGTACGCCTCCTGTTCAGCACCCTCGTGCGGCCCAAAGGCGAAACGCCAGTCGAAGTTGAATAACAACCTCCCCCTACCCCCTCCCATAGAGGGGGCATGAACTGTCAGGCATTCCTCTAATAGGGGTATTTCGGTGTAGGGGCGGTTGGTGCCAGAGGTAACGGTTTTTACTTCGTTGTATTGGGCATAGGAGAAATTGAAAATTGAAAATTGAAAATTG
>JAFZWQ010000016.1 GCA_017617235.1 Bacteroidaceae bacterium | reverse complement strand
TATTGGTGCTGAGTTTAAGGTAGAGGGTGATCTCCGCAGTGAGATTGCTATGAACATCAAGCGTCTGATGGATATCGGTTGCTACCGTGGTGTACGTCACCGTAATGGGCTTCCCGTTCGTGGTCAGAGCACGAAGAACAACGCCCGTACTCGCAAGGGTAAGAAGAAGACCGTTGCAAACAAGAAAAAGGCTACTAAATAATAGATAAAGAATATGGCAAAGAAAACAGTCGCAGCAAAAAAGCGTGTTGTGAAGGTTGACGCAATGGGTCAGCTTCACGTACACAGCTCTTTCAACAACATTATTGTGTCTTTGGCCAACAGCGAGGGTCAGGTTATCTCTTGGTCCAGCGCTGGTAAGATGGGCTTCCGTGGTTCCAAGAAGAACACTCCGTATGCTGCCCAGATGGCCGCTCAGGATTGTGCAAAGGTTGCATATGACCTGGGTTTGAGAAAGGTAAAGGCCTACGTCAAGGGTCCCGGTAATGGTCGCGAGTCTGCCATCCGTACCGTGCATGGTGCCGGTATCGAGGTTGTCGAGATCGTAGACGTTACTCCGCTGCCCCACAATGGCTGCCGTCCTCCCAAGAGAAGAAGAGTTTAATAACACACAGACACAGTACAATCCAGCAACAAACAGGTCTTTTGGCTTACATTTCCTTTCTGTGGCCGCGGCTGCTACCCTGAATGTTCGCTGATAAACAAAAAAAATTATGGCTAGATATACTGGACCAAAATCAAGAATTGCCCGCCGTTTTGGCGAGCCCATCTTTGGTGCTGACAAAGTTCTCGCAAAGCGTAACTATCCTCCTGGTCAGCACGGTAATAATCGCCGCAGAAAGACATCGGAATACGGCATCATGTTGGCCGAGAAGCAGAAGGCCCGCTACACCTATGGTGTGCTGGAGAAGCAGTTCCGCAACATGTTCGAGAAGGCAGCCCGTACCAGTGGCATTACTGGTGAGATCCTGATTCAGAACCTCGAGAGCCGTCTCGACAACATCGTATACCGTCTTGGCATCGCCCCCACGCGTGCCGCTGCCCGTCAGTTGGTAAACCACCGTCACATCGTAGTTGACGGCAAGGTTGTAGGCATTGCTTCCTACAGCGTACAGCCCGGTCAGATTGTTGGTGTGCGCGAGCGCAGCAAGTCCCTCGAGGTTATCGAGGCAGCCTTGGCTGGTTTCAATCACTCTAAGTACCCCTGGTTGGAGTGGGACCAGAACAGCAAGTCTGGTAAGTACCTGCACAAGCCCGAGCGTGCCGATGTGCCCGAGAACATCAAGGAGCAGTTGATTGTTGAGTTTTACTCTAAATAATAAGATCATAATGGCGATATTAGCATTTCAAAAACCTGAAAAAGTTATAATGTTGGCCGCGGACGAAAAGTACGGCAAGTTCGAGTTTCGTCCCCTCGAAGGTGGCTTTGGTACTACCGTAGGTAATGCTTTGCGCCGAATACTTCTTTCTTCCCTCGATGGTTATGCCATCAACACCATTTCCATCAGCGGTGTCGAGCACGAGTTCGCAACCGTTCCCGGTGTGAAGGAAGACGTTACCAACATTATACTGAATCTGAAGCAAGTTCGATTCAAAAAGTTAGTAGACGAATTCGAGAACGAGAAAATTACGGTCACCGTCGAAAAGACCACTGAGCTGCGTGCTGGTGACTTCAATAAGTATCTGACTGGATTTGAAGTGTTAAACCCCGAGTTGGTAATTTGCCATTTGGATCCCAAAGCCTCGATGCAGATTGAAATCTCTGTCAACAAGGGCCGTGGTTACGTGCCCGCTGAGGAGAACCGCGATTTCTGCACCGACGTTAACGTCATCCCCATCGATTCTATTTACACTCCCATCCGTAACGTGAAGTACGCAGTCGAGAACTATCGTGTCGAGCAGAAGACCGACTACGAGAAGCTCGTGCTGGAAATCACCACCGATGGCAGCATCCACCCGAAGGACGCCCTGAAGGAAGCCGCCAAGATCCTGATTTACCACTTCATGCTCTTCTCCGACGAGAAGATTACGCTGGAGAACAGCGATGCCGATGGCAACGAAGAGTTTGACGAGGAGATTCTGCACATGCGTCAGCTGTTGAAGACCAAGTTGGTAGACATGGACCTCAGCGTCCGTGCCCTGAACTGCCTGAAGGCAGCCAACGTCGATACACTCGGCGACCTGGTACAGTTCAACAAGACCGACCTGCTGAAGTTCCGCAACTTCGGTAAGAAGTCCCTCATGGAGCTCGACGACATGTTCGAGCGCCTCAACCTCTCCTTCGGGACCGACATCTCAAAGTATAAACTTGACAAAGATTAATCACAGAAAATGAGACACAATAAGAAATTCAACCATCTTAGCCGCACCGCATCCCATCGCGATGCTATGCTCGCCAACATGGCCATTTCGCTCATCATGCACAAGCGAATCAACACCACTGTGGCAAAGGCTAAGGCCCTGCGCAAGTACGTAGAGCCCCTCATCAACCGCTCGAAGCAGGACACCACGGCCAGCCGCCGCGTAGTGTTCAGCTACCTGCAGAACAAGTATGCTGTCACCGAACTCTTCCAGGTAATCTCTGAGAAGGTTGCCGACCGTCCCGGTGGCTACACCCGCATCATCAAGACCGGTTTCCGTCAGGGCGACAACGCCGCCACCTGCTTCATCGAACTCGTGGACTTTGACGAGAACATGGCCAAGACCCAGAAGAAGACCAAGCGCACGCGTCGTTCCAAGAAGAACGCCGCTGCCGAAGCGGCTCCCGCTCAGGAGGCTCCCGTAGCCGCCGAGGAAGCAGCTGTGGAGGAAGCTCCCGCAGCCGAGGCACCCGCCGAAGCCGCTGCCGAGTAAATTCTAATTTCCACCATACACCGAGCACCCCGACCTCTCACCAGGCCGGGGTGCTTATTTTATTCCCCACCAAGCGACGCATCGTTCCCCTTGACACACAATTGTGTGACAAGCCAAGCGTTACTATCCCTCCCCGCCTAGCGTTGCAACGCTTCGCTGGAATCCTTTTGTCTTTTTTAAGAATGGTTGAATCAAAGAGGTATTTATTGCTACACAATATTAGTGCATAAATATGATTTATGTCATTATATTTTGGTTTGTATGCGGAAATTAATTCCATTTTTGATTCAGACTTTTTTACATGATCATTTTTCCCATCTCCCCTCGGGGAGGAAGGGAGGGGGTTCTTATAAAAAGATACTAACACCTCATGTAACAAGCCTCGAAGGCCGATGAATAAAGGGATGGAGACCTATGAGGTGTATACGTAACACCTCACCAACACCTCATCAACACCTGAAGTGACCCCAAAAAGTTGGACAACCTCTATGAGATGTTTATGAGGTCTATATGAGGTGTTGGAGCAATACCTCATGTGGGTGGAATGCCGATAAATAAAGGGATACGCCCTCGTTGCATGAGGAGGTGAGGTCTTTTTCGAAAACTCTTTTTTCTAAAATGACAGGTGGAAGTTCGGAAGATGCACTACTTTAACTGCATTTTTAGATACCTATGTTCAAAAATAATCAAATATTTTTGGTGGTTTGCTTGCATAATCGTACCTTTGTCAGCAAAGAATAGAGGACTATGGGACAATTGGCATTCCTTAGAATGTTCATCCTGGTGGCAATTTCACTTGATGTTAATGATAATCGTCGCCATGTGCATGTATTTCGGAAGGGCAGACGGCACCAGCATTCGCTCGCAAAGATTTGGATTGAAAAGAATGGTGAGCAATGTGTGGAGATAGCAGAGTCGGAATTGTCTCAGAAGGATAACGAGATGTTGGTCGCTGCCATCAATCGTCATTGGAAGTTTATAAACAAACAGATTACGAAGGTATTCAACGGCGAAAAGACAATCTCTATTAATATTGAAAAGTAATAGGAGGACAAGGTATGTGTAAGATTAAAGGAGTGACATTAGGTATTAAGGATCTGAATTTTACGGCCCATCGTGGAAAGTTACTAGCTCGTTTGACAGACGGCCGCGAGGTGCTGGTTCCCGTTTCGTTCTTTCCCGACATTCAGCACATGCCAGTGAAGGAACGCGAGAAGTGGATGGTGCTCGACGACCAGTATTTCACTTTCGAGAACATGACACGTGTTTATTCTGTACTTGATTTGTTAAAGGTAGCATAATCCTAAACTCATTATAATCTCGAACTATTCATGGTTCGGGATTTTTTTATGAATGCATCTCAGCAAATAAATAATTGTTTTTGTATAAGATTCTCCCTGTTTCGTGCGGCTTGAAGGGCCGTTTGCGGAACGTAAATACATTATTTAATGTATGTGGGAGCGAAAAACGGGGAAATTTTTGGTGATTTGCGGACTTAGTCGTATATTTGCAACAACATGAATACACAACGGATACTCAGCGGAGTATGAACGTTTTAAGAAAATTATTAACTAAAAACTAATATCAATGAAAAAACTATTTCTACTTATGTGTGCCTTGCTGGCCTCTTTCAGCGGGGCGTGGGCAACGGTTCCCGATGATTATTTCTCAACGGACTATGAGCATGCTGTATGGCTTAGTCTTACCAATGCGAGCAACAGCAGTTATGTAATGTTTGCAACTAGTTCCACAATGGGAACTCGTTCGAAAACCTCTACGAATTATGGTGCTTGGCAGCAGGTCGCTTTCGTGGGCACTAAGTCAAGCTTTAAAATTTACAGCTATAGCAATGGCTCCAGCAAGGCTCTATATGCAGCTAATTCTAATAATGGAACAGCTGTCTCATGGGTCGATCCTGCAAGTGCAAGCACATGGACTTTGGAAGAGACCTATGCAGAGCATACGACACCTGGATATGGTATTTGTCTGTCAGGTAATACTAGTATGTCATTGAATATGTATGGTGGTGCTGGTGGCGACTGCAAATTCTATACCCACTCAGAAGGCAATACAGGTTCTCGTTGGACTATTGCAATTGCCAGCGGTCTCTGTGTAGAAGATGGGAAGGTATATAAGATTTCGAGCTATCAGAACACTCCTGCTTCATATCAAATCATCAACTCTGCTACAGCCGGTGAAGTTATAAATAAAGGGGATGTGATAAATACAAACCAAGGCTATTGGATTTGCCATGAGAGTGGCGGCGTCTATACCTTTGAAAGTGCGATGGGTGATGGCAAATACCTTGGATGGTTCGGAGTGAGCTCAACGCCCTACACTTTTGATTTACATTTTGCTTCGTCATCTAACACTGCAACATGTTTGAGCTTGTATTCACATGAAACAACTGGCGGTGGGCGTTATCTATACGTCTATAAAAATTCTGGTGGAACAAATGGATGGGACAGAAATGGTAGCTCTGCATTTGCAGATGGTGGTTCAACAGACTATAAGTTTGAAAAAGTTGCCGTTGATGTATATACTGTAGAATCAAATATTGATGAAGGCGGTGTTACTTATACACCTGCTTATACAGGTACAGCCACACAGACTAAGGGTGGATTCTTTGTATTTGCTTCAAATCCAGAAGCAAGTAACTTTAGTGCAAAGGCAGTAGATAACTGTACACCTGGAGATATTACAGTTAATACTACTACAAAGACCATCACTGTAAACTATACCCTTAGCCCAGTTCAGCTGACTGATGCTGCTTCAATTTCGAGTACCAAGGTTTATCGCCTGCGTACTGACCGTACTGCTATTTATGCAGCATCAGCTAGTGCAACGGCCGTTTCGGCAACAGCTAAAGCTAATGCAAGTACTTTGAATGTAGAGGAACCTCTGAATCAATGGGCTTTTGTAGAGAAGAATAGTAAGAAATATTTGTATAACGTAGGTGCAAAAAAGTTTGTAAAGACTTCGCCTTATGTAGATTATAATACATCTGGTTATGCACAATATTCAAATAATCACAACTTCCTAGAACCTTATACCACGCATGAAGTACGGGTTTCTGCTTATGGAACTACTGAAGGCAGATTTTGGCTTAAAGATGTGCAGAGTGGACGCGAAAGAACATATAATTCAGGTGATGGTTCGTTTACGATAAATGGTTGGGCGTCGGCAGATGGTGCAGGTAATCTCGGTAATGGTTGGATTATTGAGGAAATTCCTGCTATAGCTTTTGATCCCACAGAAGCGCTTGCAGCTCTGGACAATTCCATTTCTTATACATTCCGTAAAGTGAATGGCGACACTGATACAAACATCACTTCTTCTGATGAAGAGCGAGATGTGGCAAGTGGAAGTTCCTTGACTATAGGCTTCGAAGAAGGCTATGAAACACCTATTCTAAAGTTGAAGGATATAAAGGTGAACGGAACCAGCAGTAGTGTTGGTACTAAAACAATTTCGAATGGTGACGTAATAGAGTGGGTCTTCAAATGCCCCTTTAAAGTATCTGACGAACCTGCAGCTGGAGAGTTTGCTGTGAATACTTATTGGCATCTCCTCGATATTCATTCGGGATATCATTATTATCTTAACATACCTGCAGAATTTAATTATAGTAATTTGATACCTGCGAATACAACAACAAAGTCATACGATGACAGTTTCCTTTGGTGTATTACTGGTGATAATACTACAGGTTATCGTTTATATAATAAACGAGCTGGTGCTACAAAAGTGATGACTTTTGATGGTGCAAATGGTGCTTATATGAGCGACCTTTCTGGGAATGAGTCTGCATCGTTGTTTACTATGGCTCATAGTACTTGGCATGAGATTGGGTGGACGACAGGTGCTCCTACATTTGTATTTTCAGGAACATCGAATAGGCCTAATTATAGTGGAAACGCAGTGAAAAAGTGGAGTAATTCTGATTGCGGATCGGAATTTACATTTGAACCAATTGATGAGTCTATCGTTGAAGACTTATATAACAACTATTTACCCTATTTTGTACAGAATATTGGCTATATGGGTGGTTTGAGCTGGGATGATGCCCTCGTAACAAGTGATTTGGCAGAAGAATATGCAGCAGTATATACAGCACCAACTATTGCTGGATACAACACATTCGTTTCAAATCTCAATGCAGCAAAAGTACAGCCTGTAGAGAATGCCAAATATCACATAGTCAGCGCATATCCTGAATATCAGAAGAAACAAGGTGTTAAGAAGGCTCTTTATTACGATTCGACAGGTGGTATCTTCAAGTGGAAAACATATGATTCCTCAGATGAGGCCTTCACTTTCCAGCTCAAAAAAACAGGCTCTGATTGGAATATCTTCAATCCGAGTGCAAACAAGTATCTTACTCAGTGTTATGCTTCAAGCAATGCCGGAGATGATCCTGTCACATTCACTTTCTCGGATTTGGGCTTTGCTCAGTGGAATATTAAAGACTTAACCACGGATTACCATTCATTACATACTGGTGGCCATAGTAGCGGAGCAGGAGTTAGTGGCACTATTACGAACTGGTCTGGTGGAAAGGATGGTGCATCAGCATGGTATATTGCTCCGATTGTTGAATCAGTTTCTGCTATTGAGCCAGATGCCGTAGCAGCAGATGCAGATGTATATCAGACCTTTGCTAATCCATACGATTGCCAGATTGCCAATGCAGATGTATATTACATTACTACACAGACAGCATCGACAGCCCATATCGAGCAGGCTACAAACAATTATGTTCCTGCTGGAATAGGTGTTATCCTAAAAGCCAAGAAGGCCGCTACGGTCAATATTCGTCCTATCAGTGGGGTAAATGATGCGAACTTAATAAGTAATAATTCCCTTGTTGCAGGTGATGGTTCAACAAATGTTGCTGCTGGTAACTTTATGCTGGCATACAGTTCTACTGATGAGATTGCTAAGTTCTATGCAATCGGAGCAAGTGGCTTTGTCGTTCCTGCCAACAAGGCATATTTGCCAAGTGGTAGCGGTGGTGTGAAGAGCCTCTCTTTGTCCTTCGGCGACGAGACTGCTTTGCAGGAGATAAAGACCTCCGAGAGCCAAACAGCAATTTACGATTTGCAGGGCCGTCGTGTTTCGACTGTTAAGAAGGGCCTTTACATCGTAAATGGCAAGAAAATGTTGGTAAAGTGAGGATATTATAGAATTATAAACTATTAAAATGCTTATATTATGAAAAAGACATATATTGCTCCTGCTTTGTTCGTAACACCCGTTGCTCCAGGATGTGTTATTGCAGAAAGTCTTCCTAAGGGAATGGGAGATTTTGATTCAGGTAGTATGAAATTCGTTCGTCAAGATAGAGATTGGGATATATGGGGTGAGGCGTCGAACGACGAGGATTGGGAAGACGATTATTGATACTCCCTTTCATTACCAGATAAAGGCCTCCTGCAACTGCGGGAGGCCTTCTTGTGTTTAGCGCCTACAGCCCTTCATAAATTCCTTGATTTATTTTTTACTTTTCAATATTATTTGTAACTTCGCGTCGTAAAACCAAAATTAACTGTTATGACAGCCATTCAACTGAACGCCGAAATACTGCGCAATCTTGGTGCTCTTGCCGAAGATGAAAGCATGCTGAAGCGTGTTGCCAAATATCTGCGCAAACTAGTATCCGAAAAAGAAGTAGATCCTACTCTCCTTAGTAAAGAAGAGTTCTTTGCCCGTATAGATGAGGCAAGGGAACAGATTAAACGTGGCGAGGGCATAGAGATGCTGCCTAATGAGTCGTTGGATGAATTTCTGCAAAGAGTAGGCTGATGTGAAAACATCGTTTGGTATACGAGATTTTTGAAACAGAGGTATATGTTGACATACTCTCTGCCTGGGGCCATTACGACGATAAATAAGCCATTAAGCTAATAAGCTACTAAGCAATAATGCAATAAAGCAAACAGAATGAGACGCATTTTATTTTCCCTGATTTTGTGGGTCGGATGCCTGGGAACGGTGGGGGCACAGCGTGTGCTTTCGCTGGACAGTTGCCGCGCTATGGCTCTGCAGGGTAACAAACAATTGGCCTCGACACGGCTGAGTCAGGACTTGGCTCGCGACGTGAAGAAGGCCGCCCGTACGAAGTACATGCCCAAGGTGGACGCCCTGGGCGGATACACGTACCTGAGTCGCGAGGTGAAGTTGCTGAGCGACGAACAGCAATCGAAGCTGAACAACCTGGGTACGAACACAATGACGAGCCTCACCACATCAGGTCTGGGAACCCAGTTAGCCACGGTGCTGACCTCGCTGGGACTGAACCCCGCAACGGTGCTGCCCACCCTTGCCGGTTCGCTGAACCAGACGGGACAGGGCATTGTGGACGCTTTCCACACCGACACTCGCTCGATATGGGCCGGAACGGTGCAGTTGCGCCAGCCGCTGTACATGGGTGGTGCCATACGTGCTGCAAACCGCATGGCGGACCTCAGTGGCGAAATGGCCGAAATACGCATCGACCACCAGACCCAGGAAACCCTGTACGATATAGACAAAGCCTATTGGCTGGTTGTCTCCCTGCGCCAGAAACAGCGCTTGGCCGAGAGCTATCGCGACCTGGTGGTGAAGCTGTCGGGCGACGTGCAGAAGATGATTCAGGAAGGCGTGGCCACACGGGCCGACGGACTGAAGGTGGACGTGAAGGTGAACGAGGCCGAGATGCAAATCACTCAGGTAGAAAACGGCCTGAGCCTGTCGCGTATGCTGCTGTGCCAGTTGTGCGGAATGCCGCTGGATACGGAGTTCGTCCTGGAGGACGAGACGCCCGAAGGGGAATTAAAAATTAAAAATGAAAAATTAAAAGTGGAGGATGTATCCAATGTGGGGGAGAGGCCTGAGCTGCAGCTGTTGGAGAAGGCTGTGGAGATAGGCAAGCAGACCGAGAAACTGGCGATGTCACCCTATCTGCCCCATGTGGGTCTGGTGGCCGGATACTCGTTTTCGAACCCCAATGTGCTCAACGGCTTCCAGCAGAAAGTGGGCGGCATGTGGAACGTGGGCGTAATGGTTCACGTGCCCGTGTGGAACTGGATGGAAGGTAAGTTCAAGGTGCGTGCCGCCCGTACTGCTACGCAGATGGCGCGACTGAATCTGGACGAGGCCCGTGAGAAGATAGACCTGCAGGTGGCTCAGAGCCGATTCAAGGTGGCTGAGGCCGACAAACGTGTGGCTCGTGCACGAAAGAATATTGAAAGCGCACGCGAGAACCTGCGTTGTGCAGATGCCGGATTCCATGAGGGTGTGATGGACGCCACCACGGTGATGCAGGCACAAACCGCCTGGCAGCAGGCCGAGACACAGCGCATAGAGGCTGAGATTGAGTTGAAGATGGCGGAGGTTACGCTGCGCAAGGCGCTGGGCATCCTACGGTAAGTAAAAATGAAAAGTGAAAAATTAAAAGAGGTGATATATTATGAGTGAGAGATCGCAACATACCAATGTATTGCTGGCCATCCTGTGCTTCGTAGTGGTGGTCATTGCAGTTGCCGTCATCGGCTTCTTTGCACTGGGCAACGAGCCCGAGTATATTCAGGGACAGATGGACGTTACGGAGTACCGTGTGTCAAGCAAGGTGCCCGGACGTATCCTGAAGATTTGTAAGCACGAGGGCGACTATGTGCACGTGGGCGACACACTGGCCATTCTGGATGCCCCCGAGGTGCGTGCCAAGAGTGCGCAGGCCAATGCCGTCGAGGACGCTGCATCGGCCCTGAGCGAGATGGCACAGAGCGGTGCCCGTCAGGAACAGGTGCAGGGCGCCTACCAGTTATGGCAGCAGGCTAAGGCTGCGCTGGAGATTCACGAGAAATCGTACCAGCGTGTGCAGCGCCTGTTCGACCAGGGCGTGCTGAGTGAACAGAAACGCGATGAGGCCTACGCCCAGTACACCGCTGCCCAGGCTCAAGCTAAGGCTGCCGAAAGTCAGTACAACATGGCTGTGAACGGTGCCCGTCGTGAGGAGAAGGCTGCCGCTGCCGCCAAGGTGCAACAGGCCCGTGGCGTAGTGGCCGAGGTCAGCTCGTACATCGGCGAAACCGTGCAGATTGCCCAGATGGAGGGCGAGGTTACCGACGTGTATCCCCAGGTGGGCGAACTCGTGGGTACAGGTTCCCCCATCATGAGCGTGGCCGTGATGTCGGACATGTGGGGTTCTTTCAATGTGCGCGAGGACCAGTTGCGCGGCATGAAGGTGGGCGACGAGATAGAAGCCTATGTGCCTGCCTTCGACCAGACGATGAAGATGCGCGTGTACTATATGAAGGACCTGGGCGCGTATGCCGTGTGGAAGGCCACAAAGGCAAACGGACGCTACGACCTGAAGACGTTCGAGGTGAAGGCACGGCCCGTGAAGGCGCTGGAAGGTCTCCGTCCCGGCATGTCGGTCGTTATTAAATAACGGCGAACGGCAAACGGCAAACGGCAAATGGCAAAGGTCGTTAGCCCTTAGCCTTTAGCCCTTAGTCAAGAAATGAGAAGGATATATAAGATAGTGCGGAGGGAGATGGGAATCCTCAGACGGAACCCCATCTACATGCTGTTCATGGTGGTGATGCCCATCGTGGCCGTGCTGTTCTTTACCACATTGCTCAGCAACGGACAGCCGACAGAGATGCCCGTGGGTATTGTGGACCAGGACTATACGCCCATCACACGTCGCATGGCCCGACTGCTGGATGCCTTCCAAACCACGCGGATTGTGGGGCAGTATGCAACGGTGAGCGATGCACGTCGGGCCGTTCAGCGAGGCGAAATCTACGCCTTCCTGTATGTGCCCAAGGGTACGTCGGCCAAGCTGTTGGCCAGCCGCAAACCCACCATCTCGTTCTATTATTCCATGACGTCGATGACCAGCGGCTCGCTCTTGTTCCGCGACCTGAAGACTATCTCGTCGTTGGGAAATGCGGGACTGATGCAGGCCACCCTGCGCATGCGGGGCGCTACGGACGACCAGATAATGACCTATCTGCAGCCCATCACCATCGACCTGCACCAGATAGCCAACCCCACGCTGGATTACAACGCGTACCTGAGCACCACGCTGGTGCCGGGTGTACTCACCCTGTTCCTGTTCCTGCTTGCGGCCTATTCGCTGGGTACGGAACTGAAGTTCGAAACGGGACGTAACCTGTTGCTGGAGGCAGGCGACAACATCTGGGTGGCCCTCACGGGCAAACTGTTGCCGCTGTACCTGGTGTCGCTGGCCATCTTCTTCTTCTACGAGATTTATGTCTATTACTTCCTGGGCTTCCCCCATCTGGGTGGCCCGTGGCCCATATTGTGGTTGGGATTGCTGACGGTGCACGCCTCGCTGGGCTTCGGCATCTTCATGTTCGGCATGTTCCCCCAGTTGCGTATGTCCATGAGTATATGTTCGTTGTGGGCTGTGCTCAGCTTCTCGGCAGCAGGTTCTATCTTCCCCGTGGAGAATATGGATACCCCCCTGCAGGCCATGACGTGGCTGTTCCCCCTGCGTCACTATTTCATGGTGTACCAGGCGGTTGTGTTCAATGGTTATCCCGTTACGGGAGTGTGGATTCATGTGGTCATGCTCATCGGGTTTGCCCTGTTACCGCTGTTCGTGTTCCCACGCATCAAAAAGGCCCTGAAATACTATGTTTATGTTCCGTAAACTATCTCAGATATTGTGCGATGTGGCGGCCGTGTGGCGCGACGAGATGAAGTCCTTCGTTCACGACGAAGGTGTCTTCCTCTTCTGCCTGCTCATGCCTGCTGTCTATCCCTTGCTATATGCGTGGATTTATAACAACGAGATGGTTCGCGAGGTGCCTGTGGTGGTGGTCGATGACAGCCATTCGGCCCTGAGCCGACAGTTCATCCAGATGGCCGATGCCTCGCCCGATGTGCGGATTACCCAGCAGGCAGCCAGCATGGACGAAGCCCGACACCTGGTGGAACAGCAGGAGGCACGCGGCATCTATTACCTGCCTGCCGAACTGGCCGACGGGGTGTACGAGGGACGACGCACGTTCATCGGTGTCTATGCCGATATGGCCATGACCCTGCAGTATAAATCCATCTATATGACGGCAAACAGTGTGGTCACCAAGATGAACAAGGACATCCGCATCAGTCGGATGAACAAGCTGACCACCAGTCGCGACGAGGACGTTTCTGCGGCTCCCCTGAACTTTGTCGAGGTTCCCATCTTCAACCCCACGGGCGGCTATGCGGGATTCATTCTGCCCTGTGTGCTGATGTTGGTGCTGCAGCAGACTTTGATGTTGGGAATCGGCCTTTCCGAGGGCACACGTCGCGAGAAACGTCGTCTGATTACTGTGGCTCGCACCATTCCCAGCAGGGGCTATGGCATCCGTCTGGCATTCGGCAAAGGACTGGCCTACTTTATGGTATATAGCATTTGGGCTGCCTATCTGTCCATCGTGATTCCCCGTCTGTTCGGACTGGTCATGATTGCCCAATGGCAGGACCTTTTAACCCTGATGTTCCCCTATCTGCTGGCCTGCATCTCGTTCGCACTCATGCTTTCGTGGGTGGTGCGTTATCGCGAGAATGTGTTGTTGCTGGTAGTGTTCACCTCCGTTCCCTTCCTGTTGCTGACGGGCATTTCGTGGCCCCTCAGTTCCATTCCCGCTTTCTGGCAGGGCGTGGGCGGACTGATTCCTTCTACCTATGCCGTACGGGCCTATGTGCGCATTGCCACCATGGGAGCCTCCATCAGCGACTGTCGGTTCGAATATCATGCGCTGTGGATTCAGGCTGCGGCATACTTTGTCATCGCCAGCATCGTGATGTGGCGAACCCGAAAGGGGTAACGGCGAACGGCTAACGACTTTTGCCAGCGCGAAGCGCGTGTTAGCCTTTAGCCCTTAGCCCTTAGCCCTAATCCGCGGGGGGAATGGTGTCGTTGTCCCAGTCGGGGAAATCGGGGAAGGGATATTTAGGCGCCGGCACAAAGTCCAGTTCGATATCCACCAGTTCCACAGGTTCCTCCTCTTCTAACGGGAAAGGCACAATGCCGCCTTCGCGCGACGAAACCTGGGTAATTTCCACTGGGGCATGTCCACGGGCAATGATGTCGAGATGGCGGGCTGCCGCACGACTCAAATCAATCGTAAATCGTTTCGAATAGGGACCGCGGTCGGTAACTTGCACCACAACGGCACGTCCGTTCTTAGGATTCACCACCCGCAACCATGAGCCCAGGGCGTAGCGACGGTGGGCACACGTAAAACTGTCGCGATTGTACGGTTTTCCGTTTGCCATCTTGCGGCCGTGAAATTTGTCGTGATAGTACGAAGCAATGCCACGCTCGGCGCGACCCTCGAAGGTGATACTGAAAATGGCCCAGAAGGCTATCACCCATGCCCAATATTTGGTGCTTCCCATGGACATAACGAATACAAAGTAAATAATTTTTTCCTTACTAATCAAGGGTTTAATCCTTTTTCTTTAATTAAAAGGCCTTTGTGTGGTACGTATTGAAATATTTTTTGTAACTTTGCAACGCTAATAACGACATATTTTCTTTAAAATGGTACGAATCTTTAAGTATTTGTTTTTTGTGCTGGCGGTGGCAACCCTGATTTCGACCTCCGCATGCATGAGCGATAAGACAATTGTCTATCTGCAAGGTGCCGATACGTTGTATGCTGTGCCGAAACAGATAACTCAGGCTTTCGAACTGGAAATACAGCCCGACGACGAGCTGGCTATATCCGTCGATACCAAGACGCCCGAATTGCTGCGTCCCTACAACAACAAAACCCTGATTGGTGGTGGTACTACGAATACATCAACGGGTTTAAGCAATTCTTATGGTAGCCAAAGTAACTTGCAGAGCCACGTTGTTTACTTCCTGGTGGACAAGAAGGGCAACATCGAGTTCCCCGTATTCGGAACCATCAGCACCAAGGGCAAGACCTGTCGCCAACTGGCCGAGGAGTTGCAGGAGCGTTTCCGCAACGGCGAGGAAAAGGTGTCCGACGCCATTGTGAACGTTAAGGTAATGTCCTTCAAGGTTACTGTTTTGGGCGACGTTAAGAACCCGGGTACCCAGACGTTCCAGGGTGAGCGACTGACCTTGCTCGAAGCCATCGGACGTGCCGGCGACCTGAATGCTTCGGCCCGCCGCGACAATGTGCTTGTTGTGCGCGAGATTGCCGACAACCGTATTACATACCAAATCGACCTGCGCGACCCCGAACAGGTGTTCAACAGTCCTGCCTACTACATGCAGCAGAACGACATCGTCTATGTTCGTCCCAACAAGAGCGTACGTGTGAAGGGTTCTACGGGTTACCTGCTGCTCACTATCGGTGCCACCATCGTCAGCATGCTGGTATCTATAACTTCACTGGTGATTGCACTTATCAACGTAAAGAAATAGCATAATAAGGAATAGCATATATGGAAACGATAAATAACGTAAACCAGAATGTAACAGGCAACGCCGCACAGACTGCCGTACAGGAAGAAGAGAGCGGAATGTCTCTGCGCGAGATATTCGACATGTTCCTCTTTAATTGGATGTGGTTTGCCCTGTCCGTAATTGTGTGCTGTGGTTTGGGCTATCTGTATCTGAAGACCCAACCCAAGGTTTATCAGCGTCAGGCTATGATGCTGGTGAAGGAAGATGGCGGTAGCGGT
Organism: Bacteroidaceae bacterium; assembly: GCA_017617235.1. Lineage (GTDB taxonomy): Bacteria > Bacteroidota > Bacteroidia > Bacteroidales > Bacteroidaceae > Physcousia. Next base: position 41,561 of record JAFZWQ010000016.1, on the reverse strand, counting down.
GGTCGCCGCAGCAGTTCTGCTATGGGAACGGATGCCTTGATGCAGTTGAACGGTGTCATCTCCGGTGCTTCGATTGCCAACGAGGTGTACATCCTGAACAGCCATCAGTTGTCGAAGCAGGCCGCCAAGGACCTGCACTTCGATGTGCTGTACACGCAGGACAAGATGTTGTGTGACGAGTCGCTCTATGATGTTCGTCCCTTCACTGTAACCTTCGAGAATCCCGATAGCGTGCGCCTTTCCGCCTTCCGTGTTCATGTGGAGAACAAGAACGAGGTGAAGATTACGGAATGTGCCGTTGCTGGCATGGAGAACGTGGACTTCACGAAGACCGTTAAGTTCGGCGAACGTGTGCTGTCGCCTATGGGTGTGTTCACCATTACTGCCGAGCCCCGTTACCTGAAGAAATTCATCGGCGAGGACATCATCGTCAGTCATCTGGACGAGGACCGCGCTGCCAACTTCGTTCGTGGACGTGTGAAGACCAGCGAGTTCTCGAAGATGAGTTCATTGGTGAACCTGATTTGTACCGACACCAACACCAAGCGTGCCGAAGACATCCTGAGCGCCCTGCTCGATGCCTACAAGCGCAGCATTATCGAGGACAAGAACCTGTTGGCACAGAGTACGGCAGCCTTCATCGACGACCGTATCGCCCTCATCAGCCGCGAACTGGACGAGGTGGAAGGTAACATGGCCGCATTCAAGCAGAGCAACAATCTGGTGGACATCTCGCAGAATGCACAGGCATTCCTGCAGCAGAGCACCACGGCCCGCCAGCGTACCATCCAGCTGATGGCACAGCAGAGCACCGTGAAGTTCATGATAGATCACCTGAAGTCGCAGAGCGAAGGCAACAGCCTGATTCCCAATATCAGCGGTGTGGCTGATGCCGGCATACAGACACAGATTGGCACGTACAACACCATGATGTTGGAACGTAACCGTCTGGCTGCCAATTCGGGCGACAATGCAACACCCATCCGTGAGGCCGATGCCAACCTGCGCCAGATGAAGCAGGCCATCCTGACTTCGTTGCAGGGATTCCTGTCCAGCATAGACTTGCAGGTGCGTCAGGCCAAGAACGAGGAGAAACAGATGGAAGGCATGCTGTCCAGCGTTCCCCAGAAGGAGAAGAAGGTGTTGGACATTGCCCGTCAGCAGGCCATCAAGGAAACCCTGTACACCTATCTGTTGAACAAGCGCGAGGAAACGGCCCTGCAGTTGGCTATCAGCGAGGCAAACATCCGCATCGTGGAACAGCCCTACGGCAGCAATATCCCCATTTCGCCCAAGCGTAGCATCATTGCCCTGGCTTCGTTCGTCATCGGTATTGTGCTGCCCTTCGGAATCTTCTATCTGTTGAATCTGCTGAACATGAGCGTTCGCGGACGTCGCGACATCGAGGCCTACACCACGATTCCCGTCATCGGCGAGATTCCTCATGTGATGGAAGGCTTCGACAAGACCAAGATTATGGTCAGCGAGAAGAGTACAGACACCCTGAGCGAGGCATTCCGTCTGTTGCGCTTCAACCTAAGCTTCGTAAACAAGGATGCCCGCGTGATAATGTTCACCAGTACCATTCCTAACGAAGGTAAGACATTCATCAGCCGTAACTTCGCTCAGACGTTGGCCCTGGCCGGTAAGCGTGTTATCCTGATAGACTCCGATATCCGTAAGCGTACGCAGACCCACCTGTACCAAGCACAGCGCAAGGAGGGACTGACCTCGTATCTGAACGGTTCCGAGGACGACCTGCAGAGCCTGATTATTCCGGGCGATGCCAAGTACAGCGTTGACCTGCTGCCTGCAGGTGTGCGTCCGCCAAACCCTGCCGAGTTGCTGATGAGCGAGCGTCTGGAAACGCTGATTGACGAGTTGAAGAAGACCTACGATTACATCATCATCGACAACGTGCCTGCCTTGGTTGTGGCCGATGCCGGTATCGTGAACCGTGTGGCCGAGCTGACCATCTACGTCATCCGCGACCGCAGAATCGACCGTCGTTATCTGACCGACCTGGAGCGTCTGCACAAAGAGAACAAGTTCAACAACCTGACTATCCTGCTGAACGACGTGCATCTTGAGAAGCGTAACTACGGTTATGGCTATGGCAACTATGCCTACGGTTATCGTTACGGTTATAACTACGGTTATGGCTATGGTTACGGTAATCCCACAGCTTCCCGCAAACGTGGCTTCCGCCTGTTCGGGGGGGGGTAAGTAAAGCATAGGTGCATATAAAAAGAATGCCCGCTCGAATTCGAGCGGGCATTTCTTTTTATGCGAAGACCGGTTACTTGATGACAAGCTCGCGGTCGATGGTGTCCTTCAGGGCCTGGGCGTGTGGCGTGCTTGCACCGGCCAACTGGCGCTGCAGTTGCTTCAGGGCCTGCAGCACGTAGGGACGAATATCGCTCCGGCTCACACGGGCTACCATATAGTCGACGTAGTATTTCTGTAACGACTGGCGATACTTCGACAGGTTGCTGGCATTGGCATCCTTCATAATCATGCGGTTCAGGTCGCGGAAGTACTCGTCGGCCTTGTACAGGTCGTTGAGGTCGGATGCACGCATGATGAGGTAGATGGCTCCCAACTGGGCAATGTTGGTGGTCAGCGTGTTGGGATCGGCTGCCAGGCGCTTGGCATAGGGCAGGTCGCGCAGCCAGGTGGGTTCGTTCATGATATGGCGTTCTACGAACTTCATGGCTTCCATCTGCTTCTCGCGGGGCTGTGGACGGTAAACGTCGCCCGGCTCGTCGATGGTCTTGAAGTTTTCCAGCTGTCCGCCGATGTTGCTGATGACGTGACCGATGTAGCGCATGAACTGGTTCTGAATCTGGTTGTACATCGTCTGCAGGTTCTCGTTGTAGATGTCCTCTTCGTCGTAGGTCCAGTTCTGCAGTTCCTTCAGTTCGCGCTTCAGGTTCATAATGCCGTATTCGCTGGCCTTCATGGCGTTGTCGCCCAGGTCTTCGGTCTGACGGCGTGGGTCGTCGTTATAGGTTTCGCCGTCGCCCCACCACAGACGCGGGTTGTTCTTTACGTTCTCCTTCTCGAACAGGGCCTTCAGGGCCTTGTAGTCCTCTTCGGGAGTCTGTGCGTCGAGCATGGGTGTGTAGCCCCATTCGATAGCCCAGCAGTCGTAGTCGTTGATGCGGGGGAAGATTTCGTTCTGCGTCAAGCCGTCCTCGGGCTGTGCCACGTAGTTGAAGCGTGCATAGTCCATGATGGAGGGGGTGTGTCCGTGTTCGGCTACCCATGCCTTGCTGCGCAGGCTGTCAACGGGAACGGTGCTGGAAGAGCCGAAGTTGTGGCGCAGACCCAGGGTGTGGCCCACCTCGTGGCTCGAGACGAAACGGATGAGCTGACCCATCAGTTCCTCGTCGTAGTGCATCTTGCGGGCGGCTTCGTCGATAGAGCTGGCCTGTACCATGTACCAATCGTGGACGAGGGACATTACGTTGTGGTACCAGCAGATGTGGCTCTCGAGGATTTCACCTGTGCGGGGGTCGCTGACGTGAGGGCCGTAGGCATTGGGGATGGGGCTGGCCAGGTAGCGGATAACCGAGTAACGGGCGTCCTCCATCGACATGATGCTGTCCTCGCCTTCGGGCCATTCCAGCGCGTAGATGGCATTCTTGAAGCCTGCCTTCTCGAAAGCCTTCTGCCAGTCGTTCACACCGGCAATCAGGTACTTGCGCCACTGTTTGGGCGTTGCGGGGTCGATGTAATAGACGATGGGCTTAATGGGTTCAACCAGTTCGCCGTTGCGCATCTTCTCGACATCTTCGGGTTTGGGTTCGAGGCGCCAGCGGCTGATGAAAATCTTTTCCTTCACGCGTTGCTGGTCGTCGGAATAACTGTTGTATCCGTGTGTGAAGAAGCCGACGCGTGGGTCGTAGTAGCGGGTCTTCATGGGCTCGGAGGGCAGCAGTACGAACGACAGGTTAATGCCGAAGGTTACTTTGCCCGTGCTGCGAGCCGAGGCCAGATTTCCGAACGAGTTGTACGTCTTCACCATGCGCACTTCGGTGTTCAGGGGGAAGGACTTGATGTCCTCGATGTACGACAGGTTGCCCATGTAGTTGTTCAACTGGAAGTTGGACTTCACGGACTGGGGCAGAGCCGTTGTTGGATTGTCCTCGTAGAGGAACTGTGTTACCTTAATCTTATAGAGGCTGTCCTTGTGACTCTCGATTTTGAACGAGGCGATGATGGGGTTCTCGTTCGACACGGTGATGGCCTTGTTAATCTGCTGTGTGGTGTCGCTGACGTTGACGAAGAGGCGCACGCGCAGCAACAGCTGGTCGTTCACGGTGGGCTGGAAGTAAACGGTCTGCTGGTTCAGCATCTCGCCGCCGAACTTGCCGCTGCCGGCAGGTGTCGAGGTGTAGCGGGTGGTGGTGAGGAAGTCGCGGCCGATGAGTGAGTCGGGAATCTCGAAGAACCAGTCGTTCTCCACTTTCGACACGTTGAACATGCCCTTGCGCTCCACCTTTCCTTTCTGGCCGGCTGAGGGGCTGGGCTTCTGGGCCAGCTGCAAGGCATCCTTCGGGTCGAACTTACCTGCTTCCTCTATCTGCCAACGGTTACCGTTGTCGGCAGTATCCCAGGTGTTGATGACGATGAATCCGCCGTCGTTCATGTTCATGAAGAGGGTAGAGCCATTGGGGGCTTTTACCGACATCATGTACTTGTACTTGCCGTCGGACTGTTTGGTGTCGAAGGTGAAGGGTGTACCCAGGTTGTCGACGAACTTTCCGTCGCCAAACAGGAACTTCTTGGCCTTCGGGCTGTAGAGGTACTGCTGACCGTTGAAGGTGATGATGGCAAACTGCTTGTCCTCCTTCGGTGCATCGGCACGGAGGATGCTTGACGAGAGTGTCATCCCGCTGGCATCCATCACCAACTGTCCGCGGCGGCAGCTCAGCGTGTACAGCTTGTCGTTGCGGAACCCGTTGGGATTCTTGGCCTTCTTGTCTGTTTTCACTTGCTCGGTCTTCTTCTTGTCCGAGTCCTTCTTGTCTTTAGCGCCTGCCGTCGTGCTTATCAGCGCAAGGGCAAGCATCAAGGTTAATAGTTTTTTCATTAATTAGTTGTATAGGGGTTAGTTAGGTAATGTTTTGTTTCGAACGTTGTGTTCCTTCCGTTTGTGCCATACTATGGAACAGATGTGTGCCATACTATGGAACAATGTTGTGCCATACTATGGCACAGCCCGTTGCGACGCGTCGTTCCGTTTGGGGATAAGTATCGATGAGTCGCCATAACTGAGAAAACGGAAGTCGTGCGACAGGGCGTAGTCGTAAACCCGATGCCAGTCGTCGCCAATGAAGGCACTTACCAGCAGCAACAGCGTCGACTGCGGCTGGTGGAAGTTGGTAATCATGCGTTCCACAATGCGGTATTGGTAGCCAGGGGCGATGATGATTTGCGTGGAGGCGTGCAGCACGTCCAGCTCCTGCTCGTCCATATAGGCGAGGAGAGCCTTGAGGGCTTCCTCAATTGAAAATTGAAGATTGAAGATTGAAAATTCATAAGGTTCCCACTGGCTGACGTGCAGAGGGTCACCCTCCCCATTAACCAGTTTGCGCCCAATCCAGTAGAGGCTCTCGAGGGTGCGTACGCTGGTGGTGCCAACGGCAATGGCCCGTCCGCCGTGGGCGATGAGCTTTTCGATGGTCTGCCGACGTACGGCAATGTGTTCCGTATGCATGTCGTGTCCGCCGATGTCCTCCGACTTTACGGGACGGAACGTTCCTGCCCCCACGTGCAACGTAACTTCCTCGCGTTCGATGCCGCGCTTGTCTATTTCGTCCAGCACGCTCTGGGTGAAGTGCAGTCCTGCGGTGGGAGCTGCCACGCTGCCTTCAATCTTCGAGTAAACCGTCTGATAGGTGCGCTTGTCGCTCTCTTCGCTCTTGCGGTTCAGGTATGGCGGAATGGGCAGTTCGCCCATAGCCTCCAGCACTTCCGACCACGTCCAGTCGCCCGTCCATTTGAAAGTAATGTAAAGCGTCTGTGCCCCCTCCTTGGGAGGGGGTAGGGGGAGGGTCTCTCGTTCTGCTGTGATTTCTATCTCTTCGCCGTTAATCTGAACTTTAGCCGTCAGGGGCCCTTGCTTCCATTTCTTCAGGCCGCCCACCATGCAGTACCAAGCCGTCTGTCCGCGCTGGGCAAAGTTTTCCTGATATTCGGCAGGTGCGGCAGGCTCCAGGACGAGAATCTCTACGCGCGCGCCTGTCTCCTTATAAAAAAAGAGGCGAGCCTGTATGACGCGTGTGTTGTTCATCACTAACAGACTGCCCTCGGGCAATAGTTCGGGAAGTTCAAAGAAACGGCGTTCGCCGATGTTCCCCTGGTCGTAAACCAACAGCTTACTTTGGTCGCGCTGGGGCAACGGATATTTCGCAATTCTGTCGTCCGTCAACGGATAGTTAAAGTCGCGAATTTGTATGTTTCTTGGGTCAATCATGCTCTTTTTTCGCAAAAATCGATACGAAGATACAAAATTATCGGCAAAAAGCCTTATATTTGTAGCCGTTATAAATTATAAAAAACCTTAAAACACAATATCATGAAGAAACTTATGACCTTGTGGCTGGCATTTTTTATCGTATGTCCGGCCGTCCTGAATGCCCAGGACTGGAACCGCGAAGCATATCCCGATTACAATCCCAACATTACGAATCCGGAACCCTCGCTCGTGAAATTCGGTGCGGCAACGACCCGTAAGAAGGCCCGTGCCCTGCAGGCTGCTGCGGGGCTGCCCGACCATGTGAACAATGCCGAGAGCAAATACTTCCCGCCCGTCTTCAACCAGGATGGCGGCTCGTGCGGCTCGGCTTCCCGCATCTGCTATATGTTCACCCACGAAATCAATTCGTATCGCGACATCAACAGCAGCACGATGGACAACAACTATCCCAGCCATTTCGTGTGGTTGCTCACCTACGGCAACTCGGGAAAGGACGAGTTCGTGACCAACGTGGGTGTGCCCACCTCGGCAACCTACGGAGGTCGTACCTACAGCCGCACCTACGGTAACTACGACTGGGACAGCGACTGCTTCGGATGGATGCAAGGTTACGACAAATGGTTCTCGGCCTTTGGCAACCGCATGACTGCCCCCACGCAGGTTCCCTATAATCTGGGAACCGAGGAGGGACGCCTGGCTGCCAAATCATGGCTTTATAACCACGGTGGCGACACCTCGTTCAAATGTGGCGGACTGATAGGTCTGGGTGTTGCCTCGGGCGGAAACTGGCAGAAGATTCCCAAGACGGAAAGCAACGATGCGCTGGGTGTGACGGGCAAATACTATGTGAAGGCCTGGGGCACCAGTGTGGACCATGCCTTGACGATGGTGGGTTACGACGACCGCATCGAGTTCGACATCGATGGTAATGGTGTTTATGGTGAGGAGGACAAGGACGAAAAGGGTGCTTGGATTATCGTGAACTCGTGGGGCTCGGGTTGGTGCAACAACGGCTTCATCTATTGTCCCTACGCTATGGGCGGCCCGTCGGTAAACAGCGAAGGCAAGCTCACTGGCTTCTGGACAGGCGAACTGTACCATACTCGCAAGGACTATCGTCCCTTGCGCACCATCAAGCTGAAGATGGACTACACGCGTCGCAGCGAGATGCTCCTGCAGGCAGGTGTCAGTGCCGACCTCACGGCTACCGAGCCCGAAAGCGTCATCTCGATGGACCACTTCAAATATGCCGGCGACGGACATAACGGCAATACCAACCCCGCACCCGAAACCCCGATGCTGGGCAAATGGGCCGACGGCAAGATGCATACGGAACCTATGGAGTTCGGATACGACCTGACCGACCTGTCCTCGGGCTTCGACTGCAATCAGCCGCTCAAGTACTTCTTCATCGTCAACACCCGTTCTTGGGGACTGGGCGAAGGACACATCTACAGAGCCAGCATCATGGATTACGAATACGACCGCGAAGGTGTGGAAACTCCCTTCGACCTGGGCGAGGAAGGAGTTGTCGAGGTGAAGAGCGCAGGGGCAAAGACCATTATCAGTGTCGTTGTCTATGGTGCTTCATTCAATGCTCCGCAGAATGTAGCCATATCCGAGGGCAACCTGTTGTGGGACGCTCCTGTGAATTCGGGACATACCCTGCAGGGCTATGCTGTATATCAGGGCAGCGAGAAGTTGGAAACGCTGGGTAAGGACACTCGCACCTATGCACTGCCCGAAAGCGGTATCTTCGGTGTTACGGCCCTTTACGAGGGTGGGGTAGAAAGCAAGCAGGTGACGGCCAATACTGCCGTAGAGAAGCAGAGCCCCAATCAGGTGACTCGTTTCGATAAGGGCGGTTTCAGCATTCCCGACATCTTCAACTCCAGTTACGAAGAATGCACCATCGAGTTCTATATCAAGCCCATCAGCCTGATAAACTATAACAACATGTTCGGACCGGGATGGGGAACCTTCCACGGACATTGCAACAGTGACGGCACAATGTCCATCGGCTGGAACACTCCCAACGACCGTATCGGTGCCACCAGCGGAAACCTGAAGGTGGGCACGTGGACGCATGTGGCCATCGTGGTAAACAAGAACAAGATGGTGGCCTATTTCAATGGCGCTAGCGTGGGTTCGGTAACCAGTTCCACCTATAGCGGAGTCGGCGGCTTCGGCAATCTGGTTTTCTACAACAGCGGAAAGAACTATCAGGATGCTTTGTACGACGAGATTCGTATATGGAATCGCGCCCGTACGGCTGCTGAGGTGAAGGCTTGCTATAACCGCGAGTTCCATGGCGAAGTGTTGCCCGACGGCCTGATGGCCTATTACAAGGGCGACATCATAGAGCTGGACGGACAGAGCTATCTGCACGATTGTGTGGGTGGACACCATGCAATGATGACGAATGTCAACTTCAAGCAGCAACAGTCGACACAGCCCTCTACCAACCGTCCGAAGGACAAGCCCAATGTGCTGAGCATTAATGAGCCGACGGAGACGGTGAGTGCCAACGTGCCTGTGAAGCTGACCACGAAACGCGGCGATGCCATCCGCACCCTTGTCTGGAACATTCCCGCCTTGGGTATCAAGGATTGGCACATCACTTCCCCCACGGTTACCTTCCCCGAAGCCGGTGAATACGAAGTGATGGCAACGGGTTACGACTACGAGGGATTTGCCTCTGGCGATAATCCTCAGGCAGGCGAGATATCCGACACGCTAATCGTGAAGGTGGGCGAGGCTCCGGCTCTGGATGCCGATTTCACTGTTAGCGCCACCGAAGTGGGTAGCGGCGAACATGTCAGCTTCCAGGTAAGCAACTTCGTGCAGGGCTATAGCTACGGCTGGTCGATGCCCGGTGCCGATGTGGAAACGGCGAATACCCCCATTGCGGGTGCCACCTTCCAGAAGCCTGGCGACTATGAGGTGACCCTGACCGTGACTTCGCCCACAGGTGCAACGAAGCAGAACACCAAGGTGGTTTCCGTTACACCCATCATTCCCGAAGCCGACTTCGACGTCAGCGAGGCCATTATCATGAAGGGCGAGACTACACAGCTTACAAACCGCTCGAAGCATCATCCTTCCAGCCTGCGCTGGGTGCTGAACAGCTCAATCCAGAAATATATCGTGAACAACGGCGGCGATTTATTCGACTTTACGCCAGAGGAACCGGGTGTTTACGACGTAACCTTGGAAGCAACGAATGTGAAGGGAACGAACAGCAAGACGCAGGAGCGTGCCATCATCGTGACCAATGCCGATTCGCGGAACGGACTCACCTTCAGTTCGTCGGCCATCCTCACGTTGTCGAAACCCATCAGCGACGAGGCCAGCATCAAGAAGCTGACCATTGATTGGTGGATGCACCCCGAAACCCTGTCTGCACCGATAGGTTTTGGCGAGGGATACAGCACCTTCCTGATTTATTCAGACCCCAAGGGCAAGCTGATTTTCCGCAACGGAAGCAAGGAAGTGTCCAGTAGCGAGAACTACATCGTTGCAGGTCAGTGGCACCACTATGCTGTGGTCTATAACGGTGGCAGTGTGACGTTCTATCGCGACGGTAAGTCGATAAGCTCAACCAGCGGTGCAGGTAGCACGATAGCTACTCCCGAGTCGTTCGCATTGGCCCTGTCCGGCAGCATCGACGAGTTCCGCATCTGGAACAGTTCGCTCACCATCTCCATCCTGCAATCCCTCTGCAACCAGCCTATCGAGGATACGGAACTCTACATCACAGGCGAGAAGAGCAAATACGGCCTGCGCCTTTACTATCCGTTCAACCAGAGCATGGGCGATGTAGAGGATGCTACCTCGTACGGCAATACGGGTCTGCGTGCGGGATTCGGTCCCGAAGGCGACTCGTGGGGCCTTTCGAAGGGCGTCTTCTGCCTGAACTTCGGACATAAGCAGGACGATATCATCATCGATGGCATCGATGAATTAAGAAATGGAGAAACTGAGACAATGAGAAATGCTGCTGTGGGTGTTTACGATATGAGTGGCCGCCGCATTTCGGGAACCCCGAAGCCCGGTCTCTACATCATCGACGGTCGCAAGCAAGTGATTAAGTAACGAATACGAAAACGGCCCCTGTCGCAATGAAGGACAGGGGCCGTTTTTTTCGTAATGACGATATGTCGTTATACCGGTATATCGGTATTTCGGAATAACGTTATTGATTTAATCGGATTTCGACAGGACAGTGGTCGCTGCCGAAGATTTCGTTGTGGATGCTGGCCGACTCGAGTTGGGGAACCAGTCGGTTCGATACGATGAAGTAATCGATGCGCCAGCCGGCATTCTTCTCGCGGGCGTGGAAGCGATAACTCCACCACGAATAGGCCCCCTCGAGTGTGGGGTAGAAGTGGCGGAAGGAATCCGTGAATCCGCTTCCCAACAATGTGGTCATCTTCTCGCGTTCCTGATCGGTGAAACCTGCGTTCATTCGGTTCGACTTGGGATTCTTCAGGTCAATCTCCTCGTGGGCCACATTCAGGTCGCCGCACAGGATTACGGGCTTCTTCTCATCCAAGGCCATCAGGTAACGACGGAAATCGTCCTCCCACTGCATGCGGTAGTCCAGACGCTTCAGTCCGTCCTGACTGTTCGGCGTGTAGCAGCAAACAAGGTAGAAGTCGGCGTATTCCAATGTGATGAGTCGTCCCTCGTGGTCGTGTTCGTCGATTCCCATGCCGTATTGTACGGAGAGCGGGGTATGCTTGGTGTAGATGGCTGTACCCGAGTATCCTTTCTTGTCGGCATAGTTCCAGTAGCTTTGGTAACCGAGGAAGGCCATGTCTAGCTGACCTGCCTGCATCTTGGTTTCCTGCAGGCAGAAGAAGTCGGCATCCAAGGTGTTGAAGGCCTCTTCGAAATTCTTACCTGCTACGGCGCGCAGGCCGTTAACGTTCCAACTGATGAATTTCATCGTCCGATAGCAATTTTACGTCCGTTTACAATATAGATACCGGGCATCAGACCCTGGTTGAACTGAATGTAAGGCACCTGCTTGCGGACAAGGACTCCGTTGATGGTGTACACATCCACCAGTTTGTTTGCCTCCTTGCTCAGGTCAACACGGTCGGGTTGTCCATAGTCATCTTCCGGGTCTATGATATCATCGCCCAGGTCGTATTCCGTCAGGTGGGTGTAGATGTAGTTCGCACGTTTCGTAAGCCAGTTCTTGGCATTCGTGGTCTGCGTGTCATAGTTTCCGCCATCGCCCCACAGGTATCCCTGGTCGCCATTCTGGTTGTGCTCGAACGACATACGTGCATATTCGAAATAGTCGTCGCAGTATTCAATGAGTTCATCTAACTGTCCGCTCTGAAGGAAGTTGGTCCACAGACGGTAATATTCCTTCTTCACTCTTTCGCTGCCTCGTAGCAAATCGCGGAAGAACGGGTAGCCGATATTGTTGTTACCCATGTAGTAGAAGAGGCCCACATCGGCACCGGTGATGAAATAGTTGTGACCGCGTTCGTAGCCAAACGACCAGTCGAAGTCCCAAACCGGGCCCAGGTTCCACAGCGAGTCGGCCATGATGTCTTCGTTATAGATGAACCAGCTCTTGGGATGCATCAACTCCTCGTTACGCACCAGGTCGGTGACGAGCATGGCCCGGATGACGGACTGGACATCGAAGTTGGCATATTCGGCATCGCTCTTCACATAGCTGGTGAACTCGTTGAAGGCACTTTCGATGTCGCTCTTCATGAGGTTGGTGTATTCGGTGGGGTCTGAGAAGTCGGGCGCCTTGATGTTGACAGGCAGGTTGTATGACTTGTCTTTGAACTTGTATGTTTCGTCGTAATACGAATCCAACTCCAGCATGGTGGCATTCGATTCGTCGGAAATGTCGATGCTGTTGTTGCTGAAGCCCACTTTCTCGGTAAAGTTGTAAGAACCACGATATTGGTTGTTGATGTACAGTTCTACGGGAATAATGTGGTTACATCCGCGGCTCTCCACCATGTCGGCCACCTTCATAGCAATGGCGTTGGTTGTCATGGAACCTGTCTGCTTGTTGGCCAGCAGTACCCACGACTTTCCTTTCGTCATGCCGAAGGGCTTCTGCTTCTCTTCGAACTTTATGCGGTAGGGGTTCTTGCTCCATGCACTGTTGGACCACGATGAATTGCCACGTCCGCGGATTTGCATGGGCGTCTCGTCCATATCGGGATAAACACCGGCACCATCAATCTTTATGGTGGCATCCTCGTAGAACGTCTTGCCGTTACGGCCAATCCACATGCTGTAGCCCCATGTCTCGCCGTCGCCGAACCAAATGTCGATTCGGGGTACATTGTAGGGCGTAGTTGGATGGTCGGTCAGGAAGTCCACTTTTACATTGTAGTCGGTTCCATAGGGGTAGAAGCCCTTCAGGTATTCGGCAGGCGAGATGAGTACGGGTTCATCTGTATCGAAGTTGGGATTCTCCGTAACTTCGTACATGGCAAATTCACTGAATACGAGGTAGTTCTTCTTTTGCGACGAGGTCATCTGCAGACGGAACCATTTGTAGTAGGGAGCTGGCACGTTGATGATGGGACTCAGGTAGGTGGCATCCTTTATAGTGGGCAGTCCGTCTTTCTCGGCAGTAAAGGTCTGCACCTCATCCCAATCGACTTTGTTGTTACTGCCTTGCAGGATGAATCCCAACGGGGCGTAATTGTCCAGATTACGTGTGGTGTATTCGAATTGAATGCGGCTGTATAGCTTGGGCATCTGAATCTGAATGTAGGGCCATTCGCTCATGCCATCACCATAGTATGCACCATCGTACCATGTCAGGGGTGTGTATGCTCCGCTGCCCCAAGTGGAATGGAAGAATGTTTCGTGGCTGCCGTCGAGCATCTGTGAAAGACCCTCGTTGTTGCGGTTATTGGGGGCATTGGTTTCGAGCATATCCTCGGTCAGCTCAATCTTTGTTTTTATCCACTGGTCTTCGTTGAGTTCAGGGACACTCCATACCTCGTCCTTCACCTTCTCGCTCTTGTAAATGTATTGCTTGGGGAAGGCTACGGTGTATTTCACCGGCTCATCGAAGCGCAGGCGGCTCTTCTTGCTGTACTGATGTTTGCCGTTGATGTAGGCACTTGCCCCGTCCGTCAGTTTGAACGAGGGAGTCAGTCGTTTGCCGATGCAACCTACTTCTGCGGTTATCTCGCCTGTGAATTCATTGATGTCGCCCTCGGCATCGGTGTACAACTGGTCGTTGAACTTGTTGTTGAACTTGAAACTCTCGAACTTGGGGCGTTCACGCTGATAGGTATTGCCCTGACTGGCGATGTGACACTTCAAGATGCTGACTGTGGTGTCGCCCGAGAGGTGAATGTTTACAACATTGTCATCCTCGTCCCACTGGTCGATATAGCTCCTGGGGATGATGAGGGTGGAGCTGTCTGTGAGTTCAAGGAAGAGAGTGTCTTTGGCCTCTCCTGCACGTGCTGCCATTCCGAAAATCAGGGCAGCGAGGGTTAACAGATATTTCATTGTTTCAAGTATTTTGCCAGTTCACTATTCGTTTCTCTCAGTCCCTTGGCTATGCCTTGGGCATTCAGTTGTGCACCCAGCTTGCTGGTGTGCGTATGGTCATTTTTGTAATAGGCTTGTGTCTTTTCCTGTCCCATGGCATCAAAGGCGTCTGCCGATATGTTGTGCAGGTCCACAAACGTTACTCGCGTCAGTTCTGCCACATCGCGATACCAACGTCCAAACGAGTCGTTGCGACGTTCTATCTTGCCGTTCGTCCACTCGTTTCGTGGGGTCAGGCTCACCAGGATGGGGGTAGCGCCCTTCTCGCGCACATCGTCAATCATCTTCCGCAGATACCATCCGAAGGTGTACACGACTTCGTTCCATACCTCTTTATCGGTGCGTACGCGATAGACGTGACTGGAGTCTGCGGTACCCGTAATATCGTTGCGGGCCTTGCCATGCGCCAGTTCGTTACCGGCATCGTTATGGCCGAATTGAATCAGTACAAAGTCGCCCGGCTGCACATCGTTAATCACTTTGTCCCATCGTCCCTCGCGGATATAGGAGCGACACGAGCGTCCGGCCTGTGCCGAGTTCTGTATCACAATCTTGTCGGTATCGAAGATGGTTGCGGCCTGGCTGCCCCATCCCCACATGCCGTCCTCGTCCTTATCAGTATTCTTGACAGTAGAATCGCCGGTAATGAAAACTACGGGCTTACCTTTCTGACGCTTCACGCCTGTGGTGGGGCGTTCCGTCTTCATCATTCCTTTCAGCGGTTGCACTTCGGGGTGGTTGCATTGCAGCAGTCCGTCGGCTGCCGAGCGGGCATTCAGTTGGGCACCGAAGGCCGAGGTGTGTATGTGGTCGAGATAGAAGTGGTAGTTGAATTTCCACTCCGACATCCGTTCGTATTTGCGTGCAGAGATGTCGTTCAGGTCCACGAAGGGACAGTTCATCTCTTCGGCAATCTGACGGGCCCATAGTCCGAAAGTCTCGTTTACACGTGCCACGTGTCCCTTTCTTCCAGGTTCATAGGCATTGCGTGGTGTCAGGCTCATCAGGATAGGGTGAGCCCCCAGTTCGCGTGTTTCGCGAACGAAGCGTCGCATGTATTCGCCGTAGCTGTAGACGGTTTCCTTTACACCAGTCTCCTTGATGGTTACTTCGAGACTGTCCGTTGCCGAGATGCCGCGGATAGTGGCACGTGCCCGGCCCGAGTCGAAGGGGCCATTGTCGTTATGTCCGAGTTCTATGATGACGTAGTCGCCTGGACGTATGCCTTTCTTTACATCGGGCCACAGACGGCGGTAGAACGTACGACTGGATGTTCCGCCCAATGCATGGTTCTCGACGGTGATTTGGTTCTCATCGAAGTATTCGTGGGCAAAGAATCCCCATCCCCACTGACCGTTGTCGCCGTTACCTAGTGTGCCTGTACGCATGGTGCTGTTGCCCACCAAGAATAAAACGGGATTCGCCCCGTGTCGGCTGCTACCGGCTACGGGGCGTGCTGTGGCTGCTTTCTCCAGCGAGTCCAGTGTCAGGTCAACTACCTTGTTTACATCCTCCATCGGACGGAAGTTGTCCTGTGCCTGGCAAACCAGACTCGTATTAAGTATGATGAGGAAAAATAGTACTCGTTTCATGGACATTTCGCTAATTTCGCGCACAAAGATAGTGAAAAGCAATGAACGAAGCAAGTTCAATGTCAATTAATTTACTTATTAGTCTTTAGCCTTGTTTATACCTCTGCTGCAGATAATCTTGTCGTCGCTGAGGCTGACGCTGGCGATACTGTCGGTGCTCAGGCTGTCGCAATCCTCGTCCCAAACATCGTTGAATCCCTTGTCGGCCTTGGCGTAGAAGTAGTCGTTGTATCCCCACTCGTTCCGGAAGTGCTCGTAGTTCTTCAGGCGGAATTTCGAACAGTCATAGGCTCCGTCCATGTATCCCGTGAAGTATTGGTCGTCGATGCGATAGTCGCGGATGACGCAGTCGAGCTCGGGATCATCGAAGTACAGATAGATGGCTCCGTTCAGAATCTCGTAGTCGAAATAGTGAGTGATATGATAAGACCACAGGTGATCTACTTCGACACCACGTCCCTTGCGGTATCCCCAGCCCTGCGGCATGAACTCGATTTCAGAGTCATAGCACTTGGTGCCATTTATGTACATGTCCATGTCGCCGAACCAGCGTCCACTAACTTCGTAACCTATAGCCTGTGCCAGTTCGTATTCACAACTTGTGAAACCGAAGAGGGTTACAAACATCATTCCCAGCATCCAAAAATTTTTCTTCATCGTTTTCATAGTCGTACGTTTTAAATGTTTTGATGCTGCAAAGTTAGGCACTTCTCGTACGGGTCGCAAAGTATTATCCCTATTCCGTGAGGGGAAAATCCCTAAAGATGGGAGGGATGTGTGTTCCGGTCCTTACTTCTTGAAGAGTTTCGGTACGAATTCCTTCAGGCTGCGGCGCCATGTCAACCATTCGTGATCCAGGCCCGTAGCCTCGTAATACTGGGCGGGAATGCCTTGTGCATTCAGTTCCTCGACCGTTCGTTTGGCGTTTATCATCTTGTCCAGACCCAGCGTTCCGCAGGTCATGAACAGCAGGTGAATCTTTTTGTTGAATTCGTCGGGACGAGTGAAGATGCCGTTGTATGCCGTTTTCACGTCCAGCCCGAAGATGGCACCGCTGAAGGTTCCCATCCATGCGAATTTGTCGAGATTGTTCAGCACCACATCGAAGGTCTGGTGTCCGCCCCACGACAGGCCGGCCATAGCACGATGCTCACGGTCCGAGAGGGTGCGGAAGTTTTTGTCGATATAGGGAATCAGGTCGTTCAGCATTACCTTGTAGAACGAGTTTCCGTATTCGCTGCGTCCCTGACGGTTGTCGCCGCCACCGAAGGGGGCTTTGATGTCGCCGCTCTCCATAACTACAATCATGGGTACGGCCTCGCCCTTGGCAATCAGGTTGTCCATGATGTGTTGCATGTGGCCCTGCTTACTCCATCCGGTTTCATCCTCGCCCATACCATGTTGCAGGTACAGCACGGGATATTTCTTCTTGCCCTTCTCGTATTCGGCTGGGGTGTAGACCATGGCATGACGCCATTCGTTGGTGGACTGTGCAAAATAGTAGATACTGCGCACCTGTCCGGTGGGCACACCCTGCTGTGGACGATAGTAGTCGCCTTCTTCGCCCTCGGGAATCTCGATGCCGCCAGCCTCGCGGTTGCAACCGAAGAATGTCTCTGTAGCACCATCCACAAAGCGCACGCCACCGGCTTCCATAAAGTAGTAGTGGAAACCGGGAACCAACGGGTCGGTAACAGCCATAAAGCCACCCTTTCCGTCGGGCTGCATATCATATTTCTTGCCACAGATGTCGACAACCACCTTACGGGCATCGGGAGCCTGGATGCGGAAGTAGGCACGGTGCTCCTTGTCCACCTTCGGGAACTCGTTGCCGGGTACGGTGGTTTCGGCAATGACGGCATCCTCGGGCACCACGATTTGCTTGGCTGTATTCATGAGGGGACGCTTGGGCTCGAAGCCCAGGAAACGGGCAACGGCCTCGCCATAGCGGCAACCCAGTTCACGATAGCCGGCAGCATCGAAGTGCAGACGGTCGGGACCGTTGGTGCAGTCGTCCGACGAGATAACCTGTGCGGTGTGCAGTGTGTTGGGCAGTTCATCGATTTGCTTCTTGCAACCGATGCAGACACCCTTGCCGCCAGCCTGTACGATGTTGCCGGCAAAGAGGGGTACATCCTCGGGTTTCAGCTGTAGGTCGCCACACAGGGCATCGTACACTTTTTGCACCTTGTTGGCCCATTCGGGGTCGCCGGTGTTCGATTCACCCTGGTGCATCAGGATTCCCTTGATGACACCATCCTTCTGGGCTTTCTTGGCTAATGTCACCAGTCGCTCGTAGGGGTTATTGCCATAGGCTTCCAGCATGCCTTTCATCCATCCCGGAGCCTCGTTCTTGGCGTAGTCGGCAATCTTGTCGGGCATGAAGCCTTCGATTTTGATGCCACCGATGGCCACATGGATTACACCTACCTTGATGTTCTCGGGTAACGAAGACACCAGCGTGCGGCCGAACCAGTCGGCAGGGGTCAGGCCCGTATTTGGACGACAGAGCGGAGCCGAAGCCTCGCACCATTCTCCCATCTTACGTGCGGGACGCTGGTCGGTGGCGGGAAAATCCACGGCCGGCATCAGCAGGAATCGTGGACCGGGGCTCTGCAGGTCTTGTGCCTCGGGACGGGCGGCACCCTCCATATTCGATTGACCAAAGCATAGGAAGATGTAGAAATTGGGATCTACGGCAGCACTCATTCGTGTCATAGAAAGCGCCATGAACAGCGCAGAAAGGAACAATTTTTTCATATCTCTTATTTAATTATAGTTTTTTTGCCGTTGTGGATGTACAGGCCTTTTGTCATCGGTTTTCCATTGAGCCGACGTCCGTCGAGGGTGTAAAAGGCATTCGAGGATGCGTGCATTGTTTCCTGTGCAGCGACAGGGATAACAGCATTGGTAACGAGCATCCTGTGACGCAGGGCCGAACGGACAGCGTACCAAGCTTTTTTCTTTTCCAAACCAGAGGTGTAGAGTAAGGGATTTTCGGCCGAGCGCCAGCTGTCGTTGTCCTTGATGCCCCAAATAACCATCGTAGGACAGTTCTCGTTGTTCAGCACGATATCGGTAATTACTCGATAGTTACGTGCCTGCTCCAACAGATTTGCATTCGTGGTCGAGGGCGTTCCCATATCCAATTCGGTGATGATGCACTTCAAGTTTTCCTCGCCGAAACGACGGATGGTCTTCTCCAACTTTACCGAATCTACATCGCCCACCGAGAAGTGGCACTGCAGTCCTACTCCGTCAATAGGGATGCCCTGTTTCTTCAGGCGCATGGCCAGGTTGTAGAATGCCACCGCCTTGGCCTTGCCCTGTAGCTCCACGTCGTAGTCGTTCAGATAGAGTAGGGCAGTGGGGTCAGCCCTGTGTGCATAGACAAAGGCCGAATCGATGTAGTCGTCGCCGATGGCCCGTTGCCACACGCTCTGGCGCAGGGTGTAACTTTCGGGGTTGGTGCGTATGATGCTTTGGTCGTCGTCCAGGCACTCGTTCACCACATCCCATTCCACGACTTTTCCTTTGAAGTGCTTCATCACGTTGTCGATGTGCTGCTTCATGATGTCCAGCGCCTGCTGACGTGTCCAGTTCTTGTCGTTCTTATTGCCGTCGCTGCTCACCCATCCGGGCTGTTGCTTGTGCCACACCAGACAGTGTCCGCGAACGGTCATGTTGTTGCTCTTGGCAAAGCTCACCAGTTGGTCGGCTCCGCCATACGAGAACTGTCCCTGTTCGGGTTGCAGGGCATCCATCTTCATCTCGTTCTCGGCCACCAACATGTTGAATTGCTTGCCACCCTCGTCGCGGTCGCTCTGGTAACCTTTGTAAGTGCACATGGCCACGCCTATCTGTTTGCCGTTCTCCTTGGCATAGTAGCGCAGGGTGTTTGTGTCGGTTTTGTCATCGATTCCGTCATCATAGAAAGCTCCCATTGTGCTTTCCGGTTGGTCGGGGTCGTCGGGATTATCGGGGTCGTCTGGCTCTTGGTTCTCCAGCGACACCAACACCAATACCAGTTCGTATGTGTTGTCGCCTTTGCGCTCCTCGATTTTCCAGGTGTATTTGGCAGGAGTCTTCAGGTCGAATGTCCATTCTCCCGTCTTGCTTTTGGCTGTCAGCAAAGTGAACTCGTCGCCCACCTGTACATCGGCTTGTTCGTCGATAACAATGCTTATCTTCGGCATTTTGTCGCTGGTGCTGAAATCCTCGCATATGTTTGAATAACGCAACTCTCCGTTCACCGTCAGCAGGTCGTGAATGTCTTTCGAAGCAACCTTGAAACGTAGTACGGAGGCTGGGTGCAGAATCAGGTTGGATTTCTTGCTAGTGGAAACGTAGTTCTTTAGGGTCAGCGTGCCGATGGTTGTGTCGCCGGGTTCAATCGTTCCGTAGTTGTCGATGCAGCCGCCAATGCTTCCCGTTCCTCCCAGCACACCTTTGCCAAAGACGTAGGCTATGGCCTCGTCGGTGTTGGGACGGGCTCCCAGTCCGCCACGTAACTTGTTGGCTTCGGTTTCATTGCGATTATTGTTCACGAATACACGCCCGTCCAATATGCGTAGCGCACCACTCAGGTAGTTGTCGTTGCCGGTAATGCGATAGGTGCCTGTGCCTTCTTTGATGATGCCCAGTGGTGTATCGTCCCTGTAATCCGTCGGGGCAATCTTGCCGGCCAGTGTGGCATCGGTATTCATGCATCCCAACAGATAATAGGCAGCATTTGATTTTTTCATGTATCCCTGCAGTGTCGAGCCTGGTTCGGTTTGCAGTTCACCGATGCGGAAGCCTGCGCCCGAGGAGTTTGCTTCGCAGCAGATGACCGCCCCGTCGTGCAGGGTTACAGCGTTGTTCTGCATGGAGGGATTTACTTTGCCCGACTTTATGGCATCGTCGATATTTTCGGGTGAGAACGATTTGCCGCCGTGGGCCAGTACCACACCGTAGAAACCTGCCGAAGGAGCATTCTCCTCGAAGGGGAAGATGTGTATGTTACCCTTGTAACTGGTCCAGTTGGGCCATTCGGCTCCCTTCTCTGTACCCAGATAGCAACGCTCGCCGCCGGCATACAGGTTTAAGATGCCACTGCCTTTGATGGTTGAACTGAAATAGCAATAGCGTGCCATTTTTACGTTCACGATGCTGGTGGACGTTATTGAGATGTCCTTGTTGTAACTGATGTAGCTCGAAGAGGTGTTGTTGCCGCTGATGTCGATGGTGCGTTCCGAAGCGCTTGCCATTCCGCATACCATCAATGCAGCAGCCAATATCAGGTGCTTTATACTTGTTTTCATACCTTTTTATTGTTTCCAGAATACAAAGTTAAGAAAAAAATCCCACACGCGGAAGTGTGGGATTAGTATTCCTGTAAGTATTTACTTGGTTATGCGCCAACGGCCGGTGCGGAAGTCTATGTCGAATTGTTCACAATAGTGGAACTGACACTGGTCATCCTGGAAGGTGATGGGGAAGATGATGATTTTCGACTCGGGCAGGGTTGGGTCCATCCAACGGTCGCCCACATACAGGTAGGTAGTCTGTTTGGTGCCGCGGATGGTCAGTATGGCCGCTGCCTGGGTGCGGAAAGCCGTTTCGTCGCCAATGTTCTCGAGGGGCGACCATCCTTGTGTGAGGCTGTTGCTGTGGCAAACCTTGCATTGGTTGGGCGCCCAGCCCGTGCATGCGGAACTGAACATGAAATAGCGCTCGCCTACGTGCACAATGACAGGTGCCTCGCGACGTTGGTAGGGCAGCAATTGGGTGTGTGCAACGGTTTCGTGGTAGTCTTCGGACAGGAGGAACAGCCCCAGATGTTGGTTCTCCTCGGTGGTGGAGACGAAGTAGGTGGTGCCGTCGGTATCCTGGAATACGTTGCAGTCGCGACTTTTGATGCCCATAGGGCGCCCGCTCCAAATCAGACGATAGGTGCCGGCAATGGAGTCGCTTTCGAAACAGGCCGCCTCGCTGGCTGCATAGTTCCCCGATTCATAATGACACCAGACAACGAACTTTTGGGTGGCTTCATTGTAAAGCAGCTTAGCGCGTTCTATCATGCGTGAACGGCCCAACCTGGGTGTGGTGACTCCATTCTGTATGATTTTCCGCTCGAACTTCCAATTCACCAGGTCGGGACTGGAATAGAGATTCACATCGGGGTGGAAGGCATTCGCACGGTCTTCACCCACCATATACCAACGTCCGTCCAGATAGACAAATCCAGGGGCATGGGCCTGTACGGTATTCCCGTCGGTATCGGTCCAAAGTATTCCGTTGCGAATGGTGGTCCATTTGCCAAAGGCAGTACTCAGATTGAAAAGCAGCAGCAGAGTGAGTAGTTTCTTCATAGGAAATGTTTTATTTGTATCCTTAATATAGACACGGAATGGCCCATAAGGTTTCATACGGGATGTAAAATTGCATAAAAAAGGCAAAAGTGTGCAATATTTTGCATAAATATCAGTCATTTGTGCCTTTATGTCGTGGTTTTTTTGTACCTTTGCACGACTTTTCGAGAGAAACAGCGAAATATACATTATATAATATATATAAAAAGCATGAAATTGAACATTATCGTACTTGCAAAACAGGTACCTGACACGCGCAACGTGGGCCCCGATGCCATGACTCCCGAAGGCACGGTGAACCGCAGCGCGCTGCCTGCCATCTTCAATCCCGAGGATTTGAATGCTTTGGAGCAGGCTCTCCGACTAAAAGATCAATTCCCCGGCACAACGGTAAATGTGCTCACCATGGGCCCTGGCCGTGCTGCTGAGGTTATACGCGAGGCTATGTATCGCGGTGCCGATGGCGGCTGGTTGCTCACCGACCGTGCTTTTGCCGGTGCCGACACTTTGGCAACCAGTTATGCGTTGGCTACGGCCATCAAGCATGTATGTCCCAAGGTTGACCTCATCATCGGTGGTCGTCAGGCCATCGACGGCGATACGGCTCAGGTAGGTCCCCAGGTGGCCGAGAAACTGGGTCTGAACCAAATCACATACACCGAAGAAATTCTCAGTGTGAAGGATGGAAGCATCACTGCCACCCGCCACATCGATGGTGGTGTAGAGACGGTGGAAAGCCCCATTCCCTGTGTGCTGACGGTGAACGGAAGTGCTGCTCCCTGTCGTCCCCGCAATGCCAAGCTGGTGATGAAGTACAAGCGTGCGCTGGCTCCCATGGAGTTGCCGCAGGGTACCACCTACGAGGAACTGCCCTATGCCGACCAGTATGGAAAGAAGGCTTACCTGAAGATTGGTCAACTGACGACTGCCGACGTGAATGCCGACCTGCAGCAGTGTGGTTTGGCAGGTTCACCCACCAAGGTGAAGAATGTCGAGAACATTGTCTTCAAGGCCAAAGAGAGTAAAGTGCTGACCGGTAGCGACGAGGATATCAACGCTCTGGTTCAGGAATTATTGGCAAGTCATACGATTGGATAATGAATAACGTATTTGTATATTGTGAACTTGAAGGCACGAAAGTTGCCGAAGTAAGTCAGGAACTGCTCACCAAAGGCCGCAAGTTGGCCAACACGCTGGGTGTGCAGTTGGAAGCCGTTGCAGCCGGCAGCGGTATCACGGGTAAGGTGGAGAGTCAGATTCTTCCTTATGGCGTGGATAAGTTGCACATCTTCGATGCCGAGGGACTTGCGCCCTACACCTCGAAGCCCCATACAGCCGTGTTGGTGAACCTGTTCAAGCAGGAGCAGCCGCAGATTTGCCTGATGGGTGCCGACGTGGTAGGTCGCGACCTGGGACCTCGCGTCTCTTCGGCTCTGCACAGCGGTCTTACTGCTGACTGCACAGCCTTGGAGATTGGTCCTCACGAGGACAAGAAACTGGGTAAGACCTACGAGAACCTGCTCTATCAGATTCGTCCCGCCTTTGGTGGTAACATCGTGGCCACGATTGTGAATCCCGAGAACCGTCCCCAGATGGCTACCGTGCGCAGCGGTGTCATGAAGGCCGAGGTGCTCGACCCCAACTACAAGGGCGAGGTCATCGTAGAGGATGTGGCTAAGTTCGTGCCTGAGACGGAGTATGTTACCAAGGTGCTCGATCGCCATGTACAGGCTGCCAAGAACAACCTGAAGGGTGCCAGCATCATCGTGGCCGGTGGTTACGGTGTGGGCTCGAAGGAAGGTTTCGCCCAGCTTTATGAACTGGCTCGTGTGCTGCATGCCGAGGTGGGTGCCAGTCGTGCTGCCGTGGATGCCGGCTTTGCCGACCACGACCTGCAGATTGGTCAGACGGGTGTTACCGTTCGTCCCAAGGTTTATATCGCCTGCGGCATCAGCGGTGCCATCCAGCACGTGGCTGGTATGAAGGAGTCGGGCATCATCATCAGCATCAACAGCGACGAGAATGCCCCCATCAACACCATCGCTGACTACGTCATCAACGGCACAGTCGAAGAGGTCGTTCCCAAACTCATCAAGTACTACAAACAGAATTCAAAGTAATCAGGAGTTAAGTAGCCAGTAGTTAAGTAAATAGTAGTTAAGCCAATACTTTATGACGAATAACTTTCATGGAATAGTAGCATGGCAGATGGCACATGAATTTGTGCTGATGGTTTACAGGGAGACAAAGCATTTTCCGGACTTCGAAAAGTTTGGATTGTGCTCACAGTTCCAACGAGCTGCCGTTTCTATTCCCGCGAATATAGCGGAAGGTTATAAGAAATTGAGTAAGGCAGACAAACTCCGCTTTTATAACATAGCTCAGGGTAGTCTGGAAGAATGCAGGTACTATGTATTGCTTTCAAGAGATCTGGGCTACATTAATGAAGAGCACTATAATCTTTTATTTAATAAAGTAGAAGAAACAAGCAAGTTGCTAAACGGCTATTGCAAGGGTGTTGTTGATAATGATTTCAGTAAAGCCCTGTAGCAAATGTATCGGCTTAACTACTTAACTACATAACTACTTCCTACAAAAAAAAGAAAAACAATGGCAAACTATTATAGTGACATAAAAGAGATAAAGTTCGAGCTGGAGAACAGTGCGCTCATGCAGCGTATTGTCGAGCTCAAGGAACGCAACTTCGAGGATAAGGACCAGTACGACGAGGCACCGCAGGACTTTGCCGACGCTATGGACAGCTACGACAAAGTGCTCGACATCGTGGGTGACATCACGGGCAACGTGATTGCCGTGAATGCCGAGGATGTGGATGCCGAAGGCCCCCACTGCGAGGGTGGTCGTGTGCGCTATGCCTCGAAGACCTATGAGAACCTGGCAGCTATGCGCAGTGCCGGTCTGAACGGTATGACCATGCCCCGTCGCTATGGCGGTTTGAATCTGCCTGTTACGGTTTATACCGCTGCCAACGAAATCGTGTCGGCTGCCGATGCCGGTTTCGAGAACATCTGGTCGTTGCAGGACTGCATCGAGACGCTGTATTGCTTTGGTAACGAGGAACAGCGCCAGAAGTACATTCCCCGTGTCTGCAAGGGCGAGACCATGAGTATGGATCTCACTGAGCCCGATGCCGGTAGTGACCTGCAGAGCGTGATGCTGAAGGCCACCTACGACGAGCAGGAGCAGTGCTGGCGACTGAACGGTGCCAAGCGCTTCATCACCAATGGCGACTCGGACATCCACCTCGTGCTGGCTCGCAGTGAGGCTGGTACACGCGACGGTCGTGGCCTGTCGATGTTCATTTACGACAAGCGCGACGGTGGGGTAGATGTGCGCCGCATCGAGAATAAGCTGGGTATTCACGGCAGTCCAACCTGCGAACTCGTCTACAAGAACGCCAAGTGCGAACTTTGTGGCGACCGCAAGCTGGGTCTTATCAAATATGTAATGTCGCTGATGAACGGTGCCCGTTTGGGTATCGCTGCTCAGAGTGTCGGCCTCTCGCAGACGGCTTACAACGAGGCTATTGCATACGCTCGCGACCGTAAGCAGTTTGGCAAGGCCATCATCGAGTTCCCCGCTGTTGCCGAGATGATTAGCAACATCAAGGCTAAGTTGGACGCAGGTCGTGCCCTGTTGTACCAGACCGCCCGTTACGTCGATATCTACAAGGCATTGGAGGACATTGCCCGCGAGCGCAAGCTGGAACCCGAAGAGCGTGCCGAGCTGAAGAAGTACAGCCGTCTGGCCGATGCCTTCACTCCGCTGGCCAAGGGTATGAACTCGGAGTATGCCAACCAGAACTGCTACGACTGCATCCAGGTGCACGGCGGTTCGGGCTTCATGCTCGAATATGCCTGTCAGCGCATCTATCGCGACGCCCGCATCACCAGCATCTACGAGGGTACCACCCAGCTGCAGACCGTTGCCGCCATCCGCTACGTCACCAACGGCATGTACAGCCAGGTCATCGAGGAGATGCTCGAAGCACCCGTGGCTCCTGAGTTCGAGGGCTATAAGGCCCGCATCCAACAGATGGCAGAGAAACTGAATGCCAGCATCGCTGCCGTCAAGGATGCCCAGAACGACGAACTGCACGACCTCTGTGCACGTCACCTCTATGAAATGACGGGCGACGTCATCATGTCGCTGCTCCTCATGCAGAACGCCACCAAGGCTCCCGAGCTCTTCGCCAAGAGCCTGCAGGTGTATGTCAACCTGGCCGAGGCTGATGTCGAGAAGAACAACGCCCTCGTTGCCCGTATGACTACTGAAAGCATCGAAAACTACCGCCAGGCCTAATCCCCGCGCGGTTTCGAATAGAATAGGGAATTCCTATGCATAAATAGGGATTTCCTATTTTTTATATTGTGAGGAAACTGTAACTTTGTGCCAAAGTAATAACCATTCTAATGTTTACAACGATGAAAAAGACTAATTTTTTACAGAAAACCCTCTTGTTGGTGGCAATGATAGGATGGGCCGTGACGGCAAATGCCCAACGTTACGAGACGGACCACGGTCGTGTGTATTTCGGTAGCGAACTGGTGGTGAATGCCGATGTGCGAAGCTTCGAGGACCTGGGTTGTGGATATGCCAAGGACCGGAATAATGTGTATATGATGGGACGTGTGCTGGTGAATGTCGACCCGCGCTACTTCCGCCTGAAGGAGCGCAGCGTCTGGAGCCGTCATAACGGTGAACAACCGGTGCAGAACAGAGGCTATTACAAGACAAAGTGGAACGTGTACTTCGGTGACCGCAAACTAGATGCAATGCCCAGTACTTTCAAGGAGCTGGGTGGCGGCTATGCCAAGGATGCCTTCAATGTGTACTATTATGGCGACAAGGTAGAGGGCGCCGTGGCTTCCTCCTTTAAATACACGCGCGACGGCTATGCCGAAGACGCCTTCGATGCCTACTACCGCGGCCGCAAGTTAAAATAACCCGGGTTATTTGAATTTAGCGTTTTCGCCTTTATGAATTGATTTCTTCGTTGGCTTGTTCGGCCATTTTTTTCAGCGCGCGGTGCTGCTCGGCACGGTTGGCCACCATGCGCAGTGGAGTTCCCTGCATGTCGCGCGTCATTCGTTTCGAGGGTTTCCAACGCAGGTTGATGCGCTCCACGTAGTCGTCCGACCACTCCTCACTGCTATTGGCTCCTCGACTCTTCAGGGTGGTGTAGAAAGTTCCCAGCGTGTCCAACTTTACATGGTTTCCTTTCTGGAGTTGTTCCAGGATGCATTTCTGCATGTCCTCTAATATTCCCATGATGGTGCCCACGGAGAAGGGGGAGTTATGGCTGGCGAGATGCTCGGCAATGTCGCGTGTCGTCAGCGTTTCCTTGCCTTGCGCTGCAGCATGTATGGTCCATTTCGCACGTTTGTTTCGGGCGTTTGTCGTAATAGGTACGAGTGCGTAGTTTATAGCCATAGTTAAGCGTGTTACAGAGTGACACATTGTTATTCACGATGCAAAGTTAAGTATTTCTTTCGACAATACAAAGTTTTTATAAAAGAACCATGGTCTTTCTTTCATAAGACCGCGGTCTTAATTTTAGGACCGCGGTTCAACAACATTATGACCGCGGTCTTAGATTTTAAGACTGCGGTTCATGTTCAATAACAATACATTGTTTCCAAGAGAACGACGTGCCGGAGCTGGGGAAATGACAGGTTGCAGGGTTGGAGCCAACACGTTGCCCTCGGGCCTGTAATGCTTTTTAAGGTCGGGAATGAAAGAAAAGCCAGGAAAGATTTGACGGATTCGGGATGTTTCGCTACATTTGCAGGGAATCTATATCATGACAGACATGCGATACATTATCATCGAGGATGAACGACTGGCCTACGAGGACGTGAGGCGAATGATGGAGCGTCTGCGTCCCGACTACCAGCTGGTGGGCTGGGCACAGGGGGTGGAGCAGGGGGCGCTGATGTTGCATGAGACGGAATGCGACCTGCTGATTTCGGACATCCGCCTGGAGGACGGACTTAGCTTCGACCTGTTCGACCAGTCGGGGACAGTCCTGCCCATCATCTTTACAACTGCTTACGACGAGTATGCTTTGCGCGCTTTCAAAGTGAACGGCGTGGATTATCTGCTGAAGCCTATTAGCGATGCGGAGTTGGAGACTGCATTACGGAAATTTGAGCACAATGCCGGACTGACTGCGGACTCGGAACGTTTCGACCAACTGCGCCGCAGCTACATGGAAAAACGATGGAAGAAACGATTCCTTTTACACGCGGGTAAAAAATATAAATATGTAATAGACAAAGGCGTGGCAGCTATTTATGCCGATAATAAGACCACTGATTTGATAACCATTAAGGGTGCTACGTATACGATAAACTACACCATCGAAGAATTGGAGCATATGCTGGACCCCGCGATATTCTTCCGTGTCAGTCGGGGAGTCATACTGAACATCAACAACATCAAGGAAACTAGCAACCAGAAAGATCGTTTGGAGGCGGTGCTGAAAGTGCCGCTGAACAGGGCAATCAAGGGCGGCACCAGTAACGGCGAGCAAGTGCCTGTAGCACGTGAACGTAGAAAAGCATATCTGGAATGGCTAGACATGTAGATATGAGTATCAGCAACAAAATATACCGGTTTGTACAAAGGCGGCTTCGTCCATACCTCGTACTTTCTATAACCCATGTCTCATGGGTGCTTATAACGGTGTGGATGGTTATATTTTGGGTAAATCGAGGACAGTTCCCATTTAGATTGGACAAACTGCCAGTAACGTTCCTGTTCAACCTGCCGGCGTTGCTATCTGTCTTTTTTATGTGGTGGTATCGATATACGCGTTCGAAGAACTGGAACCAGTCCCGCAAGTCCTTCTTTGTCACCTTTGTAATGACATGTTTAAGCACATACATCGTCACACACTTGCTGATTGTTCATCCCATTCTTATCAATTACATCGGTGTACCCGAAAACCGCAATATGCTGTATGGCCTGGCCATCTTGACGAATGCCCTGCAGATGCTGGCTTTCAGTGCTTTCTACCTTTACATTCGTAATACGCAGATGCGGTTGCGATGGCTTGACTCGGAGCGCGAAAAGGCCCAGTTCCAGTTTCATCTGTTGAAGAACCAGATGAATCCACACTTTCTTTTTAATGCACTGAACGTGGCTGCATCGCTACCTTTTGAGGATGCTGAGCGTACCAGCCAGTTTATCAAACATTTGGGAGCCACTTATCGTTATCTTTTACAAACGAGTGATGAGCAAAGTGTCCCGTTGGCAAAGGAATTTGAATTTGTGAATTCCTACATCTATCTGGAGAAGGTTCGTTTCGAGGATAAACTGGATGTGGACATGAAATTCGATGAATCCTTGATGAATCGTATGGTTATACCGGGCAGCATCCAGATGCTCGTGGAGAATGCCATAAAGCATAATGCGATGACCGCTGAAAGCCCCTTGAAGGTAGTTGTCCGGTGCGATTTGATAGGCGTCACCGTTATCAATAACATCCAGCAGCATTCTACAGAGGATTCCCCAGGTCGCGGATTGAACAACTTGCGCCAGCAATACGCCATCTTCGGCAAGGATATCAACATATCCAACGACGGCTCCTGCTTCACCGTCCGCCTCCCCTTCCTTTGATTTCTTTTATTCCGACTTCGGAAGTTCTGCTTCCTGATTGGACCGCCTTTTTATTGTCAACTTTTAAATCCATATCGCTTATATCCTTATTCGATAATAAGTTTCATATATACTTCAATATATTAAAGATTAGATTATTTATATTAACTAATGTCTCACGGGATATTAGTTAAATTTTTTTGATTGTTATGGTTACTTTATACAATATTCCGTCATTAACGATTAGAAGAAGATAAAATATAACCAATTAACAAACAATTTAATTTAACCCGATGGGCTGATGGGATATAACTGGCAACAATAATTATGGCAAACCGCAGGAGTACTTATTTCTTTCCAACGAGAGAAGATTATGAGAAAGCACGTGAACATTTTTACAACAAAATGTATCAAGATCAACGAGACTCTGATTGCTTGTATTTTGAAGGGAGCTATGGCGATGAGTATGTAATAAGCATTATGGATCAATGTTCAAATCCCGAATTGGCAGCTAGTATCTGCCGCGAGCATCGTGGAGTTTATAAATACTATCCATATAGTTAAATTCTTTTCGATCAATAAATTGACAAATTTTAAAGCATTAGAATATGAATATACAATCTAAAGAAGAACTTCTCAAACAGTTTGAAGAAGTGAAGCAAAGAGTTGACAATGCAAGAAATAGCGTTATCTACGAAAGTATCAAAGAGAAGAAGTGGGGGCATTGTTAGATTAATAAATGTTTGTACCAATTTATTTCTCATAATAGTGTTCCTTTTGGTATCAACATATAGCAAGACAAGACACGACAGTGGCAGTTTTTTTCTGCCATTGTCGCTTACTTCATAAATATAAATAATTATGGGTACCTCTAAGAAACTATCATATCTACTACGGCATTCTGATGTGCCAAATGAACAGGGTTGGATTCCTGTTGAGAAACTGGTTAAAGAGTTTGGATATACAGAAAAAAACTTGAGGCAAATTGTCAGCAGCGACGTAAAGCATCGTTACGAGTTCTCGGCAGACTTTAAGTATGTACGAGCACTCTACGGACATTCCAACCATGTGCGTATTAAGTGGAACGCAGCTATCCCACCAGCAACCCTTTTTCATGGAACAGCAAAGCGGTCCATAGATTCCATCTTAAAGGATGGCTTGAAAGGGATGAATCGTAATTATGTCCATCTGTCAGAGACTAAAGAAGACGCTATTCAAGTTGGTAGGCGTCATGGGGAGCCTGTTGTATTAGCTATTGATACACAAAAAGTCATCGACAATGGTGGATGTTTCTATAGATTACCCCATGGCATTTGGCTTACACATGATGTAATTTACGATGTTTATCCGTGTTAGCCTAAAAGGTGAAAGCTGAGGTTCCCATGTATAGAAAATATTTTAAAGATTTACTCTATTAAATTTGATATTCCATGACTTATTACGGAAAAACAGACATTGGACGTCTGAGACAGCATAATGAAGATACGTTTATCGCCCAGTCGATATGGAATGATACTCATTTGTTGTGTGCTGCCATCGATGGTATTGGTGGTAATTGGGGAGGAGATGTTGCTGCTGAGATTACTCATAAAACGATGATTAGTCATCTGGAGGACTTTCCTGTATGGAATCTTTCTGAATGTCTCCAGCGAGCTGTCACAGAAACCAATAATAATGTGATTTATTATCAACGTGCAATTCCCAAATATCGTGAAATGGGCTGTGTAATGAGTGGCGGGGTCATAAATATCAAAGACAGGTGCTTGCATTTCGTACATATTGGAGATACACGAATCTATACTCTGCAAGATGGACAGTTGGACCTTCTGACACGCGATGAAGCCCAAGGAAGATTGGTCAAGAATTATATTGGGAAGCGGCCTATTATGCCTGAAACTCCTTTTTGCAAAGCTCAAAAAAAACGACTTAAGGCGGATACCACTCTTCTGTTTTGTTCCGACGGACTTTGGAAGATGTTAGACGAAAAAGAGATAATAGAAATCCTATCATTACGACTTTCATCAAAAAGTATCTGTAACCGCCTAATTTCTAGGGCTAATGAAAAAGGTGGGACTGATAATATAACAGCTGTTG
Source organism: Bacteroidaceae bacterium (assembly GCA_017617235.1). Classification (GTDB taxonomy): domain Bacteria; phylum Bacteroidota; class Bacteroidia; order Bacteroidales; family Bacteroidaceae; genus Physcousia. The sequence goes on along the minus strand of JAFZWQ010000016.1, from coordinate 9,852 downwards.
TCGTAAAACTTTAGAAACAAAGATTCTGGAAACATTCAGGCAATTATTATTCTTAATCCGACATTCTTACCGCCCCAAGAACTGCATGTTTTATTAAACTTGATAGAAGCTAAGAAATTTGGTTAATAGATGATGTAAAACTACAATATTTATCTGTGTTGATACAATAAAAGAAGACTGATTGTGAAGTATATGGTTTTTTGGGGGGAAATTAGATTTTTCTCACTGAAAAATTTGTTTCATTGACCTAAAATCGATAAATTGCACTCGATTAATACCAAAAAACGATAAATTCCAATATGAAACCGATGTGCCGATGGGATATAACAGGCAACCAATATTATGGCTGCAGCAAGATGTAAAAATTGTGGTAAAGAGATGCCAGTAGAGATTTTAATCAAATTTGGAGGATATTGTTGTCCTGCTTGTTATCAAGCTGGTTTGCAAAGACAAAGATAATCTTCATTTTTAAGGCAAGACCTGTGAAGCCGTAAGAGCAGGAAAAATCTAAAACCGAAGCCCGATGGGATATAATAGGGCGTTAGAACTATGGCAATATTAGAAGGAATTAGAGAGGATGAGAACTCTGTAACAGTTTGGGGTCGTGATGAGTATGGCGATGTCCATTCCGAAACAGTATCACATAATGGTTCTGATTGGGATCGCAATAATGCCATGGATGAAGCCATGGAAAGAGCTCTTAGCGATTAGTAGTAGTTATACGGCAGGGTAACATGTTACTCTGCCGTAACCTTTTATTCACATCCTCAGTTTATTAAATGATATGAGGAGTGCATTGAATGAGATAAATCATAAATACTCTATTTGAGATGCAGGACATTATATCTTCAAAGACTAATTTATTTGATGTTTTTATAAGTCACAATAGAGAATCTTCGCTTCCTTTCGTTGAGAAATTGGCGAATTGGTTTGAAAAAGAAAACGGCATCAAGTGCTGGTATGCCCCGCGTAATTTAGATAATACGGGTGCCGGTAAAGATTACGATGATGAGATTGTGTATGCCATAGAACACTCTCGTTGTGTGGTGGTTGTGCTGAATGATGCTGCTTTGCAAGCAAAGTGGGTAAAGCATGAGGTTAATTATGCGGAAAAACAGAATAAGAGAATTATTCCTTTTGCAATCTCTGAACTTTCTATAAGTAATGGCTTGCGTATGCGTCTGGATGACCTACATATTGTGACTGCATACCCGCATCCAGAAGAGAAATTCCCTTTATTGCTTAAGAATGTACAGCAATTGCTTGGACGTGTCGTCACTAGCGTTGAAATCCAAAAGCCATTGGCCAAAATAGATCAAAGTAATGAATTTGATTTTGATTACGACAATGGAATAGCACTTCTGGATTCAGGTGATGATAAGGCGGCCTTTCTTGCCTTTCTTTGTTCTGCGCAAAATGGAAATAAGGCTGCCGCAGACAAATTAATTGAAATCGCCAGACGGAATTGCAAGAACTCACGATTTTTAGATGATAATATTTGGGAGGATGTCAATAAGATAGCAGATGAGGGAGAAGGGTATGCAGAGCTACTTATGCATTTTAAGTATTATTCAATGGGTACAGAAAAAGAGAAAGCTATTGAATATCTCAAGAATGCAATGAGAAAATACGATTCTTCAGAGGCGTATCTCCAATTGGGAATATGTTACGGATGGGGGATTGGGGTGCCTCAGAGTGACGTCCTTGCGAAAAGGTATTACGAAATTGCATTGGCAAAGGGAAATGGTCTTGCTTGTCGTTATCTCGGACAATTGTACTTATATGGTGGCAACGATATTGAAAAGAATAGTATTGCGGCCGAAGAGTATTTTAAAAAGGGGGTTGAAATGGGGATAGATTCTTGCTTTAGCCTTTTGTTCGAGAAATATGCTAAAGAAGGAACATACGAAAAGGCGCAAGAGATAGCCTCAAAAATGGTTGACAGGCAGATAAAAGGAGGCTATACTGTGATGGGGGACTACTTTTATTATTGTGAACAAAATCTAAAGCAAGCCGAAGTTTGGTATAATGAAGCAGCAAAACGTGAAGAAAATAAGGCATGGGGCAAACTCGCAGTTTTATTTTTGCTGAGTGAAAAAGCTGAAGAAGCAGAAAGATACGCGTTAAAGGGCTATTTGAAAAATGATTCTATATCGTTCAAAGTACTTGCCCGTTTGAGCGAAGACCGTAAAGATTTTATGAAGGCCTGGGATTATTATTCTCAGAGCATCAATAAGTTTGGAACCGGATATGAAGGTCTCGCAAAGTTGTATCTTGTTTATAATTATCACCCTAATAACTATAATTTAACGGATTTAAAACGCGACTTGGAGCTGTCGGTAAGATTGCAAGATGTGGAATCTGTTAAATACTTGCTCAAACTATTATTAATTGAGAATGGAAAGGGTGAAGAAAAAATCACTTATGATACGTTAAAGAATATTCCTGATGCATATGAAGTTTTACGCATGGGGGCTAATAGCGGAGATTGCGATAGTCTTTTTATATATGGTCGGTTGTTATTAGAGGGTGAAGGAGATATTTTTAATCCATTTAGAGGCATTGATTTTGTGGAATCTGCAGCAGAAAAAGGGCAGAGGGATGCAATTATTTATGCATTTGATTATTTCAAAAACGAATCGCCACAAAAAATGTATGCAATGTCTGAGAAAATAGTTAATGGTAAATTATATGCAGGAAAAGAGACTAAACGAGTTATCGAATGTTTCCTGCATAAAAATATGCCATCCGTAGTTTATGTTGATTGGCTTTATCGATCGTTAAGAATCTTAGTTTGGGAAGATGTAGTTCTATTTTTCGATTGCTTTAAATCCTTCAAAGATGCTATTGAAATTTTAAAAGAAAATGTGAAGGATTGGATAGATGAACAAGTGGATTCTTTCCTGGAAGAATATCATTCGGATACTACTATCGGAATAATATATGTACCATTTTATGCCTATCTCTTAGGAAGAAAATTATCTTTAGAACCATTCCCTAAAGAAAGCTCCATAATACAGAACATCAGGGAAATAGTAGACATAGAGAATGACATATCATTTATAACAAAAATCCCATATTTCAAAAAGTTCGTGCAAGAAATCTGGCCTGATTACAGCAATGAAAAAATATTGGCTGGGGATTTCTCGAATGAAAGAGATTTTAGAATATTTTCTGGTGTCATTGATAACTCATTTCCTGATTTGTTAGAGATTAACGAAAATGACCCGGAGGGTAGCATTAGGGAGATAAATAATTATTTGTCAGAAGCAATTTTTCCAAAGGGCTGTAATTCTACCAAAATCAAATTATTTTTCTCAGCATACACAGGCTTGTTAGATTCTTATGAGAATTTAAAAATAAGAGCTTGTGCGCAGAGTATAGACGAAACTCTTAATATTCAATCTCCTTGTGTATGCTATTCAATAGACGAAACCTTGTATTATGGTCTAAAATCCCTGAAGATGTTAATCGCTTCTCGTTTTGCATATGGGAAGAGATGGCAAGAAGTTGTGGCGAATTTAGACAACGTAAAACAACTTTCGGAGATAGCGAAATCATTTGCAGACCAAGATGTTCGGAACCTGCTTTGTAGATATTGCGAATTCATTGATGCTCGAAATGAGTTGCTGAAGTTTGATATACAATTAGAGCACGGGACTTGTAGTTATATAGTTGATACGATAAATGCAGTGATAGATGAAATGTCAGAAAATAATGTTTTACATGATATTCCAAGAGCAACAGAAGAGGATATTTCGGACTCGACAAAAGATTTGAAGAGCTCAATGTTTGATTTTTCTGCAACCTTAAAAGATTATCTTTTTATTAGTAATAAATATGTGCAGTAGAATAAGCAATCGATTATTATCGTCCCCAAATTCATTTTGCCAAATTCTAGGGGCTTTTATTAAACCATCAGCATTAGCGAAGACAGGATGGCTCATAGTTATTGGTTTTGGTATTCTTCTGATGCTCCAAGCATATTGGAAATTAATTGATACTCCAACGGAGTTATATTATTTAGGATGTATTACGGTTCTAACGATATTTATTATTTCAACATGCATTACTTTAACCGACGTTTATAGCCTTCTCAAAAAAGAGGAAGCTCTCACACGATGCCAAATAACTATTCTTTTTGCTATCGGCTTGTGGATTATTGGTTTCTTACTTATTTTCGATATTAACCAGAATAAATCTTACTATCTTGCCCTTCTTATTATAGGATCCATGTTGGGGTGGATATACAAGGACACTCTCAAAGGAATAACTGCTTTTGTGCATCTTCGCATCAATCATCTTCTTAAAATTGGAGATTGGATACAGGTGCCAAAATACAACGTTGATGGAGAAATCCGCCGAGTAACATTAACAACTGTAACCATTTATAATTGGGATACAACTACATCATCCTTACCTACTTCCGTTCTTCTTACCGATCATTTTATTAATGTTCAAAGAATGGCGGAAGGAAAAACATATGGTCGTCAAATGATAAAAACTTTTTCTATCAACAATAAGTTCATTCATCCTATATCTTTGAAAGATGCTGAAGATATTCGAAAGAGATTAGTTCTTGGAGATGGGCCTCATTATTTACAAGATAATGAAGTACGTGAAGGTGTTCTCAATATTCAACTATTTCGTCTCTATATTTATCATTGGTTAATGAGCCACCCGGATGTATCTCACAAGCCGTGGGTGCTAGCGCGTTGGATGGATCCGGATGAGCATGGCACCCCGCTACAAATATACATCTATTTAAAGAAGTATGATCTTCCTGAGTTTGAGTGGTCTCAGTCGCAAATCATAGAACATATCATAACTTCACTTGATTGGTTCGGCTTGCAACTCTTCCAGAGCCGTTCTGAAGTTAGGGAGACAAGTGAAGAAAAGAAGGAGGGATCTGTATGAAAAATCATTCTGCAAAATATTTAGAACAACCATTTGAGTATTTAAAGCGAAAGAATGGGGAAGCGTTCGACTCGGAGATTGTTGCCAATTGGTACAAAGCACGAGCATTCGTGCTAAACAAGTTCAGCCATATTGCTTTCCTTCCCGGTGATGTGCATCATTTTCACCCGATCGTTATGGTGGATAATGAATGTGGCTTAATGCTTTCTGTAGTTCGTCAATTAGCTTTGTATGCCCATTTTTTAAATTATAATGAGAATTTTCCTGATATAAAAGGTCGCAAACGAACAAGCATCACGATCATCTCCAACAATCCGAATATTTTGGATATAATTCAAAAAGAGGAATATCTCTGCAATCTGCCTAAATATTGTAGTCTCACTATTGAGGACAAAGAGCCGAGGAATAAAGATTCATATATTGACATCGAAATAGAGATCGTCAAAACTTGTCCGAGCATAAGTGGCGATTTTGAATATTTGATTACTCCGGATGAAGTCAAGGCATTTTGTGATTCTCATGATTCACAACAGATATTTTCTATAGATACTCGCCGGGCTATATGGACACAAAGATTGTATTATGTTGGATCTGAAATTGACAATCTGCCATATGAAGATATTCATGATGTGGAACGCTATTCATTAGCGTTGAATATTTTCCAGTACAGAGAAATAAGAAGGGGAATAACACCATTAATACCAAAGGAAGTGAAATATAATACTAATGTTATCAAAGAAAGCCTTTCTAATATTTTCTGCTCAGATTGTTTTGAAACTCGGTACAAAGCTATTGAACAATATTATAGTAAAAGCAATACGAAGATTGACAATTGGAAGACGTTTAATAGTGCATTATGTATGAGCGAACATGCCCGGTGGGTCTCAGAAAAACTAATTATGGGTTATCGTCCACTTAATGAGCAAGAGCGTCTTACGGATGATTGTCTATTTGGAGAAGAAAAAACACAATATCGTAAGCAACTTAAGAGCAAAGTAAAAGATCCAGCACATATTGATATTTGTTCCTTGTCCGACTTGCTTAGAATTGATCCAGATAATTTAAAGTATGATAGTTTTTTGATGCTTAGTATCCCTACAATTATTAAAAATGAAAGAGCATGAAAACAAACGACTATATTCCACATCCTATCGATGTTTCAGATATTGCCTTATCACAAGAATTGAAGTCGCTGACGGAAAAGTTAGCGAAAAATATTCATGAGGTGTGGGCTTATAATCGCGTTCTGCAAGGATGGATGTTGGGAGAAGAAAGAAATGACAAATTAAAGACACATCCAAGTATCAAGCCCTATGAGGATTTGAGCGAGGAGGAAAAAGATTATGATCGCAATACATGTATTAATACCATTAAATTGATTATAAAATTAGGTTTTTGTATCATAAAAGATCATTAATGGAAATGTAATATGGGAACAAAAAACAAATACTTTGCTTTCATCAGTTATAAGAGAGAAGATGAAGAATGGGCTATATGGTTTCAGCACGAAATGGAGTATTACCATTTACCTTCTACTTTAAATGGTCGTGAGGACCTCCCTAAAGGTTTTAAACCCGTTTTCAGAGATGTAGATGAACTTAAAGCAGGAAATCTTCCTCAGCAGATACATGAAGCTTTAGAAAACTCGGCCAACTTAATTGTAATTTGTTCCCCAAACTCTGCAAAATCGGTATGGGTTAATAAAGAAATTTCAGACTTTATAGAAATCGGTAAGAATAAGGGAATAAATAATGTTAACCAAATTTTCCCGTTTATTGTAGAAGGTACTCCATATGCGCAAAATGAAGAAAAAGAATGCTTCCCAAGCCAGTTGCACCAATTGCAGGGTATAGAAGAACGCATAGGTGGAAATGTTCAGGAGAGTGGCCGAGATAAGGCATTTATCAAGGTTATTGCTGGGCTATTACCGAACGTTTCTTTTAATGAACTATGGAATAGATACGAACATGATAAAGCAGAAGAAGAACGAAAGAAACGAGAAGAAATAGAGCGATTCCAACGAATGCAATCTCGTTTTGTTGCCGAAAAGGCATGTGGCATAAATGAGGACTCCGTTTTAGCACAATTATTGTCTTTGGAGGTGTTGCCAAAAGAACTTAGCGATCCGGATCGTCCTTATGTGGTTGAGGCTGAACGTGCTTTGCGTCAAGCGTCATTCAAACATAAAGTAATGCTGCGAGGACACAAACTTAGCATAGAGGATGTAGCGTTTAGTTCAGACGGGAAACTAGTGGCGTCCGTGGCTAATGACTTCACAATATGGATTTGGGATGTGAGAACAGGGAGGGTTGTTAATCAAATTGCTTGTCGGCATCCATTTGGGAGATGTATTACATTCTCACCTGATGACGGCAACGTGGTGGTATTTTTTGCTGATGAGACTATCGCATCGTGGGATGTCGTCTCTGGTAAGCAAACATGGATATATGAAGCAAATGAATTATTTCATGATGCGCATATACAATCGGTTAGTTCCATAGAATATACTCCAAATGGCAGACAATTGGTCATTTCTACTCTTGAGGGTGAAATGTGCGTTTTGGACTTTGAAAATGGCACTTCTTCTACAATTCAATTAGATGATCCAATTTATAGAATTACAGATAGTCCCGATGGTCGGTTTAGGTTAACTGCGACAGATAAGGGTTTTATCCTTTGGGATTTAGAGAATGATGCGCATGTAAAGAACAATGTGGACAAAAATGCCGAAGAATATGTGGATAAAACTCAGGCTATATTTAGTGCAGATAGCCGATATATGGCATTTTTTGTCTCTACACCGATCAAAAGTAATATTATAATATTGGAGCTACCGAGTCTTAAACAAGTTCAAACAATAGAGTGGGAATCTAATGTAAACGAGGAAACAGGCGAGACTTCAGGCGGAATAGTATCAATAGCATTCCACGATAATGGAAGTAGACTTATTACCGTACATGACAATGGCTTGATATATATCTGGGATATCGCGAAGAAAAAATGTATTAATGGTGATGTTATATCAGACGTAATAATTAAAAACGCGCATTTTGATACTTTTGGCAATTACATTGCGATGGAAGCATTGGATAATACTATTGTTGTAGCGGAGACATTGCCATCCTGTATTAAAATGATTGCAATAGACGAATCGCCTTTGGTTTCTGCCGCACTCAATTCGGATAGAACTCAATTAGTAACTAGTATTGGTTCTAGATACGAAAAAGCAGAAATGGCGATATGGGATATTTCTTCTGGGAGTTGTGAGAAAAGAATTAAGGCGCATGAGGACATTATTACATCTATTGCATATAGTGTGGACGGACGGCAAATGGCTTCAGCGTCTGCTGATGGAACGGTGTCTATATGGGATGCAAAATCGTATAAACATTTATATCAGTTGAAGTCGGAGTCGGTGGTCGAAGGTAAATATGCATTTACTTGTGCAGTGTATAGTCCGGATAATACCAAGCTCGCTGCATCTTTGTCTAATGGAAGTGTAGTTATATGGGATGCGGTTAAATGGGGTGTTATTAGAGATATTAAATCTTCAACCAATCATGTTTTTTCTATTGCGTTTAGCCCTGATGGAAAATATCTCGCTGTCGGATTATTAGATAGAGAAGTGCAAGTCTGGGATGTGCAAACAGGGGAAATGGCACAATCATTAGAAGGGCATACAAACGTCATCACAACAGTTGTCTTTTGCAATGATAATTCACTATTAATTTCTGGAGGAGAAGATAAACAGATAATTTGTTGGGATGTAAAAGATGGTCAAATTAAATGGAAAAAGGAAGTAAGAGACATCGTAAATTCAATTACCTGTAGTTGTGATGGGAATTACCTCGTGGCAACAATAGCAGATATAAATACCCCTCTTATCATTATTGACACGCATAATGGGGATACGATTGTTACATTTGACGGAGTTCTGTCCGAACCTAAATCTGCATTTTTTTCGCAAGATGGTCGATATGTCATTTCTACGGAGAAAGGAGGCGCTATATATTGGTGGGACTTCCCATTGTTGGGTGAACTGATTTCTAATACAAGGGAACAATTGAAGTCGCGTCAACTGACGAGTGAAGAAAGAAAGCGTTTTTATATAGATTGATAAACACATTATGACCCCTAAAAATCTTTTCTGGAATAATGAGTCAGAAAACAACATCTTATTATAATTGAATAGAAAGTAGTTGTGTAAAGAATCACTAGTGTTCATGGAAATTTAGAATAGTCATTTCTGACAATCATTCTCTGGTTTTAATTTAGAATTATAGATTCGGTTAAATAGCTCGACACGGGCTTCTTCTCAAAGAGAACCAGCCAAATTTGAAAGAAAATATAAAGATTCTGTTCAGCGAAATACATTTTCAAAGCAATAATATGCAGCATATAAAGCCTTGTCCGAAGGAAGATAATCTGATGTTTTCTGGCTTATATGCTGGCTTGACATTCATGGGATTAAGTATGTTCATGCAGGGGATATAGCTGCCGAGAAAATATTTGATAATACGATGGAGAAGAAATAATTTGGTGGATTAAAATTAATGTCATATCTTTGTATCGAAATTTAACGGCTGTAAAATTTACAGTTATAAAAGAATGGAGATATGAAAAAGTTTTACGACAGGGAACTGGAGATGCAAAGACTGCGAGAAATGCAGCGGCAAGCGTATGAAGATTACAGCAGATTTGTGGTGCTGACGGGCAGAAGGCGTGTGGGCAAGACAAGTCTGGTGTACCGACTGATGGAGGAAACCAAGGAGGAGGCTCCTGGCCTTTATTTCTTCGTGGGTCGCAAGGCGGAAGCCACGCTGGTGAAGACGTTCTGCGAGGAGGTTCGCGAGAAACTGGACGAATTTGTACCGGAGGGTATCACAGATTTCCGCGACCTGCTGCAGTTGCTGTTGGAGATTGGCAAGAGGAGGC